>CAVPKN010000026.1:0-82225 GCA_963705695.1 uncultured Chlamydiales bacterium
GACTATTGTTTCTTTGAGCCAGCAGTCAGCCGACGCGCATGGAATTCCAAACAGAAAAAAATACTCCTTTTGGGAAGATGCCTTGGAACGTCTAAACTGGGGAATTAAAAAAAGAAGTAGAAAAAGCATGGAAGCGGGGATCAACGCCCTATTAACAGCCGCTTTTCTAGACTTCCCCAACAACAAAGAAGAGGCAACACGCAAATTTAATGTCGTTTCTGAATATTTAATTCAGATAAGCTTATCCCCATTGGGAGATATTAAACTGAAAAAGAGACTCCAAACATTTCGTGATAAATTAGATTCTAAAAAAACCATAATTGCAACAAAACCTCCTTCCTTAAAACCAAATCGGTCTATTTTCATTCCTAAAAAGCCCAGGAACGGAGTTACAATCAGTGAACCTAAGAAAACTCCCACTGCAAAATCGACGCAGACTGTTTCCATTCTCAAAAGGCCCATAGAGACGGTGACAGACAGTGAGCGTCAGAAAAAAATTCCCATCGTAACATCGACTCAGGCTGTGGTCATTCTCGAAAAGCCCGGGCACTCAATTGCAAAAAGGGAGCACAAGAAAAAAACTCCCACCGTAACATGGAACCAAGCTGTTTCTATTCTCGACAGACCCAGTGATACAGTTGCAAAAAGCGAGAGGCTGCGGATTTTTAATATCATGCTGGCTTGGTTACAAGGTGATGTAGAAACTAACAATCTCTTACAAGCAAAAGAAAGATCTCTCATTTTGATGCAGTATTTTTCCAAATTGGAAATAGCCATGGAGAAAAAAAATGCGATCGAGGAGCGGATCAACTCTCTTTTCAAAAAAATTCTTTAGAAAATTTTTTGTTGGATAAAGGGATTATGGATGGTATTTAGAGAAGGGTGGTATTGATTGGAAGCTTTACGATGAAAACGGGGCTTTCCTTTGTGCTATTAAAATAACGCATCCAGGTAATGAAATCGTTCCTATGCACATTCACAAAGTAAAAACAATGTGTGAAGAAAGAGGTTTGACATGGGACAAAAAATCACAAAAAAAGAAGTAAATACTCACCTTGCAATAGCTTTAAAGGAGATCGGCAAAATTGTTCCGAAATATAGCAAAAGATTTAAATGCTGGTATTTCGAACATCCTCTTTATCCAGTCAACTATGCCGGAGCAAGTAAGGAAGAAGTGATCAAAAACTATCCTAAATACCTACGCGTTTTCATAGAAGAACGATTAAAGGATAACCTAAATCCTATTGTTGAGAAAAGAACAAAGGGACGAGGAGGATATCGTGAAGGTGCAGGGAGGCCGCAAGGGAAAGAGCAAAAATCCCGTATCTATTTGCCAGACGATATTGCCTTTTGGCTTCGGCGCTCACCTGAAAATCAAAATAAAGTCCGTAAATTGATGTTTGAGAACCATCAATAGGTCTCCTTTTTCCTAGGTGGAGGGTGCGCCCTTGCCGGTTGTAAACCTCGAGACCCCTTCTCAAAACTGTTGGAAGTTTTCTCGAAGGACTAATCATGTTATTCAACTTGCATTAATACGGCAGAAGCTCAGATTAAAAATTAATTTTTAAGCGAGCGCGGAAAGGGTTGCTGGAATTGTATTCAAGGATTTGGTACTCTAATACTCCTGGATTTTTAGGTTAAGGATATATGGATAAGAGGACTGTGCTGTTTGTGCTCATGGTGAGCATTGTTTTTTTTGGGTTGAATCTTTTTTTTAACCACAAGAAGGACGGGGAGAATCGGGAGCGACTGAGGCAACAGGAGTTGCAAGCAGAGAAAAGAAAGCTCCAAAGCGCAGTAGATATTGGAAAGCGGACAGCTCAGCTCTCAGATCTTCCCATTGTCCCTATCTTTAGCAGCTCCAATGAACAGGAGCCGCTTGCCTATGGTATTGCATTAAATGGCGCCACATTGACGATCGGTTGGCAGCAACCCCTTCCTCAACAAGCTTACATTGGAGGAAAAGAGCAGCAGTTACTCTCAAAGGATACGATTAAAGAGGGTGCCGTTCTTTACGCCCTACCCTCCTTCGATACGTTAACCATTTCCTCCCTTCCTACAACGGGGATGTACGATGTACAACTCGTGACATTCCCCCCGCATGCCCTTCCCCGTGTTTATTTAGGGGAATATAAGGACGGCTCCCTCACCCTTCCTGATGGGCCAATTTCGGGAAACGCTCTTGTCCTCTACAAAGGTGGAACCGAATGGCTCCCTGTAGGTTTCTATGAATGGAGGGGAAGAGTATTGATCGATCTGCAGAATCTACCGCAATTGACAGGTCACACCAAACCCTCTCAACAGCAGAACGCTACTCTTGTTTCAAGTTCGGAACAAAAGTTTTATCTTTTAGAAAATGCCTACCAACAACTCCTCTTTTCAAATGTCGGAGGTGCACTTGCTGAAATCAATCTCCCCTTTGAAACCAATCAAAATAACGTCAGTGCCATAAAAGAGATCGGCTTCGACCGAGAAATTGCTAAACAAGAGCCTCATAACGCCCTATTCCCAGCCCATCCCTATTATATTGCCGGATCCCCAGAACCGCAACAACCTCATCAGATAGGGGGATATTATCCCCTTCTCAGAAGAGGGATACGAAACGCAAAAACAATCGAAATCCCACCCCAATTCTATGCCCTTAATATTGTCTCCGAATACCCTGAGATGGCGGAATTAGTTTTTGAGGTTAAGGAATTCACCCCAACCAAAATTGTCTTTGAGGCGCTTCAACCCCATCGGAAAATCACTAAAACATACACGCTCCCTAAGGGGGATTCCGGGGCTCCCTATTCTTTTGACCTAACAATTCAAATTGATGGAGATAGCCGAGGGCTTTGGCTCACATCGGGGGTTCCCGAAGTGGAGATCATCTCCAATCACTCCTCCCCTCAAATCCAATACCGAATCACCCGTAAGGGAAAGGGGGGTGTTGAAAAACTCGATCTGCCAAAAGCGAAAGAGGTCGTAACCGTCAGCTCCGTTCATCCCGATTGGGTCGCTAATTCGAATGGTTATTTGGGTCTCATTATCGATCCGTTGTCAAATAGCGGAGCCGGCCTAAGAGCCACGGCTGTTTCTGGAAGTCAAGTGCCGACCCGTCTCTCTGTCATCGATCCTAAATACCATCCCTACCCTGCATCGAAATATCCCGGCTATCAGGTTCAACTTCCGATTCCTGTCACAGGGGGAAGTTTAAGTTTTCGAATTTATTCGGGTCCTTTTGAGGAGAGTATTTTAAAAACTGTAGATCGCCTCTATTCCGATCCACAAACTGGCTACAATCCCGATTATGTGGCGACCTGGACTTTTTATGGCTGGTTCTCCTTTATCTCGGAGCCTTTTGCTAAACTTCTCTTTGTGGTGATGAAATTCTTCCACATAATCACCGGCTCCTGGGCCTTCGCAATCATCCTTTTGACTCTTTTTCTCCGTATCCTTCTCTACCCACTAAATGCTTGGTCCATTAAATCGATGCGCCGCATGCAACAACTCTCCCCTCAGATCCAAGCGATCCAAACTAAATACAAAAAAGAGCCAAAAAAAGCGCAAATGGAGATCATGGCGCTCTACCGAGAAAAAAAGGTCAATCCCTTTACAGGATGTATTCCCATTCTGATCCAGATCCCTTTTTTGATCGCCATGTTTGATCTGCTCAAATCTTCGTTTCAACTCAGAGGAGCCAGTTTTATCCCCGGCTGGATCGATGATCTCACCGCTCCCGATGTGCTTTTTCAGTGGCAAACCCCTATTTTCTTTATTGGCAACCAGTTCCATCTTTTGCCCATTCTTTTGGGAGCAGTCATGTTCATCCAACAGCGCTTCTTTACTGCGGCACCCGCTGATCCGAGCAAGATGACTGACCAGCAAAGGCAACAAAAAGCCATGGGCACAATCATGACGGTCGTGTTTGCAGTCATGTTTTACCACTTCCCATCAGGATTAAATATTTACTGGCTCTCCTCCATGATTCTCGGAATTATCCAGCAGTGGATCACAAATCGCGTGCTTGATAAAAAAAAGGAGAGTGGTGACATTGCTCCACCCGAAACAATGAAAAAGAGACTCGCAACAAAAAAAGCAAAGTAATCTGAACAGAACCGTATGCAGGCTTGGGACGAATTCCTTTTACGACAAGAGAAGGAGCTGGGGAAAGAGACGGCACAAAAATGGCTCCGTCCTCTGAAAATGCTCCGATTCGATGCGTGCAATTTATATCTTGAGGCGCCCGATGCATTTACAGCTTCCTGGTTTGAGGAACATATTAGGGGGAGGGCCCAAAGAGGGCTTTTTAACAACAACAACAAGCCGATCAAAATCCACCTGGCGCTGGCAAAAACTTCTCCTCAAGAGCAGGCGCACACTAAAACAAGCAAGAAAAAGCAAACCGTCAAAACGACCTCCTCTTTTTCATTCCGCTTTGATGAACTCAATCAAGAGGCCTCTTTTGAAAATTACGTTATTCCCGAACAGAACCGCTTAGCCTATAAACTCCTTGTTGAATCTTGCCGTAGCGCACCTACAGTGCCCCTAGATTTCAATCCCATCTACCTATGTGGAAGGAGCGGGACGGGAAAGACCCATTTGATGATGGCAGCGGCACTGGCTCTGCAAAAACAAGGGAAAAAAGTCCTCTATGTGAGGGCTGAAACCTTTACTGAGCATGTTGTCGATGCGATTCGTATAGGAGAGATGCAGGCATTTCGAAAAAGTTACCGTGGTGTCGATGCCCTTCTCATCGATGATATAGAGATCTTTTCCCGTAAAAATGCCACGCAGGAGGAATTTTTTCATACTTTTAACACACTCCATGTTGAAGGGAAACAAATCATCATCGCCTCAAGTCTTCCCCCCAGTGAACTTAAATTTATCGAACCGAGGCTTGTGAGCCGATTTGAATGGGGCATAGTCACTCCTCTTCAGCTTCCCACCTCTGAGGAGATGAAGAAGATTTTTGCACATAGGCTAATCCAATTAAATTTCCCCCTACAGGAAAGTGTAGGGGCGTTTTTATTAGAATTTTTTGGATCAAGTCCAAAAACACTCTTAAAAGCCATCGACGCTCTTGTCTTAAGAACTCATTTGAATCGGGGAATTAGCCAAGCGTTAAATGTAAAAGGGGTTCAAAATACGTTGAAAGACCTAATTGCTGAAGTGGCAAGAGCCGTTTTGACTCCGGGGAAAATTATCCAAGCCGTTGCCGAATACTACGGGATCAGAATCGATGATATTTTGAGTAAATCACAAGCTCGGGAGTGTGCTTTGCCAAGGCAAATCGCTATGCATCTGTGCCGCGAACAGCTAAAACTCCCTTTTATGAAAATTGGGGAGATCTTTACCAGAGATCATTCAACGGTGATGGCTTCTGTCAAACAAGTGCAAAAAGGCCTTGAGAGCAAAAATCTCGAAATCGCTGGCCCCTTCAATAGCATCTTAAAACTTCTGAATCGCTAAAAAATGGAGGTAGCTGCGGCGCAACCCCTCCTCTAATGAGATTTGAGGCCTCCATCCTAAGGAAAAAATGCGTCGAAGATCGGTTTTTTTTCGAAACATCCCATCTGGCTTTGTGAGATCGTGGGTAATGGTGCCTTGAAATCCTATAACATGAGCAATCCTCTCGGCTAGCTCCCGTATAGTTACCTCCTCATCGGAGCCGATGTTGATGTGGATTGGCTCATTATAGATCTGGAGTAGATGGAGTGAGGCAGCGGCCAAATCATCGACGTAAAGAAATTCGCGGCATGCTTTCCCGGTACCCCAAATGGCAACTTCAGATGCACCTCTTAACTTTGCCTCATGAAACCGCCTGATCAATCCCGGGATCACATGGGAATTTTCCGCATGGTAGTTGTCGTAGATCCCATATAAATTAGTCGGCATGGCCGCAATGTAGCGCCGTCCGTATTGCTCCCTATAGAATTGGCAGAGTTTGACTCCGGCGATTTTGGCCACGGCGTACGCTTCATTTGTTTTTTCAAGAGGGGCCGTCATCAGGGCCTCTTCAGATATGGGTTGAGCAGCTTCACAGGGATAAATACAGGTGCTTCCCAGAAAAAGGAGGCGCTCGACACCACTTCGATGCGCTGCATCAATCAAATTGCATGCAATCATGAGATTATCGTAGATAAACTCTGCGGGGTAGCGCATATTGGCCCAAATCCCCCCCACCTTTGCCGCCGCAATCACAACAATTTCTGGCTTCTCCTTTAGGAAATAGAGACGGACAGCATTTTGATCGATACAATCGAGCTCAACGCGGGTGGGAGTCAGAAGATCTGTAAACCCCTCTTCCTGAAATCTGCGGACCAAAGCGCGCCCCACCATGCCATAAGCGCCCGCAATTAAAATTTTATTCTTCTTTTCTAACACTGACCCAATAACTCAACAAAAACAAAATTCCCAAACAGATAAACGGCAGACTGAGCCATTGACCCATTTTTAATCCCTGGCCAGCATCAAAAACGGCATTTTGAGGCATTTTAACTCCCTCGATGAAAAAGCGGAAACCAAATACGAGAAGAAAAAACCACCCGCTCAAAAGCCCTTTTCCGACTGATTCCTTTTTCCAATTCCAAAGCCAGAACAAAAAGAGGAATACTAAGAAATAAAAAAGTGCCTCATAGAGCTGTACAGGATGAAGAGGGATCCCTGCGTAACCATCGATTGGATGGCGAAAAATCACTCCCCACGGAAGTGTTGTTGGCAGACCGGTAATCTCTTGATTGATAAAATTCCCCACGCGGATCAAACTCCCCGCAAGTGCAGTAGGACCCACAATCAAATCGAGGACGGTGCGAAAGCGCAAGCTCGGCACCTCTTTCCGCGCCGCGGCCACGAAAACCCACAGAGCAACAAAGGCGCCGATCACACCTCCATGGCTGGCAAGACCCCCTTCCCAAATTTTAAAAATATCGACTGGGTGCGCGCTATAATAGTGCCAATCATAAAAAAAGACATGACCCAGCCGGGCACCCAAAAGGGTACCGATGACAAGGATCATGGTCATTCTGTCGGTGAGATGGATCGCCTGCAATTCACATTTTTCTGGAAATTCAGAGGAAGCTGCCAAATAGATCCGAAACATTTTGCGCACCAAAAAATAGGCAATTAAAATCCCTGTGGCAAAGAGAAATCCATACCATGTCACCGGATGATTTAAATAAGGGATTACCACAAGATTGCGATCGGGGTCCCAAATCAGATAAGCAAGCATTATTCACTCATAAATGTTATCAAAAATAGCTTCTTAGATATATAATTTGGTATAAAAAAATGGAGTCACCCATGAAACTCAAACATCCTTCACTCATTATTTTAGCTGGCTCAGTATGGCTCGTGATCGGTATCTTCCTCCTCTCGCTAGGGATTCATTTTATGCTCGGAGCTCTGGAGCAATCGGTGTTCTCCCTCATCGAAAGGAAATTTTCCCTCGTTTCCTGTTTCGAAACGCTCTTCAAGGATCGTACCCAAACCACTATCGTGATCATAACCTGTGCATTGCTCCTTGGGTATTTGAAAGGGCGGATGGTTTTAGCCAAATCGGTGAAACGACAGATTAAGAGGATTGAGACCTTACCTAATCCCTCCCCTCTGAAACATCTTTACGGCAAAGGGTACTATCTTTTAATCGCTGTAATGATCTCTTTAGGAATGAGTTTGCGATTTCTCCCGATCTCTCTCGACACAAGAGGCGCTGTCGATATTGTTATCGGCTCCGCATTAATCAATGGATCGATGCTCTACTTCCGCTATCTTCTCTCCAAAAAATATCTTATTAAAAGAAAGGAAGCATAATCAAGATGTCGATTCCACGTGCTTTTTTCCGCATCTTTTTTGTGCTCCTCAGTGTGATTTTTGTGACCGCTTTTGCCATTGGTAGGGTTTCCCACCCTACGGTGTGGACCTACCTGTGGGGTGGTGCAGTCGGCGTGATTATCGGCGCTATTCTTATTGGCTGCGATCTTTTCTTTAAAAGATTCTCGCTCCGCTCTTTTAACATCACTATGGTGGGACTCTTTTTTGGCTATCTCATGGGGCTGGCTCTCCTTTTGATTTTTGATGCCATTCTCGATATTTCAGGAACTCATCCCACACATCTCTTCGTGGAAATCGTTAAAATTTTCATTTTTCTCTTTGGTACCTATTTGGGCGTGATGATGACGCTAAGAGCATCGGATGAGCTCTATGTGAGCCTCCCCTTTATTAAATTTACCCCAACGGCCAAGCAGAAAAATGAGTTCCTCCTTGATCTATCCGCACTTAATGATCCACGGATCATCGATCTTGCAACTTCCGGCCTTCTCGATAATAGATTGGTTATCCCCCGCTTTTTGCTCAGGGAATTGCAACAGCAGGAAGAAGATCCCGATGAAATCACAGCGGCTAAGGCGAAACGAGCGCTAGAGACCATTCAAAAATTAGAAACGCTTCCTGAGCTCCATCTTCATTATCAAGATACTGATTTTCCTGAAATTAAAGAGATCTCCGGCAAAGTTCTCCGTCTGGCTCGCCTCATTGATGCCGATATTCTGACCTCAGAGATCAGTCGGATCCAACGTCCACAGGTCGAGGGGGTGAAAACGATCAACCTCCACGCTTTGGCGCATGCCTTAAAACCCCTCATGCAGCAGGGGGAATCTCTTAAAATAAAGATTCAGCGCCATGGGAAGGAGGAGCTTCAAGGGGTAGGGTATTTAGAGGATGGAACCATGGTCGTCATCAATGGCGGAGGGGAATTTGTCGGCGAAACCGTCAGTACACGTGTTCTCTCTGTCAAGCATACGGCATCGGGTAGAATCATCTTTTGTAATGTCGCAGACAACGGAAACCCTGACTATGAAGAATAATCAGATCTGCGGCATAGGGACAGATATTATAGAGATTGGAAGAATTAAAGAGGCCATTGAACGGCACGGCAGCCGCTTTTGTACCCGCCTCTTTACAAAAAGAGATCGCTTATTGCCAAAGCTACAAAGACGCGGCTGCCCACTTTGCGGGTCGTTTTGCCGCTAAAGAGGCGGTTTCGAAAGCAATCGGGACCGGCCTGAATCAGACTATTTCATGGAAGCGACTTGAAATACTCAACAATGCCTTGGGCAAGCCCGAGCTTTATCTCGCAGAAATTCTAAAACAGGAGCTCTCGATCAGCCACTGCCTCCTCTCCATCAGCCATTGCCGCGAGTACGCCACCGCCACCGCCCTCCTTTTTTCCAGCAGATAAGCATCGATCTCTAACTAACCTGAGTCAGCGGTTTCCGGAGGAATTGATCCCCTGAATCAATAAGCTGCCGATCTGTCCAAGCTGTTTTAGAGTTTGTTCTTTTATGACCAATCCCTTGCTGACATCATCGCTAAAGTAAGCGTCAGCCTCCTTAGCCTCAAGATTGACGTGTTCTTCAAGCATTTTTCTCCACTCGTTGTTTGGAATAGAGGGAAACCATTTGCTAAAAAGATCGCCAATAGGACAGCTTCTCAGGCTAAATCCGATGTTGGAGTTTGTATATCGTGCTACCCAACTGTATCACTTCATTCCTTTTCCTAGGCCCCACTGACTCTAACTTTTTCTCCATTAATTCATTAAGTATATTAAATTTTGCTTCAGCAGTTTGAAGATCTCCATTTTTTATATAAAGGCATACCCATTCTATCAGAATATTAATCCCTTGATTGTGGCTTTTTTTGCCTCTCAAACTCAATAGACGCACGCCTTCATCCCAAGTATCAGTAGTGGATTCAATAATGCGACCACGTAAATTCTTTAGTCTCTCTTCAAGACGTGTTTTTTGCAACGGAGAAAGGGATAAATGTGGCATGAAGGTGAGGATCTCTCTGTACTTTTCCCCTGCCGTTCTGAAACGCTGAGCCTCAACACAGCTAAAGGCTAAATCAAGGAGAGCAGCGACTAGCGTATCTTGTTCCTCTTGAACCTCTTGCGTTTGTTCGAACCGAGTAATTGTCATTTTGAGCTTAGCTATTTTTTCATTCCAATCAGTTTTTTCCGACGCGACTTTGAGAGTTGCCGCATCCACATGATGCCATTTGTTTCCCTCAATAGTGGGCTCCCTTATGGCTAAAACTGTGTTTGAGGTGGATGAGGGATAGAGGTGACTGTGAGAAACGTCATGTGCGCGTTGCGCTAATCCCTGACTCTGAGCTTCCCTAGAAAGGTTTTCAGGAATCGTGCGCAGCGGAGCTATTTCTATATGGGGTTCCATTTGTGGTTCCGTCTGGAGCGCCATGTGGAAATTCCTATTATTTTGCAAAGCCGTATCCAAGTGTTGTAAAAGATCTCTATTTGGAACACCCTCTGTTACATGCTGAAAACGCACTCCTTGTTGCGTACTTTCTGCCACAGGATCAAAAAGCGGGATGATGCATTGCACCTGAAGTGAATTTACATAACCGGCAAAATTAAATGATAAAGAATTAGCCATAAAAAAAATTCCATATAGATTTGATTTTATTAAAACTATACTCTAAATTCAATTAAGCTTGAACTATAATGTGGTAGGTCAACGATTTAAATATTGTATTGGCAAAACATGAAGCTATCCAACTGTGCGAAAAATGTGATTTTTAAGTTAAACTTGCACGAAGCTCGTCAAGTTTCTTTTGTTGACGAGTCCCCAAATTAATCGGATTTTTCTCCAAAGTTGTATTAATAAGCTCTAATTTGGTTTGAGCCATTTGAAGATGTTCTGTATCTATATCATATTGTACCCACTTCATCATACTACTAATTCCATTTCGCCTTCTTTTCAGACTTTTCACATGGCTCTGATTAATACTGTCCTCCCATGACATACGAGGCTTGGGAATGGCATTTTCGTCTATCCACACAAAACTCTCTTGCCCATCACTTGAGCTCGTCTCATTCGCAACCGAAAAAGGGGAATGGAGGGTACTTTGAGAAACGTCTGTTGTGCGTTGCAATAACTCCCCATCTTGTGCCTGTGGGGAAACATGATGAGCGATATTTCCCATCGAAGTCATGCTGGTGTGGGAAACTCTAGTACCTTCTAATGCCATATCCACGCTTGGCAACAAAGCTCTTTCTTGAGCGTCTGTTGTGGCAGGATAAGCAGGGATCGTAGTGACTTCTCTTCTGATCGTTTCTGCGTACTTACCAAAACCAAATGAAAAAGAACACATAGCACTTTCCTCCAGTATGTTATTACTCCATTGCTCCATTTTAAAGTCTATCAAATTGCTAAGTCAATGACTCAAAATAATAGGATTTAATGAGAGCTCCGGCCGGAAGAAAAATTCATGTATAACGCTTAGTTAACCTGAGTTTTGGGTTGATCTTCCTCATCCTCAGGGCCTTTTTTGGCGCAAATAGCGCTTTTTTGCTTGAAAATAGCGCCTGCGGCTATGATCATCGCAAAAAATCGCGATTTGCGCTCAAAAAAGCCCTCCAATTATGAGAAAGATAAACTCAAAACTCAGGTTAGTTATGGAACGGCAAAAACTGATCATTATTGGCTCGGGGCCAGCGGGATATACGGCGGCGCATGATGGGGGCGCAATGATTAGATGTTAGTTTGACCCGAAGCTTCCTGTGATGCTATCTGTCTATTGAGGCTTGCACCAAGCTTTTTAAGTTCCTTTGTTTTATAAGACCCCAAATTAATGTGCTCATTGACCAAAGTGCTATTAATAAGATCAAATTTGGTTTTAGCCGTTTGAAGATCATTGCTATCCATATAATATTCTACCCACGCTATCATAATATTAATCCCCTTTTGATTGGTTGCCTTACTCATCTGCTTACACTTATGAACACCTACCTCCCATGAATCTATAGGCTGTGGAATATCGTCAATCGGCTTTCTCAAATTTAAGCTCATCTCATTCGTAACCGAAACAGTGGGATGGAGGTGACTGTTAGAAACGTCAGTTGTGCGTTGCAATAACTCCCCATCTTGTGCCTGTGGGGAAACATGATGATTGGTATTTCCCCTCAAATTCATGCTCATGTGGGAAACCCTAGTACCTTCTAATGCCGTACCCACGCTTGGTAACAAAGCCCTTTCTTGAGCGCCTGTGTTTACAGTACGCACTGGCATCGTAGTGACTTGTCCCCTGATCGTTTCTACGTACTGAGCAAACCCAAATTTTAAAGAATTAGCCATATCACTTTCCTCCAGTATGTTATTATACGCCATTGCTCCATTTTAAAGTCTATCAAGTTGCTAAGTCAATGACTCAAAATAATAGGATTTAATTAGAGCTCTGGATGGTAGAAAAAGAAAATTCATGTATAATGATCACTTATGGAACGGCGAAAACTGATCATTATTGGCTCGGGGCCGGCGGGATATACGGCGGCGCTCTATGCGGCACGGGCTAATTTGACTCCTTTACTCTACGAGGGTTTCTTTTCAGGACCGGCTGGGGGGCAGCTCATGACGACGACCGAGGTGGAAAATTACCCCGGTTTTCCAGAGGGAATTACAGGCCCTGAACTCATGGATGCCTTTCGGAAGCAATGTGAGCGCTTTGGCACCACGCTTTTGACGGAGGACGTTGAGAAAGTCGATCTGTCGAAACGCCCTTTCATCGTCTATGGGAAGAAAGTCGTGGCAAGCTGTGACTCTCTGATCATCGCCACAGGGGCGACAGCAAAGCTGCTCGATATTCCGGGCGCAGGAGAGGATGGATTTTGGCAAAAGGGAGTCACTGCCTGCGCCATATGCGATGGGGCTATGCCGATCTTTCGCAATAAGGAGCTCTACGTGATTGGAGGAGGGGACTCCGCCGTTGAAGAGGCCTCGTTTTTGACGAAGTATGGAAGCAAAGTCTATATTGTCCACCGGCGCGATGAACTCAGGGCTTCCAAAATCATGGCTCACCGAGCCAAAAACCACCCCAAAATAGAAATTTTATGGGACTCTGAAATTACCCGGATCGAAGGGGATAAGGTGGTCCGCTCTGTGACAGTGAAAAATCTTAAAACAGGCAAGGAAGGGCCTAGGGAAGCAGCCGGGGTCTTTTTTGCCATCGGTCATCTACCCAACACCGACTTTCTCAAAGGGCAACTGCAAACCAATGCCCAAGGGTACCTCATCGTCAAACCAGGTACTTCTTACACGAATATCGACGGGGTCTTTGCTGCGGGCGATGTCCAAGATCCCACCTATCGGCAAGCCGTGACCGCTGCAGGGAGTGGATGTATGGCTGCGATTGATGCCGAGCGATGGCTTGCTGCACATGAGATTCATTAGATCTCTTCTCCTTTTTACCGTTTGCCATTTTACAGCTGATACAACGGAATACGCCCCCTGGTTTAATCCCCTCTTTGAAATTGATCTCCGCCTTGCCTACCGCTCTATTTCCATCTCAAAGATCGCTTCAGAGCGCTCCGATTTCCCTTTCCGCAGCCGCCCACAGAGTGCCCTTTCTAGTCTCTCTATAACCCCTTGGCCCTATTGGAATGTAGAGGGGGAACTTTTTTGTGACCCAAGCCGAAGAGACTTCCCCTTTCCTACGAAGCCTCCCGCTTCACGCTCCGCAAAATTGGCTCGATGATCTTGAGGGGGATCCTCTCTCCCTCGTCACCGGGATTACCACCACCTTTCCCGGAAGCCGTTTCCGCCACCGTTTCGATTTTTCTACCGCGCCCCTATCGAAGGGGGGTTTCATGTTGCCATTGGTCGGGAATGGTGTTTTCAACGTGGAATTTCCGCGGATGGGTTTTAGGTGGGTATGGAGTCGCCACTCGGGAAGCCCATGGTTCTTTGAGAAAGGATGGATTGAATGGATCGCTCCCCGCTATACCCTTGCCCTATTCACAGAGGGTTATTTTGGGTTAGGACATCTCCACCCTACTCCCCTCTCCCCATTTCTCTGGTTACGGCCCGATTCGCTACCGGAAGATCGATCTCGGCGGGGAGCTCTCTCTCCCATTGAGTATTTTGGTGATCTCCTCCTCCGCGGTTGGCATACTGTGTATGCTCGCAACTGCATGATTCACTGATTGGGGAATCAAAACAACCCTCTTTTTCCCCCTCAGGTTTCTATGAGACTACCTGTAGAGCTGCAACACAAAATCACCTCTTTGTTTGAAAGCAGCGGGAGAAAAGAACTCCAAGCGGCCTCCGCGATATCACCCAGAAATATGTGGAAGGAGTCAGTCTTAAAGCCAGAGAGGAGATGCTTGCCTATCTCATTGTTCGACTCCCAGCTACCTATGCCGCCTTGGCCTCGGTACTCTCCCAAATCTCTCCTTCAGATACCCTCCTCGATTTGGGCGCAGGACCTGGAACTTCCTACTGGGTGACCCGTAGCCTCTGGCAAACCCCCTGTCAGATCACGGCAGTGGAAGGGAACGCCATTTTATTGAACTCGGTAAAGTGTTAGGTGCCGAAGTAGAATGGAAACAGGGCGACATGCTCCACATCCCTTACGAGCCACACGATTGGATTTTAATGAGCTATTCGTTGGGAGAGATCAACCCAAACGGGATTGAGCCGCTCCTAAATACCTGTTGGAAACAGGCAAACAAAGGAATGATCCTGATCGAGCCGGGGACGCCACGGGGATACCACACCCTCATGCGCGCTCGAAACCTCCTCATTCTGCTCGGCGGATCTATTCAAGCCCCCTGCCCCCATTCACGCTCTTGTCCGTTGAGGGCTGGAGACTGGTGCCATTTCTCTACCCGGGCAACCCACCTCCACCGCCTCGCTAAACACGCCACCCTACCCTATGAAGATGAGAAATTTTCCTATCTCATCCTCTCAAAAGAGGCCACGCCCCACTCGAACCGCATCATCCGCTCACCGCTCCATCGCTCAGGACATACCCTCCTCCCTCTTTGCACTCCCGACGGCCTTGAAACAGTGACTGTTCCCCGCAGCGACAAAGAGCACTACAAAACAGCCCGAAAAGCCAAATGGGGCGACACCTGGTAGTTAGCTTGTAACACTCGTTTTAAAATGAGCTGGCATCGTCTGATAGATCTCCCCTCTTAACATTTTCCACTGCTCTGAAGCGTTTGTGTATTTTGATAAAATCCAGAATACCCCTGGCTTCCCAAAATAGATTCAATATCTTGCGACCTTGTTCTGGAGATATGAGCCATTGATAGACGAGATAGTTAAGCTTTTGGTCATAAATATATTGCTTCAGATGATCAAATGTCCCTTGCGTAAACAAATAATTTAACTCCCCCTTCCTATCCCCTTCTTGAGTCAGATCACTCCCTCGATTTATTCGACTGTTCCCCAGGCCCAACCATACCGGAACAAGAATAATAGCCCCGGTTGTGCCAGGAACCGGGATAAAGACAGCATTAGTATAGGGACCATCAATCGACACTCATCGTCGTCGTTGCAGCGCAAACGACAATGGAAGCTATAATGGCAAGAACCACAAGTACGGTGAGAGCCACGCGTATCCCGGCTGCCTTCCCCCCCGCTCGTAATCTCTATGCCGCTAATCACCGCTTGCCACTGAGAATACTCACTATCTACATCGTTATAACGATAGTTAAAATTAAACGTTTCATATGGTTGTGTCATTAAAATCCCTCTTAATTTTGTTTGTTTGAATTTTTAAATTTTTCAGGCATCGTCTATAAATTTCATCCCTTAAGGTGTTCCACTGCTCTGAAGCGTCTTGTGTCTTTTGATAAAAATCCAGAGATCCCTGGCTTCCCACAAAAAGTATTTAATATCTTGCGACCTTGATCGGGAGTGATAACGCGCTGATAGACAAGATAATCAAGCTTTCTGTCATTCAGATATATTGCTTCAGATCATTAAATGTCCCTTGCGTAAACAAAAAATTCAACTCTCCCTTCCTATCCCCTTCTGAGTCAGATCACTCCCTTGATCTAAGGGATTATTGTAACAAGATAATACATAGCACAAGGACTACAAACAAAAACCTGCCAACCAGAGGAGCCGGGATAAATACAGCATTAGTGATAGGAATCACATTACCCTGAATATCCATTCCGATCATCGAGGTAGTCGTAGCGCAGGCTACAATGGCAGCAATAATGGCAAAAGCCACCATAGGGTTAATAAGTCAAGCTTAATTTCCCCGGTACTTCTCCCCGTTTGTAGTCGATGTTGGTTACTTGCCACTAGTGACATCTTGCCACTCAGAATACGTATTATCTATGTTGTTGTACTGCCCGTTAAAATTGAAAGTTTCATATGGTTTATATGGTTGCGCCATTGAACCCCTCTTAATTTTGTTTGTTTGAATTTTTAAATTTTTCTGGCATCGCCGTATAAATGCTGTCTCTTATAGATGGCCATTTTGTCAGCAGGATTTTCCGAGTTGGTTCGCAGGTTCCCTTCTATAAAATCCGGACACGCGTGGAGCTTGTACTCCGCAAACGAGTTCGAATAATTCCGCTCCTTGATCTGGATTGATCGCTCCTTGATAGACAAGGGAATTGAGTTTGCCAGTGGAATATATCTTTTAAGATCATCAAACGTACCCTTTGTGAACAAAAGGTTTAGTTCATCTCTTAGTCGCCCATGCTGGAGATTAAGGCGATCGACTGGTCGGTTCAATACATAAATACACACACCGAAGATAATTGAAGCCGTTAAACCTACCCCTACAGGAATAGGAATAAATACTGCGTTACTCAGGTCTACGGGCGAAGTTTACAAGGCAAGCTATAATTCCAGCGATCGCAGCCGAAACCACACGAGCTATTGCTACACTGTAACCTCCTTGCCTATTTCCCCTTTAGGGCTCTTGCTTCTCCATTGATCTCCTTTATCCACTTCGTTTTCTCCGATTGAATGTAGGTAATGAGCACCAAACTTAAAATTCTGATGATTAATAACGCGCGGGCCAAACATAAAAACCTCCCTCAATTTTGTTAAGTTATATATAAATCTTATAAAGCTAATATAAATAAAACATAAACAATTAATTAAACTAACTTAGTTTTTTAAGATATTATTGCCAAATAGGCGTAGAGTTGGTTTTGTTTATTCAGCGAGCTTTAGCGAGACTCCCTGGAGTGCGGCGCTAGCGCCGCCCACCTATGCCTGGGCCTGGCTTAACATTTTGGAGCTACCTACCTGCCAAGTTACCGTCTTTGATTCTAGAAGCTTGCTAATCCTGCCTGACCCGTGGCCTACGCGCCGCCTTGATTGTCAGAAACTTTCTGAAATCCAGCTTTTTTCAATGGCTATGATCCTGAATTTGAAAAACAAATGAATGCAGCCGCACAAATAAGAAAAAAGCGCAAAAAGTTAATGCGTTTACTTGCCAAATCATGAATGAACCGATATAGATAAAAATTGAAGTTCTCATTGCTAACCACAAAGAGATTATTGCAGAGCATGGAGGGGTCGAAGGAGTTCGAGATCTTAACTTGTTGGAATCTGCCTGCGCTTCGCCTAGGCACATGTATTACTACACAATCCGAAGCCAACAATTTGGGAACTCGCTGCCAAATATGCGTATAGCATTACATATAACCATCCATTTGTAGATGGGAAAAAGCGAATGGCTGCTCTGGCATGTGAACTTTTTTTGATGATTAATGATTATGATTTAACAGCCTCAGATGAAGAAGCCTATTTTAATTTTATAGACTTAGCCTCGGGAGAGATCTCCGAGGAAGAACTTGTCACCTGGCTTAAACAAAATGTTTTAAAGAATCATTAATTAAACCTCGGTAATATGGGTCCTACCAGATTTTGATTCGATAACAACGATGGAAATTTTTTTTAAAAAAAAAGTCCCTTCTCTACTATTATCGTTGTTATCGGTGTATCGTTCTTATCTTTTTGGCATGAAGAGTATACGTTGAGTGACCAGTTACTGTTCTGCACCTACCGCGTTGACTGCGAAAGTCGCGATTTAAAATATTTCCCAATAAAATGCTAATGAAGCGCAAGGGTGATTTTAAGAGCTTTTTCAACTTCGTTCATTTCTTCTAGCGAGATTGAAAGAATTTTAGGTCCTAATCTTATTTTATCAATGCCTTGAATCTGATCCAACATCACTTTATTCATGCCTCGAGGCATTTTAATTTTTGTTTCAAAGGGGTAAATTTTTTCTATCGAACTTGTTATAGGTGCAACGATAACACGTTGTGAGTGTTGATTTGCTAAATTATTAGAAAGAATAAGAGCTGGGCGTGTTTTATTGACTTCAGAGCCAATCGTTGGATCTAAAGAAACCCAATATATCTCACCCCGCTTTGGTTGTTTATTCATCCCAATGTTCGATGTCTAAAGAAGACCACTCCTCAATTTCTTTAATTCGCTCTTTATCAGTAGCGGCTTCTTTATAAGCCTCTTTCGAGTTCTTTTTTTTTAATTTCCAAAGCTAAGCGTATGGCCTCAGCAACAAAACGACTGCGCTGTCTTTGCTCAACAAAGGTGTTAAGTTCATCAAGAACTTCTTCTGGAAGAGTATATGTTGCTTTATGTGTATTCATTTTAACATAAATACCGTAGTATGGTGTATGTAGGCAATAGTCCATTTTTTTTGGCACCCAGCCAGCAGCTTGGAACAAGCGGGAAGCTATCTAGCGTGTGAACTTTTTTTTGATGATTAATGATTATGAACCTATCCCGATAATCAGCGCGAGATGATCCCTAAGATCTTGTCGCGCTGATTATGGGGATAGGTTCATGATTTAACATGGATTTCCATGTGTTTATTTTAAAGATTCAAGATAAAGATGTGATTCTCTTTTCTTTAAGGAATTTATAGATTCGGAATATAATTATAATAAAATATTTATTTTAAATTGGGGCTGTGGTAAAATGTTTGAGTTTAACCTACTTAAGGGGTTCTTATGCTTCGAGTCCGAAAAATTTATTAATAATCATGCGGCACAAACCGCAGCAGCTCAGATCGCGGCAGCGGCTACAGCTGTAGAGGAAAAGAAAGGGAGGCAGGAGATTCAAATCGATGCCTTATTGCTTGCTTATCAAAGCATTTACGAAGCTGTCCAACTTACCCACCAAGCGGCTCAAACAGAAGCAAAAGGGATGACAACGAATGCTTCTGCTCAAAATCGCTTGATCGATTGGGAGGCGGGGCTCCATTTCAAGAAGTCGGAGCCACGAGATCAATTATTTGCGGTGGAAACAATTGAAACAAACACCAAGAAATCAATGAGATTAATCCTGACGGTAGTGGTGGCCCTTTGTACATTTTTTATGCCACGAGACACGTTGAGGTACCGAAGGAGGTGGCTCAAAAAGATCTGGAAGTTTTGGAAATTACCAACCAACGGATTCTCCGCAGTCCGAAACATATTGGAAGATAACTTAACTCTGCTCAGACAGGGAGCTCAAGTGAGCGAAACGCAATTAAATTCCACAATAGATAAAACCAACAGGGTAATCAGCAAGGTTCAAGTCTGTTGCAAATGTTGATTCAGCTAACTGAGCGGATCAGCCGCGTTTAATGATTTTAAGATCTCTATTTCCGGGGTGGCGGACCTGAGTGATCGGGCCGCCACTTTTTTTCCAAGTAACGCGTCAGGAAAGGGATCACAAAGAGAGGCTGACCCAAAAAATTGTGATCAGCCCGGGGAATTGGTAGTGGTCTTCTGTGGCCCACTTTTGCCGGTGCTGCTCTAGGTATTTAAATGGCTCTCCGTTTAAATAGACCAAAGCCTTTGTGATCACCGCTTTTTCTTTCCCTTTTTTCATCTCAAGCCCCATCATCGCCGTCAATGGCACTCCTATAGGTATCCAATGAGTGGCGGGTTCGTGGAGGTGCTTCAGAGCACCACGATCTAACCCGTTTTTTGAGAGGCGATTAGGGCGGCTTGCTGTAAAACCTAATGCGTAACAGTAATTGGCATCAAAATTGGTAGGGTAAGCACTTCTCCCTTCATATCCAAAGAAATGCCCGACAGGAGCAAATTTTCCTTTAAAACCACTGATGCACCAGCGAGAGCGCCCTTTTGGACCATTCAATCAAGCGGTTGAAGCATGGCGATATCGTGAGACTTGCACATTCTCATTGAGGATCCCGATCGTAGAGAAGCTGCTCTTGTATTGCTTTTGGCAGGCTAAAAAGTTACGCTGGTTCTGGTTCCGGAGCTTCGAGTATCTCTTCCTTTGTTATGGCCGAGAAATGTGTTCAACTGGGAAATCAATTCCCTCATTTCGGGGATAAATTCGATCAAGCCCTCAGGAATCAAGATCACATTGTAATTCTTCCCTCTTCCGCTCTTCTGGCACAATGACTTACACAGAGTCGTTCGACAATGTGTTGCAAAGTGAGTTTTTTTCCGCGATATCTTCTCCAATCAAAACGAGATTGGGGTGGGTCTGTAGAGCACACTCAAGGGCGATATCGGATGCGGAGCGCCCCATTAACTTGATCACATGGGTGTATTTTTAACTCGATTGGCATCTCGGCAGATATTGCCGATCAGTTCTGAATAGACCTTGCAAGCGGTGTCAAACCCAAAAGAGCACTCAATAAAGGCATTTTTTAAATCGCCATCAATCGTTTTAGGGACACCAAGGATCCGAGTCGCTATTCCCTCTGTTAAAAAATCCTCAGCAAGTTGCGCTGCATTTGTGTTGGAATCATCCCCTCCAATGATCACCAGACCATCTAGCTTTAAATCACGGCAGGTCGTACGGACCGCTTGGAGCTGTTCCTCTTTTTCGATTTTAGTTCTTCCTGAACCGATTAAATCAAATCCCCCTGTATTGCGATAATTATTAAGGAGCTCTTGTTCCAACTCAATGTACCGATTTTCAATAATTCCAGAGGGCCCCCCCTAAATCCAAATAGGCGACAACCGGGATGTAGCTTCTTCAAGGCATCGAAGAGTCCAATAATGACGTTGTGTCCCCCAGCGGCCTGCCCTCCAGATGACCCCACGCCAACACGTAAGGGTGGGTATGATTTTTTCTCGTGAGCGGTCATGTGAATCAGAGGAAGCGTTCCGGTTTTTGGAAAATGAGATTTGACGGCATCTGGTGCCGGCGTTATTTGTCCAACAACAGCTTCAATACCATCAATTTGAGTAAAAATCTGAGGAAGGGTTGGCTGATATTTTGCCCTCTCTTGTGCGAAAAGATTTTTCCATGCTTTACCCATACATGATTACAGATATTTTTTAAACCAGGAGAGTATCTCTTGAATCACCTCAGGAAAAAATGGGGAAGCGCCGAGGGTATGCTCCTCATCGGCAAAATGAATAAAGCGAGTATTCTCTCTATATCTACACGCCTGTTTGAATGCCTCATGGTGATTGATCGTTACCGTGGTATCTTTTTCCCCTTGCATCATCAAAATGGGGATCTCACCGAGATGATCGATGATTTTCCAAGCAGCCATTGTGCGGAACTGTTCCCGAAAGAGTGGGTGGAGAGCAATGCCCCGGTAGGAGGAGAAGGCTTGCATAGGGTCAACCTGAATATATTGTGGATTTTGCTTTAAAAAATCTCGGTACCATATCTCCCCGCTGGCAATAGGGGCCCATAGGGAGATCGCTTTTATTTTTTGGAATCG
Organism: uncultured Chlamydiales bacterium; assembly: GCA_963705695.1. GTDB lineage: Bacteria > Chlamydiota > Chlamydiia > Chlamydiales > JAAKFR01 > CAVPKN01. The sequence continues at coordinate 21,478 of CAVPKN010000026.1, forward strand.
AGCGGCCGCTTAAAGAGGGCAAGGGCTCCTCCTAAAGAGGCCCCAAAAAGAGCCATCCGTTCCTTGTCAATCCCATCGATCTCTTCCGCATATTCCAATACAGCAAGGGCATCGTGCAATAAATCTTCCAAGGAAAACTCCGATAGCTGCCCTTCACTATCTCCCGATCCTCTAAAATCAAATCGGAGTGTTGCGGTCCCTTGCTGCGCCAATGACTCAGCCAGTTTAACATAACACCGATTGGTGCCGTGTTTGTTGCTCGCAAAACCGTGAAAAATAATGGCTAATGGTGGGGTCTCGCAACAGATTGGGCGGTGAAGGATTCCAAATAATTTATGATGCCCACTTCTGATCTCGATGCTCTCTCTTTCCTCTGTTTTTTCCAAAATGCCTCTCATACTAGTGCTCCCATCCGATATCGCACTTTTTATGACTCTATCCGTTGATAGCGTAAAAAGCCACGCAAACTTATCCAATACATCTGTCACCTGAAAGTGGCATCAACCTTGCTTTCCATAAGAAATATGTTATCAGTTGTCAGCCATCGACCCCGCAATGTCAATGCCTCACGAGCCGCTGCCATTCTCTATGGTGACTGGGGGACTAGTAAAGCTTATGTGATTGGTCTGGCCTTTATAGTGGCCGGATATTCCTCATTTTGGCCCATATTGGGTGTTTCGATCCTCTCTCTCTTTGTAGGTATTAGTTATACTTTGATCTGCAAATACTATCCGCAAGGGGGCGGTGTCTATGCAAGCCTGCGCCGTCGAGCTCAAAGTGATCGGAGGTGGATTCGGGCCGCTATCTTAGGCGCCTTTTTCTTAACAGCTGATTACTTGATCACGGCATCGCTCAGCGCCCTTGCCGCTTTTAGCTATTTTTCCGTTTCCGATGCCATCCTCTACTCCGCTATTTTTACGCTGATTATTGGGTGCGCTAACTACATCGGTCCACGCCACACAGGAACTTTTGCCCTTATTATTACCATTGCCGCCGTTGCGGTATTCACGGGGTTGGCTCTTCTCTCACTCCCCTTTTTGAAGGAGGGATGGGAGCAGCTCCCCCTTCACCTCAAACCACTCACCCTGTGGAGCCAATTTTGTTCCGTCATCGTTGCTCTTTCAGGTGTAGAGACGATCGCCAATATGACTCCCGTGATGAAGTTGAACCCGCAAGCCACACTTGAAAACCCTAGCGTGACCCGCACATCGACTCCCGCCATTCTTATTGTGATGCTCGAAGTCATCATCTTTACTACCCTATTTGCTCTCGCAGCGACTGCCATTCCCCACCTTACTGTCGCCGATCAATCCGTTTCCGCTCCGGGAGCTCCCCATATTGAAAATAGCATGTTGAGCTACATGGCCCATATTTTTGGGAGCAAGCTTCTGGGATCGACGTTTAGCCAAATCTTCTCGGGGGCTTTAAGCATTATTGTGGGATTTATTCTCCTTTCAGCTGTCAATACCGCAATTAATGGCCTGGTCGCCCTGCAATACATCATGGCCAGTGACGATGAGCTACCCACTGGCTTCAAAAAAGTTAATAAATATGGGGTCCCTCTCCTCCCTTTGCTCATTGCATCTGTCATTCCTGCTGTCATTATCGTAACAGTTAAAAAACTGACCTTGCTGGCCGACCTCTATGCTATTGGTTTTGTGGGCGCCATCGCTCTCAATTTGGGAGCAACCTCAACGGATCGTAAGCTCCCTCTTCGCAGGTGGGAGAGAGTCTTTATGTTTTTCGTCTTCCTCATCATGGCAGCTATTGAGATTACCCTTTTTATCCAAAAATCATACGCACGTTACTTTGTGTTGGCGATTATGGTGATCGGTTTGCTCCTCAGATGGGTCGCAAAATCATTCAAGAAGGGATACCCTCGCCAAGTTTTAGAGGAGTTGGCCTTCCAAGAGCCATTCCATGGGGCACCACTCTGCGCAATTCGAAGACTCGGAAGAGCATTAAAAGCAGCGATCGAGCTATCGAATAAATACCAATCCCCTCTCAATATTGTTCTGATTTAGAGAATACCGCTTTCTTTCTGATGAGGATTATACAAGGAAAGCAGCAGAGGATCCGATTCGCTACAAAGAGTGCTCGATTACATCAAAAAGAAGGGAAACCCACAGTTAATCCATTTCTCCTATAGCGTGTCCGATAGCTACGCCGATATCATCGGAGCTTACGCCTTCCAATTTGAAGCACCCCCGCCTCATTATCGATCTCCCTCGCGCCCCGCTGATCTCAGCCATTACGTGGCAACCGGATCGATGCGATCCGAAAACATCTTCCCGACACCACTCATTTGATTTTGGTCCGGTGATTTTTTCCGCAATTGACGGGGATCGAGATGGAGTTCCGATTCCCTTTTGGCAGCCAATTGCCCGCAGCCACCACTCACATCTTGACCCGACTATACCTAATGGGTGCAGCAATAGATCGATGGGTGAGATAAGCTTGGAATTGTTGACCTCTCAGCTGAGGAGGGGTTCATATCAATACCAGGGAAATGGTTGATGGGGATTAAATTGACTTTTGCTTTAAGGCCATGTAGGTAACTGACTAATTTTTTTGCGTCTTCGAGCAATCGTTGACCCCATCGATCATCACGTATTCAAAGGTGATCCCATACCGATGAGGTGAAGGGTACTCTAAAAGAGCCTCTTTTAATTCTTTCAAGCTATACTTCCGATTCACGGGCATCATCTTTGTCCTTTTCGTATCGTCTGCTTGCATGAAGAGAGATCGCCAAACGGACGGGCGTCTGCTCCAGCTTCTTTGATTTCGGGACGAGCCCTGAAGTCGAGATCGTCACACGCGATTTGGATAGGGCAAGCCCTTCAGGATCAATCATCACTTCGGCGACACCTTCACAACCGCCTCATAATTATCTAACGGCTCTCCCATCCCCATGAAAACGATATTCGTCACTCGGCGATCAGAAACGCTATTGGCTAAAAAAAGTGCTCCAAAATCTCTGCGCAGGTCAAATTACGCTTAAATCCCATCTTCCCCGTCTGACAAAAATGACACCCCATCCGGCACCCGACCTGACAGCTGATACAAAGAGTCACCCTATTCTCACTCGGCATCAAAACCATTTCGATCAACAAACTATCTTTAGTTTGAAGCAATATTTGATACTTTCATCTCGAGAATTTAAGAGCGGCATCGATCTTAAGCAGGCTCCAATCAAAAGCAGTCGCCAATTTTTCCCTAATAGGCAATGCCACGTTGGTGAAATGCAAGGGAGCGAGTTCCCGCTTCTGATAGATCCAATCAAAATTTGCTTAGCAACATAACTGGGAAGGCCGTTTTCAGAACACCAGTGCCTCCACTGCGCAAAAGAGAGATCGAGTGCATGCATAAAAATAAATAATCACATATAATTTGATATAATGGCGAATAAGATAATGTCAAAAATCAGAAACAGATGCAAAGAGTTTATTCCTAAGTCATGGAGCTGTTTTCAAGAGGGGTATTCACTCCGCCATTTTTACCGCGATCTTTTTTCCGGTGCCTGTGTGGGGATTATCGCCATTCCTCTGGCATTGGCCTTTGCCATTGCTTCCGGGGTTGATCCGGAGCGAGGGCTTTACACGGCGATCGTTGCCGGCTTCCTGATCTCATTTTTAGGGGGAAGCCGAGTCCAGATAGGTGGTCCCACAGGCGCTTTTGTAATCCTCATCTACTCCATTGTTTCCCGCTTTGGATACGAAGGGCTCGCTGTGGCGACCCTCATCGCGGCCCTCCTCCTCATCATCATGGGGATCGCCCGCCTGGGACTTCTCATTAAATTCATCCCCAATCCCGTTATTGTGGGATTTACCACAGGAATTGCGCTAGTTATTTTTTCCTCACAAATTAAAGATTTTTTTGGTTTGTCCCTAGGATACTCTTCCTCCCGAATTTTTTGAAAAGTGGAAACTCTATTTCATCCATTTTCCAACCCTCAATGCCGCTGCGACACTCCTTTCTTTTGCGACACTAGCGCTTATTTTTGGGCTAAAAAGGGTAGCTCCCCGTTTTCCTGGAACGATGCTTGCCATTCTTTTGTGCACCTTGGCTACAACTCTTTTTAACCTTCCTGTCGAAACCATCGGAAGCCGGTACGGAGAGATGCCCAGCTCCCTCCCCTCCCCTTCCTTTCCCCATTTTACTTGGGATCTTTTTCTCGAACTCTTTCCCAGTGCCTTTACAATAGCATTGCTCGCTGCGATCGAATCTCTCCTCTCTGCATCGATCGCTGATGGTCTTACCGGAAGGCGACACCGCTCTAACTGTGAGTTGGTTGCCCAAGGGTTTGCCAATTTGGGCTCGGTCCTCTTTGGTGGGATCCCCGCCACTGGCGCCATCGCCCGAACCACAGCTAACATTAAGCTTGGAGGAAGAACCCCTGTCGCTGGAATGATCCACGCTGTGACAATCCTTTTGATGATGCTTTTCTTGGCCCCTTACGTCACCCTTATTCCTTTAGCCACTCTTGCTGCGATCCTCATCTATGTTGCATGGACGATGAGTGAACTTCCCCGTTTTATTGAGTTATTAAAAGGGGCCAGGGGGGAGGCGCTCTCTCTTGTTTTGACCTTTGCTTTCACTCTTCTCTTTGATCTTACCATTGCCATCCAAGCAGGTGTTATCTTTGCTGCCATGCTTTTCTTAAAGCGGATGACAGATAAAACATCTCTTCGAGCGGTCTTGGCATTAAAAACAAGAAGAGCGACTCTGGTCAGGAAAACAATCCTATATTTGAACAGCAGCTCCCTTCTGAAATTGCTATTTTCGAGATCAATGGTCCTTTTTTCTTCAGTGTCTCCCATCTCCTCGACGATGCATTAAATCATATGCACGAAATCCCAAAATTTTTCCTCCTCGGTCTCGATAAAACTCCCCTTATCGATGCCACTGGCCTCCGCGCCCTCAAACAATTTCACCAAAAATGCCGCAGCAAAGAGATCTCCCTCCTCATCGCAGGCGCTCAACCCGGTCTTTTCCACAAATCCCATTTCATAGAGGAACTTGGGGAAGAGAACTTTTTTCCCAACCTCAAAGCGGCCCTCCACGAAGCCCAACACCGCCTCTCCCCCTCTCCCCATTCACTTCCCCTCAACCTTCCTCATCAATTCGAGTAGCATGACACAGGTTCGAGTAACAGAGATTGAACCCTTGTCTAATAATATGCACTTATTTGAAAGTGTTGCAGAAATGAAATATCAGGAATTCTCCTATCTCACAGAACAAGAAAAACTTGCTGACTACCTCAATAGGCAAAAGCAGTACGTTACCGATCAAGTTTTACCAAAGGCATACATTGCTCTGCACCAAGGACAGCTGATAGGGACATTTACCCTGAAGTTAGAAGATCTTAGCACCCGGACAGATCTTTCTCCATGGATTGGTGGCATGGTAGTATCACCGAAATATAGACGTCAAGGTATAGGTGCATTTATTGTGAGTCAGGCGGAGCATTTTTTCATGCAGTTGGGATACTCGCAGATCTATCTGTTTACGCCAGATAAGGAAGGATGGTACTCTAAAATGGGATGGCGTGTACTGGAGCGTACTTTCTTGCACCAATTCCCCATTACAGTCATGTCCAAGCAACTCTAATTTTTGGAAGTTGAAGTTCCTGTCTCTTCAATCAATTGCGAAAAAAAATGCAAAAGTCCTTAAAATAGTATTTAAGATGGGAGAATAATATGAGTCTAAGTGAAAACATGAGTATCTGAAATCACACCTATCTTCATTTTACTTCACCCTATATGCTTCTTTAGTACTATTGGCGTGCTGCAAAGCCATGTTCTGAATAGAATCTCCCTTCCAAGATATGCCGCAGAGCCATTGCATTGTAATCAATTATATTAGAAGGTAAAGAACTTAAAGGGAAAAATTCCAGCTGTTCACATTTTTCAGGCTCCCGATTTTGAATCTCTCCTTGCCACGTTTGACAATCAAAAAAAACATCGATATTTAGACGATTTGTTTTTCGATGCATGATATGAACGACTTGCATGAGATGAATATCGATCCCGATTTCTTCGCGGGCCTCTCGGATCATCCCTTCAGTTGCCGACTCACCGTCTTCCACATGCCCTGCCACCAAACCCCACATCCCATCGCAATAGCCCGTGTTCTTTCTCAAATGCAACAGAATTTTACCTTTCTGTTTCAGAATCAAATAGGCATTAACACTTGCACCTGTCCTCTTTTTCGTCTGGAATGCTAAATCTGTCATTTTTACCTATTCACAGTTTTTGCCACGTATCCACTATCTGGTGAAAAGGAAATTGCGACAACAAATTAAATTGTTCGTTAGAATATTCAAGTGATAAGCAAGCTCATTGAAGGTAACGCTATGTCTGGTCACCATTTTGCCATTTTTGGTTTGAGTGGAGTTGGGAAAACAACTTTTGTCGAGGCGATCTGTAATGAAGCGGGTTTTTTTCAACCCTGCCAAACCGTGACACGGAAGGCCCGTCCCGATGATAAAATCGGGAAATATGAGTATGTGACAAAGGAAGTATTCCAAATTCTCAGGCTGGCGGGGGAATTTTTTATTTCCGATTGCAAGAGCGATAGTTATTACGGATATAGAAAAAAATGGCTAAAGGAAGCGAAATCCTTCTCGCTCATTCTTTACGGGATCCCTTCAAAATTGCAGAAAACGATCCTTCTCGGCGGCATATGTATCTTAATTATTGGAGATGCAGCGAAGGGACTGCAATTGCGCAATGATCCTGAAAATCTGCGCACACGGCGAACTGAGCTTAATCAAGTTTTGCAAACTCAATACTATGGCAATCCTGTTTTTTTGGAAAAAATGGATCTTATTTTAACAAATGAGTTCGGTCATATAGACAAACTCACCTCAATATATAAGGCCTTTGTGAGGTTTAAAAATGCAGAGATGGGCTTAGTAAATGAGGGAAACCGTCGCCATAAGCTGCTGTCAGATGTGTTAAAGGTCTATCATCATCCACTTCCTGGGATGCGCTATGATTTTACTAAACATCAGTGGTATGTCCACTTAGCCCTAAATGATAAAATACTTGCGTCGAATTTTTATTCTAATTTAATTCGCGCAAGCATATGTTTTTTTGAACTAATCAAACAAACGCGTGACTTTCCCATGTTTAGACTCGCTTCTATGTTACATCGACCACTTGGAATAGGTACCCTACAGCAGAAACGGGCAGCTATTGTACCGCACTCTAAAAGTCTGAGTGCAAATATTCTAAACCAAATAAAAGAGAGCAGCAGTCAATCAGCAGTGGAAAAAGGGTATCGGTTCTTGATCCACAATTGCAGCGTGAAACGTCTCTCAACCCCTTGTTAGTGGAGATCAAAAGTTTAAGGGTGCTATCAAGACTCCCTTTCCTGAAATTTTCGACACCATCGTCATTCTTGATCTGTTGCGCCAAAAATCTTTCTGTCCGACAACCATTGAAGCGTGCTTGAGCTACATCGCAAAACATCAACATAAAGAGGGTCTTTTTAGCTTTTGAGGACCCTACCTTGCTTCCTCCCGATGTAGATGATACTGCCTTGGCCCTCTTCAGTATTGCTCTGGTATAAAACGCTCCATCGAAGATCTCCAGCGCGTTGTTGATAAACTGATTGGCAATGTAGATGAAAAGGGGTGTATTCAGACCTATTTCCCTCCTCATGATGGAAGGGAGGCTCGTGTTGATCCTACTGTCTGTGCCAACTGCACTCCGCTTGATCCATCTTTTAGGAAAGGGGGAAGAATGTCAGATGACTGAGGACTTTCTCTTCCATTATTTGGAACAGGGAGTACGAAAAGAGGGGAATTTATATTACGGCAATCAAATGTTCTTTTATTTCATGGGAGAAGCACTCCAAAGTTCTCCCCATTTAAAGAAACGTTTCGAAGCCCTTTTTGTAGACAAGGTGCAAGAGCAAATGGGTTCAAGTATGACACCTATTGATTTAGCCTCTAGGATCATTGTCTCCAACGAGTGGGGCCTTGCGGATCACATGGAGATCGAGAGGCTCGTGTATTTACAACAAGGAGACGGCTCGTGGCCGGTAGATATGGCATATACAGGAAGCCGCAAAAATTTATTCTGGGGCTCTCCTATGATTTCAACGGCCTTTGCCTTGCGTGCATTGGACCATCCCAATGTTCAGAAAATCCGTCAACAACACTTTTCTCTCCCCCTTTTTCATCAGGGGTTCTTATTAGAAAACGGCCTATTGAGTTACTCTTCTTCATTTACCGCTTTTGACTCTGCCTATGAAACATGGGTAGTGACTCACGCAGAAACTCCTGCAGCCTTGTATGGGAAATTTTATGATCCCGATCCCAACGCTTTTGTGAATGCCCTCACAGCTCAGGGTCAGCGAGACGCTCGTGCGATTGGACGACGCCTCAAACAGGAAATGGGCGATCGTCCCATTTTTATAATCCATGCTCAAAATACGCGCACAGCACAAACTGCAAGTCAGCTCCAAGAACCGTTGTCTCAAGCATCAATAGCAAATGTTGCCTGGTTAAATGAAATTCATTGTGGGGAATGGCTGGGGCAAGACTCCATGCAAATTTTAGACACTCATGTTGCGGCAGCTGCGATGTTTCACCATTCGCAATGTCTTGTCTCACCCAAGAATGGAGAGAGCTTTCTCCATTTTATCAATCGCATTTATTTAGGATTAAAAGATTTACAAAATACGCATTTGCGCAAAGATACCGTCATTTTGCTTTGTACATCTCGAGTGAATTTAGTGGCTCTCAAGATCTTATTTAAAAAAGAAGTTGATTTTGATGCTGCCAACAACATTCTCTGGGCGCAAATGGCGAAAACCATCCGCTCAGGAACAGTTTTTCGTCTAAAATAGGTTCCAGAACCTACATAGTGGCCCCCAAAACTCAGGTTAAGTAACCTGAGTTTGGCGTATTAAATCTTTTTAGTGAGAACTTCCTATAAAAAAAGCATTATACATTAAGTCACTCATTATATATTGTGCGACGTTATGCTACATACTCTCTCTCCTACATCTAAACAGCTCGAAATCACACCTCTTTCTGCGATTCAGCCCGATGCTATTTGGTACGATCTGCTCACACCAACTCCGGAGGAAATTAAACAAATAGAAAGCCTTCTAAGTCTTCACATCCCCTCTTTGGAAGAGATGCTTGAAATCGAAGAATCAAGCCGGCTTTATGAAGCCAATAAGATTGTGTATATGACCTCTACGATCGTCACCCATGCCGGTACGGAAGCCGCTACTTTAGCTCCTGTTTCCTTTATCATGACAAAAACAGCCCTTATTACAGTCCGCTATAGTGATCCAAAGCCCTTTCAAGTATTTGCAAAAAAGATTTTAAAGAATGAATATAATCAGGCCGAAACGGTTTTTCTAGGTCTAATGGATACAATCGTTGAACGCATGGCCGATATTTTAGAGACTAATGCGTTAGATATTGATCTCATTTCTAAGCAGATCTTTGCCGAGCAAAAACTAAGAGGTCAAATTCATATGCAAGAAATTTTGCAACATATTGGAGAGGCTGGTGACTTGAATTCCAAGTTAAGAGCGAGTCTTGGAACCTTGGATCGACAGTTGATTTTCTATCACAATCAAATTTTAGAAAATACTGACAAAAAGTTTCATACGAAATTGATCACTATCCAACAAGACATAAAATCACTTTCTGAGTTCCTCGCTTTTTTATTTCATAAAATCGATTTTCTACTGAATGCCACACTTGGCTACACCAACATAGAACAAAACAACATTATCAAGATTTTATCTGTGGCTGCAGTAATCTTTTTACCACCCACATTAATAGCAAGTATTTATGGAATGAATTTTCAGACTCAACCCGAACTCAATTGGCGTTTCGGTTATCCATTAGCTCTTGTATTGATGGCCCTTTCTACTTTTATTCCCTATCTCTATTGCAAAAGGAAAGGGTGGCTTTAGCAACATCTCCCTCCCATTGAAGCCAGGAGGCATTCGCGAAATGCATTGGCATCCCACTAATGACATTTTGCAAACGACTTATGTGACCAATAGAACATATGGTTGTTCCTCCCAATTTGCGAACACGTTCTGCCAAGACATCGATCATTATTCAAATAGTTCTTGCATTTCTATGAGACCATCAGTCTAATGACTTCTGAACCTTTTCTGATAATCCTCACGAGATGAGGCCTAAGAGATTGTCGAAGAAATTTCTGAAACCGCGTGGATTATCGGAATAGGTTCTTATTCGTGATTAAATATATCAATGTCTGATAATTAGGAAAGAGTCAAAATGAAAAGATTAGCTGCTGTTATGGCCTTTATTTTAATGATAAGCATAACACTTCAAGCAGGCACTGGGGTCTCGGTTGAATACCTATACTGGAAAGTTCAAGAAGATCAATTATATTCTACAATTGGAAATTATAGAACGGTTGAAAATGGGGTAAATATCTCTAATATCAACCTCCAAAATCAGAAATTCGAATACACATCAGGAGTTAGGCTGGCAGTAGGGTATGATTGCTATTGTAAGAATTACGACCTTAATTTTGCATGGACTTATATCAATCCATGTACAACAACAAACTTCCCAGCTGGTTCTATCATCATTCCTTTTATGGAGCAAACATCTTCAGACGTTGCTCATGGAGGACCTGGTGAGAGTCGATGGGAATTAAACTATAATATGTTTGATCTCACATGGGGTCGCGAGTATACGTTGTGGGGGTACTTCTCCCTCAATCCCAATATTGGGTTAAAAGGGGGATGGATTAACCAGACGCAAGAGATCTCGGCGAATAATATCCAAATCGGACAGGGTAACACTATTTTAGGATTTGTCCAAGGTTCAGCCAAAAGACGAAATAATTTTTATGGAATTGGTCCCCGTATTGGGGTAGTGTAAAATTGTTTCTGTAATTTCAGATTGGCGACTATTCCTAAGCTCAAAATACTGGAAAAGAAAGCGGTCTGATATCAAATTTCTCTTTTCAAAGCTTCAAAATGAAAGGAGAGTATTTATATGATTTCAGACCAGCTAAAAGATAGCCTGATAGAGGAAATTGTGAAAGGATTAATTGGTCATGGCACAGAAGGATTGAAACCAGTGCTAGAGCTATTAATGAATGCCGCGATGAAGATAGAGAGGGAGCAATTTTTAGGAGCAGCCGCACATGAAAGAAGCGAGGAGAGGAAAGGATATGCAAATGGCTATAAACCCAAAGAGTTACACACCAGGATGGGGTCGCTAGATCTGAGGATACCTCAAGTTCGTGGTCTATGTTTTTATCCCCAAAGCTTAGAAAAGGGATCTCGATCAGAAAAAGCTTTAAAGCTAGCTATTGCCCAGATGTATTTGGAGGGGGTATCAACCCGAAGAGTTCAAGATATCACTGAGAAACTATGTGGCTATGAAGTGAGCTCAACGCAGGTTTCATTGCTTACACAAGAACTAGATGAGCAATTTGAGCAATTCCGCAACCGTCCCTTGGGGGAGATATGTTACTTAATCATCGATGCGATCTATCTGAAAATAAGGCATAGCGGATCAGTGATAGATATGGCAGTGCTATTAGGGTATGGGGTTAATTCTGAAGGGAAACGAGAGATAGTAGGAGCCTCAGCTAGCCTGTCTGAAGCCGAAGTGCATTGGCGGGATTTTTTTAAGAACCTTCAGTCCCGAGGTATGAGTGGGCTACAGTTGATCGTTAGCGATGACCACGCTGGACTACAAAATGCGAGGAAAACGGTATTTCCTTCGGTGCCTTGGCAAAGATGTCAATTTCACCTTGCCCAGAATGCCCAGAGCTATGCCCCTAAGAAGTCAATGAGAAAAGAGATAGCAGACGTGGTGCGAGAAATTTTCAATAGCCCAACCATTGAAATGGCTCTTGAGATGAAACGTAGGGCAATAGAGAGTTATCGAAAGAAGGCGCCTGAATTTGCCAAATGGCTTGAAGAGAATATAGATGAGGGATTGACGGTGTACCAATTTCCAAAAGAGCATTGGAAGAAAATCAGGACCTCAAATGGTATTGAGAGAGTGAATAAGGAAATAAAAAGACGGACACGGGTAGCGGTGCTATTTCCGAATAAAGAATCGGCCCTGCGTTTAGTGACGGGAGTGATTATTGAAATTCACGAAGAGTGGATAACAGGTAAGCAATACTTGGATATGAATATGCTGCTCAAACAAGAGATGTTAACAAGCTGATTATGAGAAAGAAAAGAGGGAAATTGAAATTTACAGAAAAATGCTTGCATTACCCGTATTGGGATCGATTTGCGGTATGGTATTGGCGCTTGCTTGGGAGTATTTAGTACAGCTAGCGGAGCACTTCTGTATGGTGATGGTTCTCTTAAAAACAAAACTTTTTTATCTGATACGGCGAATGGTGATGGTACGGGACTGGGCGGTGGTCCATCACTTGTGACTTTAAATAATCCAGGTTCTCGTTTGAGCCCAGAAGCTCAACTTTTAATAGGTATAGATTGGACCGGCTGTTTCTGCCAAAAATATGAGATCTATCTTGCAGGTGCATATGAAGTGCAACTTTGGTGGAATCAGCTGAGATCTATCAACTCTATCCCACAGGCTACGTTTGTTAATAGTCCAGGCGCCGATTTAATGATGCACGGCTTAACTCTTCAACTAGGCTGTGGATTCTAATGCCATTCTAAGGGACATCATGTTACCTCTTGAGTAAGCCCAAATTATCAATGAAAGATATTTTAGTAACAGAGCGACTCAAGCTTTCAATTATCCGATAGGTATTTGCCCATGTGTCACCATGCTAGTTAGAGATGATCTCAGTTTCTGCTCTTTGTTTCTGACTAATTTTTTACAATATCTGCTAAAAATAAGTGAGTTAGACTCCTTCAAAATAGATTCCTAATGTCAATGGGCAGATTATTAGGGTGATGGGCGTTGCCTTTGAGCTGAATCATCGGCTTATGTGTAGAATCTAAAATTCCAAGAGATTTGCCTCCGCTATCGTCATGACAGAACCTGCAGTTTCCATCCCTCCTGCTTCTGTCATCGCTGTATTAAACCTCATAGTGATCGCAAGGCGCACTTTTGAAGAGGTATTGGTTCCCGAGCCATGTTTGCAGTGGGCATTAAATAAAATACATTCTCCAGGTTGTGTATACACTTCAGTTTGAAAAACATAAGGAAGAAGAGCGCGATAGCGTGATGATAATAGGTAGCGATATTCTTCATTATAGAGCCCGATACGACGCACGGCACTCCCCTTTTTAAAAGCGAGGAGCCTTAATATAGCTGTGGGATCTTGGGCAAGGTTGAGATAGGTGAAGGGTGTCGGAATTTCCCAGAGATGGGTTTTGGGAAAAAAATAGAGGGGTGCATTGTCAGCATCTGTGCCTGTGATACTGACCCAGACATTGACACATTGATTATCCAGCGTCAGATTTTTAATGTGATTTGCACCGGCCTCAAAATGATATTGAGAACCGCTGCTCAGATCACTATGGCAGTTAAGGGAACTGATGTGTCCAGATGTCTCTGTAGTCGATTTTCCTTCTCCAGGTGGAATTGCATTTACTGTCATGTTGACTAGCATGATATTGTTTGCCAAAATACTGGAAACCTTGTTGAGGATGGTGGTATTTGTAGCTAAATCGAACATGGATCGATGTTTGAGCATGGAATACACTGAGCCAAGATTGCGGTTATGATCCTTATGGAAATGATGAAACTCTTTGAAAAGGGTCTGCAGATGCTCTTCCGTTAAGGAAGCGATTTTTAATGGACCGACAAAGCCTTGCTCTAGATAACATGAGATTTCATCCCTATTTAAGAAATCGCTGCACGATGGATCAAAGCCCTTGCCAAGAGCTTCTAACTTGATAAACGGTATCAAACTGCTTTTTTGCCGCACATAGTCGTTCTGATACCAAGTTTTCAAAGCTTTGAACCGTGCTGTTTCAGTTGGGGAGAAACGGTGCGAGGCAACATATCCCTGGGTCTTTTCCAACACATTGAGAATATAGCGATCCATCGACTCTTTTTCTTTCCAAATACCATTGGTGAGCCAGCGAGACACGAGGTGGTTGCTGTTATTGATTTGTGAATATTTTCGCGTCGCTGAGTATGATTTCTGATAAGAGATTTTTGTTAAGGGATGATGGATAAAAGTCCGACAAATCAGTGAGAGTGCCATAAATTAGAACCTTTCATTTGCTAGTTCTGTTAGACATCTTGAATATTTACGCAAGAAGTCTATTTAGATCAATCGGGACATTATTCGGATGATGCTGTTCACCCAGGAGTTGGATCATAGGTTTGCGTGGATCGTTACCAAATCCGAGCTTTTCACGTTCCTCTTGTGTCACCACGGCTCCCGCAGATTCAATCCCTCCTATTTCTTTCATAGCAGTATTGTATCTCAGTGAAATGGCCAAACGTGACTGGGAAGAGCTATTAATACCAGAGCCATGCCGTGTGTGTTGATTGAACATAATAATGTCGGCAGGTTTGGTATAAATTTCAGTGCGTGCAATCTTAGGTAATAGAGATTTGTAATTGGCAAGGCAATATTTATATTCTATATTACATAGTCCAATTCGACGTGCAGAATTGCTAGGATGTATAGCAAGTAATTTGAGAATCTGCTCCAATTCTTCCCAATCACCTCTTGCATTTTCCAAATAGGTAAATGGCGTTGTGATTTCCCAATGATGGGTTCTGGGAAATAGATAGAGCGGTGCATTATAAGGATCAGTTCCTGTGACACTCACCCAAACACAAACCCCACGGTTATCTAACACTAAATTCTCCATCCGATTGGTGTCAGTTTTAAAATAATAATGTGAACCGCTACTCAAATCACTATGACAGTTAAAAGCGTGGACCATTCCTTGAGTTTCTTGAGACGACTTGCCATTGCCAGGTGGAATTTCATGGATCGATAAATTGCTGAGGGCAATATTTCCCCCCAAAATGGAAGAGACTTTTTCAAGAATATCGGGATTTGCAGCCAATTCGAAGAGGTCTTTATTTTTTAAAGAACTATATAACGAGGATGTTAGGTTCCGCTTGTAATAATCTTTATTAAAATTTGTGAATTTTTTTGAGAGGGATTGAAGCAACTCTTTAGATAGTGTAGGTAGAGAGAGGACCCATAAACCCCTGATCCAAGTAAAAGTCCACTTCCTTTTGTTTCAGATAGTTGCTTTGTGCCGTCTCGAATCTTTTGCCAATGGCTTCAAGTTTGATAAACGGTATCAATGTACTTTGAGGCGCAACATATTCATTGAGATACCACCTCTTCAAGTGAGTGAATTGCTCCTCTTCAGCAGCAGTCAAATGAACCGTCGATAAGAAGCGAAGACCAATCTCTAGAGCCTTTTTTAAATAGAGATCCATAGGCTCTTTCTCTGCCCAACATCCCTTTTGGATGAACGCACTACGTACTCTTGAAATACCGTCCAAACGTGGCAAATGTGTGTATGAAGAGGCATGGTCATTTCTAATGGCAGCAAAGAGAAGGTGGTGGAAAGTGCGCTGGCGTTTCAGTTTCAGATTTAAATAGTTAGGATAATGTGAGCGAATCTTTGATAAAGAACAACCGAGCATACTATTAATTATCCCATTCTCTTTTCACGCTTTTGCAATAAAATTTCCCTCATTGCAGCTAGATTAATTGGTTTGGATTTCTCATGATGCTCATTACCTAAAACTTGGAAAATAGGCACTCTATCGTCATTCTCTTGGATACCGAGTCGGGAGAGCTCTTCCTTGGAAAATAAGCCCTTCGCAATCGAGAGGTTTTCATTATTTTCCTCGTTCGTTGCGAGGGAGTAGCGTATCGACATTCCAAGCCGGGAAACATCTGTTGTATTTAACTTAGAACCATGAAGAAGGTGTGTAGTAAAAAAGAGGCAATGTCCAGCAGGCATGTACATTTCTGTTCTCAATGGTTTCCTTAAAATAGAGGGATCTTTTGTTGCCAGGAGGTAGTTATAGAGTAAATAGTGATTGGCGTTGAGTTGATTTGCAAACCCCTTTGTTGCTAAAAGCTTACAGGTAAGCGCCAGTGCTTGTGGGTCACTTTGGGTCTGTTGTAGGTAGGTCAATGGCGTTGTGATCTCCCATTTGTGTGTTTTTGGAAACACAAAAAAGGGGAGCGTTTAGTTGATGGGTTCCCGATATACTGATCCATACACTGACAGCATTTCGATCACAGTAAGGATCTTCGGTATCCACTTTTGGAATGGCAGCGGTCCCCAAATTCATATCACTATGAGCGTAAAAATCAGCGATATGATGATTTGTCATACTCGTAAAGCTTCCTTGACCCGGTGGGACTTCATGCATGCTTGTGAATCGCAGTTTGATATTGGGCCCCAGAAGAGAAGAGACTTTGGCTATAATGTCCGGATTGGTCACAATGTCAAAGACTTCTAAATCATGCCACTCTTGCCGTAAGATCTTTAGTCTATTGATCGGGGGTACTTCCTGTTAACATCCCCGTAAATCTCTGATGAAGTGTTTTAAGGCTTTCATGTGAAACAGAGGGAATCTCTTTAGGTCCTATGAAACCATTTTCAAAAAAGAACTCGAGCTCACTTTCACTAAATGCTCCAGGCGAAGCTTGTTGAGGGGGTAATTGAGGATGCTTAAGATTCAGCCTGAACGGGAGACTCGCGCCATAGGTAAAGCCTATTTTTGTTGAGAAGCGCTCCATGATCCTCTCAGATAATCTCACCTCATCTCCCGTTTGTGGAAGATGTTCAAAATACCGTTTCAACACTGGTATCCGCTCTATAAGATAGCTGTGTAGATGTTCTTTTTCTCCCCATTCCCCTTGTTTGATATAGGTGGCGCGAATAGCCGCAGTATTTTTTGTGTGATAAGCTGCATAGTGTGTCACTGGCAAAAAAGCATGCAGCTTTCTTGGATATTTATTCTGACCTTTGAATTCCAAATGTCTACATACGCTTCCGCTGGTAACTCTAAGAGCCATATGGAGATTCCTTTTTATCTAGTTTCTTGATGCTGTTTTTTTTCTACTAATATCTGGCGTAAAACATCTCGATCGATGGGTAGTGAATCCTCGTGATGCTCTCCCCAAAATTTGCAAAATCGGCGCTCTGGAATCATTCTCCTTAATGCCAAGACGGAAGAGTTCTTCCTTTGAAAATAGGGAACGTAACAGGCGCACAGTATCAGTGTTCTCTTTGTTTGTGGCACGCGAATAGCGAACAGAAATGCCTAGGCGTGGCTGTTCTGTTTGGTTGATTTCTGAGCCATGTTGCAAGTGGGTGCTAAAAATAATGCAGTCGCCTGGCTGTGTATAAACTTCAATTTCGGGAATCTCAAACAGTTCATTCCTGAGAGGAGAATGGTGCAAATAGTGGTAAAAAAGCGCATGGTTAGCCACAATTTCACTCCCAAATTCTCCGATAGACAAGAGCCTAAATGTGCGCTCCAGCTGCTCTGGATTTTCCCTCGCATGATCTAAATACTTTAAAGGGGTAAAGATAGGCCATCGATGTGTTCTTGGGAATAGGAAAAGAGGGGCATTGTCAGGACCTGTTCCTGTAATGCTAATCCATACATTAATAGAATCCGTGTCGACAGGTGAATGACTCAATCCAATTTTGGAAAGACGAGATCCTAGATTAAGATCGCTATGAGCGCAGAATGCTGCTATTTTATCATTAGTTGCGGCAGCAAATGCACCCGTTTTTGGAGGGATCTCATGGATCCCTGTAAATCGGATTTTAATATTTTCCCCCAATAACGAAGAGACCCGTGACACAATTTCTACATTGCTAGCAAGCTCGAGTATTTCTAAAGAGACCCACTCTTGCCGCACCCTGACATCCCGATATCCCTTCGAGCCTAAAGTATTCGTGATCCCCGTAAATTGTGTGTAAATCGATTGCAGAAAATCAGGTTTCAGTGACTTTAAGGGCATGGGCCCTACTAAACCATGCGCTATATAGAATTGGATCTCCTCTTTCGATAAAAAACCATCCCCTCCATCCTCAACTGTTCTTGTTATTTGCTCAATAGAAGGTGTAAAGGGAAAGATATCTACAGGTTTACCTGTGAACTTAGAATATTCGGTTTTTATTTTTTGAAGAGTGGCTGTTTCTTTCTCTGAGCTACTGAGCGAGTCGACATAGCGCATGAGATTGCCCATTTTCTTGTGGCTATAATCATAGAAATTTTCTCTCAGCGACCAATTTCCTTTCCGAACATGTTCTTTTTGTAGATCAACTTTAATGACGGTGCTCTTAGACAGTGTGTTGGTTTGGCGCCAATGGGAGCGCCATGGCGTGCATGAATAGGTAGCGCGGTATCTTCCGAGGAGCGAGAGCATAAATCCTCAAGGCTTAAATGAAAAATTGATTACAGAATATTAAAGCTTTTATTGAGAAAATGGCAAATCATTTCTATGAGAGTTAAATGCAGAAGGGGAAGGGTGAGCCGCTAAATAGGCAAGAATTGTTTGGGCAGATTGTTCTGGGCTCTGCTGAGATGAGTCTATTGCTAAATCGTATGTTTTCCCACGATGCACAAGGGGATAAAAACCCCTGGCAAATCCTTCCTCCCTATCTCCCCGTGCTTTTTCCCTTTGTATAGCAACCGGGAGTGGTGGGTGGACGCTGATAAATAAAACAGTAAAATCTTTGAATAGTGCCAAATAATCATCAAATTCATCTTGTGCCACCAAAACTTCATCTAAAATTAGATTAAAACCCTGATCCAGCATTGTTCTCATCGTGCGATGCATTGCATAGATATAGCGCTTGGCAACTTCACCGCAAGTCACTGTTCGGGTAGGCCCTGGATGGAGCGTCACTTTATAACCAAGATCTGCCTGTTTACCGTCCGGCAAATAACTGGGTGGCAACATAGCGATGTAATGGTCGATCCCTACGTATACAAAGAGTTTTTCAGAGAGCTTTTGAATCTGCTTAGCAATGCTTGTTTTACCGGCACTGCTCGTGCCATTGAGAAAAATGACAACGGGGGTTTCGCTAAAGCGCGATCGCTCTAAAAGATCATGGGTCATCCGCAATAAGGGTAACACAACAAGAGCCACTTGATGGCTCATAGCCATTTCACACACATATAGAGCTAGGGTATTTGAGAAAGTAGCCGAAAAACTGGGACTGAGGCGTCCTCCCATAAATGCCAAGGGGATCAACCATTTTGGAGAGAGCCAATTTTTGGGAATAGCTGCACTCATTCCTGCCACACAACTACGTGCAAATCTATGTTTAGCTATTTTGTAAACGACAAAGGCTGCAGCCAGAATAAAAACACTGGCAAATGGAATCTCGCCATTTTCGATTAATGTTGAGGCAATGGTATAGGAAACGCTCTCCACAAAATCAAGCGCAGCATGATTCAGAAGCGCTTCTCTGACTTGAGGAGATGAGATCAGATTTGTAATCTTTTGGTATTTGCTTTTGCTCTTAGCAAGCAGATCCCAGGACCAAAGAGAGTGTAGTGAAGGATAGCCTTTGACTTGCCCAAACATGAACCTATCTCACTATTCGAAAAATGTGATTTTTAAAAGTTTCACAATAATCTAGCTAACTAGCCCCATTTATTAACATTAAATTTTCAACATCCTCTAAAATAGCTCATGAAAACCCTCAACCACACGCTGTTTTTCTCGCAGCTGATACAAATCAACAGGTAGCTTAGGGGTAGAAGGATCACTAGGCAAAACATGGGGGGCGCCCTCCGGCCCTTGGCCGGCCAAAGGATCACTTTGGGTGGTTTGCTTGGGCAAACCACAGGGCGCCCCCCTTTCCTCAGAGTCTTTCGACCATAAAAATGGCCCTTTTCTTTCCTCAAGGATTTGATTTTTGATAGCCTTAGCAAGTTTTTTTAATTCAATAAGATGGATATCATTTTGAGCGATGCCAACATGACGTACAACCTGCTGACGAACCCTATTTCCCTGGCGCACATTTTCACAAACCTGAACACTTTTATGAGGAGAATTATACCGAATCCAAGTAATAACTTCATAAAGTGAGGCTGGATAATGCGACAGATTTGACAGATCGTTTCGAAGCCCATGTTTTTGCACCTGAGCGAGAAAGGATCTTTCAAAGATGGCGTATTAAACGGCTTCAATTTATGAAGTCATTACTTGGATTCGGTATTAGGAGCAGATATTTTACACGAATGAACAGGAGGATGTATTACAAATTCGTCAAATAAAAAGAAAGTTTTATTTTTTAACTTATGAATGTCGAAGTCAGGAATATAATTCAACCTATAAAGCAATTATTGTAGCAGCTTGGCTTTTTGTTTGTACTCCTCCGCCTCCTTGTGATCTCCCATTTTTTCTAAGACATGGATGATACATTTATAGCTTGTGGCTACAGAAGGATGCCCCTCTCCGAACACTTTTAGCATAATCTCCAAGGCTTTTTTGTAGGCAATCAAACGCCTCATCGTATCTTCCTTGAGAATACAAGGCTGATCCGACTCTGTCTAAGCTATCAGCCACATCAGGATGGGTATCCCCATAAAGAGCTTTTTTGGGCCTCCATTGCTTGTTTGTAATGATCGAGAGCTTCAACTGGTTTTCCCTGGCTGTAGAAAACGTCTCCAATGCTGACTAAACATTGCACAATATCCAAATGCTGTTTCTCCCCATAGACTATTTTATAACATGCAAGTGCTTTTAGGAAATAATCGAGTGCTTTGGTCATCTGCTTAAGGCTGTAATTGGCACTTCCAACATTGTATAAACTTGTGGCCAAATCAGGATGTGCATCCTTATAGAGTTTGCTTCTAATATATAAGCATGCCAGGTGAGATTGAAGCGCTTCAGTCGAATTTCCAAGATCGCTAAGGGTCAAGCCAATGTCATTTGAGCAATTAGCTGCAGAACAGAAAGCTTCTCTAAGTTCTAGGTGTTTTGCATAATCTTCAAGCGTTTCAGCTGAATAATTAGTAAAAGAAACGAGGAGAATTTCAAGGTGTGTTGCGAAATCTTCAAGCGCCTCGGCTGAACAATTAGTAAAAGGAAGGAGGAGGAGTTTGCGAATCAGTAGGGATTCTTCGTAATATTCAAGCGCTTCTGCTGGCTTTTGAGTCTTTCTAAGAATCGATCCAATGTTAGATAAAGTTACAGCCACAGAGGCGTTTCCTTGCCCATAAAGGGCTTTCCGAACCTCAAGGGCTTGCTTGTAATGATCAATCGCTTCTGCTGATTTTCCAAGATCCGAGAAAAGCGTTCCCATGTTGTTTAAACACTTACCCACATCGGGATGGTGATCTCCATAGAGGAATTTTAACATCTTTAACGAAAGTGTGTAATATTCTAGTGCTTCAGCTGGCTTTTCGAGTTTGATGAGTGCGGCTCCCATGTAACTTAAATGGATAGCCACTTGGGGATACCCATAAAGAGGCTTGCAGATCTCTAGGATTTGTTGGTGATAATCAAGTGCGACAACCGGCTTTTCAAGGTCGCCGAGAGCACATACAATTTTGTATAAGCTCTCAGCCATACTGTCGTCCTGCATCCCATCGAGGGATTTTGTAATCTCTAAAGCTTGTTTGTAATAATTGAATGCAGTCGACTCTCCGAGGTTTGCAAATGCATCTCCAATGCTATTTAAGCTCATCGCCACATCAGGATGTTTATTCCCATATTTTTGCCGAGCGATCTGCAAGGCTTTCTCCGCCCGTTCTAATTCCTTTAATGGGTTACCACTGAGCATCGGATCTCCTTCGATGCGTCCAAGCAAAAGCTGTGCTTGTACATTGTTAGGATCTAAGGCAATTGCTTGTTGGAGAGTTCTTTTTGCTTCTTGAACTAGGAATCCTTTGTTTTTCAAATCGTGAGCTTCTGCTAGAAGGTCTTTATCATAAAACCTGCGATGGGAATAGACCTTTTTATTTTGTGTGCGATAAAACTCTTCTGTTGCTTTACAGAAGGGGATCAGTACCTTGTAAATTTCTTGGAGAATTTGAAATCTTGCAGGGTTAAGGTAGAATTTGTTTGGATCTTGGGGTTCCTCAATCTGATGCAAAAATTCGATCTCATTTTTGTAGAAAAGGTGGGCTTCTAAGCGTAGGGCTAAAGCCTGAGAAATTGCTTTTTTGAGATGAGCACCTCCTTCTGGACTGAAGACTTTTAAAGAAATCAACTCATCTATCCGCTCAAGGGTGTTGCCGGATTTTAGGTTAAAGAGAAGGGCAAGACTGCTGAGGATTTCCTGGAAGGGGCGGTAGAGCTCTTTTTTGATTCCAAAGGTTTTGAGTTCTTCTTTCTCTTGTGTTAGATCAGGAGAAAATTCTTGCAGGTGACCGGCTATGAGTCGGAAAGCTAGTCTGTGGGAGTTTTTCTGCTTATTCTCTTTTTGTTCTAGGATGTTGTTTTTTGCTGCAAGATAGCGCTCTGCTAGCTTGCTATGTCCTGTAACAATACAGAAGAAATTCATGATATTGGAGAGAATGATATTCTCATCGATTTGGTGAGCAGTTTGCAGCTGAGCAAGTCTGGTAGGGGTGGCGATGAGTTCAAAGGCTCCGCCGATGGGGATGTTGCCTCCTGTGTCCATGCAAAGGCCATTGGGGGTTGGGCTGGGTGCTAGGGAGCCAAAAATCTCACATTTTGTCTCCCCTAAGTTGATGACAAGGATCTCCAAGATGCGAGCAAGCCTGCGAAAGTAGCCTAGGGCTTGGGGGGTTTCTTCTGCGATGATAAAGGCAAATTCGAGATCGGAATAGGGACACATTTCGTCTCGTGCCATTGAGCCCATGGCTATACAAGTCCATGCAACTGGGGGAGCTCCAAGGAGTTCCAGAGCTTGGTTAATGAGGAGTTTGAAGATCTTTTTTGTCTCTTGGGTAAGGTCATATAAAATCTCTTGGATGGGTTCTTGGTTGGCAAAAGCGTTCTGACATCTTTCTCGACTATAGGCTAGCCAATCTCTATAGGTTTGAATTTGACTTTTTTTGGTTGGAGGGATTTTGATGTTTTGCGAGTCTAGATAGAGAGCTGGAATTCTCTCCATTTGGTTAAGGAGGTATTTTTCAAAGAGGGGGTTTTGTTTATGAGTTTTTAGAAGAGCCAGTGCAGCGTTCAGAATCATGGCGGCAGGGATGTAGTTATGGTTTTGGAGGTTGTAATCGCTGATTTTTTTGAGATAGAGGATCTGCTCTTCAACGAGTCGTGCTTGGTGTGCTTCCATGAGACGATCTTGATAGTATTTGAGGATATCTTTTGGGGGAGGGATTTGGGTTGATGTTGTGGTGGTCATTGTTGAAGAAATGACAAGACGTTGCGTTGTGCCGAGGAAGAAGTGAACGAACTCATCTTGTCCGTGGCGGAGGGCGAGATCAACAGCTAAGTCTCCATTGGCATTGAGAAGTTGAGGATCGGCTTTTCGTGCTATTAGGATGGAGGCACTTTGGAGGTGGCCATGTTTGGCTGCCCAATGGAGAGGGGTATATTGATATTTGTTTAGAGCATTAGGGTCAGCTCCGTGATCGAGTAGTAGGGTGACGATATCGGGTTTGGGATCTAACCATACAGCTTTGTGGAGGGGGGTTTTGCCATCTTCATCTTCTGCTGAGATGAGTGCTTTGCAAGGGAGATGGTTGAGAAGGTCTTGCAGAACGAGGGTGTAGCCGTAAAAGGCGGCTGCATGGAGGATGGTCTCCCCTTCTATGGAGCGAAGATCTGTTTTTGCTTGGCGTTCGAGAAGGAGCTTGACTGTCGAGCGGTGTCCTTGGATAACGGCTAAGAAAAGGGGTATACTTTTGGAGTTATCTTGAGAGTCGATGAGAACTCCTTTATCGAGGAGGAGCTTGACGCTCTCTCCTTGTCCGGCTTGAGCAGCGATATGGAGGAGGGTTTGTTTGAAAGAGTTGGCACGTTGTGGATCTAGACCTTTTTCAAGGAGAAAATTGAGGGTCTGAGGAACTGGAAGAGCTGCGAGTTTGAGGATGAAGGGGGTATCGGCTAAGAGAGATTTTAGAAGGGAGGGATCTTGCTGTGAGAGCCATCGGAGAGTAGTCTGTTGATCCCCTAGTGCTGCTGCATGAAGGAGTGTCTCCCCTTTTGGACCTTTGTCTTGTAATCTTTTAGGAGCTTCTTGGATCCAGGTTTTGAGTTGTTCAAGATCGCCATTCTGGCTTGCGGCATAGGCGGCTGAGAAGCTGTAGGGTTGTTTGAGTAAGGGTGAGGGTGTGTCTAGGGTGAGCTCTACCCAAAATCGGGTGAGGGTTTGGGCTTTTTGGAAGACGACGATCTCATTCCATGCTGGTTTTTGATCTTGGTAGCAGGGGTAATATTCCATACATCTGGGATTTTGAGGATTGATTGAAGCAACAGGAATGAAGTGGGCGTTATAATTTTGATAGGCCCCTTTTCCTTCTAACAAGGTCATGGCAAATCCTTTTTTGGGGTGGGGACAGTCGTTGATCACAGGATAGGGCTCTCTCATAGAGAAGGCAACAAGAAGAAGGTATCCCTGGCAATAGAGGGAAGCGTAATGAGCGCTATCGGTACCGTAGATCCCATTGCCAAAATAGCCGGGATCAGTGCTGGGTTGATCGCCAGGTGTTGCTTGAGGATTGTAAAAATGGTGATTGCCAAAACGAGTGAAGCCTGAGGAGCAGATTGAGTCACATTTAATTTCATTGCTCCCATGCCAGAGAAAGAGGATTTGGCATGTTAAGGGAATTATTGTGGACCACTATAAGTTGTAAACGATTCGCCTGCTGCTGCCATCTCTCAATGGTTTGTTTTTTCCATTCTTTATGAGACTCTTCACTCCACCTAGGAAGAAATTTTTCTCCCTCATCTTCCATATTGATCAGCTCAGCTTCAAAGGCATATGTATGGAAGAAATTGTTAATATAATAGATTTTAGCAATAGCATATCGATGAGGTTTACTTTGGTGAAATCGCTCCTGAACAAATTGAGCTTCTGGGTCCGTCGACAGCAGCTCTACTTTCTGATACCGCTTGTTGCCACCCTGAGATTTCCTCTTTAAGATGATTGGGTTTGCTTGCCAAGGTGTATGAGATTGGGGAATAGCAGGTGTCGACATGAATCATTCTCCAACATGTGGACTTAAAATTTGATGCAATAAAGGCTTAAAATCAATGATTTTTGGCAGCTGCGATTCATTGTAAGGCTCAGGTGATTGTGACTTATAACCTAAAGGACTTTCCAAAAGAAAATTTAGCACCCGTAGCTGGGTAGTGTTTTGAAAACACCCTTGTTGTATGGCTGCGTTAAGATTATTATCATACAATTTTTTCATAATGTAGTCAGAACGCTTTATGCTAAAGGCAAATAATGGTTTTTTCTCTATCCCCGTCCCAACAGTAATACCCTGCTGACATAGAGTGGATTGATGTTGATTGAGACGGCGCATGATTTCACCATGGCAATCAAATTCTTCTATATTAGGATTTTTGTTAAACAAAGAGTAGAATATTTTAATAGCGTACTGTTTCTCTTTCTTTACATTGGGATCTTCTACTGTGCATTTTGCTTTAATCACGCTGCCAGTTGCTCCAGCTCCCAAGTAATCTGTGCTTTTCAAGGCAGTGCGATCAATAGTATAATACTTATTAGCTTTTATGGTTGGGCTTAGGATAATCTGTGAACCGTTATTTACAATTTTTAACGTCATTTTATGCCATGGTTAATATAAAGCAGCCATCCAATTGACTTGGGAAAGTGTGAAGATCGATCTACAATTTTACAAGACCAAACATCCACATGTCCAAAAAGCACAAGAAAAGATTACCGAAATTCAAAGGGTTAGGGAGAAGGCATGGCTAAACTAAATGGAAAAATTGCAGTAATCACGGGAGGATCTACCGGCATTGGTTTTGCCAGTGCAAAGCTCTTCGTGGAAGAGGGTGCTCATGTCTTCATTACCGGCAGACGCCAGAAAGAGCTCGACGAAGCCGTCAAAGCGATCGGCAAGAACGTCACTGGTGTGCAGGGAGATATCTCCAATCT
This sequence comes from uncultured Chlamydiales bacterium, assembly GCA_963705695.1. Lineage (GTDB taxonomy): Bacteria > Chlamydiota > Chlamydiia > Chlamydiales > JAAKFR01 > CAVPKN01. The sequence continues at coordinate 47,464 of CAVPKN010000026.1, forward strand.
GAACGACCTTGAACGTTTGTACGATACTGTCAAACGGAAAGGAAAGATAGATATTCTATTTGCCAATGCCGGGGTGACCGAAATGGTCCCATTGGAAAAGATAACACCAGCGCACTTCGACAAAATTTTTACAATCAACGTTCGGGGCACACTCTTCACCGTACAGAAGTCCTTACCCTTATTGAAAGAGGGGGCGTCGGTCATATTGACCGGCTCTGTTGCTAGCGTAAAGGCCACACCTGAATCGTGCGTTTATGGGGCAAGCAAAGCAGCCATACGGAATTTCGTGCGTGGCTGGACTGTTGAGCTGAAAGAACGCCACATTAGGTGCAACGTTTTGAGCCCTGGACCGATCGAAACGCCGCTGGTGGAGACACTGCCAAAGGGGAACGTCGATAAACTCATATCGACGATCCCAATGGGACGTATAGGGCGTCCTGAAGAGGTGGCCAAAGCTGCACTTTTTCTTGCATCAGATGATTCGAGCTTCATTACAGGAATCGAGTTATTCGTCGATGGTGGCAGAGCGCAGATCTAAGTCATTTCAGCCGAAGATACTGGTCAAAGTGCTAAATAAATGGAGCCTAAGAATGGAAAAAACAGAAACCTACGTTGCTTTTCAGGTCATTCCCAGATTTCGCGCCGGAAATAACTTTGAAATAGTAGATCGCGCTATTGATGTCGTGAAAGAATCTGGGGTGCCCTATCAAGTCAGCGCAATGGAAACGACAATGTATGGAGATCTCAACGAACTGCTCGAAATTATAAAAAAAGCACAACAGCGCTGCATGGAATATGGTGCTCTAGAGGTGCTCATTAACATCAAAATTCACCATAGAAATGTGGGGATCACCGATAGTTTTTGCACCTATGAGGGATTCAATGAGTAAGCCCTTCTGCTTCTTGCAAAAGCTATTCAGCTCCTTCATTACCGCTTGATGCGGAGCCACCAGCGCCACTCTGCATTTTTCATTCTGGGTATTCTTAATTTGACTAGCGTCACATAAATGAGACGCATTTGAAGCATTCTTTCAGATTCCCAATTGTGATGACTCATCGCAAGGCGGATAGAATAAAGAGGATTTTTTCGACGCATTTCTGCCAATTTATCATGAACATGTGAATAAATATCCATTGTGGAAAAATCTTGTCTCTCATAGATAAAAATGCCAAAAAAATCGCGCCAGTCGTGGGGTTTGTTTACAGGAGGAAGTTTGTCTAACAAGTCTAAAAAATTACATGAGCCATGCTCAACTTCATCTTCGGTGAGTTCAGATAAAAGCAACTCTCTTTCATTTTTTGTCAGATAAACTAAAGCCTCCATCGGGATCCATGATGGTTTATACGGGCATATGATATTTTTCTCTCTTACAGGCTTGTAATCGAGACCTCGGATCGCATAATCCCCCTCTTCCCATTTCAGATAATCGGCAAAATCTCGATTCAACTCTTGCTTCCATTGTGTAAGACGATCGGGTACTTGTTCAGGTTGTCCCACAAGCCCATAGGATCTTGTGTACACTTTGGGCAGACCTTTACTATTTTGCGGCTCTTTGATTTTTGTTTCCTTTGGAGCGCCGGATTTTGTGATCACTTGGGCTTGACGATTAGAATTGCCCTTAGAAGTCTGAGCTGGTTTGTTTTTATTTTTCTCCATTGGAGGAGAAGGGAGCATTACTTTTTGTCTCTGCTGTTTATTGCGAGAGCAACAATGAATCGCAATCATCGCGATTGCTACAACGAAGGCTAGAGCAGCAGCTGCATAAGCGGAATATTGAAGATAAAGAGCGGGAGTTGTTCCAATAGAATTGAGTATCCCAAACTTAGCTAAAAGGGCAATTGCCGTGAAGGCCACAACACAGGCAATCGGAATAAGTAGAGTAGGAGAAATACCCTGTCGAACCTCCTGAGCACCGCTGATAGTTCTATCTCTAATGTAGCAACACATGAACCTATCTCACTATTCGAAAAATGTGATTTTTAAAGGATTTTTTTGCAGATTTTAGAGCCTTTTCGAAGAACATACTTTGGTAAGTAGGCCGAGAAAAGGCTCTAAAAGATGGGGAAAAAGACTTAAAAAGCACTTTTTGCCAATAGTGAGATAGGTTCATAGTCCAGAAAAAAAAACCAGAATAGCTGAAGTGAATATTTTAATGAGAGATGAATTTCTGTACCGGAGGATTATGTAACCAAAGAGGAGGGCATAGCCTTGCGCTATGTCCGACGAGAGAGGATTGATATGGCAAAGCCGCAGCCGTTCCTGTGTCGCAAAAAAGTTGCACATGGCGTAAAACTTAGGTTAAGTAATAAAAGGAAGGTAATTTTCAGAATCAATGACTTCGAATTTTGCTTTCGGATAGGTTTTTTCCCACAGTTTGGGAGGTTTCGTTGTTTTATCATGCCATTTAAATTCATATCCAAAAAGATTGTCCTCTCTCTCTTCTACCCAATCGATTTCTTTTTGATCATATGTTCTCCAAAAATAATTATTCGATAAAATTTGATGATAGTGCTGTTTTTTGGTCCTTTCCATGACCAAATAATTCTCCCAAAGCGTGCCAATATCATTCCGTCTGGAAAGAGGATTAAAATTATTGATGAGAGTGTTTCGAATCCCGAGATCATAGAAATAATAACGGGATGTTTTAGTGATTTCTGATCGCAAATTGCGGCTAAAACCGCGAATATTAACGAGAACAAATACTTGCTCTAAAAGATCTAAATACTTTTCGACTGTAATCTTGTTAATTCCGAGCTGAGTTGCCAACTCAGAATAGGAGACTTCTTTCCCTATTTGGAAAGCAATCAATTGTAAAAGATCAAGGATCTTTTTTGATTTCTTGATTCCTTCAAATTCTAAAATATCTCGATAAAGATAATCGCGTGAAAGACCATGAAGATATTCTCTTCTTTCGCTCTCGGAAGGAAGGAGAATAACTTCGGGATATGAGCCATAAATAAGCCGGCTTTCAAGGTGAGCCCTTCTTTCAGGGGGTGTTTCGATCTGATTGAGTTCCATTTGAGAAAGAGGAAAGAGAAGGAGTACCTTCTTTCTACCTGTAAGTGGCTCGCCAACATTACGCGCCAGATCGAATGTCGAAGATCCTGTGGCTATAATTTTAAGATGAGGAAGATGATCGATTAATAATTTAAGGTTAATTCCAATATGTTCGATTTTTTGAGCTTCATCAATGACCAATAAATCTTTTGTACCGACAAAGCTTTTAAGTTTTTCGATCGACTGACTTGCTAGATAATCGTGCACATAAATATCGTCACCACTCACAAAAAGATAGTTCTTCTCAGCTTCTAAAAAATGTTTTAATAAAGTTGTTTTCCCCGTCCGTCTAGGCCCATAAATAACTATGACTTTCCCCTGCTGTATTTTTTTTTTAAGTGAGTCGAGCTGGAATTGATGGATGTACATATTTCCCCTAATATCCGTATTTTATAAAATTTGGTTATTTTAGTAACCGAATTTTGTGAAATTTGGTCACTTGAGTGACCGAATTTTAAATTTTTTCGCTCGTGTCCTCCTATAAATTAAACAAGAACCTTAATTGCGCTGTTGAGTTTAAGCATACTTTTTATTACCATGCACATAAAACTGAAAGGCTCGCGCGCATGGCAAGAGATCTCCGCCATCCTCTGCGAACATATAGGGATCGAAGGAGCGCTCACATAGCCAAAATAATTGAGATCTACTGAATCAAGCAAGGTAGCGACATGAAATGGATACGCTCTTTATTAATAGCCTTATTTGTTCTCCATCTACCGATTCATGGAGATCCAAAAATTGTTGTAGTCGGTGCTGGACTTGCTGGTCTGACAGCGAGCTATCGTTTGAAGCAACTTGGCTATGAAGTCGAGGTCTATGAAGCGCGTGCAAGACCTGGAGGACGTGTTTGTACCGCTTACTTTGAACAGGGGTATGAGGAGTTGGGAGGGAAAAATATTAGAGATGGTGGGGAAGCTGTCAATCTGCGGCAACTCATTGGAGAAATGGGACTTACTACAGAAGAATTCTCACTAGATATTGTGGATGGGCGCGTTCTTTTTCAAAATGAGAGTTATCATATGGGAAAGCTCGTGGCAACAGGTCCTCAACCCACTGAGATTCTTCATCAGATGCTGCTTGAGAAATCACTAGTAGCGAAAAATCTGGCTACCCTTGTAGATCCCCTTTTCTCAAATCATCTTCCCCTTCGCTCATTGATTGAGAGTAATATCGCTGGCTATATGGGATCTGTAGCTTCGGAACTCTCTGCCAAATATCTCGATGTTGGTTTCTGGGATTTCTACAAAATGATCTACGAAGCACAAACCCTACCTAAAGCCAATAGGTACTTTATCATGGAAAGTGTGGTAGGGGGTAATAGTCGGGTAGTTGCGGAATTGGCCAATCACCTAACAGGTCACATCCATTATTCTATGCCCCTACGCGCGATAAGTTATACCGATCGTTTTGAGTTGAGTTTTGATCAGTGCCACATCCTCGCGGATTACGTGATTTTAGCGATAGCCGCCTCTACTTTGTCTGATGTGAATTTGAAGAAAGCTCATATCCCGGAAGACCAGGTTTTTGCCATTCATACACAACATTATGGGACAAATGCAAAAATATTGATCCCTCTCGATAAAGAGTGTTCTTTACCTCAAGTCTACAATAATTTAGGCGATTGTGGCACATGGCTAAACAAAATGGGAAATGTGATGACCCTTTATTATGGAGGTCCCAACGGCGTTTTCAATGCAAACGCTTTGCCACATCTCTATGACAGAGGCCTTACCGAATTGAGTCGCATTTCTTCTCCAATTAAGCCAAGTGCACAAAAACCCATACTCATGAAAGAGCGATGGATGACCCATTATGAAGGCCCTGTGGGAGTTAGTTGGATCCATGAAGAATTTTCCAAGGGCAGTTACTCCAATCTCTCCCCCGAACAATTCGATCTTTTCAATCAGATTCTCATGATAGGAGAAGAGCCTGTCCGCTATGTCTATCGCCCAGTCCACGAGAGACTCTTTTTCGCTGGTGAACATACCGCTCTCTTTGCGCCATGCACAATGGAAGGGGCTGTTGAATCGGGTCAGCGCTCTGCTCGTCTTCTACATAATAGTTACCTGAAATTACAAGAGCCACTGCTAGAGCATTAAGCAAAAATACCTCTGCAAGCTCCTCCCCTATTCCAGCCACCTATCAAAAGGGCAGAGGTCTATTTTTATCTTTTTGCTATGTGCTTTATCAATTGGCTAAAAACAAGAGCGTGAAGCGGGTAAAGACTATACCAATAAAACCTACCCCAGACTCCACTGGGACGAAAGGAAGCTGTTTGTTTCAGAATCCCCCCAGTTTCATGAGGGATGATCTCAAATTCAAGCCACGCTTCTCCTGGCAACTTCATTTCAGCATAGAGAAGTAGACGTCGATTTTTTTCATCTGCTAATAAAACGCGCCAGAAATCAAGAGCATCTCCCACCTTAAGCCGCGTTGGATGAGTCCTCCCTCGGCGCAACCCAATTCCTCCCACCATTTTATCCAGAAACCCCCTGAATTTCCAAACCCAATTCATCGCCAGCCAACCTTGATCTCCACCTAGAGACCAAATCCTTTTTTGCACTTGTTCTATAGGACAAGAAAAAGTAATGACTCTTCTATCGCTCAAGATACCGAATCTAGGAACATGGACATAAATGGAAAGATCTGGATTTAAAGTAGAGCCACTTAAGGTATCTTTCCAGCTTGAAGGTACCCAATCTTCTTCGGTAGGGGTAAAAGCCAGTTGCAAGGCCTCTTCATAAGAGAGTAGTTTTATAGGAAAAAGTTTTTGAATTCGATTTTCTTTGCAAACTGCATTATTAATGAGACTTTCGACTAGGAAACGGGCAAGTGAAAAGCTTGTACTGGTTACAAAAAAAAGCCAGTAGGAGGAGAGGCGCGGTGTAAGAACGGGAACTGTGAAGATTTTTCGTTTTAATCCCCGCATTTTTGCAAAATTTAATAAAAGTTCCTTATAGTTCATAACATCTGGACCTCCAATCTCAAAAGATTGACCCAAGCAGGCTGCATTACCTAAAACGAGGGTCAGATAAGCGAGCACATCGCTTATGGCGATCGGTTGGGTTAGCTGCTTAAGCCATTTTGGGGCAACCATAAGGGGCAGCTTCTCAACAAGGTCTCGGATAATTTCAAATGAAGCACTTCCCGAACCGATGATGATCCCAGCCATTAAAATAGTCACAGGGACTTTTCCCCTATTGAGAATCTCTCCTACCCTTTTTCTCGAAGTTAAATGACGGGAAAGGTGAGTTTCGTTTGAGAGACCACTCAAGTAGATGATTTGTTTCGCTTGTGTCTTTTCCAACTGACTCACAAAATTTTCTGCTGAAGCAGCTTCCAATTCGGAAAATTGTTGTGAATAACTCATTGAATGGACTAGATAGTAAGCTGCATCGATGTCAGCGGGAATTTTCAATAATGAGGAGGGGTTAGTGAGGTCAGCCTCAATGATATGAAGGTGAGATTGCAATTTCTCAGGAATTTCAATTCGAAAACGACTCCTTACCATGGCATATATCTCATGCCCCTCGTTTACCAAGTGGGGAAGGAGACGCATTCCAATATACCCATTCGCTCCAGTAACTAAGATTTTCATACCCCTCTTTTTAAATATCTATAAGTTAACCGTCCACAAGTAATCTATGAAAATTGGGCTGTGTTGAAAAACTCACCTTAAGTCCTTTATCCGAATAGCTTTCAACAGGAAGGATAGGGTGCCGCGCCTATTGTACTGAGCACAAATTATCGTTCTATCGTTTCTATTGCTAAGGGTTAAATTATGCACGCACAAAGCAACGATTGTAACGATTGAACGATAAAAAATTTTGAATTTATCCTGAGCAACAACAAAGAATAGTATGGCCCACTAACTCTATTTGAGGATCTTTCACTGTCCATTGCTTGGTACGCAAAGATAGTGTCCTATTTAAAGATATAGTTGTAGTCATCCCGCGTTCCTCTATAGTCAGCATTTAGCGCCTCTTGCAAATGAACACTTTCACACTCAACAGCCATATCTAGACACTCAAATCGTTCGCCGGTTCCAACCGAAATAGAATTCATTTGTTGCATAAAGTCAAAAGGAGGGATTGTGTCCTCGCTATTTTTTGAATCAATCGGTTCATCGCACATCATCCTTGTCGAAGAGAGATCCTGAGATGTTAATGTCTCATTAGAATATCTATTCGTTGCTTTAGGATACCCATCAAGCTGTTCCGTACCGTTTATTTGATTTGAATTGCTTTTTGGCTGTAAGGATGACAACTGAACAATAACTTTGTCATTCAAAACGTATCTTTTTGGGAAGGCGTCAATAGCCTTCTCAAAGCCTTTCTCTCGGAGCAGCTGTGTAAATTCTACGTTATCCTTAGTGCAGATCATTCTATCTGAGAATACGTGCAAATATTTCTTTGAGTTTGTCTGACCACAATAATCGCAAAAGGGTTTTTTGTTAAAATTTGACCAAAATTTAACAGCGTCCTTATAGGAATCAAAATTCTTCTTATAAATTATATCAGCTTTTTCAAGAAGCTTAGGATTCTTCGCCCTCAACTCTCCGTACATACAATTTTCTCTGCCACATAATCTTAAATTGAGCTCGGGGGGAGTAGTATAATTTACTTGATCGGTTACACCGCAAGACTCACAGTAATTAATGGAAGACATGGGATTCCAAGGGTTATTTACATTGAGATCTAATGTATGGTATATAATCCTGCCGAATAGCGCAATATTATTCTGTATTTAAGCACCTTATAAATTTCAAATCAGGTATGGCTGGAAAAAAAAGGAAGGGTAGCGTCATTCAACTATAAGGCTAAGAGTAGCTATTTTTTCCTATGCACAGGTAAAAAAAACTTTAAATTGAAGGAACTCTTCTCTGAATAAATAGGTAAAGCACACGAGGCGCTAGATTTGTTACTGTTAAGACCGAGCCGTTGGGATTAGCCAAACAGGAGGCCGTAGGGGCTCGGGGTAGGTAAAAGTCGCCTATTCTTCATGCATTTACATGGGTGAATGAGGTATCCAATAGCCAGGCATTGCCATTTTGTACAATGTGCCCTGCTGCCGGGGAAGAGAAGTGAGTCCCTAGAATCAGGACATTACGGCCACATTGGGTTTTAAAGAATTCCTTGCGAGTCCTTGCCGCAGCTTTGGTGTCGACGTCGAAGTTACTTGGAAGTTCCGGGTATTCTAGCTCAATGGGATGGTGAAAAATATCACCTGTAATGATAGCTTCCTTGCCCTTCGAGTGTATCGAAACGCTAACATGGCCCGGGGTATGACCAGGTGTTGCCATCAACGAGACCTCAGAGGTAAGATGGTAGTCCATTTCTACTAGTATATGCATATCCGCTTCGATGATCGGAAGTACTGAATCAGTCATGACATGGGGGATATCGAGAATTTTAGCCCAATCAGTATTGGCTGTTTCGCCAGACAGAAACCTTTGATTCCAATATTCCCACTCAATGCGAGAGAAGAGATAGCGTGCGTTGGGAAATGTGGGAATCCAGCTACCGTCAACCAAACGTGTGTTCCAACCCACGTGATCGACGTGTAGATGAGTACAGAGCACCGTGTCAATGGATTCAGCAGGGAAACCCGCCTCTGCAAGCTGGGACAAAAACGGGCCCTTATGATTGTCAAAGAGAGCGTAGTGACGGGCCTTATCGTTGCCTACGCAGGTATCGATGATGATTCTCTTACCCTCAGATTCGACGATAAAAGTTGGAATCGAGAAATGGAGCATTCCAAATGCGTCTGCAAAATGCGGTTGTAGCCAACCAATCTTCCGAACTTGCTCCGGTTCCAACCCCTGTAAGAGTATATCCGGGGGATGGCTGCGTATATCAATTTCCACAATGCGCGTTATGGTCACATTTCCAATGCGCCATACGATAGGCTTCTGATGCATATTGTTTTAATTCGTTAACTGATTTTAATAATTAATTTTCCGAAGTTGTGCCCACCCAGCATTTCAATATGATACACTGTACAATTCTTATCGCTAATTCATTAGCCATGATTTATTTTCTCTTTTTCCTAAATTTTCACCCCTCACTTATCAAACTTTTCGCGAAACAGAGAGAAGCCTCTCTTAAAGAGAGCTCACATGATATCATAATTATTCATATACAATTTAATTTTTGAAAGGTCAATCGAGATCAGTTAAGGGAAAGTCGCTATTTTCTGGCTGTGCTGCCACAGTGCAGATGGAAAAATGATTTAAGTTTTCCTAAGCAACTGGCATCTATCACTAGAATCGTAAGATGGCTCAAGCTGCATTTATGTTCCGTGCAAAGCACGTCTTGAATAACATTTCCTTTCGCGCAATGGTCGCGTTTGATGTACGATGTTAAATAATTATGAAGGTTCTGAAAATAACGAAAGAAAATGCCCAGTTTCAGATCATCAATGCTCTGAAAACAAACCGGGAAAAAAGGAATCGCCAAGGTTTCCTTTTTGAGGGAGTTGTAATATCAATAATGCCGTTAAGTATGGCTGGAAAATCAAAGCCTTCTTCTACTCCTCGCAAAAAGGTTTTTCAGATTGGGCAAAAAATATCTTGAAACAGTCTCAAGTAGAAATACAGTATGATCTTTCTCTTGAACTTTTGAACAAGCTCAGTAATAAAGAGGAAACGTCGGAACTATTAGCGCTGGCTGAAATACCGAAGGATGACCTGGCGAAGATTCCAATAAAAGACGATCTGCTCGTTGTGATTTTTGACAGGCCATCAAGTCCAGGAAATCTCGGAACAATAATTCGCACATGCGATGCCCTCGGTGCAGATGGGCTAATCATCACGGGCCATGCTGTTGATGTGTATGATCCAGAAACTATTAGTGCCACGACAGGTTCTCTTTTTTCGTTGCCGATCGTTCGGCTTCCTTCTCAGAAAGAGCTGAAACCATGGATACAAGAAGCCAAAGAAAAATATCCTGATTTGCGAGTGGTGGGTAGTGATGAAAATGGAGACCCGACTATTTATGAATATGAATTTAAAAAGCCAGTAATGCTTCTTGCTGGAAATGAGAAATGGGGATTAAGCGCAGGATATAAAGAAATGGCGGACGATATGGTGAAGATTCCCATGCAAGGATCAGCCAGTTCTCTGAATGTTGCCGTCGCTACTTCCATTATTGTTTCTGAAATTAAAAGGCAAAGAAACGCTTAATGAACCTATCCCACGATGCGGAAAAATCCTTTAAAAATCACATTTTTTTGAATAGTAGGATAGGTTCATGTAGGGTTTTAGGTGCAATGGAACATGATTTGACAAAGTTTTAAGCTTATGACACCGAGCGTGCAAACATATCTCGTTTTTGTATGAAAACCATAGTGAAAAAAAAGTTAACGACCCTCAATATTTAAAAAGCGAGATCGTGTGGGTTGCAATCAGACACTTGAAGAGTGTTGTCCTATTGAGATAAAGTTGTAGTCATCCCGCGTTCCTGTATAGGTAGGATTTAGCGCCTCTTGAAAATTAACACTTTCACCCTCAACAGCCATATCTAGACACTCAAATTGTTCGCCACCTGTTGCTGTTACACCCGAATCGGAATTTATTTGTTGTAAATAGTAAAAAGAAGGGAGTGTGTCCTCGCTCTTTTTTGAATCAATCGACTCATCGAACAACATCCTTGTCGAAGAGGCATCCTGAGATGGTGTTAATGTCGCATTGGAATATCTATCCGTTTCTTTAGGATGCCTATCAAGCTGTTCCGTGCCGTTTATTTGATTTGAATTGTTTTTTGACTGTAAGGATGACAACTTAACAATAACGTTGTCCTTCAAAACGTAATTTTTTGTGAAGGCGTCAACGACCTCCTTATAGCCTTCCTCTCGGAGCATCTGTGTAAACATTAGGTTATCCTGACTGCAGATCACTCTATCAAAGAACACATGAAAATATTTTTTTGAGGTTGTATCACCACAATGATAGCAATAAGGTTTTTTTTTAAAATTTTCCCAAAATTGAGCAGCTTCATCATAGGAATGAAAATTCTTCTTATAAATGGTATCAGCTTTTGCAATTTTGGGGTTCTCTGTCAACTCGTTGTACATATGATATTCTCTGCCACATAATCTTAAATCGAGCCCAGCGGCAGTAATGTAACTTACTTGATTGATTACGCCGCAACACTCACAGTATTTAATAGAAGACATAGGATTCCAAGGGTTATTTGAATTGAGATCCGGGGGATGATATACAAACCTGCCAAAAAGCGCAATATTATTCTGTATTTAAGCACCTTACAAACTATCGGTCGATCTGCAAAAACCCTTGGAGATTTCCTTCAACCCAAGGAAGTGAGACGAGGTTATCTCTGAATTTGTGGCTGAACTCTGTTGTGCTAAGACAAGTGATGTTCCCTTGAGTATTCAGGATCAACGGTCTATTGCAATATAGATCTTTACTTGTGGGTTTTTTTGTGGGTCGAAACCAGCACGATAAACTTCAAAATCGCTTGTATAGGAACATCGCTTATGTGCCGTCGCGAACAAGCGATAGCGCTCGGCCAGGGCCGCGTATGGGGGCTTGGCCGGCTCTCTGCGCTCTGTGTTCTCTGTGGTTATAAAAAAGTTTACGAAAACTTTTTCAAGCGTACTCGATGGAATCGACCGGCGGAAATTGCTGGCTATTGATTAAAAACTATTTTACAATTGGGAACTAATTATTTTCTGCTATAAAATCGACCACTGCAACACAAATTAATTTATTCATGGATACTAGTAATCACTTTTCGACGCTTCCTCGAGAGCTCTTTACATCTATTTTTTATGCACAAGATGAAGGAAAGATCATTTTAGAGGAAGAAGACTATTTTATTTTGGAGAGAGTGTGTAGGGTATTTGCTGCAGTCGTTCTTGACTGCTGGACCATCAGCGTTGAAAGATGGCACCTCCTACCTCATGTCAAGGATATGGGTCATAAGATTGCCCTGCTCGAATATTGCAAACTAGCTTGCAAAAAGACATGGGTCTCTTATCCCATGGTCAATAAGCCGAAAGATCTCTCTAACCCATTTAAGGTTATAAAAGAAGTTAATAGCTCATTACAATATCTTAAAAATAACACAGATATTTTCGGACATTCTAATGAACCCACCGGACATTTCACTATGCAATCTACTTTGTCTAAGATAGACGATCCGTTGGAGCTGATAGCCACTTTTAATATGCTCCGTCTTGCAGATGTTTGTCATCCAACCCGTGATGAGATCAATCATCTCTACACTCGTGTCAATACCATTCAGGTTTATTGGTATGATTGCCTTGTTCATCCCAATGCTGCTGACGCATTGAGCTGCTTGCGCTCTAGCCAACTCTGTGAAGCTCTTGAAGAGTGTTTAAACAGTAATCGATTTACTTTCCCCCCCCCACGTATGTCGTTTGATTAAAAAGCTGCCAGAAGAGGAACGGAGATTGTTACTGGATAAACTCGATCAAATAGATATCTGTGAAAGTACAGTCACCTTTAACGAGGAGATCCCCAGCTGGTTATTTAAAACAAAGGAACAATATCTCACTGTTAAAGGAGTGATCAAAAACTACCTGAAGTTGTTTTGGGAAACGAAAGACAGTGAACATGGCAAAGAGATGGTGATGGAGTGCAACATCCATGATGTACATGAGCCCAAACAATACCACAAAGAGTTCGTGGAGAATTTGCAACTTAAGTGGGATGACATGTCAACCAAATGCAATCAGCAAGATAGCTCTATCAAGGAACTCCAAGAGACATTTCTGAGTGATTTGAAGGCAACAGTTGATGCTGTTATCACTGCCCAACAAAAAAGTGCATTGAGTGATGATGAGGATAGGGATGAAGACGAAATGGACTTAGGAAAACTGGAAGAAGAGATTCAGATCCTAATCTCAACATTTCAACAGAAAGGATTAGAGCTTAATGATCCTCTGCTCTTGATTGTATGCAATTATCTCTTGACATTGGGAAGAGCTCATTTCGATATTGTCGAGAGGGTAGCAACGAGCGTTTTCAAAAGCTGCGATGCGCCGAGCTTAGATCTGACTCTGATTTTCACTCATCGATGGCTGAATAAAATTATTAATGCGATTTTCCTGGATTCATTTAGTATTTTGCTTCCCCTGTCATTTCTCGTCCGCAAATTGGATCGCTCCACTTTTGAAGCGCTATTGGAGCAGATCAATATAGAATTTATAGCTTCTGCTATCCTGAAACAAGAGAAACTCTACACCACAACATCGATCCCGGTTTATATTTGTCTGTTATCCTATGCTGATCAACTTGCAGAACAATTTGCTTCTGCGCTGAAAGAGGAAATGACAAAATGGCGCAGAACTCACTAGAGTTCGTGCGCAATTGGCCTTCGGTTATCTTCTTTTAAATCAATTCTTTAAATAAAAACTTACAATTCTACTTAAACTAGGAATCACTTAAAATCCTACCCCTTATGTCAATTCGGGCGATTTTTAATAGCTGGGTAAATGGAGTGGGGGAGATTGCCAATCAGCAATTAAAGTCGCGCTCTTTTTCAGTAAGAAAATGTATCCTTCACAATGTGTTAGGCTTGTTTGCGGGGCAAACCCAAGAAGGGTCCCCCCTTGAGCGATTGTCTACAAGCAATCAAACATTATGGGTACAGACCCTCTCTCTCCTGGAGCAAGAGATCGCAGAGCCGATCATCCACAAATACACCCAGCCCCTCCCTATTTTAGGGTATATCCATGGGGATGCTTTAGTGATGGGAACTCCACTTGAAAACAGCTTATCTTTTAAAACAAGTCTACAAGTATGGATCGGTTATTTGGAATGTTCGCAATTCCCTATACCGCCCTCTCTTCTGAGTTGTTTGAAACAGCTACAACAATTGTGCACCGAAAATAGTTGGTTCGAAAAAGATACATTTTCAGCAGCTGAAGCTCTATCACAGGGAAAAGTGAGCATGAATGCGGTTTATCAACTGCGGCCGGATGACCTGCATTTGATGGTGGGTCGTTGTGTCGATAGTCAAAAACCTGAAGTCACTTATCCTATCCTTTTCGAATTCAAAAAGGAATCGGAGCAAAGTTACTTTTTAACAGTTTATTTGATTGCAAAAGAGGCAGCTCCATTTCAAGTCACCATTGAAAATCAGAAACGGTGGATCAATCCCGTAATGGAGATCCGAAACATCTCCCCAGTAAACTTGTTTTTTAATGATGAGGGTCAGCCGATACAATCCGATTTTTTCCAAGCGATCCTTGAAACCCACATCACAGAATTTTCCGCTGAAGCGATGATCTTGAAGTTATTGAAGCACCTCTTAGAGTCAACTCACACCGATTTCCCCTCCGTGACGATGAAAGATCCCGAATCTAACACTGAGATGTGGCGTATATTTAAAGCTTTAGCGAAAAAACATCTGAGGGAAAAGTGGTATCAACTAGCGATGGCAGAGATGAAAGTCTACTCCTTAGTGGAAGGATATCAACTCTATAAAAAATACTTAACAAGCCAACAACCCGCCGTTCAAACACTCCGTACCCTTTTGAAAACAGGAGCCTTAAATACCTATTCTAGACTTCAAGAGTTGGCTAAAACCGATTGGATAGAGGGAGAAATTCTCAAAACTTGGGGAGCTACGGTGCTTGACCTGATCACCCAATTGGAACAAATCGAGAAAATAGAGGCTTTCCAACTGCAATCTGAACCCCCTCTTAGCTCGGAGTTGCCACAACTCGGTGCACCAAGTATCAGAGCGGAAAAATGGGAAGAACTGAGGGTGGCTCCTATAGAAGCCTCCGGACTGGAAGCGGAGCAAATCAGTACTACCTTGCCACGGTATTTGATTTTTGCCTTACCTGCTTCCGTAAAGTCTTTGCCTGTGACCTTGAAAAAATGGTTTGACCAAAGATGGGGAAATAAGGCGATCTATGCTTGGGAAACTGAGCAAGTGATTGAGATGCTACCCATCCCTTTCGATTCCAATAATTATTGGGCCGATCTTCCCGATGCAAAGCTCCTTCCGTTAATAGAAATCTTTTCCCTCATGCTCGATAAATATGATCTCAGCACCAAGAAGATGGTTATTTTGCCACGGACAACGAATACCGTTTTATCTCTTTATGTTCTCATCCATTATCTTGCAGTAAAAATCGATGCTAACCACAAATTGAGTGATGACACGCGAGCGCCTCTGAAACTCTACCCCCTCTATTCCCCCGGCGAAGAGGATGATCTCGATCCTTTTTTACTTCTCTCTCCTCAAGAATTTGAAAAAAGGATGCGCCTTAGAAAATACTTCGAAAAAACCTACACTGATCGTGTTAAATTAGAAGATGAAACAGATTATGAGGATTTTGCTTATGAACCCTACCCTCTTTTCGATTTTGCTGATACTTCACAGTCGCAGATCAGCACGCGCAAAATTCGAGGACTTACCCAATGGCTACTCGCTCTCGGAAAAAATTATCCCCAACTGAATGTTCAACATAGTGATAAAATTGAAATTCTTTCTACCCTGGTACAAGAGCTGCTGAAGGAAGAGATTTCGAACTCTCTTTTCTTTCAGGCTGGGCTCCAATATGTTTCCTATTTAGCAAAAGCCGCCTTCATCACCCGCCAATTTTTCCAAGATGCCACAATGAGGAATTTTGAGAGAGAGCCCTGCGTCTTTATCTCCAAAAAAAAAGGAGACTCTTTTAGGGTCACCTATCGAGGGAGTAGGGAGAACAGGGATGAGGTGATCGTTAAAGCTGATCGCCATCCTAACTCTTTGCCGATCCATCCCTCGCTTGAAAAAGAGACACGCGAGTGGTTGAGTGAGCACAAATGGAATCGCCGTTTAAAAAATAAAGACACCTCTAAAGAGGAGGGTGAAGCCCTAATTTATGGCGATCCTTTATTACGCCTTTCCTGTGAGCCTACCTTATACCCCTACAAACTGCTGATCTACTTCACACAAAATATCCACCTTCTAGAATCGGTGGATCAACAAACTCTTTTTGAGATTGAATTTTTTCGAAGTGTCTCTTTGCAACAATCAGAGGGAAAAAAAGAGAGCAATTTTGAAACCCACTTCGAAATTTATACCCGCGACTCCTTTTTCCCTGTGAAAGAAGCTTTAAAAAATCCCCACTTCAGAAATCAATGTCACCGGTTTATTCGGAAGGGGTTGGGGCTTTTCTACACTCAGTGGGGCCGACGCCATCCTCCTATCATTTCCCTTCTATTTTTTTTAAAACTGGCGATCCGCTTAAATGGGTTTGTCGAAAAACATGAATTTATAGAACCTAAATTTCTTGCCGAGTTAGGGGATCGGCCCGATCTCTCTCTTGAAGAAAAAAGTCTCATCGCTTTGCACCTCATTTTTGCCTACAAACAATCTCCATCTCCACTCAAGGAACAAGAAAAGGAAGACATTTTCATCGCCTGGTTTTTCTATTCCTTTTACCCCGTGTCCGATCGGAACTTTTCCCCCTCTTTGCATTTAGAGGTAGAGAAATATATCTATATTCAATGTAAAGAGTTGCCACTCGTCGCTCCACGATTTTGCAGCAACATCATGGAGAAAGCCCTTTCTCAAATCGGCCTAACTCAAAAAATCGTGCCAAATAGTATTAAATGGATCTATCCCAACATCACCGCTGATTTAGAAGGGAATCAGCTCTTTGAGGCGAATTTGATATCGGGGCACCTGTTTATCAATAAAACTGTGATAAAAAAGAATCTTCCGGCCAATTCATGGGGGTCTGAGGCGCTGTTTCATCATATTTTTGGCTCCCTCCTCCCAAAGCGGTACAAACAGGTAATATAATCTCTTTTTCTCATCCAGCTATGGGAGAGTGTCGTATTTTGGGCTCCGATCAAAATTTGGAGCGAGGGTTACAGAGAAAGATCAATGGTCATTGGTACCAATACGTCCCGCCGCAACATTTAACCGATATTGGAATCCCACACTCCCTTCTTTCTGACCACACCCATTGGGTGGCGACGGTACCTACAGAAAAAGCCGCCCTGCTCATCAGCCGTCGAGCCTCTGGTCGAACCATCGCATCGATGGGTGAAAATGGTGAGCTTTGGTCTGGGGATGAGCAAGTCATTGCTTGGGACAAAACTCATCCTTTGTCTCAATTTGACAAGCCTGAATATATTATGGCCACCGTAAAAGAAGGCAAATTGACTTCTTTAAATTTTACCCGTTACCATTCCCACAAGGGAGATCCTCTTTGCTTTAAAAACGAGCAGGGGCTTCTGCAGTACCAAGCAGATAAGGATTTTTATCTTTATGGGTGTCATAACGATGATGCCGCATTGGGAGTCACTTGTCCCTATCTGCTTTTGCAGAGTGTAGATCAAAAAAAGAGCAAAATACTCCTTCCTCATGGCACTTTCGAAGCGCATGCTTCATTAACGAACTTGATGGCCTTAGTTGTTGAAGATGAGCGTGAAAAAGATCTACTGTTCACTCACCAAAATTGGCGCTGGGTCTACTTAGAATTCGACGTGGTCAAAGGAAAGCTAATTCCTCAGACACCAGAGGGGAAGATTTTCCTTGCCTACCTTTATTTTGCTACGCGTCATTATCAAAAAGCTCTTGAGCATTTAAATAGCTACGATATCCTTCTCGAATCTTCCCTTTATACGTGTGAAATGCTCCTCGCTATGGTAGCAATATCGAGTTCTCATCAGGATGGGTCCCCACAAGCTGCGGCCATTGCTCTCCATGCCTGGTGTTTGTGTTTAAAGATCCGATCACGGGAACCCTCTCTTTTTGAGCAATATCGGGGAATATGGGGGACGCTGATAGAGAAACCAAGAACGAGATATATTCGCTTTGCTTATAAGATTCCCCATATCCTTACTCTTTCCGAAGAACAACATCGCATGTTGCACATTGAAAAAAGAAACTTACCGGCAACCGTAAAACGGAATGCCGACCCTAACGAGAAGGCCCTGAACATCTATCGCCAGGAAAGAAAATTGCCGGTGCCTTTAACGGAACTGGAGTTTCGCAAACAGAACCTTACCTTCATGCCTCACTCTGAGGAGGATCTTTATCTAACCCACTCTTCCCCCTTGCTTTTAACAGAGAGTCACATTGACCGACCCGAGTTTTTTTTCTCAAATTATAAAATTACCAAAATGCTTGTGTCAGAGCTCTTTTCAGGTTTGTGGCTCCTTGAGAAGAGAAGACTTGAAGAGTCACCAGTTCATCGATTCTTTCGATTGAGTTGCACGCTTTGACATTAAAGAAAAGAGCCAGACTGCTCAAAATTTCTTGCAACGGTCGGTAAAGCTCTTTTTTGATCCCAAAAGCTTTGAGCTTTTCTCTTTGTTGAGAAAAATTTGGAGAAATTCCTGTAAATGTCCAGCTAACAGTTTTAGAGCCAATTTATGGGCATTTTTCTGTCGTGAAAAAAGACTCCCTTTCTCTTGATTGAGTATGCGAGTTTTTGCTTCGAGATACCGCTCGGCAAGGTTATTTTCATCCATGATGACGCAAACAGTGCTCATGACGTTTGCTAGGATAATATTATCTTCGATCCATTGTGAGGTTTGGGTTAAAGCTAATTTTTCAGGTGTACTGATGAGCTCGAAAATCCCTCCTAGAGGAACATTCCCACCGCTATCCATACAAAATCCGCTGGGTGTAGGGCTCGATTCTTGAGGTCCAAAAACTTCGGCTTTCGTTTCCCCAAAATTGATGCTGCGGAGCTGAAGAAAACGGGCTAACAGACGAAAGTAACTCAATGCTTCGGGTGTCTCTTTCTCAATGACAAAGGCAAATTCGAGATCAGAGAAGGGACACATCTCACCTCGTGACTTTTTTCTCGCACTCTATGAGGTCGATCATCCGGATGTTCAATGGTCTCAAGGATGGATTGATGAAATTCAAGTTGATTTAAAACAGTGAAGCCCTTCTCCTGAATTCTGCTCTTTCCTCTCGACAGAGGGTGGTGATTTTGATACAATAAGCTCTTATATAGAAAGATTTATCTTGCTGAACTGCCATAGTGTAGCCCATGGAAAAAATCAGTCCGCGTGTCGATATTGCATTTAAAAAAATTTTTGGCGTTGAAGAGAACAAAGATCTCTTAATCTCATTGATTAACTCAATTGTTGGGCCTGAAGATCAGGTCAGTGATGTTATCCTTTTAAATCCTTATAATCCTAAAAATTTTAGAAACGATAAGCTTTCAATATTAGATATCAAAGCTCAGGGGAAAGAAGGGAAGCGATTTAATATTGAAATTCAAATCAGTGATGAAGCTGACTATGACAAAAGAGCCCTCTATTATTGGGCAAAATTGTATACAGAACAGCTTAAAGCCACCGAAGATTATGCTCTTCTGGCTAAAGCCATCGGAATCCATATCCTCAACTTTACTTCGATTCCTGAGGTGGAAAAGTATCATAATGTGTTTCATATTCGAGAACAAGAGAGTCATCTGTTCTATTTTAAAGATTTAGAGCTCCATACCATCGAACTAAAAAAGTTTGGCAATAGTCGTCAAGAGCTCTCAGATCTCATTGCCAAGGTGAAGACCTCTCTCGATATGTGGGCGGCCTTTTTAACGCGCCACGATCTACTGAGAAAGGAGCATCTTCCAGCTCCTTTAAACGATCCTTCTCTTCAAAAAGCACTCCATGTCTTAGATGTTATGAACTTTGGGCCCGAAGAGAGAGAAGCCTATGAGGACCATCTCAAATGGCTTAGAATTGAAACAAATACGCTGAAAAAAGCGGAAGACAGGGGACGGGAACTGGGAGTCCAGGAAGGACGTCTAGAGATTGCGAAAACAATGCTCCAACAAGGCTTTTCCATACAACAAGTGATTCAAATCACTGGACTTTCAGAGCAAGATGTTAAAGACCTAGCAAAAAATTTTCCAAGATAAAAAATATAAAACCCTTGCCCCAAATCTCTCTGTTGATAAAATCTTTTTCCACAGAAAGAGATGTTTTCGATGTCAGCGCCAGTCTCTGCAAAAAGCCCCTGGCTATTTAGCCCAACCCTCCTTGAGCGGATGCCCAAAGAAGCTAAACGGTTTCAAAAATGGGAGCTTCTCCCCACCGATCCCGAAATGGCTTCAGTCACCAAAGCTTTTTTGCATACAAAACCTCATCGATATGCCATTGCCAAAATCTACGCTATCCAGAATCCTGCCCATCTACAAGCTTTCGAAGCAGAGCTAGTCAACATCGAAGATGAAGCCACGAAATTCCTACCCCGGTGGAAAGAAGAAACCGACAGCGAATGGAAACAAGCGGTAATCCAGAGATGGCAAGAGCAAGTTAACCTGCAACCTCTTCAGCTCTCATTGGCAGGAGAGACCCTCACCTTAGCCTCCACCAAAGTTCTTCTCGCCTGGCACGGCAGCAATCAAACTAAATGTGAATCGATCTGCATATCCGGCTTCACCTATTTTGGCAAACACCACTACTTCACCAGCCAAGTCGGCGGAGGAGGAAGTACCTATAGCGGCTACTTTGGCAGCGGCATCTACTTTACCAATAGCGCCCACTACGCCTCCCTTTACTCCGAAGGGCATCTTCTTCTTTCTTTGGTTTCGATGCGGGAGCCCTATCCCGTCATCAACGACGTCCCCCATCCTAAGAAAGGAAGTATGATGCAGCTGCTGGAAGGGAAGGGTGCATTTCAAAACTATAATGCCCACTTCATCCCCGTCGCCTCCCTAAATAACAAACCCAACTGCATAGAATGCTATCCCTGCTACCAAGACCAAAAACCAGACTGGGATGAAATCGTCGTCTTCCAAAGATCCCAAACCCTCACAAGGTTTTGGGTCGAGCTTACCCCAGATACACCCGCTCCTCTCCTCAAACAACCCTACACCTTTCAAGCCGCTTATGCAGCCTGCCAAAAAGGAGACCTCGATCTACTTAAAAGCTGGATCCAAGAAGACCCCACAAGACTCAAAGAACAAGGACCAGAAACCCTCTACCATGCCGCAGCTGCAGCCGATCAACTCCCCATCCTCCAATGGCTCCATACACAAAACCTCACCCTCTTCAATCAACTCCTCACCGATACTGCCTTTATCCTGAAACTCGCCACCCTACCCGCTCCCCAAATCCTCGACTTTCTCCTCGCACATGGCTTAAATCCCCAAACCACCAACCCCTTCAAACAAACCCTTCTCCACATCGCTGCCCAAGCCGGACAAGAAGAGAACATCAACACCCTCCTCAAAAGAGGTGCCCCCATCGATGCCCAAGACCTTTCCAAAAAAACCCCTCTCTTCTTAGCCGTCCTCCAAGGCCACCGCACAGTAGTCACCCTCCTACACCAGAACAAAGCCCGTGTCGATCTCCCCTCCATCGAAGGAGAAACCATACTCCATGCCGCAGCCTTCTATGGCAATACCCCCCTCCTCAAAGAACTCCTCCAACTCCCCACCTGTCAGAAACTACTCCATACCCCAGATGAAGATGGCAAAACCCCCCTCCACAAAGCTTGCTGGGGAGAGCCCAAACCCGACGTCGTTGCCCTGCTCCTCTCAGCAGGAGCCAATCCCAATGCCCTAAACAAATATAACTACACCCCCCTCCACTGGGCATCCAAGCATGGCCATGTCCACAGTGCTGAAGCCCTCCTCAAATACAAAGCCGATCCCCAACTCCTCAATGCCAATGGAGATCTCCCTGTCGATCTCGCCCTCCGCCACGGACAAGACGAAATCGTTCACCTTTTCCTTGGCACCACCAAACGTCTCCCAGTCCAAACCACGACAACAACGACCACGACCACGACAACCACCACAACAACGACGACCACCACCACCCTAACAACAACTCAAATTCATCCCCCAAAAGATATCCTCAAATACTATCAAGATTGTCTCATGGCAGCACATCGAGCAGGGTTCATTGAAGAGCAAATTTTGTATCTCGAAAAAATCAGTGACTACAATCTCCAAAACCAAAACTTTGTAGCGGCAGCGATGATCTTAAACGCTGCACTGGCCATTCTTAAAACCCACAAACAAAACACCCTCTTTGAAAAGTGCCTTCTCTCCCAAATGGAAAAAATCCCTGCCTTCTACCTTGAATCGCAAAATATCAAAACCCCTCCTTCCAAAAGAAATCAGCTTCAAGTTTATAGAGATTGGTTAAACTTCAGTCGAGAAAGATGTCAGGATGCCTTTACCAAACAAGAACCCATTCATGAGATCTTGTATGACCTCACGCAAGAGACAAAAAAAATACTCAAACTCCTCATCTCGCAAGTCCAAGAACTTCTCGGTCAACCCCCAGTTCCCTGGACCTGCATCGCCATGGGCTCCATGGCACGAGGAGAGATGTGTCCCTATTCCGATCTCGAATTTGCCTTCATCATCGCAAAAGAAACTCCTGAAGCCTTAGATTACTTCCGCAAGCTGGCCCGCCTTCTCCAAATCCATGTCATCAACCTAGGAGAGACCAAATGTGAGATCTTTGGTACCCTAGCACCCAGTCCCACCCCTAACGGCCTATGCATGGATACAGGAGGCAACATCCCCATCGGAGGAGTTTTTGAACTCATCGCCACCCCAGAAAAACTTGCCCAGCTCCAAAACTCCCGATGGATCGACGATAGCATCATCTTAGCTAATATTATGAATACTGTCTGTGTTGTGGCAGGGGAAACAAAACTCGCTGAACAATACCACAAGAAAAAATCTGAAGTTCAAAAAGTCAAAGCAGAGAAAATAAAAAATCGAGACAAACTCGCCCTTAGACTCCTAGCTGGCCACCTCCAAGAATTCTCCCCCAACCTCTCCAAAGAAAAAGAAGAATTCAAAATCTTTGGCATTAAACAAGAGCTCTACCGCCCCTTCCAAGAAATCCTCAGTAGTTTAGCCCTGTTCTACGAACTTAAGAGTACAAATACCTTTGAGCGGATCGATGAACTTGTTACATACAAAGTCTTCTCCCCTCAAGGAGCTAATAATCTCAAAACAGCTGTTGCTCAAGTTCTAGCCCTACGTTTAGAAGCCCACCTCTTCTATAAGAATGAGATCGAACATCTTCATCACATCGAAGAAGGCTCAACCCAAGCGAAAGATAAACTCTACCTCACTCCAGAAAGAATCGAAATCCTTCAAGAGATCTACAAAGTACTCATCCCATTTTGCAAGGCAACCCAAGCGTTCTATATTAACCAAAATAAGCAAGCATTCTATACCCAAGCCTTTTATGATGAAAGCCCTATAGTGCAGGCAGAAGCTTTTGAGAAAGTCCTGCAATATAGTAAAGCTCGTCAAGCATTCCAACAAGCTATTTCCTTAAATCCTAATGATATAAAAGCCCAGTTAAACTTAGTGAATCTTGACCAAAGAATGGGGAACATCGAAGGTGCTGGGAAGAGATTACAAGACATACCACAACTTATTGAGCAACAATATGAGGACAATGAAATAAACGCTCAGTTGGACTTATTGAATATTGACCTAAGCATGGGGAACCTCACCGGTGCTTCGAAGAGATTAGAAAACATACAACAACTTAGTGAGCAAAAATATGGGGAAAATGATACTCATTTTGAAATCAGTGCCCTCTTCTATACAGAAGTAGCACAACTTTTTGAAAACGTTAAAGTCTCATCTATTGACTCTCATCAAAAAGCCCTCAAATATTACGAGCGAGCCTTAGAATTTAATTTGGCAGCTTTTGGCGAAAATCATCCCACGGTTGCCACAAGTTACCATCAAATAGGAACTTTCTACCTAAATCACGCAATTGGCGCCGAGAATGTGTTTATATTTTTAGAAAAAGCTTTGAAGATCCGGTTGAAAGCTTTTGGCCCCAATCATCCTATCGTAGCTGATAGCTATATCAAGCTTGCCGAAGCTTATATAGGAATAGGCACTTATAATAAAATTGCTGATGCCCCTCGAGAAAAAAATAACCCTTTTAATGAAGCGCTAAAGTATTTGCAAATGGCTTTAAAGATAAATTTACAAATTTTGGGTGAAAACCATCCCTTAGTGGGTAACAATTTGAACAAGCTTGGCGCTTTATATGCTTTGCAAAAAAATTACAAGCTTTCTCTTGAACACTTGTTAACCGCTTCCAAGATTTTGCAACAAACTTTGAATGAAATCCACCCCGACGTCATCGAAAATTATGACAAAATTAGATTTGTTTATAGGAAGCTCAAAAATCATGAAAAAGCAATTTACTATAGCCATAGACTGTTGGAGTTACAACTGAAAATCTTTGGTGACAAGCACTTTTTTGTGGCTACAACAATGAACGAAATTGGTCTTGAATATTACAAAAACGGAAATCTCGAAAATGCTTTAGAATATTTCCAAAAAGCATTGGAAATCCGTTTACTTTTATTGAGAAAAGACTATAAAAGCATTGCAAAGAAGGTAGAAATCGATGAAGCCCAAGCGACTCGGCAGATATTATCTCACAAAGACAATGAAAGGCAAGAAGACAATGCATACTATTATATTACAACGGGTTATTATCATGTCGGTTTAGCTTATGAAAGTCTGGGGGAGAACGAAAAGGCAATTACCCATTTTCTGTTGGCTTTAGAAACTCAGTTAGCTTTAGAAAATCAACAAAAACATCGAACTTCACGTATAGATGTCAATAAGACAGCCAAAATTAATTACCACCTAGGCCTTGTTCATAGCGCCTTATCAGACAATAGACAGGCGATCGAGTATTTGCAAAATTTTTTGAAGAGGGGAGGAAAACCACTTGAGAATATTTCAGGCCATATGACAATTGCCACCGCTTATCAAAATATAAGCGATCATGAGAATGCTTTTGCGCACTTTCAAAAGGCGTTTGTTATTTCGTGCGATATGGATTCACATCCTCACATTTTGGTCATTTTGAAAAATCTCATTGCTTGTGCAAAAGAACTTTTGCCTCCTCCATTTCAGATCTTAAAAGAAACATACTCCCTTGCAGTAAAAATTTTAGGCTTACAGCATGAGTTGACTCTACAACTTGCTCCGTTTTCGATGAAAGCCCCTGAGGAATTACCCAAACAGTCTGCCAAGGATACGCTTCCACTTTTGCAGAACACCCTGACATTTCAGATTGAAATTCTAGGTGAAAACCACTGTGAGGTTGCTGAAACTTGCAGGGAGATCAGCCTTTTATGTAAAGATCTGCGAGATGATAAGATGGCATTTGATTGTAGCCACAAAGCTTTTGTTATTTTATGCAAAGCCTCTCAACAATTTTCCCCGCACACATTAACTATTCTGAATGATTTAATCCTGTATGCCGGGAGTCTTTCCTCTCGCCCATTTGAAAAACTACTAGAGGTTTATGCGATGTGTTTAAAGAAATTAGGCCTTCAACATCCTTTAACCCAGAAAATTTCTAGTCTCATCCAGGCCAAATCGTGATGAAGGGGTTCCTTTGGCTGTACATTTACCTATTTGTGCCAGATCTTACCTTACCATTGCCTGTTTTTAAATTTCCTTAACACTTCCCCGTTAGCTAAAGTTAATATTTAATTCGATCTTCGTATCGTCATAAAGGTCAATAATAATGTTAACTGTGCCAAGGCTACTCCCTTTTTTTCTCGCCTCGTAGATCGTCATGGTTTTCTGAGCCAAGGATTCTCCATTTTCTGCTGCCTTTTTTATCCATTTTCTTGCCTCCTCGTGATTTTGTGGTACACCAGCACCATTCATGTAGCATTTGGCCAGTAGATACTGCGCGTGTGGATGTCCTCCTGCAGCTGCCTGTTTATAGTGCTCTGCCGCTTTAGTTACATCTTTAACCCCAGTACCAAATAGATAATGATTACCAAGTTTATAGTGACCTTCAGGAGTAGTAGTACTTCCCTGTGATGATCTAGATGTTGAGGACTCTGTTGTCAATGGTGCGGTTGATTGATAATTTGGCCTAGGAATTTGTTGGTTAACTAATCCACCCGATAGGGGACTGCAATATTTCCAGATCTGCGCAAATTTACAACAAAAATAGACTGACACTAAACTGCAGATAGTCCCCGCAATTATCACCATAGTGGTAGAACTGCCATTATATCCATGGGCCAGAGAAATCCCTCCTGCTGTGAGAAGTATAATTCCCCCCACTGTGCAAATCGGAGCACCAACTTTAACAGAGAGGGGGACGTTTCCACATATTTGCGTTACCATAAAGTAGCCTTTGTTAAATCGGATCCGCGCATCATGCGAATCACATCACGAAGAATAATAACTGATTATGTTAATTCATTCAAGGTATTGCGGCTTCTCGACTGAGGCGTTGTGGCTGTTCGGAAGTTCTAGGCCATTGGTAATTAGAAAATTGGTATTTGTATTGGGGTTTGTTACTTTGTAGGCAAAAGAAATGCTAATCGGTTACATGCGTGTTTCGAAAATGATGGATCACAATCACTCGATTTGCAAAGATATGTATTGATTACAGCAAGGGCCTGAGGTGGTGCGGGGTGGTTGGACAAATTTAAACGAGATTTAAGTAAAACTCTACTCGTTGCTCTAAAACGCCGGCAGCGCTTTCAGAGGCTGCCTGAAAGAAGTTTAGTCTACTCCTATCTCCATAAATATTCTCTTAAATTTATCTTTGCTCTATCCTCTAGATCTTCAAGGAGATTTTTATGTCCGCTTCCCCTATCCCTTCTGGTCTTAAACAACTCCTTCCTTACCCCAACACTCCTTGGCAGATCGGTCCCGATGTC
Source organism: uncultured Chlamydiales bacterium (assembly GCA_963705695.1). GTDB lineage: Bacteria > Chlamydiota > Chlamydiia > Chlamydiales > JAAKFR01 > CAVPKN01. The sequence goes on from CAVPKN010000026.1 coordinate 74,185, forward strand.
CTAAAGAGAATCCCCCAAGATAACAATCGCTTTAAAAAGTGGGAGCTCCTTCCCACAGACCCCGAAACCCAATTTGCCACCCGCTACTTCCTCCACCACAAACCCCATGGCTATGGCATTGCCAAGATCTACATGATCCACAATCCCTTTCATACCCAAGGCTTTGAAGCCGAGCTTGTCAACATTAATGAAGAGGCCAAGAAGTTTTTACCCCGTTGGAACACAGAAGAGGACGCAGAAGAAAGAAAAGGAGTGATCATACGGTGGAAGAACCAAGTCGAAGGCTTTGATCCCCTCGCAGTATCCGGACTTCCCCTCTCTTCTGCCAAAGTGCTTCCTCTATGGCACGGCAGCAGTGCCACAAAGTGTGAATCGATCTGCTCATCGGGCTTCACCTACTTTGGCAAACACCACTTTATTGATAACTATGCTTCAGCAGATGCTGCTAGCACCGACTTAGGCTATTTTGGCAGCGGCATCTACTTCACCAACAGCGCCCACTATGCCTCTTTTTATTCCAGTGGCCATCTCCTCCTCTCCTGGGTCTCCATGCGAGAACCCTACCCCGTCATCAATGATGTTCCCTCTCCCCAAAAAGGAACCGATATGAAAATCCTCGAAGGAAAAGGAGCCTACCAAAACTACAACGCCCACTATATCCCTGTTGTTCCTCTAGAGCCAAGCATCTCATTCTGCGCAGCACACTACCCTTGCGACCAAAGAGAGCAAGCCCCTTATGATGAAATCGTCGTCTTCCAAAGACCCCAAACGCTTCCTCGGTTTTGGGTCGAACTCGCCTCCGATACACCTCCGCCCATCATCAAACCGGTTTATACTTTCTCCACATTCTGTGCCGCCTGCCAAAAAGGAGACGTAGAACGTGTCACATCGTGGATCAAACCCAAGCGCTTACAAGAAAAAAACTCTAAAGGAGAGACCCTTCTTTTTGCAGCTCTCGTAGCAGCAGCCACAGCTGAGCAACTCCCTATCCTCCAACTCCTTTTAAAAGAGATCACCGATGCCCTGATGTTACAGCTCGTCACGTATCCCATCCCTAAAGCTCTTGCCTTTCTTCTTGCTAATGGGATCAACCCCCACATCACCAACCCCTTCAAACAAACATTACTCCACATCGCTGCCCAAGCAGGACAAGAAGAGAATGTCACCATTCTCCTCCAACACAAAGCCTCCATCGATGCCCAAGACCACTCAAAAAGAACACCCCTTTTTCTCGCCGTCTTACAAGGGCATCGCATCGTAGTTCAGTGTTTGCTTAAACACAAGGCTCGTGTCGATATTCAATCTGTTGAAGGAGAAACGATTCTCCATGCCGCAGCCTTCTATGGATACACCCCTCTCCTTCAGGATCTCCTCAAATATCCAACCTGCAAAAAACTCTTCTTCTCTCAAGACGAAGACGGAAAAACCCCCCTCCATAGAGCCGTCTGGGGAAATCCCAAACCCGACGTTGTCACTTTACTTCTCACATCAGGAGCCAATCCCAATTGTCTTAATAATTACAAATACACTCCCCTCCATTGGGCAGCCAAACATGGCCATGTCCAAAGCGCTCAAATCTTGATGCAACACAAAGCCGATCCAAGCCTCCTTAACACCAACCAGGACCTTCCCCTCGACCTAGCGCTGCGGCATGGACAAGATGAGATCGTCCACCTTTTCCTCGGCACAACGAAGCGCCTCAAAAAACCAAATGGTCCTCCACCCAAAGACATCCTCAAATACTATCAGGATCTTCTCCTCCAAGCCCACAAGTCTAATCTCATCGAAGAACAGATCCTCATCCTAGAAAAGATGAGCGACCACTACCTCCAAAACAAAAACTTTGTCCCTGCAGCCCTCATCCTCAACGCCGCCCTTGCTTTTCTTAAAACACACAAAAAAAATCCCCTCTTCGAAAGGTATCTCCTCTCAAGAATCGAACGTATCGAAGGGATGTATCTAGAGACACAAGGTTTCAAAAGCCCTCCTCTCAACAAACAAAACAAAACCGAACTACGACGCCAAGAACTCTACGCCATCCGCAAGGATCTCAAAACAGAAAACTTTACCCCTGCAGTATTAGGCACCCTTTCTGCCCAATTCAGCCTCCTACTCAAGCAACTCATCGAAGATGCTCAAATTCTCTTAGGTCCCTCCCCTATTAAGTGGAGTTGCTTAGGCCTCGGATCGATGGCCAGAGGTGAGATGTGCCCCTATTCTGATCTCGAATTTGCCTTTGTAATCGAAGAAGAAAGCCCCGAAGCCCTAGATTACTTTCGCAAGTTAGCCAGACTCCTGCAGATCCAAGTCATCAACCTAGGTGAGACAAAATGCCAAGTTTTCGGCCCCTTAGAAGAAAGTCCCACCCCCAACGGTTTTTGCATGGATACCGGGGGTAATGTGCCCATAGGAGGAGCCTTTGAGCTCATCACCACCCCAGAAAAGCTTGCCCAGCTTCAAAGCTCAGAATGGATCGATAACAACATCATCCTCTCTAACGTCATGAACACCATCTGCCTTGTTGTAGGGGATTCCAAGCTGGCAGCCAAATACCTCAAAAAGAAAAAAGAAGTCCAAAAGCTTAAAGAAGATCAGTCCAAGAAAGATAAGGATGCCCTCACAAATCGAGAGAAACTTGCCCTTCGCCTCCTTGCCGGTCACCTGCAAGAATTCTCTCCAAACCTCACTAAAGAAAAAGAAGAAGTCAACGCTTTTGGGATCAAAAAAGAGCTCTACCGACCGATCCAAGAAATTCTCAGCAGTCTCGCTCTTCTTTTCAAACTCAAAAGCACAAACACTTCTGAACGTATCGATGAACTCGTCAAACTCAAAGTCTTCTCTCCTCAAGGAGCAGCTAATCTCAAGAAAGCGATCTCCCAAGCCCTCAACTTGCGTCTGGAAGCCCATCTCTTCTATAAAGATGAGACAGAATACTTATATCAAATCGAGACAGATCAGCCTCAAGATCCACAAAAACTCTACCTCACACCCGAAAGAGTCAACACACTCAAGGAAATTTATAAAGTCCTGATTCCCTTTTGCAAAGCAGCTCAAGAGTTTTACTTTAAACAAGATAAAAAAATCTTTAGTACTCAAGAGTTTTATGATGAGGGACAACTCGTACAGGCAGAAGCACTAGAAAAATCTCTTCAATATAAAGAAGCTCAAACAGCCTATCAACAGGCAGTTTCCCTTGATCCAAACGATATCGATGCCTTGCTCCGCTTAGGTTTGATAGAAGGAGATCTCGGCAATGCGGCAGAGAACTTAAAACGGGCTCAGAAGGCTTTAGCCCTTGCCAAGCAAAAATATGGGGACAAGCACCCTGATGTGGCCTCAAGCTTAAACAACATCGGATCTGCCCTCCAAGACCTTGGGAACACAGAGGAAGGGCTTGTCTATTTAAAACAAGCCTTGGAGATTAGAAAAGCTCTCTATGGCGAAAAGCACCCCGATGTGGCCCAAAGCTTAAACAACATCGGAGCTGCCCTCAAAGCCCTTGGGAAACCAGAGGAAGGGCTTGCCTATTACAAGCAAGCCTTGGAGATTCAAAAAGCACTCTATGGCGACAAGCACCCTGATGTGGCCCAAAGCTTAAACAACATCGGATCTGCCCTCAATGCCCTTGGGAAAACAGAGGAAGGGCTTATCTATTTCAAGCAAGCCTTGGAGATTAGAAAAGCTCTATATGGCGACAAGCACCCCCATGTGGCCCTAAGCTTACATAACATCGGATCGGCCCTCCAAGACCTTGGGAAAACAGAGGAAGGGCTTACCTATTTAAAGCAAGCCTTGGAGATTAGAAAAGCTCTATATGGCGACAAGCACCCCCATGTGGCCCAAAGCTTAAACAACATCGGATCGGCCCTCCAAGCCCTTGGGAAAACAGAGGAGGGGCTTGCCTATTTAAAGCAAGCCTTGGAGATTCGAAAAGTACTCTATAGCGACAAGCACCCAAATGTGGCCTCAAGCTTAAACAACATCGGATCGGCCCTCCAAGCCCTTGGGAAAACAGAGGAAGGGCTTACCTATTTAAAGCAGGCCTTGGAGATTTGGAAAGCTCTTTATGGGGACAAGCACCCCGATGTGGCTACAAGCTTAAACAACATCGGATCGGCCCTCCAAGCCCTTGGGAAAACTGAGGAAGGGCTTACCTATTACAAGCAAGCCTTGGAGATTCGAAAAGCTCTCTATGGCGACAAGCACCCCCATGTGGCCACAAGCTTAAACAACATCGGATCGGCCCTCAAAGCTCTTGGGAAAACAGAGGAAGGGCTTGCCTATTACAAGCAAGCCTTGGAGATTCAAAAAGCACTCTATGGCGACAAGCACCCCGATGTGGCCACAAGCTTAAACAACATCGGATTGGCCCTCAAAGCCCTTGGGAAAACAGAGGAAGGGCTTGCCTATTTAAAGCAAGCCTTGGAGATTCGAAAAGCACTCTATGGCGACAAGCACCCTGATGTGGCCGCAAGTTTAAACAACATCGGATTTGCCCTCAAAGCTCTTGGGAAAACTGAGGAAGGGCTTACCTATTACAAGCAAGCCTTGGAGATTGACAAAGCACTCTATGGCGACAAGCACCCAAATGTGGCCACAAGCTTAAACAACATCGGATCGGCCCTCCAAGCCCTTGGGAAAACTGAGGAAGGGCTTGCCTATTTAAAGCAAGCCTTGGAGATTCGAAAAGCTCTATATGGCGACAAGCACCCTGATGTGGCCCAAAGCTTAAACAACATCGGAGCTGCTCTGTATGGCTTAGGACAACTGCAAGAAGCTCTCACTGCATGTCAACAAGCACTGAAGATCTACCTAGATTTCTATGATGCCGAGCACCCAGATGTCCAACGGACTCAAAAATGGGTTAACACCATTCAAAGCAAAATACAGCAATGAAGCTTTTTAAAAAAATCATTACCTTACATCAGAGCATTAATCTCGTCTGCATGTAAACCCGTAGCTGCTTGGATAGCTTCAATGCTCACACCCTGATTAATAAGTTGTTTAGCAATATGTAGCGTTGCGTTTTGGGTTCCTTTAGCAAAACCTATTGCTTCACCCTCAGCTCTCCCCCTTGCTTCACCTCTAGCTTCACCCTCAAGCACTTTTTGCTCATAAACAGCGCATTCATCCCGTTGCCTTTTGAGCTCTTGTTCATAGGCATCTAATTCCTTGGGAGTCCAAAAAAACTGGTTTAAGGCGCCGTAAGCTCTTTCCAGGATTGTATCGGTCCCAATGATCTCTTTTAAATCCTCTGGAGAGGTGTCAGGGGCATGTTTAAAAAAATAGGCCCATTTCTCTACGAGATTGGTCAACTCATGACTATTTTTCTTAAACTTAGGCAATTCTAAAAAACAGAAGTAAAAATCTTTGAGGTGATGGGCAAGGGTGTTTTTCTCTAAAATGACATGGTCTGACTTATATTCAGGAGTATCTGGAAACATGACAAAGTTGGTAATGGCCAGGAAAATGATCTCTTTTAGATTATGATAGGCTTCTCCCGAATTCATTTGATTGACATAGGCTTTAGCTGCGTAGTACTGAGCTCTCTTTTCAAATCCTCGTGTACTGGCCACTTGCATTTCGACAATATATTGATTCCCTTTTTCATCCGCACAAAGGACATCGACTACACTTTGTTTTTTGGCTGCTGCATCAGGATCTTGCGAAGGTTTTAGAAATGTGACCGTGGTCACTTTGGCCCCACCTGGAAAGGGGATCATGTCGTTGATAAAGTGGATTAGGATATCTTTATTTTTCTCAGTACCAAAAATTTGTTTGAAGGCGAAATCATTTTTCGGATCGAGAAATTTGCCCATGCCCATAAACTACCTCTAGGAAAAGAATAGCATCAAGATCGGCTATTATTCAACCAAGAAAACATTGCCTTTAATCTAATTTAAATTTAAATTCCTTTCTTTAACCTCTAGATTTTCAAGGAGATTTTTATGTCCGCTTCCCTATTCCTTCTGGTCTTAAACAACTCCTTCCTTACCCCAATACACCCTGGCAGATCGGTCCCAATGCCCTAAAGAGAATCCCCCAAGATAACAATCGCTTCAAAAAGTGGGAGCTCCTTCCCACAGACCCCGAAACCCAATTTGCCACCCGCTACTTCCTCCACCACAAACCCCATGGCTATGCCATTGCCAAGATCTATATCATCCACCATCCTTTCCACACCCAAGGCTTCGAAGCTGAGCTTGTCAATATCGATGAAGAGACCAAGAAGTTTCTCCCCGTTGGAACACAGAAGAGGGAGCAGAAGAAAGAAAAGGAGTGATCCTACGGTGGAAGAACCAAGTCGAAAGCTTCGATCCCCTCGAAGTAGCTGGACTTCCCCTCGCTTCTGCCAAAGTCCTTCCTCTATGGCATGGCAGCAGTGCCACAAAGTGTGAATCGATCTGCTCATCAGGCTTCACCTACTTTGGCAAACACCACTTTTTTGATCACCAAGCTTCAGGAGATGCTGCCAGCACCGACTTAGGCTATTTTGGCAGTGGCATTTACTTCACCAACAGCGCCCACTATGCCTCCCTCTACTCTAATGGCCACCTCCTCCTCTCCTGGGTTTCCATGCGAGAGCCCTATCCCGTCATCAACGATCTCCCTGCCCCCAAGAAAGGACGGGATATGAAGCTACTCGAAGGAAAAGGAGCCTACCAGAACTACAACGCCCACTATATCCCCGTTGTTTCCCTAAACCAAAGTAGCCCCTTCTGCATTGAACACTATCCCAGCTACCAAGGACAACACTCCCACTATGATGAAATCGTCGTCTTCCAAAGACCCCAAACACTTCCTAGGTTTTGGGTCGAACTTGCCTCCGATTCACCCCCACCCCTCATCAAACCAGTTTATAATTTCTCCACATTCTGTGCTGCCTGCCAAAAAGGAGATGTCGAACTTATTAAATCCTGGATTACACCCCAACGCTTACAAGAAAAAAACACCCAAGGAGAGACCCTCCTCTTTGCAGCTCTTGTAGCTGCAGCTACTGCTGAACACCTCCCCATCCTCCAGCTCTTCCTAAAAGAGATCACCGATCCCTTGATGTTACAGCTAGCTACCTACCCAATCCCCAAAGCTCTCGACTTCCTCCTCACTCAAGGGATCAACCCCAACATCACCAATTCCTTCAAACAAACCCTCCTTCATATTGCAGCCCAGTCAGGCCAAGAAGAGAATGTCTCGATCCTCCTCCAACACAAAACCTCCATCGATGCCCAAGACCACTCCAAGCGAACACCCCTCTTTCTCGCCATCCTCCAAGGACATCGCACAGTCGTCCAACTCCTCCTCCAAAAAAACGCTCGTGTAGACCTCACATCTATCGAAGGAGAGACCATCCTCCATGCAGCAGCCTTTTATGGATATACCCCCATACTCCAAGACCTCCTCAAAACCTGCAAAGGGCTCATCTCAGCGCAAGACCAAGATGGCAAAACACCCCTCCATAAAGCATGCTGGGGCGATCCCAAACCCGATATTGTCACTTTACTTCTCACATCAGGAGCCAACCCCAATGCTCTGAACAAGTATCAGTATACCCCTCTTCATTGGGCAGCCAAACATGGCCACGTCCAAAGCGCTCAAATCCTGCTGCAACACAAAGCCGATCCAAGCCTCCTTAACACCAACCAGGACCTTCCTCTTGACCTAGCGCTGCGGCATGGCCAAGATGAGATCGTCCACCTTTTCCTCGGTACCACAAAACGCCTTCCTAAACCCAAGGGTCCTCCACCCAAAGACATCCTCAAATACTACCAGGATCTTCTCCTCCAAGCCCACAAGTCTAATCTCATCGAAGAACAGATCCTCATCCTAGAAAAGATGAGCGACCACTACCTCCAAAACAAAAACTTTGTCCCTGCAGCCCTCATCCTCAACGCCGCCCTTGCTTTTCTTAAAACACACAAAAAAAATCCCCTCTTCGAAAGGTATCTCCTCTCAAGAATCGAACGTATCGAAGGGATGTATCTAGAGACACAAGGTTTCAAAAGCCCTCCTCTCAACAAACAAAACAAAACCGAACTACGAC
>CAVPKN010000027.1:0-15683 GCA_963705695.1 uncultured Chlamydiales bacterium
CAAAATTTTTACCCTTGAAGATGGCTGGGTATGGTTTTTTGGCATTCTTGAACATTGGAATGCAGAATGTTTGGGATAGCATCTATCGAAGCAAGGGAATCGTTTTGCGGCCATAGAAGCAATGACCCAGGCCATAGAGAGGATATTTGGCCAAGCAACAAGCATGACTGCCAGGGGGGTAAAATTGAGAGTTGATCATGGCTCACAATTTCTCTCCGAAGGATTTATCAATCAGACCCGTTATTGGGGAATAAGCATCAGCAAAGGATTTATACGCGAGCCGGAGACAAATGGGGTCATAGAAAGATTTCATAGGACGTTCAAAGAGCAAGTAGTCTATGGGAGGAATTATCATAGCCTTGAGGATCTAAGGAGAGCCGTAAACAAGTTTATTCAGCATTACAACAGTCAATGGCTATTAGAAAAAATAGCTTATCACTCTCCACTGGAGGCGAGAGACTTATATTCAAATGGCGACAATGTATTAAAGCAGATACGAAGACGTCCCAAGCGAGCCCACATAAAGCTCGCGAAGAGGACGCGAGTATAAAGTTGACAAGAAATTATTTATGTCAAATTTGTGTCCGAAAAAAGGTTGCAAGATCAGTCGCTGATGAGGTCAAAAAACTGGAGGAATTAAGCAAGCAATGTGGTCCTCAAGGATTAATTGAATCAAGCATGGTATCGGTCTTTCAAATGGCTGAGAATCTTCTCAAAGAGATCGACACGCAATTTATCCAAAAGCAAAAAGAACTGGATAAGCAGTTTGATAACCACATAGACAGACTAGAAAAACAGGTCATTGAACAAAAAGCTGACAACCTCGAACAGGAAAAGAGATTACAGGAATTGAGCCAACTTAAGGTTGATTTTGAAAAATTAGTGCATCGCTTGCTCCAGAATGCCTCAGCGACCAATATTAAGCCACCCCTTCCCTCAAGCTTAAGGGACTTTGAAGAGGCTCAATTTCTATTGGCTTAGAATATTGATTTATAAGAAGAAAAATACCGGTTCAGATTTTACGGAGGCTGATTGCATCGTAGCGAAGGATAATTTAACGTAAGTCCTCTTGATTTTCTGACCCAGAACAAAAAGCAAGGTACGGCAAATTCGCTGGATTGAGACAAGAAGGGATTGAGAAAAAAATTGAATTCTGCCTTCAGTCTCCTTTCTAAACGGGATTCCTCTTGCAGTTGCAAGAAAATAATATCTTTTTGCAAAATGTTCTTCTTTTCTGCAGGAACATCGGGATTCTTCATCTATGAGAAGCCATGCAATAATGGCATGAGAAAGCTATATAACAAGGTAGATTCCAGTGTTTTGCATTAAAAACTCTCACATGACGTTAAAATAGAGTGTAGCATGGCTCTTTCATCTACGACTTCTTTCCCTCCTCTTCCATACAATCTACGGCAAGAACTCCCGCATCCTTGCCCTTGGAGAATAAGTGATACTCTCTTTGGAGAGATGCGTGTGCAAGGATCGGCTCGATATAGAAAAGTACAAGTCCTACCCACTCACCCAGAATGGAGATTTGTCTGGAGATATTTTCACTACGATAAGCCGAGGCAATTTTGTATTAAGAGAATCCATTGTGTACACGAAGCCATCCAAGAAGAGGTCTTTGAAAAAAATCTCCATTCGATGAATAAAGAAGTCGCCAAATTCCCTTCTACATGGAACTCGGAACCACGTGCCCAGCAACGTGCAGCTGTCATGAGCAGATGGCAAAACACTGTAGCTCCTTTTTCTCCCTTTCAGTCAGTCGGGCAAGATGGGCGTCAAAATACCTGGACCCAAATTTACGTTCTTCCTAAGTGGCACGGAAGTTCTCATTGCGACTTCATTTGTGACTCAGGGTTTACCTTTTTTGGTAAGACAGCGATGCACACCAATCACGCAGGACAGGGATCTACGGATGATGGATATTTTGGGAGTGGAATCTATTTTACCAATAGCGCACGCTACGCTGCAGATATTTATGGTCAAAGTGGTAATCTAATTCTTGCTTGGGTTTCGATGCGTTCGCCATTCCCTGTTGTGGGAGATGAACAGCAACTCGATATGAGCAAATTAAGGGGCAAAGGAGCTTATAAAGATTATAACGCTCACTATATCCCTGTTTGTCCTGTGAATAACCAACCGTTCTGTCCCGTATACTATCCTTGCACACCTTGGCAAACTCCCGTTTGCGACGAATTGGTTATTTTTCAAAAGTCACAAGCTATTCCGCGTTTTTGGATAGAGTTAGAGATCGAAGTGCCTTATATCATTAATCCTCACATGATTCCGCAATTTGTGCAACAGCTCATCCCCCATCTTTTCAAAATGCTCCAAAGGCCAGACATAGATCAAGACATTGGGCTGCGTAATGTTCTTGGCAAAGAGCTCGCCATTCTGCTGACCCTACGCTCTGATGGAGACCTAGCCCCACAGCATAAAGATCTGTTTGCAAAGTTAATCCAGCTTATTGATAGATCGGGCAATATTGACCAAAATGTGAGACAAGTGCTTGTCAACAACACTACTGTGCTGCAACCGCAAGCTTCGGCAACACAAGTTGCCCCTGTGCAAAATTATTTTCCACAATCAGCCGCTGCCTTTTCAAGTATTCCAGCGACTTGTTCTCTTCAAGAAGTGATGACATTACAAGGACATTCAAAAGTAGTACGTTCTTTAGCAGTACTACTAGATGGAACTTTGATTAGTGGCTCTTCCGATGGCACGATTAAAATATGGAATCCCTTCACAGGAGCTTGCATACGCACAATTGAGATGCAACAAGATCACGCATTTTGCCTTGCAGTTTTTTCTGATGGGGTTTTGGTCAGTGGATCGAATAAAACGATCAAACTATGGGATCCTTCCACCTGGACTTGCTTCTACACTTGTTCTGTTGATCAGCCCATTTGGGATCTTGCTGTTCTTCCAAATGGACTTTTAGCCATTGCAGTTGATTCCAGCAGAATTGGATTATTTGACCGTACAAAACAGACCTTGGAGTATCTCGGTGAGCGTGTTAGCTCGCAATTTCTCGCCGTTTCTCTCGACGGGGCCTATTTAGCTATTGGTGGAGTGGGGCCCTGGCCTATCGAGGTGTGGAATCTTTCCACAAGAAAGAAACTATGCAATCTCGCAGGTCACTCAGGTAATGTGACCTCTCTCGCTTTTTTGCCCGGTGGAATTTTAGCCTCTGCTGGCCATTTTGATTTTAAGTTATGGGACGTCTCCACCGGCACCTGGCTGCGTACTCTCATCCCAAAAAAAAATGCAATTTACCTTGCTCCACTTCCAAATGGAGTATTAGCCAGTGGCTCCAATGGTGGAAGCATTCAACTCTGGAATCCTACCACAGGATCTTGCCTATATACTCATTCAGCAGATATAAGCTGTTTCACCGTTTCACCTAATGGAGTTTTAGTCGGCGGATCCTATGATGGGACCATCAAATTATGGAGGCAGGTGGTTAATTCAATTCATTCCATACCATCATTCTCAAACCCTAGCATTCCAAACCATGTGCAGACACAGAAGACTACTCAGATTAACTTAACCACTTCATTGACATATCCGCCAATTGTAATGAATCCTCCATCATCGCAAAAACCCGCTATAACTCAGTCTACTCAGCAAACTTCTCCTACCACTCAATCGCCAATTACCCTCTCAATCGTTGAAACAAGCACAGTCTCCCTTCAAAAAATAGGCACGCTATCAAATTTCGTAGGCTCTCTTAGCATTCTTTTTGGAGGAGACCCAAATTATGTGATCTGCTTTGCTTCTTTTCCAGACGGAAGCTTAGCCAATGGCTATCAAGATGGCACGATCAAATTATGGAATCCTGCTACGCAAAAGTGTCTATGGACTGTCGACAAAGGACATACGAAACGTGTAACTGCTCTTGCTGTTCTTCCAAATGGAACACCCATTAGCGGCTCCCATGATGGTACTATTAAACTGTGGAATGCTTCTAATGGAGCCTGCTTACGCACGATCAACGTAGAAATACCAATTGATACCCTTGTTCTTCTGAGTGATGGCATCTCTGTTGCGGCCGGCTGGCAAGATGCTGCATCGAATTCGCTAATTACCATATGGGATATTTCTACAGGTAGGCGTGCGCACACTCTTAACTGCGGATCCTTAAACAGGGTATATGCACTTGCTGTTTGCGAAAATGGCACCTTGGTTGCTGGATGCTCTTATGAGTCAATGTTGTGGAATCCTGCCACTGGAAATCGACTACGTAGTTTCAGTGTTCCTAATAACTCTTTGGGTTCGATGAGTGCTCTTGCTGTTTTTCCCAATGGCATTTTAGCCTTTGGATATTCTGACGGAACGATTAGGCTCTGGAGTTCATTTACAGGAGAATGCCTCCATACGTGCACAGGACATACAGCAATGGTGAGATCTCTAGTTGCTTTGCCAAGTGGGGCGCTCATCAGTGGATCCGATGACAACACCATTAAAGTATGGAATCCACTCACAGGAGCTTGTCTACACACGTGCATTGGGCATGCAGAAACAGTGAGATCTCTTGCTGTTTTGCGAGATGGAACCTTTGCGAGTGGATCTAAAGCCATTCATTTATGGAAGGCAGTTGTGAGCCCATGCCTTCCCTTACGGGAAATTAAAACCTTAACATCAGCTCCAGCAAAGCATCTTGTTGCCTTTCCCAATGGTATTTTGGCTAGTTGCAAAGTGCAAAAGAGCATTTTATCTAATAACTGCATATACTTATGGAATCTTTCTCAAAACACTCCTTTAAAAACGTTTTCAGATAGTGATCTCATATCTCTTCTTGCTCTTAAGGATGGCTTTTTAGTCTGTGGACGCAGTGGTGGCGCTACCCTTGGTACGGATTTTAGTTCTCTTAAGTTTTTGGATCCTTTTAAGGGAGAAATACTTTCTAGCAAGTATGCTTCTTTTTCTCAATCATCGTGGATAACCTACCTCGCAGTTCTTTCTGATGGCACTGTTGTAGGTAGTTCTGACATTTGTATTTTTTTATGGGGTTCTGGCGAAAATCCCCGCCGGACTCTTACAGTGCCTGATCATGCACGTATAACGGCTCTTATCGTTTTACCAGACGACACCGTGGTCTGTGGATCTTCCAATACGATTAAAACCTGGAATCCTTCTACAGGGGCTTGTCTTCGTACCTTTGGAAATTCAGAATGGGTCGACGCGTTTGCTGTTTTGCTAGATGGTACTTTAGTGACTGGGTCTCTTGTTGGTCCGATTAAGACTTGGAATCCTTCTACAGGAGTTTGTCTGCTTACCTTTGATGATTCGAAAGGGGTAACCACTCTTGCCGTTTTACAAGAGGGCACATTAGTCAGCGGATCTGATACAGGCACGGTTAAGTTTTGGAATCCTGCAACGGGAGTCTGTCTGCATACCCTTACGTTTTCTAGTAAAGTCATCTCTCTGGCTGTGATGCCAGATGGAACCCTAGCTATCGGGTTTGACAACGACTCGATTAAATTTTTTAAATAGCTGATCTTGGCCTTTGGGAAGCAACGGAATAGAAAATCGGATTAAGATGTTTCAATGGATCGACTTCACAGCTTGAGATATATAGTGTTTTAAATTTAAATTTTTCCCATTACAACGGCCGGTCTGTTCTAAAAATGAAGTGTCAATTGCTTGGATTAACCTCGACTTTGCACATTTAAAAAATGATTTACATTTCTAAAAACATTCAGCCAGAAGCTCTTCTAGAAATTCTCTTTTACTCGATCCTCTTATTTTTGAACTCGGTATTTTCCTCGAGTTCACCTTGTTTCGATGTTTCCAAATTTCCTTCCTCACTGCTACCAAAAGATCAGAAAAGGTGATGCTGTTTTTTTGATACCAGGCTGTCGATCGATTTGTGATCTGTCCTTTTTTGTATAAATCATGCCCAATTAAAATGAGTAAGCTATATAAGCAAAATAATAACGGTGTAGTTCTTTCCACTGCTTCATCTGACCATTATCTTTGTGTTTCAATCCCTAAATGGTCGCGGCATTCACGAAAGGTGACCTCTAAATTCCATCGCTTTATGTAAATTTCAATGACTTGGCTAGCAGTCAAAGAAACGTTAGTTGCCATTAGAATGATCTCATCATTTACTCTCAATTTTACCCAAATAGCCATGATAGGAAGGATCACTTCCGGCTTTCCAGCATACCAAAGACATTTATAAGCCTCCCATTTAGCATGTTGCTTTTTCCCTCCATATCCCCTTATGCTACCTTTTTCCCATTTTCTTTTTTTTATAGATGGACAAATTCTATTCCCTAGCTTCACTTTCCTGCCCCTCCATTGTTGCCGTGTAGGGTATTCATGAAGGCGTGCATCTGACCTTAAGCGAGTGACAAGTCCCATTGAAAGCCGATTGCATACACGGACTAATTTGACCCTGGCATAATCTCCATCACCCACTAATGTAATCGCTAAATCTGGAAACTTCCTGCGAATAATAATGAGCATTTGGCAGAGGATATCTATCCCTGTGCGGCAATATCTATTTTTGCACCTCGGATGCTCTTCAGGCCTCCTAGGCACACAAAAGATGGGCAATGCAAAAGCTCGCTTTGACCAGGGAAAGTAAATAATGACCGCCAATACAACCCATTTAATTCCCCAACATTTTACTAGCCACTTTCTAGAAGAACGCACAGGATCCCTGTATATATCTTTGGCCTTAATTTTCTTCCCTTTGCGTCTTTCTAAATGCTCATCAACAACTAAAAGTAATTCTCCTTTTGTAAAAGGTAGGATCATTTTAATAAGAATTTCAACTGCCTTTAAACCATCCCACTGAGATTGACTTAAAACATGATGATAATTAGCAAAGGCCTGCTCACCTTGCATGCCCAATATCCTCAGACAAGCGCAGACCGTCCGACCACCTCGGCATATAGTGGCCCCCAAAAATAAAAGGCACATCTTAGAAAATGTTTTGCCTGTACGAAAAATAATGTGAAAAGGAACTAAAAATGGTAGGATGGACGCCGGTAGAGTGCTCATAGATTGATTTGTGGTAAAGTTTTTCTATGATGCTAGCTCTACCTTTCTTTATTTCAAATCCCTTAGTTTCTTGACAAGTCATTTTTTAAATGTGCAAAGTCGAGGTTTAGTAGGGTGCATTCTCGTGTATGCCGACATAATATCTCTGAGAAGAAGGAAGAGAATGTACCAATATAAGGTAATATACTCAACCTTAGATAAATCACCTTAATGGGCATTGCTGCTGCGTGATCGTCCAAATGATTTTTCATTTAATGTTTCTTATTAATTTTTTCTTCTCTCTGAAAATGAGGGATCTAGGTAATAATTATTGGACACGATTTAAAATATTAATTATAATGAGGTTAAGTTTTGTATTAAGTGCTTCAAAAATAAAGGAGGCATTATGAAAACACTATTTTTAGGTCTCGTGTTGTCAGCTTTTGCAGTACTGCCTTTCACTGGGTCACAAGTTACTGCTGCTAGTTCAGCTACAACTGAAGACAACTTAGCATGGTGGGGGTACGGAGGAGGACGAGGATTCGGAGGAGGACGAGGTTTTTACGGTTACGGTTACCGTCCTTTCAATAACTATGGTTTCGGTGGTTACTACGGTAACTACGGTAACTACGGATATGGATCCCCATATGGATATGGATACGGTTACGGTGGTTGCGCTAACTGCTGGTAATTAATATCTATAGTCAGAAGCGGCCTTCGCCGCTTCTGTTAAACTAAATACCTGAGTTTTAGGTTGATCTTCCTCAGAATCAGAGGGCTTTTTTGAGCGCAAATTGCGATTTAAATATGTATCGGAGTGCCAAGCGCGACGAGAGCTGCTTCTTTAATGGCTTCAGAACAGGTCGGGTGAGCATGAGAGGCGTCAGCAATGTGTTGCACTAATAGTTTCTGTTTGATCGCAAGCACTCCCTCATGGATCATTTCTGACGCATTGGGACCTATAATGTGAAGTCCAATGAGACGTCCCGTTCTTTTTTCACCGATCAATTTGACCATACCCTCTCCATCGCCGCTGCAGCGGGCTCTTGCAATGGCTTTAAAAGGCACTTTGCCGATGATCATCTCAAGTCGTGACTCTTTTCCCTCTTCTTCACTGATGCCTACTGAGGCCACTTCTGGCCAGGTGTACATGACGTTAGGGATGGCAAGGTAATTGACCACACTCTCTTGTCCGAGCATCGCATCGACGGCCGCAATCCCCTCTTCAGAAGCTTTGTGAGCCAACATAGGGCCATCGACAATATCTCCAATGGCATAGATATTGGCAACTGAGGTTTGAAAACTGCTGTTGATCTGAACGCGCCCCTGCTGCCCAAGCTGCACCCCAATTTCTTCCAATCCTAACCCTCTTGTAAAAGGGCGCCTTCCGATCGCAATTAAAGCACAATCTCCCCTAAACTCCCCTTTATCTGTCGCAAGAGTCAGATGTTCCTGCTCACTCTTTCCAGACAACACTTTAGTGGCCAAATGGAAAACAAAACCCTGTTTTTTGAGCAGCTGTTCCAGGTGTTTAGAAATTTCGAGATCAAAGGTGGGGTTCACACGGTCGAGAAGTTCTATAACGATCACTTCTGTTCCTAAGCGCCGGTAGACGGAGCCCAGTTCTAGCCCGATAATTCCAGCTCCTACAATCAATAGCTTTGAGGGAATTTTGGGCAGAGAGAGCGCACCCGTCGATGAGAGGACCACCCGTTCGTCAAAAGGCAAAAAGGGAAGGGGTATAGGTTCTGATCCTGTTGCCAAAAGGATTCGGTCACAATCGATTCGCTCCTTTCCAACACCAATTTCATGTGCAGAGAGCAGCTTGCCCTCTCCCTTGATCCAATCGATTTTGTTTTTTTTGAAAAGGTATCCGATTCCTTCTGTCAAACCTGTGACAATTTTGCTCTTCCGCGCCATCATTTTGGAGAGATTGACAGTGAGAGCCCCTTCAATCCCATGCTCCTCCCCTTGATGCACGATCCGATTGTAATACTCGGTGGAATGGAGAAGCGCTTTTGAAGGGATGCAGCCAATGTTTAGACAGGTTCCTCCCAAGCTGCTCTCCTTTTCGATGCAAATCACGCGCATCCCTGCTTGGGCCGCATGAATTGCGGCAACATATCCTCCCGGTCCAGAGCCAATCACTGCTAAATCAAATTTCATCGAAGAAAATGAGTTTTGTCGGATCTTCCAAAATTTCTTTAACTCGTACCAGAAAGCTCACCGCCTCCTTCCCATCAACGAGGCGATGATCGTAGCTCAAAGCTAAATACATCATCGGGCGGATCACGATGGCATCGTCAACGACGACCGGACGCTTCATGATTTTATGCATCCCCAAAATACCCGTTTGTGGCGGATTGAGAATAGGAGTAGAGAGCATCGATCCATAAATTCCGCCGTTTGTGATCGTAAATCCTCCCCCCTCCAAATCAGCAATGGAGAGTTTCCTGCCACGTGCCTTCTCAGCAAACTGGGCAATGCTCTTCTCGATCTCACCAAAGCTTTTCTTTTCACACTCACGAACGACAGGGACCACCAATCCTCTTTCTGTGCCGACGGCGATTCCAATATTGCATGTGGAATGGGTAACAACCTCATCTTGATCGATAAAGGAGTTAAAATCGGGAAATGCCTTTAATCCCTCTACCACTGCTTTGACAAAAAAAGACATGAAACCCAGTTTTACCCCCTGCTTTTTGGAGAAATTTTCCTGGTGTTTACTTCTCAGCTCCATAATGGCGCTCATATCGACCTCGTTAAAGGTCGTCAACATGGCTGCTGAGTGGAGAGCATCGACGAGCCTTTTGGCGATCGTTCTTCGGATCTGCGTCATCTTGCGCCGCTTCCCCTCCCCTCTCTTGCCCTCTCCTTGTACCGTTGGTTCCGGCTCGGGAGGTTTAGAAGTCGGATAGTCAGAAGCAGGTGTGGGCGCCTTTAATTCTTGGATAAACTCCTCTTTCATGATCCGCTTTCCGTTCTTACCGGCTGGCGGTGTAGAGGTTTCTTTCCGTTCGGGTTGTTTCTCCGGGGCTTTTTTCTCCTCGGGCATCGGTTTCGGCTTCTCCCCTTGAGTATCGACTACGCCAATCACCTGCCCAATTTTAACTCTCTCCTGCTCCTTGACCTGCCAAGTCAGAGTGCCGGCCGCTGGGGCATAGAGAACTTGATTCACTTTTTCCGTTTCAAGCTCTACCACTTCCTCTCCCTCATTGACAGAAGCCCCATTTGGCTTTAAAAAGGTTCCAATGGTTGCCTCTGTCACCGATTCTCCCATGGCGGGAATTTTAATCTCTTCATTACTCATTTTTTGAAGGCCATCTCCATCAATTGTTGCCGCTCTTTTTCATGCCGTGCATGGGAAGCGGTTGCTGTCGAAGCGCTCCGGTTCCTTCCAATATACTGCAGAGCTTTCCTTTTGGGTAAAAGCTCCTCCAGAATGGGGGAAATATACCCAAACGCCCCCATATTTCTCGGCTCCTCTTGGATCCAGAAATACTCCTCAATGCCTTTATATTTTTCTAAGATCTGCGTCAATAGATCGAGGTGGAGTGGATAGAGCTGCTCGATCCGAATAATGACACAATTGTTGGCCTGAAGGCGGGTCCGCTCTTCAACTAAATCGTAATAAATGCGGCCACTACAGAGTAACATCCGTGTAGCCTCATCGTTTCCCGTCGGATCGTCGAGGAGTTCAAAAAACCGCCCCCAGGTGAGATCTTCCAGTGGGCAGGTGCAGAGCGGATGGCGGAGCAATCCTTTTGGCGTCATCACAACGAGAGGGATCCGAATGTTCCGTTTCTGTTGCCTTCGGAGAAGGTGAAAATACTGCGCGGGTGTCGTCGGATAGACAACTTGCATGTTCGATTCGGCAGCCAATTGTAAAAATCGTTCCAGACGGGCAGAAGAGTGTTCCGCCCCTTGCCCTTCATAGCCGTGTGGCAGTAAAAGTGTCAAACCGGAATACCGTTGCCACTTTTGTGCCGATGCTGCGAGATATTGGTCGAAGATCACCTGTGCCCCATTGGCAAAATCGCCAAATTGCGCCTCCCACACTGTCAAGGAGGTTGGGTACGCCATACTGTATCCCAGCTCGAAACCTACTGCCGCGAACTCGGAAAGGGGGGAATTGTAGATCGAAAATCGACCTTGATTTTCTTTGAGGTGAGAGAGAGGGAAATACCGTTCTGCAGTGTTCTGATCGACCCATACGGCATGCCGCTGAGTAAAAGTGCCTCGCTGACTATCTTGGCCTGAGAGACGGACACTGTACCCCTCCCATAGAAGAGAACCAAAAGCAAGGAGTTCCGCCATTGACCAATCCAAGGGGCGCTCCCCCTCGCTCATTTTCCTCCTCTCCTCTACCAACTTGAGAAGTTTTTTGTGGATCTCGATCGTCTCAGGCACCGTGCACGCCTTTTTCCCAATCTCTTTCAATATAGTGATATCGACCGCCGTATTAACTGGGGCATAGAGCTCCTGCTTACTCGCTTTCCGAAATTCTTTCCATACATCCCCAAAGGCTTCTAAGGGGGAGGATTCCTTTTTAAGCTTGAGCTCTTCCAGTTCGAAGTGGAGCTCTTTTTTAAACTCCTCCTCTAAAGAGAGCGCCATCTCCTTTTCAACGACACCTTGCTGGACAAGTTGATCTTTATATAGTTCTCGGATCGATTTCTTGTGACGGATCATCTGGTACTCGAGGGGTTGTGTGAAGGCAGGCTCATCGCTCTCATTGTGACCATATTTGCGATAGCAATTGAGATCGATAAAGACGTCACACTGGAACATATTCCGAATCATCAGTGCCAATTGAGTGGCAAAAATGCATTTTTCAGGATCCTCTGCATTGACATGAAATACGGGAAATCCAAAAGCGCGCGCTATCGAAGTGCAGTAGCGGCTGGAGCGGTATTCCTGGGGCAGAGTGGTAAAGCCAATTTGGTTATTGACGACGATGTGTACCGTTCCCCCGGTAGTATACCCTTTCAATTTATGAAGCTGCATCGTTTCATAAACAACCCCTTGCCCTGCCAGGGAAGCATCTCCATGGATCAAAATAGGAACGACTTTTTTCCGCGCCAAATCACCCCGTTGCGTCTGTTTAGCTCTGACTTTTCCTTCCACGATCGGGTCGACCGATTCTAGATGACTCGGATTCGCTGTTAAACTGATATGAATGGAATTTCCTTGTTTCGTTGTAATCGTTGCCGAGAATCCTTTGTGATATTTAACGTCACCCGCTCCCTCACCCAGATTGGGGTCAATATAATCCTCAAATTCACTAAATACCATCGAGAACGATTTCTTTAAGAGGTTGACTAATACATTGAGGCGCCCCCGATGAGACATCCCCAATACAAATTCATCCATCCCAAGTTCCTCCCCTCTTTCGAGAATCTCCCCCAGAATAGGGATCAACGTCTCCCCACCTTCTAATGAAAATCGTTTCTGACCCACATATTTTGTATGGAGAAAAATTTCGAAGAGCTCTGCTTGGTTAAGGAGCCTGAAAATCTCCTTTTTCTGTTCGATGGAATAAGAAGGCTTAAATAGATTCGGCTCGATCTGACTCTGTACCCACCGCTCTAACTGCGGAGAATGGAGTCCCATATATTCCACACCCACCGTAGAGCAGTAAATCTCTTGCAGGGAGGAGATAATTTCAGAGAGAGGGGCATCCGTTTCCGCCAAAAGACCGCAGGTGGGAAATCTCTTAGAAAGTTCATTCTCCTTAAAATTCAACGTTTCCAAAAGAAGTTCTTGAGGCGTTTGGGGAGAGAGGGTCGCAATCGGATTGCTTCTTGCTTGCAAATGCCCATAAGTTCGATACGCATCGATCAATTGATTGATCCGTACCTCATCTGACGACTCCCTCTTCTCAACTTCGGCTATTTTTTGATAGGCTCCAAATTCCATCCCCTCAAAAAAATATCTCCAAGAGGGATCAACGCTTTCAGGATCTTTGAGAAAAGCCCCATGCAACGCCTCAAGCATTTCAATTTGAGCTAGATGCATATATCCAAAGGGACGACCTGCCACGACACAAACCCATCATTGCAATTAAGCTATGAAGGTCTTAAGCACAATTCATACCAAAAACGAATGCAGCAGGGCATTTTAACTCATTTTGTGATATAAATTTCGTACATGTGAACGTTTGCGTGACCGTGCCCGAAAATGCAATTAAACTATAGCCTTATTTTACAGTCGAGGACAAGGGGTACACTTGTCCCCGACTGTAAAATAAGGGGCGCAGCATAAGTCTTATTAAAAATATTTTGTTATTGCTTGCTGCCCTCATACGTGGTCGTTTCTTAATATTAAATTAATTTTCCTATGCTATACTAGCACCAGAAGTAAAATAAAGGAGAAAAAACTATATGTTTAATTTAAATTTTGATCTACACTTTCCGGCATTTGGTTTTGCCTCGCAGAAAGACATCGATGAATTAACTACGACATACACAACAACTAGATCTTTTGGCGATTGTGGTTCGATAGGATATCTTAATGCACAGCAAAAAGATGAATTTATAAACGATCAACGGGGCTGGGCTGAGCAAGATGCTTCAGATTCTAACAAAGCTAAAGCATACACCTATATTCCATTTTTAGTGAATAATATATTTATTGGTTACAAAAGAATGAAAATGGCGGTAGAAGCAACAGAAGCCCCACAGGGTAGTGGAATGAGTCCACCAAAGAGTTGGAGGGTAGCACATTTTATAAGAGGTTTAGGAGAGATGTTTTTCCTAGGTCCTATTCTTTTCTTAATCGACCTTGTGGTGACTGCTGTACGGTTTATTTGGAATAAGCAAACTGAGAAAAAATCAGCCGAGATTGATCCACTTATGGTTTAATATCCTTGATAACAATGACTGCGAGTCGACATGAAAGGGGCCTGATTAAGAAGCTGTCCTAAACCTGCTTTCAAATGAGATAGTTGATATTTTCGAGCAGATTTTGCAACGTCGAATAAAAAAACGCCAACTCAGCTTTTAACACCTTTTGATTGAACGGCTAAGCTGCAAACTGACAACATTCGTATCACTAAGTTGGCCATGAAAGATAAAAAATAACAGGATCGGCCTTTGGCCGGCAAGATCCCGCTTGCGCGGGGCAGGATGAGATAATGTCCAAACTTCAGTTGTGTCCCCTTCGGGGCAAGCCAGAACTTGTGAATCAGTTCTTCTTTTCCTATCCTGCCCTGCGCAGCGGGGATCTTGCCGGCCAAAGGCCGATCTGTTATTTTTTTTATTCATTGAAAAAAGTGCCTTTCGAGTCTAAATTGTTTGTTGCAAATCATATGCTCACATTCGCAAAATAAAATTTGTTTTTGATAGATCGCAACCTTGATTTGCCGTGCAGTGCTCCAACAATTAAAAGAAGTTTTTTAATGGTCAAGGCCCTGTATTCTAATAGGTGCTGCTTGCAAAAAAAGGGGAGAAGAGTTAAAAGACTCCACTTAAATTAAAGGTATCTGACGTGAAAAGCGAGCGCCTTAAGAAATTGGAAGCAGAACTGAACGATCTCGAGCAGTGGATGAAATTAGGGCTTGTTCCCAAAAAAGAACTCGAGCGGCATCGAGAAGAAATAGTCAACTTACGCGCTCGAATCTACGAGGAGAAGGAGCTATTTCAGTTTCTTAAAGAGAGTGGAGAGGGAGAGGGATACGGCTCCCCGCCGGAGCCCTCCGAAGACGGTCTATCCTGAGACTCCTAGTATGTCCGATGTGGAGTTCGGTGAATCGACAGAGGCAGCTTTAGAGATGGAGACAGAGACGATCGAGTTAGAAACCACCGAAGAGGAACGGGAGAGCGTTCCACAGCAGCCGTTGAAGAGGAAGTGGAAGAAGAGGAAGAGGATGAAGAAGATCCATTTAGCGACCGCAATCGATGGCGGCGAGGTGGGATCATCGTCCTGACGCCACTGAATGGTAAGTTCGATGCAATCACGAATACTCTCTTTACTTTCACATTCCTTTTTGCACTAGAAAATGTGATTACTGCCACTTCTATGTGATCCCGAACCAGACCCGCTTCCATGAGCTCTACTTCAAAGCGCTCAAACAGGAGTGGGAATTGCGGAAACGGGATGCTACCAAAAAATCCTCCCATTTCTGTCTATTTTGGTGGAGGAACCCCCTCTCTACTACCACCTGAAATGATTGAGAACATCCGCTCCTGGATCTCCCCTCCTGCCAGTTGTGAAATTACCCTTGAGGTCAATCCAGAGAATGCCACTCCTGAATTGATCGGAAAATTTAAAGAGGTCGGCATCAACCGAGTGAGTCTGGGGGTTCAAAGCTTCGATCCCGCTCTTCCACGACTTTAACAAAGACCTACTCTGTTTTTCGCTCCCTCGACGCCATTGATGCCATCATGCACTCGGGAATCTCCAATCTCTCCATCGATTTGATGTACGATCTTCCAGGCCAGACAGAAAAGAGCTGGAGAGAAACCCTCCGCCAAGCAGTCTCACTCCCCATTACCCATCTTTCACTCTATAATCTCACTATTGAGCCCCATACTGTGTTTTATAAACGTCGGAAACAGTTGCAAGTGCCCGATGAAGAAACAAGCCTTTCTATGCTCTCCTCTGCCATCGAGATAGCAGCCGATGCCGGATTTGAACGGTATGAAATCTCAGCCTTTAGCCGGCAAAGCCTGTTTTCACGCCACAAT
>CAVPKN010000028.1:0-83079 GCA_963705695.1 uncultured Chlamydiales bacterium
CTATTTAGTCCTCTTCTGACTCGCCTGAATAATAAGGGACATAGTCGTCAAATTTCAGCAAGGTGATATAATTTGTAAAAGGGAACGTCTCTAAAGTCTCATATTGCGATTCGTATGACGACTCATCTGTGTCCTGTTTCACCCAATCACTCAGTTTAAGTTGACGATCACCCAGCGTAAAATTAGGGATTTTTTTCTGGATGAAGTCGCAAAAATAATTAAAATGCTCCCTTATCATGTGTTGTGTTGTTCCAGTTTGATAGAATGCTTGACTATGCTCTGAATTAATTGACTCCGCAGGGGAAGGACAATTATTTATAAAGTCCCATGTCCCTCCTCCCCTAATAAAATGATAGAGACTGGTAAATGTATAGAAAACTTGAATGTAATATCCCTCTTTTTCTCTGAGTTTATTCGGAAGATCCTTCTGCTCGTGATCCGAGATAAGATCCTGCATGGTGAAATGCGCCAGGGCATAAGCCATTTCCATCATCTCCTTTGAAGCTTGAACCACTTCCTCTTCTGCCCAAGAATCTTGTGGATTACCGTGAAGTTTTTTAAAAAATTCAGGAATTCGATTCTTGTATAGCACGTGTGCCAATCGAAATATCACAAGATTTGAAGGTTGCGTGACTCCTTCGCCTGGGAATGTGTAATATAACATCATTAACTCTCCATTGAGATCCTTTAAAGCAGCTTCTGCAAATGACCCCTTAGGAAACCAATTATCAAGATTAGGATCAGAATATAGGGTTATATTGGATTCGATAATGGCAATGGGTTGTGCTTTTTTAAGGACGATTTGCACAGCCACGATCGCAATGATCGCTAATACGCAAAGTCCAAATAGAACAGCACCTGCAGCCATACCGGCGATATATCCAGGAGATCCAATCACGCCATAAAACCCGTGACTGGCAATGACCATGAGTGCGATCCCCCCGATCACCCCTAATGAAAGAAGAAAAATACCCCACTTCGCTGAGCTACTCCAAGGCTTCATATTTTCGGCGCTCTGACAATAAGAGGAGGCCCGTGAGGGTTCTATGGAGGCGAATAAGCGTACATCTTGCGACATAGTTACAAATCCTAATATTTTAAAAAAATTTTAACATATACCGGATTTGAAATCAATTAAATACTTGATTTACAAAAGCTTAAAAAAATAACCCTCATCAGGGCATGGGCCAAACAATTCTTTCTTTAGAGGCAAAGGCATCATCGTAGGCTGAGATGAACTCCATTTCATCTTCATCCTGCATCACAGTTAGATAATCCTTTTAAATTATGCTTAATAATTACCTGTATTTACTCTTCATCTGAACCATAGGGGACAAGGTCGTCATTCTCTTTGTTGTTGTCTATTGGCAATGTGATATACTCGGTAAATGGGAATGTCTCCAATGCCTCATGATTCTTCTCGTAGGATTCTTTATCTGTATCCTTTTTCACCCAATGACTCAGTTTAAGTTTAGTGTCACCCAGCGCAAAATCAGGGATTTTTTCGCAAATGTAGTCGCAAAAATAATCAAAATGTTTCCTGATCATGTCTTGTATGGTTCCAGGTTGATAGAATGCTTTAGTTTGCTCTGAATTAATTGTCGTTGGGTAAAAGGCAAGGTATTTATTTTCATGGTCCCATATCCCTCTTGACCTAATAAAATGATAGAGATTGGTAAATGTATAGAAAGCTTGAATGTAATATTGATTTTTATCTCTGAGTGTAGTCGGAACATCTTTCTGCTGGTGAAGCGAGATAAGCTCTTTCATGGCGTAATGCACCATGGTGTAAGCCATTTCCATCATCTCCTTTGAAGCTTGAAGCACTTCCTTGACTTCCCAAGGATTGTTCGCATTATTTTGAAGTGCCTTAATAAATGCAGGAATTCGATACCCGTACAGCACATATGCTGTTCGAGAAACCATAGTACAATGAGGTTGAATGACTCCCTTGCCTGGGAATACGTGATGCCCCCCAAACTCCTCGAGGGCAAGTGTAGCGGCTTTTTCAAATGGCGTAATAACAGTATCGGGATGGGCAATGTATATGGTAGTGGGTTGTGCTTTTTTAAGGACGATTTGCACAGCCACGATCGCAATGATCGCTAATATGCAAAGTCCAAATAGAACAGCACCTGCAGCCATACCGGCGATATATCCAGGAGATCCAATCACGCCATAAAACCCGTGACTGGCAATGACCATGAGTGCGATCCCCCCGATCACCCCTAATGAAAGGAGAAAAATACCCCACTTCGCTGAGCTACTCCAAGGCTTCATATTTTCGGTGCTCTTACAATAAGAGTTTTCGACGCTCTTATAATAAGAGGAGGCCCATGAGGGTTCTATGGAGGGGAATGAATGTAAATTTTCCGACATAGTTTCAAATCATAATATTAAAACATTCTAACATATACCGGATTTGAAATCAATTAAATACTTGATTTACAAAAGCTTAAAAAACAACCCTCATCGATGAGGAAGATCAATCCAAAGCTCAGGTTCTTTAGTCTGAAGTTGGGACACTTTTTTTATTGAGCGAGCTTTAGCGAGCTCTTGGAGTGCGGGGCTCTGCACCGCCTTGCCATTGAAAAAAAAACTGGATTTCATAAGTTTCTGGCAATCAAAGGAGGGGGTAGCACCGCAATCCAGGGAGCTCGCAAAAGCTCGCTCAATAGATGATGGAGAGGCTACTAGTCGACCTCGTCGAGCTGGAGGCTTTTGCATAGATGGTGCTGGATGGGAGATGCAAAGGCTAAGCTGAGCGCTAAGGCCTTATCACTCTCTTCATCTGCACCGACTAAGAGTTGGAGATGGCAGATTGCTTTGCTGTAATCCCTAAGATGGAAGGAGGAGAGCCCGGCCAGACGGCGTGCCCCTTGATTATCGGGTTCTAGTTTCAAGACCCAGTTTGCATGTCTTCTAGCTGCAAGATAGTTCCTCGCTTCAAAAAGATATTCCGCATCCGCCAAATGATTCGCGATCGTTGTCTTGGAAATAAGACCCTGCCGGTTAATTTCAAAGTGCTCCATCGCCTCATAAATCAACGTCAGGCGACGGATCATATTGCTATTTTCAGCCTGCACATAAAGGGTCGACAGGAAACTTTCGATCTCTTGAGCAATCTGGGGATCGTGATTGGTGATTTTAAGCGCAATCTCCATCAAACGCTCCCCTTTTTTCTCTTGCCTTTCGTTGTTCCAAAACAACTTGGCATGAATCAAAAGATCGCGTGCCATCCGTTCACGCTCCAAATCGCTCCTCCCCAGCTTTTCCCAAAAGGCCATAAAGTGGCACGTTTTTGTCAACGCTGGGTCATCCCCTTTAATGGTTTCAAAAATCTCCGCGGCCGCAAGGGTAGCAATCTCTTTTGCGGCCTGCTTGGGAGCTAGAGAAAGCTGTTCCAGCAATTCCCATAAGTAGAAGAGATTTTCAGTTTCTCCCACTTTTAACTCCTGTGCTAAAGAGGATAACATTTTATCTGAAAGCAAGTTGAGAAATAAACTGCCCTGGAATTGCTGTCGAACTGCTTGGCACAAATAGAAATTATTTCTGTCTCTATGATTTAAAATGTTCTCAACCAAGAGAGCTGAGAGACGGTGGGTCGCCATACCACACTCCCATCCCTGAAGAATATGGACAAAGCCCAGCCCCTCCTCTCGTTTATCTTCCCGGTCCGTAAGAAGGAGGGTGGCCGCTTCACTCTCAACGTGGGTGGCGATCCGATTCTTTTCCCGATCAAACAACTTTTGCAAATGACTGCGCTCAAAGTAAAAATGGGCTAGGCGGTAAAAAGAGCTCCGATCAACACAAGCGACTTTCCGACTCTCTTTTAAATAGGAGTAGCCGAGGAAAAGATTAATCGGGGGTAGGTGTTCAGAATGGATGTCGGCGAGACGACTCTCTTTCTCTAATAATTCCCTTCCTCTAAGAATATCTCCCTCTTCAAGAAGAGCATGGGCCAAATGGAGATTTTGCCACGATTTAGGGAAGAGAACCTCAACTGAGGCGACCAGCCAATCGTCTAAGTCAGCTGGCAAGTAACCGCTCCACAAAGGAACTGCTTCTTCGTAAGATTGGCGGAGATAGTGCTCTAGCCCGTCAAAAAACGGCATGCCAGGCCCCTCGTAGGCGAGTTCCCTGGCCACTTGAATGCATTCAATGCATCTCTCGTCATTACCAGTGAAATATGCGTTTGAAGCGCGAGCTAAAGCGATCTCCGCTACAACCTCATTAGGACTTCCATTTTTTTTCGCTTCGCTCCAAGCTGAGGCCAAAAACCGTTCTGCCAGATCCAAACGCCCCTTGACTTGCTCAAGATACCCCTTATATAAAGCGATATCTACCCGAGAAGGGAGGGAATCGATTAATAACTCCGCCTCAGAGTAGTTTTTATCGCGGAGTTGGGCGAGCGCTTTACTCGCTTGTTTTTTGGGATCGCTCTTCAATAGAAAAAAAGCCGCGCAGAGAATCATTACAAAGAGAGAAAGGAGAACAAAGATCTTTTTACGCATAGGTCGGTTCCAATTAAGAATGCCATATTATGTAGGGGGGTGATTTTATTGCAATTTAAATTATAGTAATAAGATTATGTTAAGAATACCTCTTTGAATTGATTCCCGATGAAGGAACAAAAAAGAATACCATTTATTAAAAATTCATGTTAATAATAGTCTAATAGAGTAAGGAGAAATGGCATGACGCAAAAGAAAAGTATCTTGCTTATTGAAGATGAAGAAGATATCGCTGCACTCATCAAATTGCAAGCCGACATTTCTGGTTATAAACTCCATGTTGAAACAGATGGGATTAATGGCTATCGTGCCGTTGAGAGGGAGAAGCCCGATCTTGTCGTCCTTGATATCATGCTTCCTGGACAAAACGGCCTCGATATTTGCCGGAAAATGAAGCACAGCCCCGAACTCAAGAATATCCCCGTGATCATCATTTCTGCGAAAAACGAAGAACTCGATGTGGTTTTAGGCCTCGAACTGGGAGCGGACGATTATGTCGCAAAACCCTTCTCCCCGAAAATTCTTTTTTCTCGCATCAAGGCGGTGCTCAGACGAGGGAGAGAACCGCAAAAAATGGCCAAAACACTTACTTTTGGTGATTTTACACTCGAGGTCGACCGCTACTTACTCCGTAAAAAAGACAAATACATCCCGATCACCCTCTCTGAATTTGGCATTTTGCGCCGCTTTCTTGCCAATCGGGGGAAAGTATTGACCCGCAATCAACTTTTAGATGATGTGCAAAACGACGATGCCTTCATCATGGATCGGAATATCGACGTCCACATCGCTGCTCTCCGCAAAAAACTAGGCCCCAATTTCCATTGGATCGAAACCGTCCGTGGCGTCGGCTACCGCTTCAAAGAAGAGGAGGACGCCGTCGTTGTATAAAAAAAAGGAGCCGTCCCACCAGCTCCCCTACTTAAAGATTAATACTCTGGCTCTTTAGAACTCTAAATTATGCAGATTTGCTCCTTTTCCTTGTGCGCTGTTCTTCTGTAGATCTTGAACCTTCGTTATCAGTACTGCCCTGAGCCGATTCGCCTTCTGCACCAGAAACGTCTAGAGTGTTATCGATATATTCATGGCTAGACGCGCCCTCTTCCTGGCTATCCTCGCATTCCAGGGTGTCACCGCCAAAGTATGCCCCTTTATTCTCCCAATTGTAAGCCTTCCCCGTTTTTGTTCCCTCCCTTGCGTTGTGGATCCTTTGTTTTGTAATTTTTTTCTCTTGTTGCTGATTCTGAATTTCCTTAATCCCCACTTGAACCTTCGTCTTCACGTGTTGCAGGGGATTTTTAAGGTTCTTGGATTTTGATTTTTCTTTTGGCTCTTTTGCATCAACAGTTGCGTCTTTTTTTGCTTTCCCGGATAGAGCCTTATTTCGTTGTGTGCTTTTGAAAACCTTAGAAACGGATTTAGCGTTCTCTCTGCTCCTGCGCGCTTTTTTTACAGTGTTGAGCTGACCGATGTACTTAACGCCCATGACAATCGTGGTGACGAATCCGGCACCTAATAAGCCGCCAAGGACATAATCACCTACGGCACTGTCACAAAATTCAATAAATGCGTGGCCGAAGGGAGTTGCGTTAAACCACTCAGCAAATTTATCGAACCCACTGTCGAGGCCGCCTGGAATCAGGGCCTCACCTAATATAAAAAGAATTCCGATCACCAATGTTGTGATCATAATGCCTCGGCATACCGGAGGCATCGCATTCCAACCCTGCATTAAGCAGCAATCCGACCGATTATAAACATCTAACTGAGGTGCATTACTACTCATATTATCTCTCCTAACTTGTTCTAAATTATTAACTTTAAAATATATTATACACTGTAAACTTTAATTTTTAATTAAGACGCGATATTTTTCTACCGGCGTTAAAGCAGTGATTAAGACCATCTGTTATTGAGCGAGCGCAAGAGAGCTTAATAAATAAAATGTCCAAAAGCTCAGTGAGTTAAAGCTTGAATTCGCTTTTTTGATAGGAGGTAGGAGGCCCGGCCTTATGAACCGGGTTGGGATTTAAAGATTTGTTTTTCCCCTTTGAGGAGATCGTTTTCGTAGATGCAAAGGAGGCGGGGGGAACCATCTTCGAAGTACTTGTTGAATTTTCCGTGCCGTTTATCGTTCCGATACTCCCCTTCGAATAGGATTATTCCCTCCGGACTCCATTCTTGGCAAAGCCCTTCGAGAAGATCGTTGTTGTATTGATAAATGCTAGCGAGAGACCCATCTTCGTGATAGGTCTTAGTGGGGCCGTGGCGAAGATCGTGGGCAAAGGACACCTCACGATAAACCCTTCCGTTAGGGTAATAACTCATCGCTTTCCCCTCTCTGAGATCATTGTGAAACTCCATCGTCATCATGAGAAGTCCCTCGGGAGAGTAGAGAGTTGCTATTCCCTCTCTGACACCGTTTTTATAAAACGTACTGGCGATTTTGATCCCTTTTTCACTGTATTCGAGGAGTTCCCCTTCAAGAAGATCACCAGAATAAGAGGCATCGAGTTTCTTTATTTTTCCAACTCCTGGTTGAGCCGGATAGAAAATTTGATGGGGTCCATGACGGAGATTTTCTTTATAATGAAAAACGACCTCCTCTCCAGCCTCGTCGATCTGCAGATATCTTCCCGTTAATTGGCCCTGATCGTAATGCGCCTCTTCAACGACATTTCCTTCACTATCCCACTGCATTTTAGCCCCGTGGAGAGCTCCTTGCTCAAAAGTGATCGTGGCTGCTAACTGTCCATTCTGATGATAGGCAAGTTGAGTGCCCTCTAATTTTCCCTCTGTGTAGTGAAAATAGCGGAAAATCTGCGGTTCCCGATTTTCATCTGTAGGATAGTATTCTCGATGCTCTCCTATGGGGACACCTTCAGTGTAACTCCCGACAGAATGGGGCGAGCCTGTGGCAAACCACGTTCTGAATTCCCCATCAAGGAGATCTTTCTTAAAGGTAGCAAGGGCTTGCAGCTGCCCATTATCGAAATATTTTTCCTCCCTCCCTTCCCTTTTGCCAGAGACAAAGTGGGTGATTTGACTCGGTCTCCCATTGGCGTACCAAAAGCGGAGGCGACCATGGGGCACCCCTTGATGGTACTCCCCTTCAAAGATCAATTGATGCTCTTGACTCCACTCCCGGCGGGAGCGCTCCAATTTTCCTAATTGGTAAAAAGCCTCAATTCTTTTTTCTCCATCTTCAAACCATTCGGCATGCACTCCATCGAGCTCCCCCTGAACATACCCCTTTTTAATCTTAGCAATTCCACTCTCATACCATTCTTGATAAGGGCCCTCCCACTTCCTATTGCGGAAAGAATTTACCAACTTAAGCTGCCCATTCTCATGATATTCCCTCTGCTCTCCTTCAAAGCCCCCCTTAACGTAAAGGAACTCAGTTTTTGGCTTTCCATTTGGATACCATTCTTTAAATGGTCCCTCATAAGTGCCATCCTTCAGAGTATAAAGTGCTTTCGGCACAGCGGTGTCATAAAACTCCTGGATAGGCTCTAACAATTCCCCCTTCTCATTGTAGCGGGATCTCTTACTGAGTTGGCCATTGGCATGATAGAGCACATGCTCCCCGATGGGAGTACCACGCTTCCAAACGCCTCCACCTGCAGCCACGCCATTTTCGTGGTAGAATTGCTCCTTCCCCTCTTTAACCCCTTCGACATAATTGACCCTGTAGCTGACCTGCCCTGAGGCATCGTACTTCACATGAAGGCCAAAGGGTTTTCCATAACGGAAATCTTGCACTTCAAGGACAGCTAGCTCTGGACCGTAAACCATGACGGCAGGCGTTTTCCCATCCCCATGCAATAAACCATCTGAGTAGTAGCGCGATGCTTTAAGACCCCCATCACATTCATCCTTCCCATACCACTCCAAAGCATTTCCCTGGGGAAGTCCTTTTACATAGACAATTTGCGACGCTCGAGATCCATCCTCATGAAATGCTAAAAACTCCCCATTTTTCTTCCCTTTTTCATAAGTGCCTGATTCTTTTTTAGTGCCATTGGCATGAAATGTTTCGTACGCCCCATGAAGCACACCGTCGACATAGTTCTCAACTCCCTCTAATGCCTCATTTGGGTAAAAACGTTTGAGGCTTCCTTCGAGCTTACCGTGGTTGTAAGTGGCAATCTCCTTAGATTTACCGGTCAGATGGTATCTCACGCTAACGCCATGGAGCGTATCCCCCTCATAATCACGCTCTAAAAACACTCGCCCATTGGGGAAAAATTTCAACTCCTTAACTATAACCTCTTTACTCCCCTGTAACTCGTAAAAAACCACGTAAGAGGGATTGCCATTGGGATAATTCTCAACAACGTGGGGACGCCAATTCGGCTGTCTTTCCTTAAGTCCCTTGTCTTCAATTCCATAACCAGTCACAAGCCCAACACATAGGGCAAAAATTACCAAAAAATAGCGCAAGTGTTTCTCCTAGGAGTGTGTTCACAAACTCATAATGGCTTATATTCGAGATTAAAGAACTCGAATCTAAACCATTAGCAGTTTGTCAACACACTCTAATAAATTTTGAAGGCAAAAGAATAACAAATCACTCCCTTTGCAGCAATGAAGAATAGAAAATGTTTTGTTTGGAGAAACAATTCACAAGTACAGGTTTTGAGGCTTAGAACCTATCCCGATAATCACCGCGGCTGATCTTTAAAATCTTGACGTGATCTTTGTAAAAACTCTCGTCGGCTATATAATTTCCAATATTGCCATCCGCCTCGGTTGACCTCGTCAATTCTCGGACAACCCATCAAAAACCCGCCACCGGCGGCTTTATTGAGGAAAGTTGTCCTCGCGTTTTCGCTTCGCTTTACAAATCTCACTGCCAATCTTTTAAATCTCATCTCGCGCTGTTTATCGGGATAGGTTCTAGCAACACTGAGTGTGAAGCTAAAAAAAAAATTTAAAATAATATTTGCAAATTTTATCTTTAGTTGGTTAAATTAAGTTTTGAATACTATTGTTGCAATTTTTAAACAAAATTAAAAAAATGCAAGGGCACATCCTTTTACAAAGAAAAGCTCTTTATAATCTTATCCAACTGAACTTACCGCGCATTGAATCGGGAGAATTAAAAATCTCTGATTTGGAGCATTGGCAAGTTACCAATTATCGAGAGAAAAGTACCGAAGAGCTATTTCAACAACTGAAATATCTCGGCATCCATCTGGGAAGTGATCAATTTGAGGCTTATGGAAGACATTTTGAAGCGCCCGAAGAGATGGTAGAAGAGATTGCCAAGGAGCGCCCTCCTCTCGAAAAAGATCAAATCTATCTCCTTTTATTTGAAATGTGGCGCCGCATCTTTCCGGAAAAGAGAACCATCTCCATTTTTTGTGATGAACTGGATAATCAAATGATGGCATTTGATTTACAGCGCCCCAATCAGATCGCTGATTCCTTAGCCTACTTACAACAATTATTAGATGAGCACGTTGATCAGGGTCTTGATCCTAAGCAATCATTGCAACTCGTTCAAATGCATTGTGCAAATGATCTCGAAAGCTTCCTTTTTGACTATATTTTGTCTGAGATCGAGGAGAAAAACAAGAGTTATGCCTCAGAAGTGCTCGACGGTTTCCGACGGTATGTCTCAAACTCCGCATGGTTTTCCTATCTCGATACTCGGATCGCCATCATGGAAGATGATGAAGAGGGGTGTTGTCGCCTCGAGCAGCTTGTAGAGAAAATCGATCTCAATACGCCCCTTGAACTCGTTGAGGAGATCCTTTTTTTTATCGCCAATTCAGGCAACCACTCTCTCTTTCTCACTCTAACAAAAAAAACACTCCCAATGTTAAAGCGGGAAGAGGATTTTAAAATTTTCCTAGAAGCTTGCTACGCTCATTACGATTACCTTGAACTCAAACCCCCCGCCCTTGCCATTGCCAAGCTCTTTTATAGCCGGAAGGAAAATGATCCCGAAAAGGCAATCCATTTTTCTGATCCCGCAATGTTGCAAATCCGCACCATCCTCGATCAAAAGGTTCACTTCGCAGAGGAATGAATTTCGATCGGGACAAAATTGAGATAATCGGAGCTTGTGAGATAGTAGGTAATCTCCCCCTTTTTGCCAAATAAAGAGAGTCCCGGCTTGACATTGTGTAGGTGTCCGAAGACCACTATTGTGACGTGATACTTTTCTAATAGTATGGAGGCCCTAGAGGGCTTTAAATCGGCTCCAATAGGGGGGTAGTGGGTCATCGCAATCCGTATTGAAGCGTCCTGCTTGAGAGCTTTTAAACTTAATTCTAACCGTTCCAGCTCCCGTTTAAAAATTTTCTCGTTGTCATCGAGTTTCTCCTTCTCCTTTTCGACAATGCCGCCAAAGTCGATCTCTGTGTGAAAATCGTATTCAGGGGTATCCCACAGACGACTACCTGCAATAGAAATACCATGAAAGTGGAATGCATCGTTTTGAATCACATGGATGGAAGGAGGGAGAGCATTTCTCAGTTTGGAGAGCGACCCCCACCAATAGTCATGGTTTCCCCGGATCATGACTTTTGTCCCTGGAAGAGACTCGATCCATGCCAAATCAACTCTTCCCTGATCTAATGTTTTTGCCCACGAAATATCACCTGCCAGAAGGACAAGATCTTCGGGTGTGATCCGTGCCTCCCACCCCTCTTTGATCCTTGCTGCGTAATCTTTCCATTGTGGACCAAATACTTCCATCGTTTTATCTGGAGCGCCAAAGGCAAGATGAAGATCTGCTATAGCCCAAACTTTCATGCCTTAGAGATTACTAAAAAACGTAATTTGAGGGGATAGTAGTTCCTCTAGGAATCACCATGATCCCATCGCGGACAACGATCAGGCCATCTTTTGAATCAAAATTGAGATGGCCGTGCCGATTCTGGAGCAAAACGTTGTCTCCGATCGAGACATTTTCATCGATAATCGCTTTTTCAATGATGCAGTTTTTTCCAATGCCAGGCCGAAAGATCGGCTCACCAGCAGCAATGGGGGCTCTCTGATAGTAATCATTTCCTAAAATGATAGAATCGCGCACCACCGAGCCGGAATCGATCACCGAACGGACCCCAATCACGCTGTGAGTAATCTCCTTCCCTTCAATCACCGACCCCTCACAGAGGATCACCCGATCAAGGGTGCAGTTAGAGACTTTAGCCCCAGGGAGATTGTAGCTCTTTGTAATGATTAGGCCTTTCTCATCGTAACACTGCAGTCCTTTCTTTCGATCATCCCCCAAGCGGGTCAAGGCCAGGTTTGCGTGATAATACGATTCGATCGTCCCTATATCTTCCCAATACCCATCGTATAAAAAGGCATGGACATTCTCGTTCTTCATTTGCGTATGGATGAGATGTTTCCCAAAGTCATCCCGACTATCTGCCTTTAGAAGCTCAAAAAGCGTCTGTCTTTTAAAAAGATAGATTCCCATGGAACCTAAATAATGCTTTCCATGCCCCCCTTCATATCCAAGAAGCTTTAAAGTGTATTCATCGGTATAAAACCGCTCGAGCGTCGCGTCATCTTGAGGCTTTTCATAGAAATCAAAAATGCGGGAGCCCCCATATTCAATCTTGAGCAGACCCATCCGCATCGCTTCTTTTTTATTAACTGGTTGAGCCGCAATCAACATCCCTGCATCGACTTCCAATCCAAAATTAATCATGGTTTGGAAATTAATGTTATAGAGTTGATCCCCAGAAAGGATAAGGAAATAGTCTGCCGAAATATCGGAGAAATATTTGAGATTTTGGCGGATCGCATCCGCAGTCCCATGATACCAGATTTTCTCTCCACTCCGCTCCTCAGGAACAAGGAGTTGGATTTGATTTTGGGAGATCCCATGATTGTAAAAGGTCTGAAAAAGGTGTTTTTGTAGCGAGTAGGCTAAGTACTGACCAATAACATAGATTTTCTTCAAACCGGTCGTTAAAGAATGGGAAATGGGAATATCGATCAAGCTATAGCGGCCACCAAAGGAGATCGCTGGTTTACAGCGCGTTTGGGTCAACGG
Organism: uncultured Chlamydiales bacterium; assembly: GCA_963705695.1. Taxonomy (GTDB): domain Bacteria; phylum Chlamydiota; class Chlamydiia; order Chlamydiales; family JAAKFR01; genus CAVPKN01. The sequence goes on from CAVPKN010000028.1 coordinate 12,538, forward strand.
CTTGAGACGGGTCCCCTCCCCCCCCCCTAAAATAATGACGGCCACTTGATCGAGCGAAATACGGCTCGTACTGCCCGCTGGCGTTATATGTTCATCGACAATAGTATCCGTTAAGAAATTAACGAGCATCGCCTGCGCACAGTTATTATTATCCCCGTATATTTTTATAATAAAAAATAACTATTTACGCAACTAAATTTAAATTAACAAAGATCGGGCCATTCTATCTAGAAAGCTGAAGATCAATGAGTCAAGCGCTTATCCTGACAGCTAGCATCTCGTTCACGGTCTTGAACGTCCCCGTTACTATGATCTCCTCCTCGCTCCCGTGATAAACCTTGAATTTTTGAGGGGCATTGGGCTGTTTTCCTTCGACTTTTACATCGATGTTGAGCCCATTATTTTGGAAATATTTGATCAACAGGGTTTCTGGTTTGACTCTTCTCCCTTTTACAGAGAACAGCTCACGATAATCTTTCCCTGTAGGTGCAAGAGAAGCTAATTCCCGATACTCCTCAATGTGCTCCTCATCTTCAATGCCAGGGATATCGCAAGGGTAGGGCTCATATGTATAATCTTTTCGTTTTCTTTCGACACGCTGAGTCTGCAATGTCGATTTCTGTACTTTTTCATTCTTATGAGGTTTTACATACCTAGAGAGGGCCTGGTGGAAACGCTTAAATCGTTTCTCCTCTACAGGGCCTCCTTTTACAATCATGCTGACAAAACTCGTAAGGACCCTGAAGGTGGTGATTGTTTCAATCGTATTTTCCCGACCGAGCTCTCTCTGGTTCATCAGATAGCGCAAGACTTTAATCGTCATGGAGCGATCTCTTGTGTCCTTGCATTGATTATGGCTGACATGGGGGAGTATGGCTTGGTTCATATGCTTAGTGAACTGTGCTTTGAACTGGAAAATAAAATCCTGCCTCTCCTTTAGATCCGTGAGGTCATTTTCCCCCATGTGCGGGAACGTTTCTTCCTTCACCTTCTGGATGATCTTTTCTAACTGTTCATCGGTGTATGTCCAGTCATAATTAGCCTTAACATTCTCACTCACAATCATTTCTTTTTGATGGGCGATGAGTTGTTGTTTGAAGGTTGCAAAATCAATGTCTTTACGAAATTGCTTTTTTTGGTGATAAAAATCGGAATCCATATCGACTGAAACGACAAACAACGTTTTCGGGTATTTTTTAGCCAAACCATAAATCGGGATCAGACGCTGTCTCTCTTCAGTCTCCCATGTTTGGTGTTGGAAGGATAAAATGACCTCCCCTTTTTGTTCACTCTCCATGACAAACAGTTCAAACTGCTTCAACCAATCCGCGTCACGGACCTTTTGTTGGGTCGGCGATCCGAAGCGAATGACTCTAACTTTGTGGGTGTTGATGTCTTCAGTCGCGTATTCCTCAACGTACAACGTGGTCGCAAAATTGTGCATTAACATCGGAGCGAAGGCCACCCCCGCCGTACCCGTGATTTTCTGAGTAGTGGTATCTGCCCAACTTCCTTTTATGGAGTCATGTAAAGCTTCGATCTTCACTTGATCCTCTTCGACAATGTCGGCTAAAGCAGCGAACTGTAGTGGCTGCTCCATGGGATTATGACGATCAAGAAAAGCGATCAGATCGTATCCAAATGACATGCCATCGAAACGAGTATAGAGAGCGTAGCAGAGCTTCTGTAAGAATATTTTTAATGGAGTACCAGTATCCCTCTCTTCCCCTCTGGCTTCGATCAGCTGTAGAATGGCGTAGCGGATGGCAAAGAAATCGTCGTTGTTTTTCCTGATAATTTCAATCACTTCTTGCTTGAAATCATTGAGTGTCCTCTCTTGAAACTGTTTCTCTATTAATTTTTTCAGCTTATCTTTTGCTGAAATTGGGAACAAATAATGCCCTTCGATTTCTTGCTTCGTTTCATTATAAGCCAATAACTGCTCCATGATGAAGTTGATTTGCAAGAAAAACATCCTCTCCTGGATCAAGCCAGGTCGGAATCGCTCGCGAATGCTTTTCCAAGCCTCCTGTGCAGCAGCAGTGATAGCACCTTTTATTTTTTGAATGATCCCAGGTTTCTGGAGGTCTCCAATCTCCTGTGCATTGTCAACAAACACAAAAGAACCCTCCATACTCTGTGGAGGCGGGAGCGGCTCAACAACAACAATAGAATCTGAAAGCTTGGAATTCGAGAGATCGATCATTTTTTGATTAGAAATTCCTGGTTCTAGGTCGACATAGATTATATCTTCCTCGCTGCCTGCACCAGTTTCTTCCTCCTCGCCACTCACTTCCTCCGCTTCACTATCAACACTGCTGACCGCCTCAACACTTCCTGTTAAGCTAACGTCCTCCTCATCCTCTACGCCGCGTTTCTCGCCACTTGTTCTAGAAGTGGGATCTGGCCTGGATTCCGATCGGGGTTCTGATCGGGGTTTTTTAATAACTTGGGATTGAGGTTGTTTTTTCAAGGGTTGGGGCTTTACACGGCACTTGATACAATCGATGATGAGTACAAGCCCCCCTGACGAATAAAGCACAATAAAAAGAGGCAAACTAAATGAAGAAAGGGAGTTGAAAGGCCCCAAGGGATTGATATAAGCCAAGACACCGATTGTTCCCACCACAAGAACACCCACCGTGAACACCGAATCGAGACCCACACCAATTTTTTCTGGTGTGGTCCATTGGCGCGCAGCGCCTGATTTTAGGCCGCTTCTTCGATGCAGATCTGCTTCACTTTCAAAACAATTGAAAGAGCGCGCTATAAGGGGAAATACGTAAAACATAGCTTTTTTTCTATTACCAGGCTATTAACCTGAGTTTTGGGTTGATCTTCCTCATCCTCACGGCCTTTTTTGGCGCAAATCGCGCTTTTTTCCTTGAAAATAGCGCCTGCGGCTATGATCATCGCAAAAAATCGCAATTTGCTCTCAAAAAAGCCCTCTGATTATGAGAAAGATAAACCCAAAACTCAGGCTATTAGTATAATGCCCTTAAAAATTTAAATAAATCTAAATTAGTTTTTTGCAGGACATCAAGTAACAACATTTTTTGAATCGCGTTTGCAAAGGGATTAAGCCCCTTTGCAAAAAACTGTTTTGGTAATATTTCCGTGAACGTAAACGTAAAAAAAAGAAAAAAATCTTCTATAGCCGGGACTGATAAGCGGTCCAGGCGATCCTCCGATAAGTGCGCGCTTCAGAAAGGGGATCGGTAGCCTCATAGATCCCACGGCCGACAATGATTAAATCATTTTGCAGCTCAGCAATGACTTTTTGAGGTGTTAAATATTTTTGTCCTAATTGATCCCTTCCTCCTTGGAGTTGGACGCCAGGTGTCATATGGATAAAAGGGGGAGACTCTGTGAGTTTCCGCAAAGAAATAAATCCTATCACGAAATCGGCATGTTCTTGCGCCAAGTCCACGGCCCTTTCTGTGTATTTTCCCCGTGCCAGGTTATCTTTGGCACTCATTTCAGCGAGGAGAAGAAGTCCCCTTCCTTTAGGGAGGCCAATTTGTTTTAATCCTTCAATGATGCCTGGGCCGGGAACAATATGAGCAGTGATCATATCGGCCCAATCGGAAATCCGGTAAATCCCCTCTTGGTATTGCCATTTAACGGTGTTACCAATATCAGCAAATTTTCGATCTTCGAAAATCAAAAAACGGTGTTGATCGGCAAGTTCTCGCAGCCGATGCCCTACATCGGGAGTAAAATCGTTCAAAATGTCGATATGTGTTTTCAAGAGGCAGATTTCAGGACCGAGAAGATCAGCCAAATGGAGGAGTTCTTCCGTCGACGTCACATCAGCAGCAAGCGCGAGATTACTCTTTTTCTCATCCATCAATTGCAAGAGTTTCCGCCCCGTAGGATTGAGGCAGCTCTCGGCCCGCTGCGAATAACTCAGATGATTTAGCATTGATTGGCCTTGAGAAATGTGTTGACTTGGGTGACCACCTCTGTTTCGACCATTCCCTTTTTGTGCAAGGTGGTGAGGAGATCTTCCATCGTAAACACTGCATCCACACAATACCCTTTCTCTTCTAACCTTTTTTTTCCTCCCTGCTGCCGATCGAGGAGGACGATGATCTCTTTGACGATAAGCCCCTCCTGCTCAAGAGGGGAAATGGTCTCAAAGAGACTTAATCCACTGGTGATCAAATCTTCAATAACCAGGCAGCGTTGCCCTTTTTCAAAATTCCCTTCGATGATCCTTTTTGTCCCGTACTCCTTGACCTCTTTACGCCGCATCACCATCGGCAGATCGAATTTTAAGGAGAGAGCAGTAGCAATGGGTAGCGCGGTGTAGGGAACGCCGCAGATCCGGTCATACTTTCTTCCCTCTATTTTTTCTCCCATGGTGTGGGCTACCTGTTGCAGAAGATGAGGATAGGAGACAATCAGCCGTAAATCGATATAAATGGGGGAGTGGATGCCACTTTTTAATTTAAATTCTCCAAATCGAATGGCTCCGATTTTGTAGAGCGAATAGATCATTTCTTCTACTTCCACACTCATTTCTTTCTCCCCTGTTTTTTGGCATGATACCGTGCGGCTAAATAGGGATCCCACATCATTCCAACGGCACTCATTGCTACATCAGCACCTGCTTCAAAAAAAGCATCGAAGTGCTCCGGTAAAATAACTCCCCCGGTGCCCATGATTGTAAGACCCAATCTCTCCCCATCATTAATCTTCCTTGCCATCCTGACAAAATCCAGCGCTACATGCCGGATCGGAGAGCCACAGACGCCCGCTTTTAATCTTTTTTCCCCCAATGCCGCTTCCCCCTTATCATTGACCACCTTCATGCTCATTGTGTTGATACCGCAAATCGCCTGAACCCCCGATTGGGCAGCGACTCTCATGACCTCTCGTAACACTTTCTCCTCTTCAATCACTCCCAATTTGATGATTAAAGGGATAGAGCCTATCGTTTTTTTCATCCTCCGAGCAATCTCGTAAACCATCTCCGGACTTGTATGGAGACTGCCCTCACAGGTCACTACGTTTGGACATGAGAGATCCGCCTCAATGATTTTCGCTCCCCCTTCTTGAGCAATCCGAGCGCATACGGCAAAATCTTCCAAAAAATCCTCTCCTTGTCGGGGAGTCCCTACAATCGACACGATCATCACTTGTCCATGAGCTAGAGAGTGATTGGTTCTCGCAATATCGGCTAATAAAAACTCCCGATGATTAGAAGGTATGCCAAAGGAATTGGTAACGGCTAAGGCAGAGATTTCAGAGGGAGGCTTAAGGGCTTGCCGCAGCGTTTCATTGGCACGGCCGTAGTTTAGATCTCCCTGTGTGTCAACATAGATCATATTGGGCAGCGCATGGGCTGGATGGAGTTTGCTTCGAATGGTTTTATAAGTGACGATATCAAACCCCATTTCAGCCGCAAATAATACCCAGCCTCCGTTGAGCAAAGGACCTGCAGGGACGCCAATGGGAGTTGCAACCTTGAAGCCGAGAAAATCGACCCACTCTTTTTCACTGGGGAAAATCCTTTCAGGGATCACCCCTTCAAAAAAAGGTCCCTCCTCAGTATTTTCTTGGTAGCTCCTATGAATATCGTAAATCGGAGGACGATTTGGCCACCACATCGGAAGTGTTTCTTTCAATTTGCTCATGGGTAGCACCTCCAGCTGTGCATGTTGCGAAAAAAACAAAAAATTGCCTTGCGCGTCGACGGATTTGCTCGCCAAAAAATGTACAAAGTCGAGATAAGGTGCACATGATGCGCACAAGATTGTTTATGGGAACGCGGGTAACTCCTGAACTTAAAAATTATGCCGAAAAATTGGCAGATGCGGGTCTTCAGCTGATCCCTTTTGAAGGGAGGGAGTATATTGGTTACTATTTGAAAGAGGAATACCCCACTTTGTGCCAACTGAGAACGCATCATAAGTTTTTCACTGAACAGATGCAAAAAAACCTCCCTGATGTGCGGCTAGATACTTTTCCAATTCTCTTTTTCCCCCAGGTCTTGATTGGTTAGTTTCAAACACCTCTCCTCTTAAAACGGTGTAAAGGGGCCACCCTTGCAAGACACGCCCACGGTAGGGTGTCCATTTCGTTTTAGAGGCCAGTTCCTCCTCTTTCACTTCTTTCTTCAAGTTCATGTCAACGATCACAATGTCATCATTCTTTGGGAGACGGAACAGTTTTTCGCTCTTGAAACGGGTCAGTTCAACCATTCTTTCCAATGTCAGAACCCCTCGGTTGACGGCATCCAACATGAGAGGAAGCAGGGTCTCAATACCTGGAATCCCAGATGGGGCTTCACCAAAAGGGAGAGCCTTTTCAGCAAGGGTGTGAGGGGCATGGTCGGTTCCAATCGTATCGATTGTGCCATCACGAACACCTTCCCAAAGCGCCTCCTGATCTTGCTGGGTGCGGAGCGGGGGATTCATCTGCACGAGGGTTCCCAGCGTAGCATACTCTTTTTCCGTCAAAAATAAATGGTGGGTCACTGCCTCTGCAAAAATGGAAAGACCTCTTTGTTTTGCCTCTCTGACGAGGGCCACTTCCTCTTTTGTACTCATGTGAAGAATATAGAGAGTCACATTGTGTTTCTCCGCAAGCTGGAGGGCTTTTTTTGTCGCCACAATGGCTGCCTCGCGGGGACGCATTTTAGAATGAAAAGAGGGATCTGTGGCATGAGGAAACTTCTTTTTAGCTTCTTTTAAAATGGCCTCATCTTCCGCATGAACCGCAACAATCAGACCCGCCTCTTTGGCCAAGCGGAATGCAGCATCCAAGGCCTCGTCACTTTCAACGACCAAACCTCCCGTGCTACAACCCATAAAAATTTTTAAAAGAGGAGTCTCCTCTCGCACTCGCGCAATTTGGTCGAAATGGTCTTGATCGGCTCCAAAATAGAGGAGGTAGCGCAAGGGGATCCCCTCTTCTCTGAGCTGTGCATCGATGATTCTTTTTTTTTCGAGCAAACGCTCATATGTCGTGCAGGGAGGGGAATTATTGGGCATCTCACAAACGCAAGTGACACCGCTACGGACGGCGGCACGCGCGGCCGTTTTCCAATCCTCTTTGTGTTCGCCGCCGGGCACCCTAAAATGGACATGGGGATCAATAAGAGCAGGGAGGATTGTGAGGATCTGGCCATTGAGCTCAATCTCTTTTTTAATAGGCATCATGGGCAAAACTCTTCTCACAATAATGGCACTGCAAGGAGACCCTACGGCCGATTTGAATGACTTGAAACTGGGTCGCCATCTCTTCGTGATTGGTCACACAATGGTGATTGGGGCATGTCAGCAGGCGACTGATGGTGGCCGGCATTGAAACAGTAAATTTTTTAACGATCCGATATCCATTGATGATGTTGATAGTGGCCTTAGGGGCAAAGACAGCGATTTCACTCCCTTCTTTCTCACTGAGCTCCCACTCTTCAACTTTGATGATATCTTTGTATCCTAATCTTTTACTCGGCAAATTCAATCCTAGAGTCACCTTTTTTTTATGCTCAGCCAATTTGAGAAGACGGACAATCCTCATCCCTTGGCCAGCCGGGATATGGTCGATGACACTTCCCTTTTCAATTGCCGCTACTGATAAAGTTTCTTTTTCCATCTACGCTCCTAGTAAAAGTACTTTCAGTAAAGCTTGCCGCACCCACAGACCATTTTCAGCTTGAGGAAAATAGTAAGCATAAGGAGTTTCATCGACCTCTTTATCGATCTCATTGACTCGGGGAAGTGGGTGGAGAACCTTCAGATGAGTCTGCCCCTTTGCCAGAAGTTGAGAAGTGAGGACAAAATGGTCTTTCACATTCATATATTCCTCCATGGTCGCTAATCGCTCCCTTTGGATCCGCGTCATATAAAGAATATCGACTTTATCGATGATCTCTTCGATCGATTGATGAAAGGAGAAGGGAGTCCCTTTTTGACGAAGTTGTTGGCAGATCGATTCGGGGATGGCAAGCTGTGGTGGGGCAACAAAATAGAAGCGGTTGTCAAACAAACTTAAGGCAGGCGCTAGGGAGTGGATGGTCCTTCCATGGAGCAGATCGCCGACAAAGGCGACATTGAGTTGATTGATCCGTCCCTGACACTCTCTAATAGAAAATAGATCGAGAAGCGTTTGGGTAGGGTGCTCATTCGCCCCATCGCCGCCGTTAATGACAGGTTTGTTGCATGCTTCGGCCGCCATCCTCGCCGCTCCCTCTAAGGGATGGCGGATCACTAAAACATCGGCATAGTAGCCGATCACCTTCATGGCATCGTAAAGAGATTCCCCTTTTTGACTCGATGTGGACAGGGCATCAGCAAAACCAATGACCTCTCCTCCGAGTCTCTTCATCGCTGATTCAAAAGAGAGGCGGGTCCGGGTCGATGGTTCAAAGAAACAATTAGCTAAGATCGTACCCTTCAAAATCGGCCCAGGAGGCTCTTGTTTCATCTTTTTTGCCAGATCGAGAAGAGAGAGGATCTCTTCACTGCCAAACTCTTTAATCGTCACAAAATCACGCCCTTTCATCGCCGACTTCCCTCAAAATAATGACTCAATGGATACACGCTAATCCCTCCCGAATGCGCCTGAGACAAACACTGAAGAAAGACTTGCGCAATCTGTAAATTAGTGATCAACGGAATATGGTGATCGATGGCCAATCTTCTAATCCTAAAACCGTCTGTCAAGATCGGTTGGGAGGCTGCTCGAGAAGGAGACGAGGAGATGCTGGGGATATTGATGATCAAGTCGACCTGCTTTTCTATAATAGCATCGACCACATTGGGGCTAGAACCTTCGCTTGCTTTAAATAAACAGCGGGAGACAACCCCATTTTTTGAAAGAAAATCGTGAGTCCCTGGCGTTGTATAAATTTTCCATCCCTGCTGCTCCAACTCCTTCAACTCTTGCAGAATTTTATTTTTTTGCTCCCCTCCAATGCTCACCAAAAGACGTTTCCCTTTGATCGACTGTTCTGTGGCTTGCCAGGAGCGTAAAAAGGCTTCGTGAAAATTCTCACCCAGACAGGCAACCTCGCCTGTCGAAGCCATCTCAACATGCGCTACCGGATTTGCCCCCTTCAGACGATGGTAGGAAAACTGCGGAGTTTTGATTCCTACATAGTTAAGATCTAGCGTATTATAATGCTTAAACTGGGGGAGACCTAAAAGGGATTCTGCTGCCATTTCGATGAAATGATGCCCGGTCACTTTAGAAACAAACGGGAAAGAGCGGGAAGCGCGGACATTGCATTCAATCACTTTAATGGCATTCTCTTTGGCAATGAATTGAATATTAAAAGGTCCTGTGATGTCCAATGCCTTCACAATTCTTTTCGTGATCGCTTTTGTTCTCCGGATCGTTTCCAAATAGAGCTTTTGAGGGGGGAGAACCAAAGTGGCATCACCAGAATGGACACCTGCATTTTCAATATGTTCTGAAATCGCTTCGATAATAATTTTCCCCTCGTGTGCCACCCCATCGATTTCAAGCTCTTTTGCATTGAGAATGAATTGGGAAAGGACAATGGGGTGTTCCGGGGAGACAATCGTCGCCTCTTTGAGAAATTTTTCAAGCTCTTGGCTATCGTAAATGACATTCATAGCCGCTCCTGAGAGGACGTAGGAGGGGCGCACCAAAATCGGATACCCTATTTCATTGGCAAACGCACGGGCATTGGCTTCTGAGCTTGCTTCAATCCAATCGGGCTGATCGATGTGGAGTTCAGAAAGTAATGAGGAAAACTTTTGCCGGTTTTCCGCCATATCAATCTTCTCTGGAGAAGTTCCCAAGATCGGATACCCCCTTTTATAAAGGGGAAGAGCCAAGTTATTAGCGATTTGTCCACCTACGGAGACAACGATCCCCTGAGCCGCTTCAAAATCGGCAATGTCTTGGATCCGTTCTAAAGTAAGTTCTTCAAAATAGAGGCGGTCAGATTCATCGTAGTCGGTCGAAACTGTTTCAGGGTTAGAATTAATGATGATCGCTGTATGGTGGTGTTTTCTTAAGGTACGAACCATGTTCACAGCACACCAGTCAAATTCTACCGAAGATCCGATCGCGTAGGGGCCCGAGCCGATCACAATGACGGGTCGCCTCTCAGAAGGAGACAAATCATTCACATGGCCGTGATAAGTGAGATAAAGGTAGTTTGTTTCAGCATCAAATTCACCTGCAAGTGTATCGATCTGCTTAATCACTGGTTTGATCTGCCACTCTAAACGGAGGCTTCTAATCTCCTCCTCTCTCTGGTTTTTGAGCTTACCGATGGCTTTGTCAGAAAATCCGAGCCGCTTCGCTCTCTTCAATACATCCGGCACCCATTCACTCTCTTTAAGGACGCGCTCAAATGAGACCATCTCTTCAACATGGCGTAAAAACCAGGGATCGATCCCTGAGAGGGTATGGATCTCTTCGACAGAACCTCCTGCTCTCAAATAAGCAGCGATGGCGAAAAGACGGCGATCTGTCGCCTTGCCGATCTCACTTTTGGGATCGGGAATGTCGTAGGGGTAATCAAAAAGGCTGCATGCCCCAATATTGCACATTCTGACTGCCTTTTGCAGTGCCTCTGGAAAGGAGCGCCCAATGGCCATGACCTCCCCAACGCTTTTCATTTCAGATCCGATCGTCCTTTCTGCAGAACGGAGCTTATGGATATCCCAGCGAGGCATTTTAACCACAATGTAGTCGAGTGCTGGCTCAAAGAATGCCGACGTCTGTTTGGTCACTGAGTTTTTGATCTCATCGAGTCTGTATCCGATCGCTAATTTTGCCGCTACGAAAGCCAAAGGGTACCCTGTGGCTTTTGAGGCCAGTGCACTTGATCGAGAAAGACGTGCGTTCACCTCGATAACTCGGTAATCGACTCCGTGAGGAGAGAGGGCATATTGGATATTGCATTCACCGATAATGCCAAGGTGGCGGACGGTTTTGATCGCCACTTCCCGGAGGAGGTGGTACTCTTCATTACTGAGTGTCTGTGAGGGAGCAACGACGATACTTTCCCCTGTATGGATCCCCATGGGGTCAAAATTTTCCATGTTGCAGACAGTAATCGTATTGTCATCTTTATCACGAACCACTTCATATTCGATCTCTTTAAAACCACTGAGATACTCTTCGATGAGAATCTGAGGGGCCTTGGAGAGCGCCTCTTTGGCCAGCGCCCGGAGTTCCTGGGGCGTCGTCACACGCCCAGAGCCTAGGCCACCCAGAGAAAAACCCGCTCTGAGCATGACAGGGTAGCCGATTTTTTCTGCAGCGACCAAAGCATCTTCGACACTGGTAGCGGAATAACTCAAAGCCGTCTTTACCCCAATGGCATCAAGGGTTTGTTTAAAAAGTTCCCGATCTTCTGTGATCCGGATGGCGCTGACAGGGGTTCCTAAAACAGAGACCTTGTATTTTTCGAGAATCCCTTTACCTTCAAGTTCCAGTCCCAAGTTCAAAGCCGTCTGCCCCCCAAAACCGAGCAAAATCCCTTCTGGTCTCTCCTTCTCAATAATTTGAGTCACTGTCTCTAAATTCAAAGGGAGAAGATAAACTTCGTCAGCTAATCCTGGATCGGTTTGGACTGTAGCAATATTTGGATTGATAAGAATCGTTTGAAAACCCTCCTCCTTAAGCGCTTTAATCGCCTGTGAGCCGGAATAGTCAAACTCGCCAGCCTGCCCTATACGCAGACCACCAGAACCTAATATGAGGATTTTCTTTATTTCAGACATTGCCAAAACCTTTCAAAAAACCAACGGGTATCGGTGGGGCCTGGAGAAGCTTCAGGATGGAATTGGACTGAATAAAAAGGGAGATTCTTGTGTGCAATTCCCTCCACCGAATGATCGTTTAAATTGCGAAAAACCACCTTCCAATCATCTGGCAGCGTTTTTTCATCAACAGCATAGCCATGATTTTGCGAAGTAATATAACATCTTTTAGTCTCAAGATCGATGCAAGGTTGATTTTGCCCTCTATGCCCAAAGGGGAGTTTATACGTTTTAGCCCCGGCCGCCAATGCGAGCATTTGAGCCCCCAAACATACCCCAAAAATCGGTTTCCCTTTTCTCATAGCCCGACGCAAAATGTCAATGGTTACACCACATGCCGTCGGATCACCAGGTCCATTGGATAGAAAGACACCATCAAAAGCCTCTTCACTATAATCGTAGTCGTAGGGAACACGTAGGATCTCTAGAGGATATTGTGAAAGGGCTCGGAACATGCTCTCCTTCATACCACAATCAACGGCAATCACTCTTTTCCCCTTTCCGGAGAGATATTTACTGGCCAGAGAACACGTCCAACGAGATTCTCTCTATTTGGATCGTGGAACGTGAGTTCTCCATTCCAACTCGGCTCGGTGATAATCCCTAAAGTAGCCCCACGAGAGCGCAGTATTTTTGTCAAAGCGCGCGTGTCGACTTCAGTCAGCAAGGGGACATTCTCTTTCTGGAGCCACTCTTGCAAAGAGAGAAGTCCGCTGTGGTGGCTCCAACGGGCGCAGCTTTCGCTGACCACCACGCCAGCCACATGGGTTTTTTTCGATTCCCACACATGGGGAGCTGCAATGCCATAATTGCCGATCAAGGGGTAGGTAAATACCAAAATCTGACCTGCAAAAGAGGGATCCGTCAAACTCTCCATATAACCACACATTCCCGTCGTAAACACGACCTCTCCTGCAAAAATTCCCTTCTGCCAAGCAGGGGATTTTCCCTCAAATCGAACTCCCCCTTTCAAAATTAAAAATGAATTTTTCAATTCCACCCCCTCAACCCCTTGCAACCAAAAAAAAAGCCATCCCAGAGGGATGGCTCTTATCTAGTATAGCTTGATCACTAAACCGTTTCATTGTCGTGGTAGTATACTCACCCCCTCATTTCTTCGCAATTAAAATATCACGAAAGCAGGGCGCCAAGTAATACTAACTTTTTTTCAATTAAGCTTACCAAAGCCTTAAGTTTTATTTACGTGAACGAGCCCGAGCCCGATTGCAGAATATGGCCAAACTTCAGGAGTGTGTCGCTCAGCACCGCCTTTGATTGTCAGAAACTTATGAAATCCAGCTTTTTTTTCAATGGCAAGGCGGTGCAGAGCCCCGCACTCCAAGGAGCGCTTCGCGCTCAATAGGTTAGAAAAATGCTTTGCGTTTTACCAACAGGCTGCCTAACGAGAGTACAACTTTGTATTAGACCTAATTAGGGCGTTTACTAGTTCTTATATGTTTATGGAGAACCCCTTTTCGTGCTGGAAAAAGTGGAACTACTTTATCATCTTTCCCCTTTTTCTTAAGCGCAAGAGTATAACCAAGAGCATCAGCAATAGATGCAAACGTTGCTAGAGTAGGGTTATTTTTTTTACCAGAGCGCAGTTCCTGTATTATAGTGGGAGATACATTAGCCACCTCCGCAAGCTTACGAACAGAAACATTATCTTCTTCCATCAAGGCAATTATTAATTCGGAGAGTAAAAATTCCTTGTGTTCCTTATCAAAAATTTCCTTCTGCTCTTTATCTTCGAAAAATCTCTCCACAGTGCTTTTAGTTTTTTTCTTAACCCGTTTAGTTCTCATAGTACACCCCCTGCTTGATCCTTATTTCATAATCTGCCTTACATGCTACTGCTCTATCTTTTTCTTGTTTAGGCAGCTTGTCCTGCTTTTTCTTGAAGGCATTTGTTACGATGATTTTCTTTCCCTTCACGAAAAAACATAAAAAACGATCTGGCTGTGGTTTAAACGCATAAATTCCATCATTTTCATTTCGAAATTTAGTCTTATTTTGAATTTTTCCAATATCTCCCATAACCATAAAAAGATGAAGCGCCTTTCTTTTCTGTTCGTCTGGCAATGCTTCAAAATAACCTAATGCCTGACTCTTGCCCAATCTATCATAATACCACTCCAATTGGTACGTTTTGCCTTTATAGATCACCTATTCAACAGTCATAGCAATTCCATTACAATTACTTAATTGTACCACAATAGTGGTACAAAATCAACAAAGAAATCTTTCTTTTCCCAGATTTATTTGGGTTAGCGGATGAGCATGGGGGTGGGGCAGGGGGTGGCGGTGGCGAGGATGTCGGCGATGGCGGCGATCCAAGCGGGGCGGCGGTTGAGGGCGGGGATACGGAAGGAGTGAAGCCCTTGAGTGGTAATCAGGGGCATGTACAGCTCTTCGACTTCAAAGAGGGTTTCGATGTGATCAGAAGTAAAACTAAGAGGGACAAAGAGGCAGTATTTTCTCCCTTTGCTGTATTTGTCTATCTGTTGACAGAGGTCGATTGTGTAGGGGCGGAGCCATTCGCCACGTCCAAACTTTGACTGATAGCACAAAATTCCTTCTGCTTTGGGAAATTGCTTCATCATGTGTTCAAAAGAAAGAGCGCATTCATAAGCATAGAGATCCCCCTTTTCAATGAATGCTTGAGGCAGACCATGGGCTGAAAAGAGAAAAAAAGTTTCCTCTTGAGAGACTCCTATTTTTCCGATATGATCCCGCATGGCGTCGACCATCGCACTGATGTAGGCGGGATGAGAGGGGTATGATTTGATCCAACGGAGCTTTTTTAGAAGGGATGGAGAAAGAGATTTCTTGAAAAAACGGGCAATACTACCCGTTGTCGCATAAGTAAATTGTGGAAACATCGGAAAAAGGACGATCTCTTCGCACTTTAACGCTGCGATCTCAGCAAGGAATGAAGCGTGTGTTGCTGGCAGATATCGGTGAAAGGTAAGCACAGGAGCGCCTAATCGAGATCTTAAAGCGTCTGCGACATATTCCGTATCGCTCCAAATGGGTGAACATCCGCCAATTTTGGCATAATCATGAACCAGAATGCCGGCTCTTTTTTTAGCCACTCTCGCGAAAAATAGAGTGTGGAGGGGTTGCGGAAATGGAGAATGGATCACATCCTTATCTGTCAAAAGGGCGTGCAAAAAAGGAGCGATCTCCTCCCGAGAGCGAGGGCCGCCAAAGTTGACAATCACATATCCTTTTTTTGACATGGATTAAGAGTGGGGCTAACTTTCATTTTCTACAAGAAAAACTATTGCATTAAAAAAAAGCCAGTATAATTTAAGGAATGCCCACACGATAATGAAGAAGAGGGAAACTTGAGCAAGATCAAAAGATTTTTTTTAGTCCTTCTTTTGCTAGCCCTCTCCGCTTGTGGAGATAAAGCTTATAACTATGGTCCTTATTCAATTGGAAGAGATGAATCTTGGTTTCCCCTTCAATTGAATTCTGGGGAAAAAATTTAACCGCTTTTTCTACAGCAGCGATTCAGGAGATTGCCAAAAGTGAACATATCCCCCTTGAGCTTATCAAAATTAATTGGGTTCAGATTTTCGAAATCTTAGAAAATGGGGAGGTGGGGGGGGATTTTGACTCCTCTATCCCCTAATGTGATCACAAAAGATAAATATTCCTTTTCTGAACCCCTTATTGAAATTGGTCCCGTTTTGGTCGTTCCCGCCAACTCTCCAGCCAATTCTCTGGCCGATTTAAACAACGACAGCATCATAGCCGTCTATCAATTTGATGAGTCCACTTTGATTGCACAACAATACCCTACACTCATCATCCGACAATACCAAAGCAAACCACAAATTCTGGAAGAACTTGCTGCGGGTAAAGTCGACGCAGTTCTTATACCCGTATTAGACGCTCGCACTTTGGTCCCCTCTATTTACCCCAACCAATTAAAAATTATAGATGGCCCACTCAATCAAAAAGCAATCCGCCTTGTGACTTTAAAAGATAAAAATAGCTCGCTGATCAAGTATTTCAATCGTGGGATTAAGAAATTACACTCTTCCGGCGCCTACCAGCAACTCCTCCATACCTACTCTCTCGAATAAAACCATTTCTTCACCCAGCCAATTTCGTGAACGCGCCCGAGCCCCATCCTATTACCCATAAGTTTTACTTGAAATCAATGGGTTACATCATCTGTTGGTAGATCTATTCGGAAAAGCAGCTTTAGGCATGGGTGGGGGAGGGGTTTGGGGAGGGGGGCGAGCAAAGCGAGGGGCCCTCCCCGTAAAAAAGAGAGTCCTATAGCCACTAAGACTTGAAATATTTTTCTATATACGGTCTTATAGTTACTTTTTTGGAGGTGTTGTGAGCTGGGCTGAATTGGAATTTCAATCAATTAATTTAAATGATGATGGGAAGAGTACATGGAGAAATATCTTGTGAAGCGCTATTTACAGATGCAGAATGGAAGTCGGTAATAAGATATTATATAAAAAAGAAGCAGTTCCGTTGCAAGCGCCTAGCCTTAAGGAATTTATAATAATGATTGCAGTTCTAGGAGGCTATGTTAATCGTAAAAGTGAAGGTCCACCAGGAGTAAAGGTGATATGGAAAGGGATGTCAAGAATGGTTGATTTTGCGCTAGCATGGGAGGCATTCGGAGGGTAGTCAATCAAGAGGCTTTGAACATATGCCAAATTGCAATTTTGATCTGTCAGGGAGGGGTGGAAAAATTTTTAAGTGCAGAGGGATTTTAATTATTGAAGCTGAGTTTTGCGAGGTTTTATTAGGGGAGGGCCCCTCGCTTTGCTCGCCCCCCTCCCCAAACCCCTCCCCCACCCATGCCTAAACCTGCTTTTCCGAATAGATCTACCAACAGATGATGTAACCCATTGATTTCAAGTAAAACTTATGGGTAATAGGATGCGGGTTCGGGCGCGTTCACGATAATAAGACTTAATGCTTTTGATTCAAAAAATGAGGTCGGCGCACACCAGCAATCCCGTTGGTCGATTCCATCGAGTACGCTTGATAAAAGTTTTCGTAAACTTTTTTATATCACAGAGAACACAGAGCGCACAGAGCCGGCCAAGCCCGCATACAATGGCCCTGGCCGATCGCTATCTCTTGTGCGCAGCTGCACACAAGCGATTAACTCTGTGTGCTCTTGCTCTGTGGTAAAAAAATAACCACATAAAATTGTCGGCGGGAATTGCCATTTGTAAAATCGTAAGGATTGTTTTTTTATGAAAGTTGTGTTAACCTTTTGGCATTTAATTAGGCAGGTTTTATGTCTCATCGCCCGCAGCATGTTACACACAAGGCAACTCAGGTAGCACAATATGAGCAGTCAAAAGAAGAAGGGGTGTGTTGCGGAAGGAAGGTGAGCACCTGCATTAATAATAAATGCCTGTTTACTACGTTTCTCGTGATTGGAATCCCTCTCTTGATTTTGGGGATTTTGGCCTTTGTTGCTCATTTTAGCTCTGGCGGAAGCATGCAAGCAAACTTTAATGCTTTTGCAGAAAGTATCGGCACCGATCCTTTTATATTGGCAGTCTTCTCCCTCTCCTTTGGCACCGCTTTCACGGTATCAGGTGGGATCGGACTTCATCTTCATAATAGCGAGATCTCCGATAAAAACAGGGCCCATAAGATAACCCATTAACCAAAATTATTATTGCATAAATTGTTCTGCCAGGCGTAACCTCTCTTTCGTCGGCAAACGACCTATGAGGTTGAAAATGAAAAAGTTTTTTTCAATTTATCTAATTTGTACTACCGCCTGCGTTTTTTGCAGCAGGAGAGCCTATCTTTGAAGAGTGTAGCGATAATACTGCCTTTACCTGTTCAATCGCCCATCAAGAGCCTATTTTTGAAGAGGACAGAGAATTTTCTGATAGCGATCAAAAAGAGTGTGACGAATGTCCCGATCGAGATCATCTCGTTTATTCCCCCTCAGCGCGATCACCACTTTCTGACCAGGAAACGGAAGAAAATTCCTGCCATGCGAGCATCTCAACATGGAAACGATACAAGGCTAACTTTGGCATCGAAAAATTGCATATCTGTTTCCCTTATCCACCCGCTGTGACTCAAAGCAGCTCTTTACTCACCGCATATGCCTATGATAATGCCGTTTTGTATTCGTTGAATGGTTACTTCCCACCTGTTGGAAATATCGATCCTTCCATCTGGTTTAACGAAGTTTTGCTCTCAGTCAGTCACTACCCATTGACCCCGATTAGTTATGAAGTGTGCCAAGATGCCCTGGGTGTTTGGTTCATGGACTACACCGCTCAAGATTATGTGCAAAATTTAATCATTTATGGACGTGCAATCGTCACCCCGTTTAATGCATACACGCTT
The DNA here is from genome assembly GCA_963705695.1 of uncultured Chlamydiales bacterium. GTDB lineage: Bacteria > Chlamydiota > Chlamydiia > Chlamydiales > JAAKFR01 > CAVPKN01. The sequence goes on from CAVPKN010000028.1 coordinate 30,657, forward strand.
CAGTGTATCAAACCGAACGGGATGAGAATTACTACAGCTACTTCCTCTGATCATTTCTGGATCAATTGCGGCTGTAACTAAAAAATCCTTGCTTTACTGAATTAAAGTGTGGAAACTCCAGAGTTGTGTTCGATCTACCAAAAGATCGATTTACGACTCTGGAGTTTTTTTATGAAGTATGAATTGATCGTTATTGGTTCGGGTCCAGCAGGGGAAAAAGCAGCCGTTAAAGCAGCCTACTTTAAACACAAGGTGGCTTTAATTGAAAAAGCTTCGCTATATGGCGGTGCAGGCGTTATAACAGGTACCCTCCCCTCTAAAACTCTCAAAGAAACAGCTCTCTATCTCTCCGGCAAGTACGATAAAGGTCTCTATGGTGTTGATCGTGACATACAAGGTAGCGCTACCGTTGAAAATTTCATGTACCGGAAAAACTGACATTATCAAGACTGAGTCGGAAGAGGTGCGTAAAAATCTTGAGCGACACCAAGTCGATGTTTACCATGGCATCGCCAGCTTCATCGATGCCGATACTGTCGAAATCATCGGCCCTCGTGAACAGAGATTAGAGAGCGACTACTTCATTATCGCCTCAGGCTCTTACCCTTTTCATCCCAAAGAGATCCCTTTCGACAACGAAAGAGTTCATGACTCCGACACGATCTTAAATATCGAACGTTTCCCCCAATCGATTGCTGTTTTAGGTGCCGGTGTGATTGGATGTGAGTATGCCACCATTTTCTCCACCATGGGGACCAAGGTTTTTCTCATCAACCGGAATGACAAAATTCTATCTTTCATTGACAAGGAGATCGTCAATCATTTTTGCCGCTGTATGGAGCAGGATGAGATCGATTTACTTTCAATACAGGTGTTAAAAAAGTCGTGACCCCTCAAGATAAAAAAGAGAAACTCTGTGTGGAGCTCGATAATGGGATCGTCTTGCACGTAGATATGTTTCTTTTTGCAGCTGGCCGGAATGGAAATACCACAGATTTGAATCTCGATCGGGTTGGTGTTAAAGTGACGGAGAGACAAACGATCAAGGTCAACGACAAGTACCAAACTTCGGTCCCCAATATTTATGCCGTTGGCGATGTCATCGGCTTCCCTGCTTTGGCAAGCACAAGTATGGACCAGGGGCGGGTCGCTGTCGCACATATTTTTCAAACAAAAGATATCGAAGAGCTGGCGCCGATCTTGCCCTATGGAATCTATACAGTTCCTGAAATTTCAACGGCAGGGATCTCAGAGGAGGAGGCGCAAGCGAAGGGTCTTGCTTATGCGACGGGGGTGGCATACCACCGAGATATGCCTCGAGGAAAAATCATGGGGGCAGAAAAAGGGATGCTAAAATTGATCTTTAGAAAAGAGGATCTGACTATCCTTGGAGTCCATTTAATCGGCAATTTGGCAACTGAACTGATCCATCAAGGTGTTGACCTCATCCAAAACAAAAAATCTCTGATGGATGTGATCGGGCGGGTCTACAATTACCCCACACTACATGATTTATATAAGTACGCTGCCTACGATGGGCTGAGCAATTTGTCAGGTCATAAGGTGAAACAAACGGTAGGAGCCTTTTTTTAAGCGATGAGAGCGAGAGAACTTTTTAAATTTTTTTTCGCCGTTGCCATTCTAATTATAGGAGCGCTCCTCTACTGGTCTTCGATTTTGCAGGAAAGCGATCTGAAGCAAACAAGACAAGAGATGAAAGATCTCCGCATCGAAATGGCTACTTTAAGTCAAAAAGTGGCACGCGATCTGCAAAACATGCAGCAGGCCTCTCAGTTCGCCACACAAAATAGATCTCCATCCCTTTCCGATGCCACCTATCCCAATCTGTTGGTTGAAGATCCCTATTACACTGAATTGCTCCCACAAAAATTAGGAGAGCACTTTAAGCCACAGGGCATTCTGAAAAAGGCAATGATTCACAGGCCGGAAAATCTCCACCCATTCAACGGGTACAAAGAGGTCTCCGAAATGGTTTCTATGTGCACAGCTGAGGCAGCGAATTTGAAAACGGGGTGTTATGAGACACTCATCCCCAATCTGGCTTTAAAAATTGAGGCCAGAAGCAGGGAAGATCATCCTGATCTCAAAGAATATCGGATTTTTTTAAGAGATGACGTTTATTGGGAGCCCCTCAATCCCGCCCATTTTCCAGAGAGCCTTTCCCTCTCCCCCCATTTTTTGCAAAGGCATCTTGTCACAGCCCACGATGTTAAGTTTTTCTACGATGCGGTCATGAATCCTTATCTCCATGAAGCGAGGGCAGCTTCGTTGCGCACTTACTTTGCCGATATCGAAGAACTTCGCGTCCTCAACAATACTACGTTAGTTGTCAAATGGAGGCCTCATAATACCTATGACTTCGAGGGAAAACCGATCCAACAAATTAAATACACTTCGATGAGCTTGACAGCCTCGCTACAGCCCCTTCCCCGATTTGTCTATCAATATTTCGCTGATGGCCAAAAAATTGTCGATGACGATGCCGACCCTGATACGTATCGGAAAAATTCTGTATGGGCACAAAATTTTTCACAGCATTGGGCTAAAAATGTGATTGTGAGCTGCGGACCTTATGTGTTTGATGGAATGACCGATGAGGGAATTTAGTTCAAGCGCAACACCCATTACTTTAATCCCTACGCTGTTCTGATCGATGGGGTCAAATATATCTTTAAAGATAGCTTTGATGCTGCTTGGCAAGATTTTAAAACAGGAAAAATCGATATTTGTACATTGTCACCTAGCCAGTTGGTGGAGTTCAATGCCTTCGTGGCCAGTGAAGAATATAAAAACCAGCGCGAAAATCATCTGGCGATCCAGTCCCTCGATTATATCGACATGAGCTACTACTATATCGGCTGGAATGAGTCTAAAACCCTTTTTTTCCCACGAAAACGTGAGAAAGGCGTTAACTCTGGCTATCGACCGGAGCCGGATCATCGAACAGAATTTGAATCTCATGGCGGTTGCCACTTCGGGTCCCTTTTTTCTCTCCTCTTCCGCCTACGATACATCAGTATCTCCCTACCCTTATAACCCCGAGGAGGCGAGACACCTGCTTGAGGAGGAAGGGTGGGTCGATCTCGATGGGGACGGAATCAGAGATAAAATGATCAATGGTCAACGGATTCCCTTCCGCTTTACACTCCATTATTTTGTCAAAAGTCTCTCAACAAAAGTGATTGCGGAATACGTCGCAACGGCACTGAAAAAAGTAGGTATCCATTGTGAGCTAAGTGGCCTCGATATCGCAGATCTTTCCCGGCAATTTGAGGATAAAACCTTCGATGCTATTTTCATGGGCTGGAAACTGGGCTCACCCCCTGAAGACCCTCGCCAGTTGTGGCACTCTGCGGGTTCTACAGAGAAAGGCTCTTCAAATGCCATTGGATTTGCCAACGCCCGGATTGATACGTTGATTGAGCTACTCAACTATGAATATGATAAAAGCAAAAGGATCTCTCTCTACCACCAATTTCATCAGATTATTCACAAAGAGGCCCCCTATACCTTTCTATACACTCCAAAAGCGCGTCTCCTCTATAGAGAATATGTCCACAATGTATTCATTCCACGTGACCGGCAAGACCTGATCCCCGGGGCTGATATTGGAGAACCCAATACACACTCGATTTGGTTGGCAAAATGATTCACTACATCATACGACGTCTTTTACTTCTCCCTTTCACATTGTTTGCCATTATTCTCGTCAACTTTGCGATTCTGAATCTGGCTCCAGGAGATCCTGCTGCCGCCACAAATGTGAGCGTGACCGGAGAGGCCACAAGGCAAGCTGATGGAGAAGGCGCAACTGGCGAAAACCAATACTTGCTATTCCGTGAACATTACGGTCTAACCTTGCCCATCTTATGGAATCTTTGGCCCCAAATCTCTCTCTCGAAAGTCAAAAACGGACTTGAACATCTCTCATTTTCCAAAAATCAAATGAGCGTCCAGGCCTATCACCGCTTAAGAACGCTCTGGGGAGATCGAGCTCGATTTATCATGCCTATTTTACTTCAAGAAGCGGCAAATAGAGAAAATGGAATCGAAATCAGAAAGAGGGCAGCAAATTTATTTATCAGAGGGGGAACCCGACAAGGGTATGTTGGGGCGATTTTGAGTCAAGAGGAGAGGCTAGAAAATAATGAAATCGCAAAAAATAATATCCGCTTAAATGCTTTGCGGATTTCAGAAGGAGATAGTGAAGAACAGCTCGACGATAAAATAGCGCAGCTCACCCTGTGGTATCAAGAGCAAGGGGGAACGGCTGCATTTACAACTACAGGTTGGGAGAAAATAAAACTTCTTCTCTTTGAAACCCGTTTTTGCCGCTATCTGAGCCGCGTTCTCACCCTCGATTTCGGCACTTTGCGCAACGATAATAATAAAACCGTCATCAGCGAAGTTGGAAAACGGATCAAGTATTCAATGACATTGGCAGTTCTCCCTCTACTCATCACTTTTTTGCTCTGCCAAGTCTTTGGAATGATCATGGCTCTCAATCAAAACAAATGGGTCGACTATACCTTAAATATTTTTTTCCTCCTTCTCTTTGCGATCCCTGTTTTTGTCGTAGCCCCTTTCTTAATCGAAAAAATTGCTCTCCATCATACATTTCCGTTTACAGACATCCCCATACCTTATAGTGGATTCCATAGCCCCATGGAGACGTACGAAGGCTTTACCTCTCCTCAAAGACTCGTCGACATTGCTCTCCATCTGCTATTACCCCTCGTTGCTATTAAGTATGGAACACTTGCGGTCCAAGCGCGATTGTCGAGGACAGCATTTTTAGAAGTCATGCGACAAGATTATGTGAGAACCGCTCGCGCCAAAGGGTTAAAACCTTTATCCATTTGGGTCAAACATATTGGCAGGAACGGTTCGATCACCATTATTACTTCTCTGGCAGCCTCTCTGGGGGTGGTTTTAGGGGGATCTCTTATCGTGGAGACGATTTTTGAAATTAATGGCTTTGGCCGTTTCTTCTATCAAGCCATTTTAAATCGAGATTACAACGTCGTTCTATTTTCAGCATTTGCAGGTTCATGTCTGACATTGCTTGGTTATTTAATTGCTGATATTACCTATACCTTGCTCGATCCTCGCATCAGTTTGGAGGCATAACTGAAAAATATGAAAGTCGAAAGTTACTGGAGCATCGTTTGGCAGCAGTACCGTAAGAGCAAGGTAGGATTGATCGCGCTCTCCATTTTGGCTTTTTTTTGTCTTATTGGAATCTATGCCCCTATCTTTGCATCGAGTAAACCGTTAATTGTGGAGTGGAATGGGACCCTCTACTTTCCCCTACTCCGTTATTTGTTTTATCCTGGGTTTTTTACAAAGCCAATCGATCTGTTTTTTAACATTCTGATGTTCACTCTCCCTATAGCCCTCCTTGGCGCTTTTTTTTGAAGGGAAAGGGACGTCTGTATTTTATAGCCACCCTTTCACTCACCCATGTGCTCATTTTTTGTTGGGTAGAGAGTGGCGGATTCAAGGATCCAGCGAATGACCCCAAAAAGGAGCGCCTGCGTCTCGAAGCGAAGCAAGAACACATCCGCTATAATGAAGATCCGACCCTCTCCCTCTTCCTAACCATTCCAGTTGGAGCTTTGATCAAAAGTATCTCGCGCCTTATGCCGCACTGAATCAACTTCTCAGTTATCGGCAAATGGCGACGCAACAAGAAAGACTGACACCCTATTTTGGCGAGTTTATGAAAGCGACAGGGAGAGAGATGCCGACGCTATGGCGGGTGTGGGAGCGGAATGAAACTGAAAAAAAAATCCGTCTGTCAGAGCTGATCGACACGACGGAGCAGCAATATATTGAAAAGCCCAAAGGCAATTGCCCAGCCTCATTGAGATCTACCGTCCCTTTTCCCACGCGTTCATTATGGCAAAATATGCGCTGAAACATGCCTCCACCACCAAGGGAACTAAAGAAGCAAAAGAAATCTCGAAAAAGCGATCAAAGAGGGGTATTTCTCTAAAACCCCCCTTGAAGCGGCTCGACAAACCATTATCTCCCATCAAAAAAATTTGGCCGACTTAAAATATTTAGCAGATCGTCACCTTTGGCTTGAACAGCAGAATAAAAAATTACATATTTTTCTACCTCCCCCTTCTCCGTTTTTTCCACTGGGAGGAGGATGCAGGAGGTGCGCAAGAGGCCAATCAGTATCTCCCCTGGTGGGAACTCACCCGAATCAATCGAAAAGACCTCGTAGCAAGCCTCTTATTTGGGATTCGTGTTTCCCTAGTCGTCGGCCTAGCCGCGGTAGGTCCCTCTCTTTACTCATCGGAATTCCCTTAGGGACGTGCTCGGAGGTACTTTGCAGGAAAAATAGACCTTCTGATCTGTCGCGTGATTGAAATGTGGGAAGCGATGCCCGACTTTTTTTATGCTCCTACTTGTGGTAGCCATTTTGCAGAGCAAATCCATTTTTTTAGTGATCGGCAGTGCTTGGGAATTTTTGGGTGGACCGGGATCGCGCGCTACATGCGCTCTGAAGTCCTGAAGCAGCGTAACTTGCCCTACGTCACGGCGTGTCACTGCCTCGGCTATTACTCATAGCCTAGCATCATGTTTTCCCACATTCTTCCTAACGCGATTGCGCCTATCTTGACCCTCCTCCCTTTCTCCATGATGGCAGCCATTACAAGCGAGGCCGGTCTCTCTTTTCTAGGGCTTGGAGAGGAGGGCTCTACCTCCTGGGGTGTCCTCATGGATGAGGGGCGCTCCGTTTTCCCTACAGAGAGCTACTTGCTTTGGCCCCCAGCCATCCTCCTCACCCTTCTTCTGATCTCCATTGCGCTTGTGGGGGACCGCTTCCGCGATGCCATCGACCCCAAAATGCGTTAAGCCACCTCAGTTGATCTCTTTACGTTTTTCAGGATAAAGATATTCATGACCCAAATCTTTTTGAATTTGCCCCACCAATTTAATCACCTCCCCTTCAGTCAGTATTTCCTCTTCCCTCTGCCTGAGATAGTACGATAATATATTGGTCGCAATTAGACTACTCACTGTGAATGCTCCAAATACACCCGATACAACAAAGGCGCCATCCACATGATAAACACCCATGATTAATGTGATGATTGTAAAAACACCAGAACAGAAAGTACCTATTCCAGCCGCGATGTGCACCTCTCTGAGATTGGACCATGTTGCATCATAAGAACGAGCCGGAATCTGCAGCTGCTCTTCAATATTTTTATGGATTATCTCTCTTGTACAAGTGGTTTGATCACCCATCAACTTTGATACATCAACTGAACTTGTCATTTTGCCCCTCCAAATTAATTATTTTGCGCTTCTGGTGAAGCCGTGGTTTTCTCTTCAGGAAGCTGAATCCGATTTAGCCAATGCAACCCCATATTCACCTAGGCCTTCCAAAAGAAACCTTCTAAATTTTACCAATTAATTAACGAGCTCCTCGACACCGATCTTTTTTTCTCCGTACCGCTTAAGTTCATATGTCAATATAATCGTAGCAACGAAGGCACCGAGCGCAGTAGCTCCTGTCACTGCCGCAAATGATGAAGACGTAGCATCGCCTAAGCATCCATGCAGAATCAGGCCAAACACGGTGGTAATAGCCATGATAATCGCGATTTTACCCGCTTCACGGCGGTTCGCCGTCAAAATAGCCCACGTCCTATCAAGACAAGTTGCACTCACCTCAGGCATTTGCTCTTCAAATTTTTTATAAACTTCCTCTCTAGGCGATAGCGTATCACCCACTAATATTTGAACAGTGACCTGACTCATAAAACCCTCTCTTTAATATCTTAATTATTGCTTATTAATAATTTTACTATAGATTTTTATAATTAGTCAATTAAATTTTTATAATCTTTAAAAAAAGCCCAATTCCAATTGCTTTAGAAGCTTGCTAATCCTGCCTGACAGTGGGCGCTTCGCGCTCAATGGATTAAAGCTTTAGTTCGAGAAATATCCAAAGTTCAGAGATTAATCCCTATTTGAAAAGTGAGTCTTTTACTGGGGGGTAGTAGAGGGACGAGCCAGGCGAGAGGCTTTCTCTGTTAAAAAGAGTTTAAAACGCCCTGATACTACTAAGTTTGTTAAGCTCAAAAAGGTGGAGGATTACATGAGTATGAAAACAGAAGTTTTACCCGAACGGGAAACTTGGCTTTACAAAACAAAAAGGCAAAAAAATCTGTGCTTAGAGGATTAAAACAAGCTAAACAAAAGCGATTGAAAAGGAATGTAATTGATCTTAATACAAAGGAGTGAATTTGCTTAGGGGAGGAGGAGTTTTTGGCCGGAGAAGATGATGTCGTCGTTGGAGAGATTGTTGAGTTTTTTGAGGGTTTTAATATCGGTTTTATGGTCCTGGGCAATTTTGCCGAGGGAATCTCCCGACTTGACGATGTAGCTTTTCCCATCGCCTTGAAGAAGAAGAAGCATCGATTGGATTGAGTTTTTGAGAGAGTGAATATCAGAGGTGAGTTGTTTATCGATTTTGTTGAGCTGCGTTTGGATGGTTGTGACGGTTTGGGTAGTCTCGTTGAAATGCCCTTTGAGCAGTTTGAGGTCACTAATGAGTGTCTCATGTGCCTTTTCTAGGGTGGTGATCCTTTTCTCGATCGGTTTATCGGAAGAGGCTGCCTTAATCTCTTGTTTCAGACGATTCAGAGAGGCTTCCAATTTTTCAGCTCGTTCCTGCACTAGCCCAAGATCGACTGTTTGACTATTGAGCTGGTAATTGAGGCGCTCAACAGTGAGGCGGAGCTCTTGGACGGCTGCGCTTTCTGGAAGCGGCGCCGCTCCCAGAAAGCTGCTATAGAGTAAAGCGACACAAGGAACGATCCTTCTAACGCTCATAAAGTTTAAACTCAGCCCGCCTATTTTGTTGCCACGCACCCTCGTTGTGCCCTAAAGAGAGTGGCCTCTCTAATCCGTAGGAGATTGTAAATAGCCTATCGGGATGAACACCATTGTCGATTAAAAAGGCTCGTACCGCATTCGCACGCTTTGCACCCAGCGACAGATTATAAGCTGCCGCGCCACGCTCATCAGCATGACCTGCTACAAAGACATATGTTTTTGCGTGCGCATTCATGTAAGAGGCAATTCCTCGTAGAGTCTCGATATTATCGCTTCCTTTAATGGCATAGTGGTCGGTCTCGAAATGAATCTTACTAAACAGTCTGGCTAACTCTCCAGAGGGATCAGCAAAAGCTTCGATACCTGGAATCGCTGAGCCAGGGTCACCAGGGGATTCTCGAGACATGGGGTAATCTCTGATGGCTAGCTCATATTGTGCCGCGTCGACATCCGCCAGAGGCACATACTCATTCCCTTGATTTGCTTTTGCAGTTTGATACTCATTCTCTTCCCATTGCGCATAATAGTTGGCATATTCATTGGAATCGAGATGTTGACCAAAAAAAGAGCGAACTCCTTTTCCCATGTACCTTCCACATGTTTTAGTGTCTTCCCAGAGTTCACAATTTGAGCGGTAGCAGGAACTCAATGTGACCGAGAGGGCCATAGCCATCATGCCGATTAACAGAGACTTTCTCATAATTTTTCCTTTTATTTTTGATGCGATTCCCAAGCTGGAAACCGTTTTTCACCCACACCTTGAGTGATTTTGACTGCTTCCTTTTGATTGAGGTTGATGATGTAGAGATCAGATTTGGAATCTGAACTGTTATTGTAGATCACATGAAGACTATTGGGCGCCCACGCAGGATTTTCTTTATGCCCTCCTCCCTCTGTGAGTTGTGTCTCTTCCCCTGTGGCTATGTCGTAGATCCAAATTTGCCTCACTCCTGCAGTCAAAGCACTATAGGCAATTTTCTTCCCGTCTGGCGACCAAGCAGGGCATGTATTTTCCTTAGTTTTTTTGGACACGATACGCGTTTTAACGTTCTTGATAGATGCACCGGCAAGAGGAACGTCGAGTATATAGATCCGTGGAGTCCCATCCTTATTCGAAACAAAGGCAACCTTTTTGCCGTCGGGATTGAAGGTCGGGGTTCCTTGGGCACCTCCCGGGGCACAAAAGATTTGGCGCGGCTTACCGACCAACCCTGTTTCAAGAGAAAAATCTTGGAGGAAAAGGTCGGGATTCCCCGTGATATCTGAAATAAATGCGACTTGATCACAGGCTGGTGAGATCGCTGGCATCAGTTGATTTCCTCTTAAAAAGGTCAATCTTTTAGCGGCATCCTCTCCTAAGCTTGCGGCATATATTTTGGGCTGTCCGATTTTGTAAGAGACATAGAGAAAATGACGGCAGTGCCCCTTTCCATGGACAGGTATATAGACGGGGGTCACACAGAGGCATTGATCATGAGTGATCTGTTTGGCATTCCCCCCATCATAATCCGCCTGCCACACGTCGCTGATCCATTGAGTCGCATTTTCACTCTGTCGCGTGCGTAATGTGTACAAAACGCGGGTGTTAGCAATTCCTGGGGTTCCGAAAACGAGTTGAAATAGAGTATCGTGGAGATGGTGAAGCGTCTGGCGATCACGAGAAAGCTCTCCTACTAAAGAAATGCCTTCGATTCCCTTAACGCCGCCGTTTGCAGGGAGGGTCAATTTAGCCTGTAGTTTTTTTTCTGCAATCGCGATTTCAATCCGACACTGTGCCCCATTCGCTTTGACAAGCTCGGTCTTTCCATTATGCTGCCAGTCGAACTGAATCACCTTTTCAAGAGAAGAAACGTAATTTTTATCAAACCCGCTCCCCTCCACTTTGATAGGAGCGATGTAGAGTGGCGTCATTTCTACTTGAGTGCCGACATGAACAACAAGCGCTTCCTCTGCATGAAGAGGAGTTGGGAAACAAAACACATATAAAAGAGCAAGAAGGAGAAAACGAGGTAACATAGGCATACCAAAAGAGATAACAAAAAAAGAGACGACGATCAACGCAAATTTTCGGAAGAGCCCTTCCGTTGTATTGCGCACAAATTATCGTTCATATCGTTCATATCGTTCAATCATTTCTATCGTTAGAGCTTGCTTATACACACACAAAGCAATGATAGAAACGATTGAACGATAGAATTTTTTCCCGCGCGAGAACAATAACTTCAATCGAGCATTAGGTTCGAAGTGAGTGTGATTGTGAAGGTGTGGCTCTCTTCCCCTTTGAACTGTTTTCCAAAAGGAGGAAATGAGCACGCAGCTACGATCGACTCGATGTAGCTTTTATTTTGCTTGCTGGAGGAGCGAACAATCTCTACTTTTTTCACACTTCCCTCTCTTTTCAAAGTGAGCTTCATTCCAACCTCTCCTTTTTCGGGGAAAGAGAGGATCGATTCGAGATAGGCAATTAATTCCTCCTCATATTTTGCCTCAAAGGAAAGCGCTTCACTCGCCAGCTTGCCAATGGTCCGATTGCCCCCTTTGTCCAAAGAGGAATTACCACTACCCCCAGTTCTTGATTCAGGCGCCTGGTTCAGTGCACACAAGCTATTCTGCATCATCGAAATTAATTTTGCTTTATTAGGATCATTTTTATGGCTGCTTTTTTGTGCGGTGGGGGGATTCTTTTTTGCTGTAGCGGGACCCTTCTTTGATTTAGCGGGAGGGGAAGCCTGTTTTTTTGAAACAGGCTGAGGTGGCGGTGGCATAGGCGGTACGGGAGCTGGTTCCTCTAGCTGCGGGGGGAGTGGAGGTTGAGGAGGCTCTGGCACAAAATCTTGCCTGGCATAGGGGGGGATTTTCAAATTAAATGTGGGGTCCGCCCTGGGCGTTGAGGAGGAGGGCAGCGTATCTTCGGCGCGAGGAGTAGGCGGGGGATTGATTTGCGAGATCTCGGAAGAGGCCCCCTTTGCAATCAGGGTGCGCACTGCGATCGGTTTGCGTGCTGACAATTTTTTTGGATGAGCGGACAGGAGAAGCAAGATGGCTAAAACATGGGCAGCAAAGACATAAATGGTGACAGATCGTTTCATTGTGGTTTCAAAATGAGATCCATTTCACTAAAACCAGCGGCTTCCAAGGCATTTTTCACAGTTTGATAGGTTCCGAATTTGGCATTTTTATCGTGGAAGATTTGTGGTCTGCTTTCGGGATTTGCTTGCATGGATCAATCGCCCTTTTAATGCCATCCAAATCTTTCTTTGGTTGATGACAATAGTATCATCGGCATGGACATGGATCACGATGCCACTTTTTTCTTGAACCGCGCGGAAACTTTTTTGTTCTGAAGAGGGGGCTGAAGCCAGCTCCACCCTTTCCATCTCTAATATGGGAGCGACAACTATAAACATAATCAAAACCACAAAACAAACATCGATCAACGGAGTGAGATTGACCTCCGCCTCACCCAGATTCTCCCGTTTCCTTCTCATTGTGATACATCTACTTGTCGGTATTGGAGTTCAACGGAAGCCAGCAATAGCTGGGAAAAATCTTCCATATCAGTAGAAAAATGGGCAATCGAGGCTTTCAAGTAATTATAACCAATCAAAGCAGGGATTGCTACTAAAAGTCCCATCACTGTGGTCCCTAATGCCATAGCTAATCCTCCAATCACCGTCGTATTCGCATTGGCCGCAGCTCCAGCTTGCAATTCTGCAAAAGTCAATAAGATGCCCCATACGGTCCCCAACAAGCCAAGAAAAGGAGCGAGGCTAACTACAGTTGAAAGGATAAATAGATTTTTTTCCATCGCCTTTGTTTCTGAAGAGACGCAACTCAAAAGATAAGCTTCAATAAGGTCGATATCGGTGCGGGAGAGAGTGACAGTGTCGTTTTCTGGCATCACAGAGTGGTTCTTTTGAAGCAGCGCGAGTGTATGTTCTTTTAGAGTTCGATAGAGCATGGCAAAAGGATGGTGCATTTCTCCGAGATCAACAGCCAGTGGATTTAATTTTTTTTTCTGAAAAACCTGCATCATCTGTAGGCTCATCCGCCTCGCTTCACGTTGTAAAAAAAATTTTTTCAAAAAAAGAGTCCACGTCAAGATCGAAAGAGCAAGGAGTCCCAAAAAGATGGTTTTACCAAAAAGATCGGATCCCCGATAGGCATTTAAAATAGGATTAGCAGCTAATAATAGGTTCATGGATTTTTTTAAAGCTTTACAAAGCGTAGATTATCAGATACAATTTTAAACTCATAACGTTAATTTCTGGGGGGTTTGTGAAGCGCCTACAAGATTTTTTTTATTTACATGTCGTTTGCTACTTCTCCCCATATGGCCCACCTTTACCGCGCGGGATTGAGCACAGGTCAAGGAGAACCGGACTTAAGCGAAACTGGTTGCTGAAGAATCAGCCATCTCACCCGGTCGCCCCTTTTTGGGTGGCGGTTGAACTGAAAATGGCCCAAGGGTGGGATACTTACTGGATTAATCCGGGGGACTCTGGATTTGCGACTCAGGTTAAGTGGAATCTCCCAGAAGGGTTTAAGGCAGGTCCCTCCTTCCTGTCGCCCTCCCCTGAAAAATTTGTTACCGACTCTCTCGTTGCTTTTGGCTATAAAGATCAGGTTTTGTTGATGAGCGAAAATACACCACCCACCTCTGCCAACAAGTAGCCCAATCACCCTCACAGCAGATGTCTCTTGGCTTGCCTGTAATGAGAGCTGCATCCCTGGAAATGCTTCACTGTCGCTCTCCCTTCCTGTGACGGAGAACTCCCCGGCAGTGAATTCGAGTGCAGTGTCCTTATTTACAGATACGCGCAAAGCGCTCCCTCAAAAAGAGAGAGATCTCACGGTCGTGACACAGGCCGATCAAATCGTACTGACATTGACACCCAAGCCCGAAGATCTCAAAAAAATCGAAGGGGTCCAATTCATTCCGGAGCAGGGGGAAGTGATCGATTACATGGCCCCTCAAAAGTTTAGCTGCGAAAATGGACAGATGACCCTCAGTATAAAACGGAGTCATCCCTCACAAGAGCTAGATACTATCAAAGGGGTTCTCCTTCTGACCGAGCAAGGGAGTCAGATAAAGAAAGCCATCCAAGTTGATACCTCTTTAGATCCTTCTGTCGGGGGAACGGGAGTAGATCACTGTCCAGCATCGCCTTAGCCCTTGGCTTCGCCTTTTTGGGGGGTCTTATTCTCAACGTGATGCCCTGCGTTCTGCCCGTAGTCGCCCTTAAAATTTTTAGCTTTGTTAAGATGGCCCAAGAAAAACGGGGGGTCATTTTACAACACCGGTGGGATTTTCACCCTGGGAGTCTTAGTTTCATTTTGGATCCTTTCTGGTGCCCTTTTATTGCTGCGAGCGTATGGTGAGGGGATGGGCTGGGGATTTCAACTGCAAGAGCCGATGTTTGTCGTCATTTTGACAGTTCTCCTCTTCCTGCTCGGATTGAGTCTATTCGGCGTTTTTGAAGTGCGGAACTTCCTTGATTTCATTGGGGAGCAAGACCTCTTTAGCAAAGGGCTCTCCTCTTGCCAGCTCATTTATGAGTGGGGTTTTGGCCACACTCGTTGCCACTCCCTGCACAGGTCCCCTCTGGGCCCCGCTTTGGGATTTGGAATGACCCTTCCTACACTTCAGGCGCTCGCTATTTTTACGGCGATGGGCCTCGGCATGGCCTCCCCCTATCTCCTTTTTTCAGCCTTCCCCCATCTGGTTCGTTTTTTACCCAAACCGGGCAACTGGATGGTGGTCTTTAAGCAAACAATGGGCTTCCTGATGATGGCAACAGTGATCTGGCTGCTTTGGGTGTTTGGAGCCCAAACGGACAACATGGCTACGTTCATTTTGATGGTTTCATTGCTGATCATCGCCATTGGGGCATGGATTTTTGGAAAGTGGGGCAGTTTCACACGGAAAAGAATGACCCGAACAATTGCAACCATTCTGGCCGCGATACTCATTTTCACAAGCAGCTTTGGAGCTGTAATGGCAGCTAAGAAATTCCGCGGTACATTTCCTACAGATAATCAGGGAATACAACTCGTTTCAGACTCAGGTTGGGAGACCTACTCCCCTGAGCGTGTCAAAGACCTTCAGAGCCGTGGCGTTGCTGTCTTTGTTGATTTTACAGCGAAGTGGTGTTTGATCTGCCAGGCGAATAAGGTCATTCTACATTCAGCCGACGTCGAAAATGCTTTTCATGAGAAAGGGGTTGTCACCATGGTTGCCGATTGGACAAAACGGGATCCCGTCATCTCCAAAGAACTCGAAAAGTTGGGGCGTTCCGGTGTTCCGGTTTATGTACTCTACCCCGGCAACGCACAGGAATCCCCTTCATCTTGCCGCAAACCTTAACTACCAAAGTGGTGAAGGAGTACCTTGGTAAAATCAAGGCTCCAGCAACAACAGTTTATGCTCATTGATTCCCATGCCCATCTCACAAATCCCTCCATGATCAAAGAGGGAAACGGTGTCTTTGAGAGAGCTTTAGCTGTTGGCATTGAAGCGATCGTCAACATCTGTACCTGTCCTGAAGAGGTTGAACAAGGTTTTGATCTCTCCAAGCGATACCCTTGGATCTACGCCGCCGCCAGCAACAACGCCTCATGATGTCGATAAAGAGGGGGAGAAAGCATTTCCCTTTATGGAGAGCGCCGCCCGTAGTGGGGCTTTAGTTGCTGTTGGTGAGACGGGACTCGATTATCATCACTATGCCGAAACCAAAGAACTCCAAAAAAAATTTCTCCGTCGCTATCTGGCGCTCGCCAAAGAGTGCCATCTCCCTGTGATTATCCATTGCAGAGAAGCCTTTTCCGATCTTTTTCACATTTTAGATGAAGCGGGAAGTGAGCTACCAGGTGTCCTTCATTGCTTTACCGGAACACATGCCGAGGCTAAGGAAGTGATTGATCGAGGGTGGTATCTCTCGTTAAGTGGGATCGTCACCTTTAAAAAAAGCCAACAGCTGCAAGAGATTGCTCGAGAAGTTCCTCTCAGCCAACTACTCATCGAAACCGATGCTCCCTATTTAGCACCCGATCCTTACCGAGGAAAACAAAACGAGCCGGCCTACCTTCTATCTACGGCACAGTTTATCGCTAACCTGCGCGGCCTTTCCCTTGCCGATTTGGCTTCCGCCACCTCCCATAACGCCCGCACCCTCTTCAACTTAGCCTCCTAGTCATGACAGCTATGTTCTTATGTTTAGAAGATTTTTTTCTTTTTTTCGTGAACGTAAATATTATTAAAACGGTTTTTAAAATCGGAGCTATGCTCACAATGGTAAAAAAAAGTTGTGATTGGGGGGATGAGCTGGTAATGTCGAAGCCATGAGCAGCGCGACGACGCCCGGAAAGGAGCGTGTATTTGAACAAGATGAGGTTGGGAAAATTCCAAAGCCTTTTCTTCTGCGCAGGTTCCACTCTCTGCTAGGACTATGGTTTACCATCTATCTCATAGAGCATTTGCTGGTCAATTCTCAGGCGGCTCTCTTTTTTCAAGATAATGCTTCAGCATTTATTGCAGCAGTGAATCGGATCCATTCTATCCCTTATCTAAGAACAGTGGAGATCGTTTTTTTAGCGGCTCCCTTTTTGTTTCACGGTATCTGGGGCATTTACTACTCTTTGAGTGCAAAGCCAAATTCTTACGAAACAGATGGCTCAATACCCTCTCTTCCTCAGTACCGGCGCAACAACGCGTATAGCTGGCAGAGAATCACGGCATGGCTTCTCCTTTTTGGGATTGCAGTGCACGTATTTCATATGCGTTTTCTCAATTACCCCATCTCAGCAATCCGAGAAAATACTCCCTCCTATTTGGTACGAATTGATTACGATAAGGGGTTGCCCCTTGTTGCAGAAAAGCTCTCGGCCACTATTTACGACACCAAGCAATTGCAAGAGATGGGGGAGCAATTATTTCAAAAAGAGCGGAAATTGTCAGAATATGCCCAAAAAAACGATGTTGCCAAAGAAAACTATCCCGCAGATGAAACCTATATGCGCTTGATCAACCAGATTGAGGAGGAGCGGAATTGGTTGCAGGAAGCAGCTAAAAAAAAACTCAAACCCGGGCAGCTTTTGGCCTCAGTACCTACCCCAGGTGTCGCTTTTTTCTTGGTTGTTCGGCAGACCTTTAAAGATCCCCTTTTAGTCATTCTCTACTCAATGTTAGTCATAGCAGCTGCATTTCATGGCTTCAATGGCTTATGGACTTTCTGCATTAAATGGGGGATCACATTAACACGACGCTCCCAAAAAAGGATGCGCACTATCTCAACTGTACTTATGGCAATTGTGATATTTCTTGGTCTCCTGTCAGCCTGGGGGACTTTCTGGTCAACCCAGATTGAAGAATCCCAAGGAGAGAGTGTATGGCAAAACAACGAAAAGAAGTAATCGTCGTAGGTGGTGGACTTGCGGGGTTGGCCGCAGCGATGCGGTTGGCCGAAAATGGATGTTTTGTCAAGATCGTCTCTGTCACAAAAGTGAAGCGCTCCCATTCTGTATGTGCGCAGGGAGGCATTAATGCCGCCCTCAATCTGAAAGGGGAAGAGGACTCTCCCTATATCCATGCTTACGATACCATCAAGGGAGGGGATTTTCTAGCGAATCAACCTCCTGTATTAGAGATGTGTTTGGCCGGCCCCGCCGTTATTCAAATGATGGATCGTTTTGGATGCCCCTTTAACAGGACATCGACTGGCCACCTCGATGCCAGAAGATTTGGTGGTACACTCTACAATCGCACGGTGTTTTGCGGTGCATCGACAGGACAACAGCTCTTGTATACTCTCGATGAACAAGTCAGACGACATGAGAGTCAGGGAAAAATTGAAAAGTTTGAAAATCACGAATTTTTACGCCTTGTCTTCGATCCTCAGCAACGTGCCTGCGGCATTGTGATATTGAATCTTTTTAATCAGAAGGTTGAAATTTTAAAAGGAAGCAGTGTCGTGATTGCCACAGGAGGCCCAGGGTTAGTGTTCAAAAAATCAACTAATTCCACCTTCTGCACCGGGGCTGCTAATGCCCGCCTCTATATGCAAGGGATGCGGTATGCCAATGGTGAATTTATTCAAATCCACCCTACAGCCATTCCTGGACAAGATAAACTACGACTCATTTCTGAGTCAGTAAGAGGAGAGGGAGGAAGAATTTGGGTCTATGGTGACTCGTCAAAATCGATCGAAGGGCCACATGGAAGACGAATTCCTTGCGGAGAGAGTGGCAAACCGTGGTATTTCCTCGAAGAGCTCTATCCGGGTTATGGAAACCTCGTCGGACGAGATGTGGGAGCCAGAGAGATCCTCCGAATCTGTGAAATGGGGCTCGGTGTCGATGGAGAGATGCAAGTTTATCTGGATATTACTGAATTATCGGAGGAGAAAAAGCATAAGCTTGCCTCTGTTTTAGATATCTATGAAAAATTTACCGGTGAAGATCCTCGGAAAGTGCCGATGAAAATCTTTCCAGCTGTCCACTATTCGATGGGAGGAGCATGGGTCGATTGGCCTGCAGCGGATGATGTCGATCGGCTGGCTCGTTTCCGACAAATGACTAATCTAATGGGGTGTTTCAACTGTGGCGAATCTGACTATCAATACCACGGCGCTAATCGTCTCGGTGCCAATTCTCTTCTCTCCTGTATCTATAGCGGACTGGTCGTAGGGGATGAGGTGGTCCGCTATATCGAATCGTATCCTCAGCGATCGTTACCTGAAGGAGTATTTACAGAAGCGGCTACTATTGAAGAGAATTTCATCAAAGAGTTGCTTCACCGGAGCGGCCCAGAAAATGTTCACCGCCTCCACGAAGAGCTCGCCCATGAAATGGTACTCCATGTTACAGTGAAGCGAAATAATAAGGACCTTGCGCGCACCCTAGAGCGCATTAAAGACATACGGGAGCGGTATCAACAGATCACGCTCGATGATAAAGGGATGTTTGCTAACCAAACATTGCAATTTGCACACCAATTTCGCGCCATGTTGGAGCTGGCACTTGTCATTACAAAAAGTGCGCTTCTACGCGACGAGTTCAGAGGTTCCCATTATAAACCTGAATTTCCCGAGAGAGACGATCTCCACTGGCTTAAAACAACCATTGCCACCTACTCACCTGATGAACCGATCATCTCCTATGAACCGGTCGATGTTCGCCATCTCCCACCGGAACCCAGAGACTACACAGTCGCAAAAAAAGTGCGACCCACCCTAAAAAACATTCCAGAGCGGGTTATTTTGCCTTTATGACTGAGAAATACATCTTAAAAATTTATCGAGGTACACCAAGCCACCAATATTGGGAGGAGTTTGAGCTCCCTTTAAGGGCCCAAGAAAATATCATCAGCGGCCTGATGGAGATCCAAAAGAACCCGATCAATAAGCAAGGGGAAAAAGTCACGCCAGTGGTTTGGGAGCAAGGGTGCCTCGAGGAGGTGTGTGGCTCCTGTTCGGTACTCGTGAATGGCTATCCCAGGCAAGCATGTACAGCACTTATTGAAAACTACATCCGTGATACCGGCAAACGGACAATTGTAGTCGCTCCCTTTACGAAATTTCCTTTGGTGCGCGATCTCATTGTTGACCGCTCACAGATGTTTGAACATTTAAAGCAGGTCCACGCTTGGATCGACTCTGATGGCTCGCGAGAAATGGGTTTCGGACCTTTGGTGGAACAAAAAAAACAAGAGGTGATGTACTCTCTCTCCACATGCATGACATGTGGCTGCTGCTTGGAGGCATGTCCTCAAATCAATAAAAGATCGAAATTCGTAGGTCCTGCAGCGGTATCCCAAGCCCGCCTTTTCAATGCGCACCCCACCGGTCATATGCAACGCCATCTCCGCCTCCGTCCCCTCATGGGAGAGGGGGGGATTAGTGATTGTGGCAACGCCCAAAACTGTGTTGAAGTGTGCCCTAAAAGTATCCCTCTAACCGACAGCATTGCGGTTATCGGCCGCGACGTGACCCTGCAAGCCATTCGCGATCTTTTCAATTTCGAAGATCGTGAGTAATCCAAAAGAGAATAAGATAAAAATTTATTCAAACTTGAATTTTTTCTATAGACATTATATATTTGTGCTTCTGACACATAAACTATTTAGAATTTATGGCTCAAACACTTTCTATACGATTCGAGCCCCTCTGCTTTCATAAACAGGAGCTTGGGGTAAAGAAACAACCGGAAAACTCCCTTGCGTTAAGAGTATTCGCCCTCTTTCTCGGTGTCATCGCGGTTATTGTAGGTATTGCAGCGATGAGCCAAATCGGCCCTATCGGCTCCGGCGCTCTGATTATCGGCGGCATTTTACTGATCGCAAGCAGTTGTATAAAGTGTGTAAAGCACACCAAAAGCCAAAACAGGGAAACTAGAAGTGAGATCTCCTCCCCGCCCCAAAAATCAAATAAGAAATCGCCCAAAAAACTTAAAACAGCTGTCCCGTCGATTCGAAATTCTAATCAACCTACTCTTCAACCACCCTCCAGTTCCAGCCAAAGTACTCAAAGACAAACGCTGCCAGCAAGCTCAAATATTTCGGGTTCCGCATCCCCACCACCCGTAACTAGCACTACTACCTCCACCCAGACACCCTCTCCGACCGAACGAAATTTCAAAGAGTTATTGACCCTTGGAGCTAGCCCTCGCGACAAATTAAATATTGATCAGTTATGTGATCCACTCACTCCTAAGTCAAAGAAAGCTTTTGAAGAGATCTTCGCTGACCTCGAACAAGCCCTGCTGGTAGCTCCCAAAGGTAAATACACATCCCGGTATTTTACTTTAAATCAAACGGCCCCCCATGTAGCTACATTTCAAGCTACTGATATTCTCGTTCACACGACTCTCTTTCTGCAACCTGACTTACCCGAACGCCGTGGATGGAACCGTGGAAGGATCATGAAAATGTTAGCTGGATACGTGCTTAAATATCATCCGGACAAGGTCATTGGGTTCGGCGCGTGCCGTATGGATAATAGCTTATTCATTTACTTCCAGGGAATATACAGTGACCCGTTTGATGATGAGCATTTTCCTCATGAAGCTCAATGGGGACAACCGATAGAGATTCGAGCACCTGGTCAAGATATGGAGCTAACAGCCAACGGTCTAAAACCCATCTAAAAAGGGATCTCATCATCCTCATCATTCGATTCTGCATTTTGTATTGGCTCGACGCGGGATTGGGGGGAGGAATAATCCTTTTTGCCTCTTCTGCAGCTTCTAATTGAAGTTCCTTATAACGAATGATCGTCTCTGAAATCAGGGTTGGAGGAGGGGGAATAAGACCGGGTCGCTCACTCTTTTTTTCCTCCGACACGCTAACTGGAAAAGGAGTTTCTTCAGGGATGGCTTGAACCTCTTCCTCACCCTCTCCTTTACCCCTTTTTTTTCGGTAGCGCCGTCTCTCTCTCCTTTTATCGGGTCGCTGCTCAGCGATCACACCTGCTTCGATCTCCTCAATAGCAGGTTCTTCTTTAGTGACTTTAAGGGGGGCTTCCCGACCGCCGCCGATTTTGATCCCCCGCTCTGTACCCGTTGTCTTTAATACCATCCGAGATTCTCTTACTTCAAGAATTTCATAGTCATTGACAGGTACTAAAAAACACTTCGGTTTTTCAAGAGAGCGAAAAAAAATAGCCTTACCGAATGAGACAACCTCGACGGCATCGACAAAAAATTCTTCCTGACCAACGGCTTTGCTATTACGCACAACAAGTTTATAACCCTCTTTTGGCGTAATTACTGTTTCCGTAATGGGTTCACGTGTAAAATTCACCTTATTTACCTTTTCTCAGTTTCTAGAGTGGCCATATACGCCATCAAATCGACGACACGGGCTGCATAACCCATTTCATTATCATACCAAGCCACTAATTTGTAAAAATTTGCATTCAATGCGATTCCTGCCCCCACATCGAAAATAGCGGAGTAGGTAGTGCTCAAAAAATCACTAGAGACCGCTTCCTCCTCACATACCACTAAGAAACCCTTCATCGCCCCTTGAGCAGCCTCTTTCATGGCAGAGCAGATTTCGCCGTAGTTCGTCGGTTTCTTCAGACGTACAGTTAAATCGACAACCGAAACATCAGGCACGGGGACCCTAAATGCCATTCCCGTTAATTTCCCTTGGACCTCGGGCAGACACTGGCCGACCGCTTTCGCTGCTCCCGTGGAGGCGGGGATAATGTTTTGAGGGGCACCGCGGCCACCCCTCCAGTCTTTTTTTGAGGGGCCATCCACCGTGGGTTGCGTTGCCGTCATGGCATGGATCGTCGTCATGAGCCCCTCTTCGATCCCGAACCGATCGAGAAGAACTTTTGTTATCATGGCCAAACAATTCGTTGTACAGGAAGCATTCGAAATGATCCGATCGGTACTGGGACGATACTTTTCATGATTGACCCCCATGATATAGGTAGGCACATCCTCTTTAGCAGGAGCTGTGATAATGACTCTTTTTGCTCCTGCTTGCAGATGTTTCTCCGCCCCCTCTTTTGAGGTAAAGAACCCAGTGGATTCGACCACATAGTCAACCTTATACTCCTTCCAGGGGAGCTTTTCTGGGTCTCTCTCATTAAACACCTGGATTGTCTTGCCATTGACGATGATCTTTTCTTTGTCAGAACCAATATCAGCTTCAAAGCGTCCATGAGTGGAATCGTACTTTAACAGATAGGCTAGATTATCAGCTGGAACGAGATCATTGACCGCTACAATTTCGAGTTGTGGATGGTCCATCATAAGACGGAGCACGAGTCTTCCTATCCTACCCAAACCGTTGATTCCAACTCTGACTACCACGCCATTATTCCTCTACAGGTCTTTTCGCAATTCAAATTCATGCCTATTAGGGACAAATCGTTTTCCGATTAACCGGTTAACACAACGGTAAGAACGATATAACGATAATAAGAGAGAGAGGACTTTTTTATAACACTTCCATCGTTGTTATCGTTGTATCGTTCTTACCGTTTTTGCTAGTCTGTTTTACCCCTAAATGGCTATCCAGGACCTTTACTGATTAACTCAAATACTCAAGCAAACAGGTTTCCGCATTGTCACCAATGCGATTTGCCATTCTCACAATGCGGGTATAGCCCCCATTTCGCCCCTCAAACCGGGGCCCAAGTGCATCAAAGAGTTTCGAAATCACCTGTCGATCTGTATTGTAGCACCCTTTTTTTCCCTCTTTCTTCACCTCTCTGGCTTGCTTCGTATCAGGCGCATTGAATTGGATCATCAATCGCGAAATGGCTTCTCTGCGGCTGGCCAATGTGTTTTTCTTAGCCAACGTGATGATTTTATCGGCATGCCTTCTCAATTCCTTGGCTTTAGCCACTGTGGTTACGATCCGCTCCTTTTCGATCAACGATTTAAGCATATTCGAGATCATGCAACGATTATGTGCTGAGGTTCTGCCGAGCTTAAACGTGTGCTTCCGGTGTCTCATGCTACACCTCCATTTTTTTCCTCTTCGAGATATTCCTTAATCTTATCTTTGACATTATCCTGGGTGATCCCAAATCGGTTCAGATCCATCCCTAATGTCAAACCCATTTCAGTCAATTTGGCTTTAATTTCATTCAGTGATTTTTTACCAAAATTTCTAAATTGCAATAATTTCGGTTCTGGCATTACGACAAGCTCGCCAATTGTCTCGATATTGGCCCCATTTAGACAATTCGTCGATCGAACCGAGAGCTCGATCTCATTAATTCCTAAAACCAATTTCTGCATTAATTGATCCCGATCGCTATCAATCGTTGAAGAGGCCTCCTCAAAAGAGATCTCATGCTTATCCATCGCCTCAAAAGAACTGAGATGTTTCATGAGGAGCTTTGCAGAGAAGGCGAGAGCCTCTTGAGGTGAAATCCGTCCATCCGTTTTTACTTCCAGTATCAAACGGTCAAAATCGGTATCCTGACCTACCCGGGTATCCTCAACAAAATAATTGACCAGTCGAATCGGTGAGAAAATGGAATCAACGACGATCTCATCGATGATTTTGTTATGCATCAGATGCCGCTCTGAGGGTACATAACCCCGCCCGATCGCCACTTTGAGTTCGATCCGTCGCGTCAACGGCTTGGTCACCGTAAAGATGCGAAGGTCAGGATTGACGATTTCAAAATCTCCCGTCATCATGAGATCACCCAAGGTGATTACTTTCTGACCTTGCGCTCCCAGATCCTCTTGAGTGATATCGAGCATTTTAGTAATGATCTTCTGATCGCGAGCGTGAGGCATTCCCTCTACAGGGAGCAGCCTTAACAATGACCCTTTGAGATTTAAGATGATATTTGTGACATCCTCAATCACCCCATCGATTGCCATATATTCATGGGGAACACCTTCCATGTAAAATGAGATGATTGCAGGCGCCTCAATTGAGGTCAGCAGCATCCGTCTCAAGGCATTTCCCATCGTGTGCCCAAATCCGCGCTCAAAAGGCTCGGCGATGAAACGGGCAAATGTTGGAGTCGCAGTTGCTTCATCAACCTTGATCTTCTCCGGCATTTCAAACTTATCATAAAGAAGCGTCGACATCACACCCTCCTTAAACTCTTCGTCGCTTGCGTGCTCGACACCCATTGTGGGGAACAGGTGTTTTGTCACGAATGATTGTTACTAAAAGACCAGCACTCAAAAGGCCCCTCACAGCAGATTCCCGTCCTGCCCCAGGCCCTTTTAGGTTGACTTCAACTTCCCTTAAGCCCATTCCCATAGCGCTCTTTGCCGCGTCTTGCGCAGCCACTGTAGCTGCAAAAGCGGATGATTTGCGCGACCCCGAATAGCCAACTTTGCCAGCAGCGGCCCAAGCGATGACGTTCCCAGCCGGATCGGTAATGGCAATAATAGTATTATTAAACGTCGCTTTAACATGTACGATTCCAGCCGGGACGTTGCGCATGATCTTCTTGCGCACTTTAACCGGTTTCTTTCCTTGAACAGCAGCCTTAGCCAAGTGACTCTCTCCTTATGACTTATTTATTTCTTCTTACCTGCTACAGTCTTACGCTTCCCTTTCCTAGTACGGGAATTCGTTCGGGTCCGTTGCCCACGTACAGGGAGCCCGACACGGTGGCGCATCCCTCTGTAGGAGTGGATATTGATCAATCGTTTAATATTGTTTTGGATCTGCCTTCGCAAATCCCCTTCAACGACATATTCCGACTGCAATAACGCATTGATGCGGGAGATCTCATCGCCGCTCAATTTATCCGCATGTTTATCAGGATCAAGCCCCAACTTGGCAACAATCTCGTTCGATCTGGAGATGCCAACACCAAATATGTAAGTGAGGCTTACTGCTAACCGCTTTTTCCCGGGGATGTCTATTCCAATAATGCGTGGCATACTTATTTCTCTTTTAAATACTTAAAATAACAAAAATCTTAACAAAAGGGTGATATAAGTTCAAGCGACTACCGCCCTCTTATTTTTCCCTTTTTCATAAATCCCTCGTATCGCTTCATTAACAAATGGGATTCCAATTGCTTCATCGTGTCAAGAACCACACCGACCAAAATCAAAAGTGCAGTGCCTCCGAAGAAATAACTAATGGTAGGATCGACATGTAAAATCTTGCCTACGAGGTTTGGCAAAATCGCAATCACAGCCAAAAAGACCGCCCCTATCAGGGTGATCCGATTCATCGTTGTCTCCAGAAAATCTTGCGTAGGTTTTCCCTGCCGGATACCGGGAATAAAAGCCCCATTTTTTTTCATATCTGAGGCGATTTGTTCAGGGTGGAACTGTGTTGCCGTCCAAAAATAGGTAAAAAATAAGATCAAAAGCACATAAAGCGCGGTATAGACCCAACTTCCAGGGGTCAGCGAACTTGCAAACGCACCAAACCATCCACCTCGACCCAAAAATTGCGCCAGAGTCGCAGGAAACATCAACAACGAGGAGGCAAAAATGACCGGAATGACCCCAGCGTAATTAATTTTTAAGGGGACATACGACCCTCCCCCTTGCACTTCTTTCCGCCCCACAACCCTTCTAGCATATTGCACAGGGATTTTACGCATACCCTGTATGATCAAGATTGTCGCTATAATGACTAAAACAAAAACGGCAAATAGAACAAGTAGAGAGGAGAAGGTCAATTGTCCCGGTTCTTGGGAATCGAGGTTCAATTGTTTAATCACTGATCCGATCGTGCCAGGCAGCGAGGCGATAATCCCAATCGTAATGATAAGACTCATCCCATTACCGATCCCTTTTTCGGTAATCTGCTCCCCAATCCACATCAGAAAAATAGTTCCTGTTGTCATTGTCATGACTGTCAACAAATAGAAGAGCCAAGGAACGCCGAACAATTGAATTCTGAACATTTCGGAAAGAATAATACCGGGATTTGCAAAATTCATTTGGATCGCATAGCGGGCAAACAGCGAAGACTGAATCACGGCAAGAAGAACGGTCAAAAGGCGTGTTTGCTTGTTGATTTTTCTCCTACCCGCATCGGGATTTTCCCTCACTTCTCTTTGCAAATTGGGCATTAATGCGAGCAACAACTGCATAATGATCGAAGCAGAGATATAAGGGACGACTCCCAGAGCAATCACCGTCATCTGAGCAAAGGCACCACCCGAAAAAATATCGACGAGTTGAAATAGATTCTGTCCTCCTCCTGTGGCTTGCCTAAAATAGGCCAATGCCATGTCACCATTAATCCCCGGCACAGGAATAAAAACGCCCACACGGCAAACGATGATCATGAGAATGGTAAATAAGACTCTGCTACGCAGTTCTGGAATACCTGCTAGCCGTCTGAACGCGTCGAACATGAGATAGAAATTCCAACTTGTTTCAATTTATCTTGTGCAGCCGCTGAAGCCGCCTCTACTTGAAAGGTAACCTTTTTTGACAATTTGCCACTGCCAAGTAGTTTAATCCCGTGAGAAGGGCCTTTGAGGAATTTCTTCTCTCTCAAAGTCTCCAGGCTAACTACTTCTCCATCATTAAATAATTTTTCAACTTGATCTAAATTGATCACGTCGAGTCTTCGGAGAAATCTCCCTCTTGTAAAGCCGCGGGTCGGCAGGCGCTTAAATAGTGGCACACCGCCCCCCTCATAACCCTCTCTTGTTTGATAACCCGAGCGTGCTTTCATCCCTTTTTGACCTCGACTACAGGTCTTACCTCGTCTCGATCCTGGACCTCGACCTACGAGAATACGCCGCTTATAAGGTCGAGAAGAATTCTGTAATGAGCCTAATGTAAGTGTCATGCTGCACCTCGCATCTGCATCGTACGCTCTCTATTTCTAAGACCTGCAAGCGCCTTAAAAGCAGCTTTTACTTGATTGATTGGGTTATTCGATCCTAAACTCTTGGCAACCACATCCTTTAATCCTGCAAATTCAAGAATGGAACGAACACGGGAGCCCGCTACAATGCCAGTCCCTTCAGGCGCTGGTTTCAACAAAAGGGCCGCGCCATCATATTCCACCATAATTTCATGGGGAATTGTGGTTCCCTCCATCTCAAATGTCACTAAATTTTTTCTCGCAGCTTCTCCCCCTTTTCGGATCGCGTCGGTCAATTCATTTGCCTTCGCAAAACCGTAGCCCACACGCCCTTGGTGATCGCCCACCAGAATGAGAGCGGAAAAACTAAACTTCCGTCCTCCCTTAACGACTTTTGAACACCGGTTAACGAAAAGAACTTTTTCGTCGAGATTATCTTCCTTTTCTGTGTTTTTACTCATTGAACACTCTCATTTTATAACTGTAAGCCACCCTCGCGAGCGCCCTCGGCTACAGCCGCAATCACGCCATGGTATTTAAAAGGTCCCCTGTCAAAAACGACAGAGGTGACATCAAACCCTTTGGCGAGCTCAGCAATCTTGAGACCGAGTCGTTTACCTGAATCTTTATTCTTCCGATTGAACTCAGAACTACGAAATTCTTTAGAAATAGTGGAAGTGCTTGCTAGGGTCACCGCTTGCGTATCATCGATGAGCTGCACGTAAATATGGCGTCCCGACCTTATGACGCACAATCTCGGCTTTTGTTGCTCACCGCGTAAACGCTTACGTACCCGCAAAGCACGCGTCTTTCGTCTTCTACTTTTGTTTAATTGACTCGTGTCCATATTATGGCCTTTCCGATTTATTTCTTACCAGCTTTGCCAGCCTTTTTCCTCACATGCTCATCTACATACCGAATGCCCTTCCCTTTATAAGGCTCAGGTGGCTTTTTTCCTCTGATATCGGCTGCAAACTGACCAACAAGCCGCTTATCCACCCCCTTGATCTGGATATTCGTATTTTTTTCTACGGCAACCTCGATTCCCGTAGGTATCGCCAACTTCGTAGGATGAGAGAGACCGATCTGCAAATCGAGAAGCTTGCCTTGCACGGCGGCACGATAACCAACTCCTACCATCTCAAGTCGCTTTTCAAATCCTTCGCTAACTCCCTTGACCATATTAGCGATCAAGGACCAGCAGAGCCCTAAAGTTTCCCGATCATCTGGCGCATTCTCTTTCCGTGCCACGACCACTCCCTCTTTATCTACAGTGACCGAGATCCCTTTCATTACAGGCTCAGACAGAGTGCCTTTAGGTCCCTTAACTGTCATGACGTTTCCGTCACATTTAGCCTCTACTCCTTTCGGAAGGGGGATCGGCTTTCTCGCTTTCCGCGACATAAAAATCTCCTCGTTATTACCAGGCCAAACAAAGAAGCTCGCCACCTACTTTTTGGGCTCGGGCGCTATCTCCTTCCATGACACCTCGGGACGTTGAAACCACTGAGATTCCCATCCCACCCAATACTCTTGGATTTGACTGTAAGACACATATTTTCTAAGTGAAGGCTTAGAAACCCGCTTTAAACCGCGAATCACTGGCTCTCTATGCTCCGCATATTTCAAAAAGATCCTCATCGTCCCCTTTTTCTTCTCCTCTTTAATGAGGTACTGGGCAACAAATCCCTTCTCTTTAAGTATTTTAACAATGGCTTCGATCATCTTGCTATAATTGATATCGATATAGCGACGGCGTGCCATACTCGCATTGCGCAATCTAGTTAGCAAATCAGCAATCGGGTCATTTACACCTCCCATGCGTCAACTCCTCTTTTGGTCATACTTCTCCTTAGAAGTTGTTTCTTATGCGGCCTGCTTAAAGGGCAATCCCAGCTGCTTCAGCAATTCGACACACTCCTCATCACTCTTAGCTGAGGTCACAAAAGTAATATTCATCCCTTGCGTTCTTTCACCAGATCAAGATTGATTTCAGGAAACACCTGCTGATCATCGAGCCCCAGCGAATAGCTGCCACGCCCATCACATTTCAAACCAAAACCGCGAAAATCGCGAATGCGGGGGGAGACAATATTAAAAAACCGATCCATAAATTCATACATTCGCTTGCCCCGCAAAGTCACCTTAGCCCCAATGGGCTGCTCTTCACGTAGCTTGAACCCCGCTATCGCTTTTCGGGAGTAAGTCACCAATGGCTTCTGCCCCGACAACGCAGTCAATTCATTAATAGCATCCTGCAAAGCATTTTTATCCTTGGATGCCTCTGCCAAACCCATGCTGATGACAATTTTTGTCAACACTGGCACCATCATTGGATTGCGATAACCAAACTTTGAAATTAGCGATGGTTTAATCTCTTCCTTGTATTTTTTTCTCAGCCTGCTCATCTCTTATCTCTTCTGTTTAACCGGGCGGTAAAGAATCTCTTTCGATTCCATCGAGATAGACGAACTCTTTTTCACCCTCATTATTAAACCGCGCTTTCAATCTAACGGGCTTTCCATCAACAGCCAGCTTCACATTCGAAATGTGAATCGGGCACTCAATATCAATAATTTGCCCCTTTTGGTTTTGCTGGGTGCGTTTCATATGTTTTTTGCGCACATTGATCCCTTCCACTACCACACGGTCTTCACCCCTAAACGAAATAATCTTGCCACTTCTTCCCCTATCATTACCTGTAATGACAAGGACTTCATCTCCGGGTCGTAATCTTCTCTTGCCCATGATCTACCTCTTCTTTAAATCACTTCGGGAGCAAGTGAACTAATTTTTATATACCCACGATCACGTACCTCGCGAGCCACAGGTCCAAAAATACGGGTCCCTTTCGGATTCCCTTTTTCATCGATGATCACACAGCTGTTTGTATCAAAGCGAAGCCACGACCCATCTGGTCTCCTAATATATCGCTTCGTCCTGACAATCACAGCTCTTACGACATCCCCTTTTTTCACTGAACTATCTGGCTCAGCTTCCCTAACTGAGCACACAACGATATCGCCCACAGTCGCATATCGCCTTCTTGAGCCACCTAAAACCTTAAAGCATTTGACTCTTTTTGCTCCAGTATTGTCAGCAACCTTGAGTTGTGTTTCCTGTTGTATCATCTTTTCATCTCACTCTTATTACCCTTCTCGCGCACCACTTAGCAGCGCTCTCAGCCGATTTTTCAATCCGTGAAAAAGGGGAAAACATTCAATTTACGCTTCATCCCTCACGACGCGCCATCTTTTCAGTTTTGACATAGGGCGGGTCTCCACTATCGTCACCAGATCTCCCTCCTGCCAAGACGTCGGATTTTCATCATGAGCGTAGTATTTTTTTGACATGCGAATCACCTTCCCATATGCAGGATGGCGGATCGTTCTCTCCACACGCACGGTGACCGTTTTCGCCATCTTTGTGGAGACGACAACACCCCCTTTTAAACCTCCGTCTCCCTCTCTCAGCTTCAGCCATGGCTTTCATTTAGATCCCTCTTCCTTTAATTCTCTTTCCCTTTTGACAGTCAAAATCCGAGCAATCTCTTTCCGCTTCTGGCCAATCAAATGGGTTTTTTGGGTCTTGCTATCGAGCTTTTGACCTCGTAATTCAAATATTTCCTTGCGGAGCTCTCCTAATTTGATCTCGAGCTCCTCGCTCTGCTCCCCTCTTAGATCTTGCGCTTTCAACATACTTTTAAACTCTCTCTACACGCTCAACAAAGCGTGTCTTAATCCCCAATTTGGCTGCTGCCCTTCTTAAGGCATTCTGCGCTTCTTCTCGAGTTACATTGCCAACTTCAAAAAGAACACGACCGGGCCTAACCACCGCTACCCAATGATCAGGAGCCCCTTTCCCCTTTCCCATCCTGGTTTCAGCCGGCTTTTTACTCACTGGCTTATCAGGGAAAATTCGGATCCAAACTCTACCCTTTCTTTTGAAATATCGGTTGATAGCAACTCTACAAGCCTCCATCTGCTGGGCAGTGATTCTCCCCCTATCCAGGGTCTGCATCCCAAATTCGCCGAACTCAATAAAATTTCCGGCTTTACTCAATCCAGCATGTTGCCCTTTCTGCTGCTTGCGAAACTTTGTTCGTTTTGGCATGAACGCCATGTTGTACCTCTTTTACTTAGGAGAGTCCTCTTCCCCATGGTTAATCCATACCTTAACACCAATACTGCCATATGTCGTTTCAGCCCGGCCATAAGCAAAATCGATATCGGCTCTCAAGGTGTGTAGGGGGATTCTCCCTTCTTTATACCATTCTGTACGCGCAATTTCGGCACCACCAAGGCGGCCCGATACTTGCACTTTGATTCCCAGCGCTCCCGCATCCATCGTTGACTGCATTGCCTTTTTCATCACGCGCCTAAAGGCAACACGCCTTTCGAGTTGTCGGGCAATATTGTCTGCTACTAACTTAGCGTTTAAATCAGGTCTCTTGATCTCCTCAACTTCAATCCACACTTCCTTATCAGTGAGCTTGCGCAATTCCTCTTTGAGAAGATCAATCTCTGCTCCTTTTTCCCAATGACCAACCCTGGCCTGGCAGTGTGGATCGTCACTTCAATTTTACCACTCATTCTCCGTATGGTAAAATGAGAGGCTCCCTGACATGAGGGCTTTTTCTTCAGGTTTTCTCGAATCAGATAATCTTCAACGACAAGATTTCCAAATTCCTGTTTATTCCCATACCAGATCGATCTCCATTTTTTCGTCACGCTAGTTCGGAAACCGATCGGGTTACCCTTCTGACCCATTCTACTGCTCCTTAGCTGCTTTTTCGCCAACGATCACTGTAAAGTGACTCGTTCTTTTTAAAATAGGGGCTCTCCCCCCCCGACTTTTTGACTTTGCCCGTTTGTGTCTTGGCCCCTCATCGACACGAACCTCAAGGACCACGAGTTGATCCCGCCTTGCATCCCAATTCACTTCTGCGTTTGCAATAGCACTATCCAGAGTTTTTTTAAGAAGGCGGCCTGCTTTTAAATTACAATAATTAAGCTGCGTTGCTGCCTCCTCGACGCGGAGCCCCCGGATCAAATCAGCTGCCAATCGTGCCTTTCTCGGTGGGATACGGATATAATTTGTTTTTGCTATTGAAGTATCCATTTAATGCTCCTTAAGTTATGTCGCAGCCGGGGTTGATACTTTTTTAATGGGGTGAGATTTAAATAATCTTGTCGGCGAAAACTCTCCGAGTTTATGTCCCACCATCGTTTCCGAAACAAATACAGTTAAAAATTTCCGACCATTATGCACTTCAAAAGTATGCCCAACCATGTCGGGAATAATCATTGAGCGCCTCGACCATGTTTTAATCGGGGTCTTCTTTCCCTCCTGATTCAATTTTCTGACCTTAGTAAGGAGGTGATGGTCCACAAACGGCCCTTTTCTTAACGATCTACCCATCGGTATTACTTCCTGCGATCCTTAACGATCCATTTTTTAGTTTTACTCTTCTTGCGTGTACGAAAACCCTTTGTTTGCAATGCCCAAGGGGTCTGAGGGATATATCCATTATGCCTTCCCTCCCCCCCACCATGTGGGTGGTCAACAGGATTCATCGCAGTTCCTCTGACGGTCGGCCGAATCCCTTTCCACCGCTTCCTCCCCGCCTTTCCTTCATTCCGCAAATTATGCTCAGCATTCGAAATCTCGCCAAATGTCGCCCGGCACTGCTCATTGATCAAGCGAAATTCACCAGAGGGCATTTTAAGGGTCACATACCCCCCACTCCGTGCTGCCAACTGAGCAGACAATCCAGCGCTCCTCACGAGTACGCCACCACGCCCAGGCTGCATTTCCACATTATGAACAACAGAACCCAATGGCATGGCCTTTAAACTCATACAGCAACCCACTTTATAGGGGCTAGCTTCACCAGATTTAACGATATCTCCCCTTTTCAATCCTTTTGGAGCTAAGATATATCTCTTTTCCCCATCTACGTAATGGAGTAGAGCGATAAACGCAGTGCGATTAGGATCGTATTCAACGGAGGCCACTGTCGCTGCAATATCATTTTTATCTCGGCGAAAATCGATCATTCGATAATGACGTTTATGCCCCCCGCCCTTATGGCGGCAGGTGATATGGCCGTGGTGATTTCTCCCATTCGTTCTCCGTTTAGGGAGAAGCAAAGCCTTCACCGGCTTTATCTTTGCCTTCGATTTTGTATTTTCAACATCGCCCCGCCGCGTCAACTCTGCAAAGCTTGGCAACACCAGTTGCCTCATCGAGGGTGTCTTAGGATTGTATGTTTTAGGCATATTTATTCTCTTCCATTATACCTTATCAATGGAGTCACCTGGCTCCATAGTCACTATTGCCTTTTTAAAAGCGGCCTTTGCACCGGGGCGCCCTCGCCCTCTTCTTTTAGGTTTTCTCTTCACCTGAATAGTATTGACCTTCGTCACTTTAACTTTTTGCTCTCGATAGATCGCCTCAACAGCATCAGCGATCTCTCGTTTCGTCGCACAACTTGCAACCGTAAACACATATTTTGGCGCCCTGCACCGAGCTAAACTCCGATTGCTCTCTGCCATATGCAACTGCTGCAATACGGTCGCTTTTTCGGTGACATACAGACTTTTTACGATTGCGAAGGGGTCTTCCATAATTTCCTCTTAAACAAACTACATCAACACACGGGTTAATTCAGTCAATGCCGATTCCGTGATCACCACGTTTCTTGCTGCCATCAAATCGTATCCATTTAGATTCACCGCGAGCAAAAATCCGCTTTTCGGCAGATTGCGCATACTTTTCTTAAAGTTCACAAACCGATCCTGCTCTTCACCACTTTGGCCGATAAAAAGGATACGCCTACCATCCATTTTTTTCTCTTTTAAAAAGGACACTATACTTTTCGTCTGCGGAGCCTTTAAAGAGGAACTAAACATCGCATCCTCCACCACCACAATCTCTTCATTTTGCAGTTTAGTGGCCAAAATCTGTCGCAAAGCCGACCTTCGCTCTTTTCGATTGACCCGCACATGTTGATCAAATTTGGGTTTTGGTCCAAAAACGACACCACCACCTTTAAATTGAGGAGCAGCCAGCGTCCCTTGGCGGGCATTTCCCGTCCCTTTTTGTTTCCATGGCTTTTTATTGCTGTGGTTAATTTCCGTTCTCCCTTTCGTATTTGCCGACCACTGCCTTCCATTCGCGCGAATGGCTGTGATATAGTCTTTGATCATCTGGCCATTCACTTGCACATCGAGGAAATCAGAGTCGACATTGACTTCACCCACCGACTCCCCTTTTAAATTAAATTTTTTCAGAGTAACCACGGCTATTCCTCAACTATTTCTTCTTTTCCTGTTTTTTTCTGGAGGGAACTAAAGAGACTAATCCGCCACGAGGCCCTGGGACAGATCCCTCTACAATAATCAAGTTCCGCCCCTCATCAATACCTACAACGCGAAGATTTTGAACAGTCACTTGGTCATTACCCATCCGCCCTGCTTTCTTCTGTCCGGGCAAACAACGTCCTGGAGTGGAACGCATCCCTGTTGAACCTCCATGGCGATGAAAACCGGAACCATGCGAAGCGGGGCCACCTTTAAAATGGTACCGTTTCATCACACCCTGATACCCTTTTCCTTTAGAAACGCCACACACGTCAACAAAGAGAACATCGGAAAAAAGGGAAACCCCAAGCTCTTGCCCCACTGAATACTCTTCTACATTGTCGATCCGCGATTCAGCGAGGTATCGTCTGGGCTCAATAGCTGCCTTTTGAAAATGACCTAGCAACTGCTTGCTCACCCTTTTTTGAATGGTGCGACTATCTTCTGTCACGATCTTTTCAAAACCCAACTGGAGCGCATTGTAGCCGTCGGAGTCCTTCTTTTTGATCTGCGTAACAACGTTTGGTTCAGCGTGGATGACAGTGCAGACCACAATGTTGCCAGAGTCGTCAAAACGCTGTGTCATGCCGCGTTTCTTTCCCATTAATTTCAATGCCATAGGTTATTCCCTACTTAACTTAAACGAGTCAGCGGTTCCTGACCCTTGTAAAACTCGCTACATAAGTGTACGTACTGGCAGTCATTTTCACTGCCTCATTTCTCAAATCACGTTAGAGATCTGTTGCACAGTAATGGAATGCTCGATAGAGCTCCGATTACCGATAGAGCAACACCACTCTCTAAAAGAGCCCTTCAGGTTCCCATTCGAGAAATAGAAAGCGAGAGCTTATCAAAGGTCTTCGATTTTCCACAAGCTCTTTGTTGCGCACTCATACACTTTCTACAACCCATGTTCACGGTCAATAAACCGCAATCGGAATCCTTACCCATGGCAGAATCCCGATCCTCTTCAGGGTGGGTTCTTCAACGGTCGATAAGCCACAATTCCGACCTTTTAGGGCCATGTTCAGCAACGATTTTAAATATACAAGTCATTTAGTATAATACTGATAAAAAAATAAGCTGGTTTTATATATCAATTTTTATTTTTCATTTTACTTTGCGCTAATCTGCCAGCGAGGCGGATCATTTCCTTCGTGAAAATCGGCCAGGAGTATAAAATAACTGTGTTATGATGAAACAAATTGCCTCATACTTATTGCTTGTATGCCCTTATTTCTTTGCTCCTGCAGCATGCTCTGAAACGGCACATGAAGAGGAGCGGGTAAAAACAGCTATAAGCTATTTTTTTCAACAGCCGAACGATCTCTCTATCCATTTAATCTCTGGTGGGTACTCAAAGGCATCCAACTTTTATGTCAAAGATGGAGGAAACGAGTATGTGCTACGTATCTATACCACGGGACAATCGATTGCCGAAATACAAGGTGAGTTTTATGCCCTTGAAAAGGCCTCTGAGTTAGGTGTTGCCCCCTACGTTTATGGTGTTTTTTTAGAGGGTAAGGCCATATTGATGGAATACATACCTGGCCATACGCTTTCTATCGAAGAGGCAAAAAAACCTGAAAACGGCCAGAAAATGGGAGAGGCTCTACGACGCGCACACTCAATGGCAAAAAATCCCCATCCCAATTTAACTTTTCTGGAAAAGACGGAAAAATTTTACCAAGAAGTTTCCCATGAAACTTTAAGCAAAAAAGCCATGGATTTGTTTCGTGATGAAATGAATAAACTGACGAAGCAGCCAGGCGCAAAAGTAACTATCCATGGAGATCCTGGTGCGCGCAATATATTTATTGGTGAAAAAGGTGTCTTCCTGATTGATTGGTGTGATACACGGTGGGACGATCCTTTCTTCGATCTTTCCTTTTTTTCACTCCTTCTTGGATATACGGAAAGCGAGGATGAGCTTTTATTAAAATCTTATCTCCAACGCCCCATGACCAGGGCGGAAAAAGCCCGATTTGACACCATCAAAAAAATTAATTTAGCCGAAATGTGTATCAGAGGTTTACATCTTATGCAACGTCTGCCAAAGCAAGTGATCGATCGATCCACTTCCCCGAAAGATTGGCTTTACTATGCTGACGCTGTTGCAAAAAATGACCGCGAGCTCACTGCGCAATTCTTCTTTGAATTTGCTACATTAGCCCTACGTCGTGCCCAAGAGGAGTTCTAAATTAACGATTTATATTCTTCTATAATTGTTGGCCCACTCATCCAACCAATTAGAAAATTCAGAAATCTCGTAGTGGATGGCACAGCGTCTATGGCTTTGAATCCATTCAATCGCTTCCTTCACACTACACGTCGATCGTGCAACGATATAGGCAGCCGTAATTGCCGCACTCCGATGCCTTCCAAATGTGCAGTGGATAAGTACAGGCTCCTTTTCTGCGATGGCCTGATCAATCATTTCAAAAATTTCTGGCAACTCACTTTCAACCTGTTTCCACTCTTTGAATTGTTCCTCTTTTTCAACAGGACCTTCAGGAAGGTCTCGCAGGTACACCCATTTATGTTTCTTAACATTTTGATAGGGAGCATCAGGTTTTGATTGACTCAATTGCATTTGAACTTCAGCGGCCTCTCCTGGAACTCTTACAATAGAGATCACACGGGTAATAGGCACTCTCTCATGTTCATTTCCCAATACCTTTGTTTTAATGTCTTGCCATAATTGAGCCATTTCCTGAGTTTTACAGACCAATTGGAAGTCGGGATCTTTTTGGGAATAATAGGACTCAGGGAGCACGCGATAATCTCCGCGCCCTAGCTCCTGCACAAGAGCGTAATCTCTAGTCCCCATATAAACATAATCCAAGATCTTATGTTTCGATATTCGACGAGAAAGAGCATAATCCCAGTTTTCCATGGAATGCTCTCCACTATGATTCCAGAAAGTCGAATCATTAAAAAGAGTACTCGGCAGGACGTCCATAGAGTAGGAGACCTTCTCTTTTTTCACACCTGCATTTAACTGCCGTTGGACTTCTTGAGATGCCTTAATTGCTTTTTCAACAAAATGAACATTAGACCAAGATCTCTCTTGGGATCTTTCTAATGCATCCTCTGAAGAATTCCTAGACGGAGTTTCGGTATTCCTTGGCAAATCAGTGCGTAGATTAGAATTCACTTGAGTACGATTGTTGTTGACAGCCATGAACCTATCCCATTATTCGAAAAATGTGATTTTTAAAGGATTTTTTTGCAGATTTTAGAGCCGTTTCGAAGGGCATACTTTGGTAAGTAGACCGAGAAGCGGCTCTAAAAGATGCGGAAAAAGACTTAAAAAGCACTTTTTGCCAATAATGGGATAGGTTCATAGATCTCCCAACAAAAATTCAAAAACTAAGGGGCCGATTAATATCAGCCCCTTATATTTCAAAACCTCATCATGAGGCTTATTGCGATGCGCAATGAGAATTAATCAACTTTTTCGATTTCTTTTACAAAGTCACAGACAGCACTGCCTACGCCCAAGATCAAACGACCCCACCAAGGTAACGCTCCACCCAAGAAATGGTAACCATCCAGACCTAGCTCGGCCCCTTTTGCTACACCTCCCAGAATATTTGCACGCATTTGGCGACGGAATTCAGAGTACTTAGTTGGATTTGCTCGATTCGCTTGCTCTTCTCTCTCATAAGCCATCGTCTGGAAGCCCATTTCAGCGCAATGGTGGACAAAACCAGCCGCATGATTTCCAAACATGGCCACTGGGAACCAGGTGCTGATCTCACGCGCTTTAGGATCGATTTCCTGCTTTAATTCCTGAAAAACAAGCCGATCAGCAACCTCGATAGGTCTCATGGCTCCAAATCCAACCAAATAGCCAGCCGAAGCGACAAATGCCGCACCTTTGGATAACATAGCCACACCTTTCTCTCCAGCAGTCGTCGCAAAATCGTTATATTTACCATAGCGAGTATGCGTACTACCACTCACCACGTCGGTCTGCACTGGAGCTAACAACGCCTTCGCCTCGTCCACCTGTTTTGAATGACCAAGGGGATAATGGATCTGATCGGGATATTCGTAAAGGGTATAATCTTTCTTCACCGCAGCTGCATGTTGAGAAAAAAGCTTAATAAAAAGTACCGCAAATACCGTTATCTGCTCAATCATTGCGGGTATGACACCTTTAAAAATATTGGCAAGGGAAACGATCTGTCGTGTGGTCATGACTGCAGTTTCAGTTTTATACAGAGCATTCATCGTCTCTTTTGAGGCGTGTAGCTCCTGAGCAAGTCCAGTACCACTCTTTAACCCCTGCTCGACAACTTTAAGTAACTTGTCATAAAAATCTACTGAGGTGCATTTTTTGGTGTAGTGACTTTTAGTATTACAAAAAAATGCCCCCACCCCTTGCAAACAGCTTGGACCTGAAAAACAGGCCGAAAAGTTAACTTGCGACATCCTAATTATCCTCTTATTGCAACATTATTTTCTTAGCAGAGGATGAGCATATCATGGGTTTCTGTTTCTGTAAAGATCTCACTTTTTGAAAAAACGAGAATCATTTTTTTTCTCTAAACTTTATTTTATCCGCAGGAATGCCTCGGAGAAATTCGGCCGCCCCCATCTGCTTTTTACCTTCTAATTGGACCTCTAATAAGCGAAGACTCCCCTCTTTGCACCCAATGATCAATTCAGCCTTAGAGGAGGGAAGAATCGCACCTACTGCCCCCTTGATCGAAAGAGGAGCCGTTTTTTTAATCAAAAGACGCTTCTTTTCTCCTTTAATCTCTACCCAACACCACGCACCCGGATTTGGGGTAAAGCCCCTGACCCGGTTATGGATTGATTCGGCTGATTGGTCCCAATCGATCTCCCCTTCTTGCGGGGTGAGTTTTTTAGCATAGGTTGCTTGGTGACTGTCTTGGGGGATTGCCTCTAGTTTCCCCATTTCCAACTTTTGCAACACCTCCCATAACGCTTCCTTACTCAGATGCGCTAACACCTCCATGAGCTCACCGGCATTCATCTCAAGGGGTATGGGAGCCTTCCGCATGGCTAAAATTCCCCCTGCATCGAGCTCTACTGCCATTTTCATAATGGTGATTCCGCTTTCTGTTTCCCCCTCTATGATGGCGCGTGGCACTGGGGCTGCCCCTCTATACTTGGGCAACAGGCTGCCATGCACATTGATCGAAGCAACGTGAGGTACCTGCAAAAGACTTTCTTTTAAAATTTCCGCATAGGCAGCGACTACAAAAAAATCAGCCTTAAGCGTTTTTAAAAAATCAACAAATGTTGCCTCAGAGGCTTTTTCCGGCTGGAAAAGGGGAATTCCTTTTTCCAGAGCATATTTTTTAACGGGTGAAAAAACCGGTTTTGAAGAGCGCCCCGCTCCCTTATCAGGGCGGGTAATCACCGCTACAATCGCACAATTTTTTTGAGCCTCTAAATATTCAAGAATAATCTTGGCAAAGCGGGGGGTTCCAAAAAAAACAATCCTCAACGGACCCCCATTTCAACAAGGAGATCTTCAGGAGAGGCATCAAGATCTTCCTTACTTGTGCCGACCCTTTTGTTCGAAATTCCCTGATGGATCCCTTGCATGCCAATGAGCCCTCTTTTCGTCTGGCGGCAAAAATTGACAAAGTGACGGATCTCGGGGAAGGGAGGGAGTTCAAATTCAATGCGCTCGAGGGCCTCATTCATATGGAGGCAAGATCGGTAAACCAGGCGGTAGGCACTTGCCAGAGCGCGCCGCGTTGCAAAATCGAAACGGCGCCTTTTTAATCCGATCCGGTTAATCCCGCCCAAACAATAAGGTATTCCACCCCCAATCGTATAGGGAGGAACATCTTGGGTCACGCGACTCATCCCGCCAACCATGGCGTGGCAGCCAATACGCGTAAACTGGTGGACAGGAGTCATTCCTCCGATAATCGCATAATCCTCCACAATGACATGTCCTGCGAGAAGGGAATTATTGCTCATGATGACGTGATTGCCGACTTCGCAGTGGTGGGCAATATGGCAGCTTGCCATGATCAGACACTCGTTGCCTACGCGCACCGTAGAACCTTCACACGTTGAAGAATTGATCGTGGTAAATTCCCTAATCTCCGTATTTTTCCCTATGACCACATAGGTTTTAGCACCCTGAAATTTCCGATCTTGGGTTTTTGTCCCAATGCTGACAAAGGGCCAAATCGTTGTCCCACTACCGATCTGAGTATTCCCATCGATGTAGACATGCGACTTGATCGTAACGTGATCGTCAATTTTAACAGTGCTTTTAACAATCGCAAAGGCCTCAATGGTGACGTTTTCCCCAATTTCTGCCCCTGGCTCGACTATTGCTGCGGGATGAATATTTGATTTTCCCATATTTCACCAAAACTTATATTTGTTCCTTTTTAACAAGCGCAAAGCCGAGCTCAGCCTCAACTGCCATTTTTGACCCTACCATGGCCTTCGTCTTTACCCTCCCCCCTTTGCTACTAAACACGGTCCCCTCTGCATAGAGAAATAAAATATCACCTGGTTTCACAGGATTTCGGAATTTCGCATGATAGACACTGAGAAAAAGGGCTATTTTGTCTGTAAATCCTTTCGCATGTACTAAGATTCCTCCCGTCTGGGCAAGCGCTTCCAAAATCAACACCCCAGGCATAATGGGTGCATTGGGAAAATGACCCTGAAAGAAGGCCTCATTAATGGTCACATTCTTCTGCCCCAAAATGGACGGTTTTTCCAAATCCATTTCGACAATTTTATCGACAAGGAGAAATGGATAACGGTGTGGCAAGATTTCAGATATCTTTTTGATATCAAATAGCGAGGGTCTGTCTAATACACTTACACTCATGGTTTCTCACGAAAAAGTCCTGATTAACTCTTTTCCAAACGCAATATTTGCCGCATGCCCGGATCGGATCGCAATGACATGAGCAAGGAAAGGGATCCCCACTAATGAGAGATCTCCAACTAAATCTAAAATTTTGTGTCTCACCATCTCATCTGAAAAACGGAGACCCTCTTTACTAAAAATCACATCGTCTTTTATTACAACGGCATTTTCTAGGCTCCCTCCGCGGATCAATCCATGCTCCATAAGGTAAGTGATCTCTTCATAGAGGGCAAAAGTGCGGCAACTGCCGATTTGGGTTTTGAAATTTTGAGCGTTAATCGCCATCGATAGATATTGGGATCGGATCACGGGTGTATTAGGGTAGTGCAAAGTGTAGCTAATGCGGAATTCATGTGAGGGAAGAGCCACTAAATGAATTTGCCCTTGGGAAAAGTGGACCGGCTCCTTGAGTGAAACTACATTTTTTACCCCTTGCTGCTCTTCAATCCCCGCCTCTTCAATGAGATCGATAAATGCCTGAGAACTGCCATCAGCAATAGGGGGTTCCCCTTCAGTAACTTGGACACAAAGATTGTCGATTTGATACGCAGATAGTGCGGCAAGGACATGCTCTACCGTTTGCACAGAGCAAGCCCCAATCCCTATCTTCGTGCTGCGTGCAGTATCTTGAACATATTCTATAGCTGCAGGGATAGTGGGCTTTCCGGGAAGATCTATTCTTTGGAATACAATACCAGAGTCAACCAATGACGGACAAAAACGGAGTGTGACATCCTTGCCGGTGTGTATGCCCACACCCGAAAAAGAGACTTGTTTTTTCAGTGTCCGTTGGGGACGTGGTATTAGCATCGCCTAGCCGCGAGATTTTTTAAGTAGCCGAATGTATCCTAAAGATTAGTTTTTCCTCAAGTCATAAATCTCTAAATCATTTAATGTGAATTGCTTTCTCCGGAACCATCTCATTACGCAAAGCCAACTAAACAAGAGAGATGAAAGTGAAATGATCGGCCAATCACCCCATAGGGAATAGAAGGTTCTATATGTATAGAGCGGAAGATGGAGTGGGAGCACTCCAGCCTCGGCGCCACTATGTGTCGATTCCCAGGGGAGAGAAGCGACGAGCCTTCCTAAAGAATCGATGCCGCACGTCACTCCCGTATTGCAGGCACGCAGTTGCGGAATTCCCCCCTCTATGGACCGTAATCTCCCATGTAGAAAATGGACAACCGGCAACCGCGAGCGGGGGTACCACACGTCATTTGTCAAATTGATATGCATTTTTGCCCCTTTTTCACATTCTCTAACATTAAATTTCCAAAGGTCTCTTCGTAGCAAATGGAGATCCCGACCGGAATACGAGCAGCGTTAAAAATTGTCGCCTCTGTACCTGCA
This sequence comes from uncultured Chlamydiales bacterium, assembly GCA_963705695.1. Taxonomy (GTDB): domain Bacteria; phylum Chlamydiota; class Chlamydiia; order Chlamydiales; family JAAKFR01; genus CAVPKN01. The sequence goes on from CAVPKN010000028.1 coordinate 73,420, forward strand.
GTATAAGAATCAAGAATGCCATACTTCGAAAGAATTTTTTTACACCAATCAAAGGGGATATATTCCCCCATAGGCACAAGGATTCTCTTTACATAACGGCTTTTTTCCTCGCTGTCTGCCCGGAATAAAAATGCCGCATTGAATGTTTTCGTAGAACTGAGGTCTTCGAGTCCAATGATCACATCACTGCCGAGGGAATTGGCGATCCCTTGCGCCCAATAACTATTTGTCACGTATGAGCTCTGAGTGTTAGGAAGGAGGGTGTTAGAATGTAAAAAATGAGCAAAGGAGGAAGTGACTTGTTCGACAGAATAAAGGGGGATAGCAGTTCCATATGGAACAAACCCTTCAGGAAAAACAATGAGCTTCGGCTTCTCATCGGCATAAACGGAGAGCATTTCTAAAACGTTCTCCCATTGCTCAATGGGGGTATAGGGGCGAGAGCCATTGATCTGTTGCTTTTGTTCAGGGGTTAGGGCACTTTGCACGAGTAAAACCGGAAGAGGGGGAGTGGGATCTTTTTCCATTTGATTGAGATGGAAAGCCAAATGGGCTATTCCAAAAAGCGGAGGGAAGGTCGCTGCTACGAGCCAAGACATCAATTTTCTTTTAGAAAAGGCGGTCAACCAACGGAGCGCCAGCAGATTCGTCACAATGACCCAAAAGCTCATTCCATAGACCCCACATAGAGAAGCCATCTGCATGGTCGGTGCCGTTGCCGTGAGAGATAATCCTACGGGGTCAAAGGTATATCCCGAAAAGAAATAAAGGCGGCTCCACTCACACAATACCCATCCACCGCCGATTCCCCAAATCGAGATTTTCTCATCAGGCTTCAGGAAAAGGGTTAAAAGAGCGAATTGACTTCCTAAGCCGAATAACAAAAGCGCTAGAAAAGGATAGATATAGATTCCGACATACCGATCGGCAAAAAACCAATTCAAATGGCAGGCTGAGACAATGGCAAACCAAAGGAGTGCCACACTAAAACGCCCCTTTTTGGTTTTGAACTGCATACACCCTAGCCAAAAGAGAGCGTAGCCACAGGTTGAGGCGATCAAACAGGCAAATGGGCTCCAATCAGGCTGAGCGGCTGCCATGATGAAACAGGAGAGGGGCAAAAGAAGAAGTTGGATCCTTTTATAGTTTTCAACTATAATCTCGTAAAAATGAAAATTTCTTTTCCAGAACATCATTTGTTCCAATTGCTTAAACAGTTCGAGAATCAATATCTACCACTCGATCTGTTTTTGAGTAATTATTTCCGGGCACATCGAGCTTTGGGTTCGAAAGATCGCCAATTGATCGCTCATGCGATTTACGGCATGACCCGGTGGCGCTCCCTCCTTGATCACCTTGCTGGCCCCACTCCGACATGGGAACAGCGGTACGCCCTTTTCCGCAGTTTTCAACCCGCAAGCTACCTATTGGCAAATGCGATCCCCCTCCATGTCAGGGTCAGCTTCCCCAAAGATCTGCTCACCCTTTTGATCGAAAATTATGGCCACGAAAAGGCGATCTATTTATGTCAGGTATGCAACACCGAAGCCCCCATTACAGTGCGCATCAACCCCCTCAAAATAACACGGGAGGCGCTTCTTGAGAAATGGAAACCAATCTATGAAATAACTGCTTGTGAGCAGGCCCCTTATGGTATTCAATTTAAAAAAAGGATCCCTTTGGTAGCCACCCCGGAATTTAAAGAGGGGTTATTTGAAATTCAAGATGAGGCAAGTCAGCTCGTCGCCTCATTAGTCAAAGGGAAACCGGGTCAACACATTCTCGATTTTTGCGCTGGAGCTGGAGGAAAATCTTTAGCCCTTGCCCATTGTTTGGAAAACAAAGGGCAGATCTATCTGCATGATATTCGCCCTGCCATTTTAGAGCAGGCAAGGCGGCGGCTGAAGCGAGCAGGCATTCAAAATGCCCAAATCATACCAGCTGAACACCCAAATCTCGAAAAACTTAAGGGGAAAATGGATTGGGTTTTAGTCGATGTTCCCTGCTCAGGGACAGGCACATTGCGACGCAATCCCGACCAAAAATGGAAATTCACCCTTCCCCTACTCAATAATCTAGTGGAGCAGCAACGGGCGATCTTCCAACAAGCCTTAAGTTTTCTCAAGCCAAAAGGATCGATTATCTACGCCACTTGCTCTCTCTTAAAAGCGGAAAATGAAAACCAGGTCGATTATTTCATGAAACACCTGAAGCTCGAACTCGCCTCACCCCTTTTCATCTCTTCCCTCTCCTACGGTGGGATGGATGGCTTTTTTGCCGCACACCTTACCAAAATTTAAAGGTTATGGATTGCTTGCTTTAATTAATTTTTCATGCCCGAGAAGAGATTGATTGAGGAGCACCCAATTCCCTTCAAGAAGGTTTTCAGAAATGTGATAGACCTGGACCCCCGTGTAAAAAGTGTTAACAGTAGGGTCAACAAACACGGTGCTCAAAATCTCTCCGTTGATTAAGCCAGTACCCTGATATTCTGAGCCATCGCTGTAAGTCCATTTGATTTGTAGAACGTTATTTTTATCTTTCTTAAATGTCGCTTTTCCCGAATAGGCATGATTTTCATACGGATCCCATCCAGTCACATTATAGACTCCGATAATATCAGCGGATAAAAAAAGAGGAAAAAGAATTGTAATTAATAAATATGCGCCAAAATTCAAAACACGCATATAATTATTTATAACAGAAAATAAGATAATTCAAAATTTATTTAAGAATAATACTTCCTTCGGTGACTTCGATATTAATCGTCAACACGATGGATGCCGTTGAGGCCAACTCATTTTCGAAATTCTTGTTGAGGATCCCCAATTTGTTTTTTTTCTTCAGCTCTTCACAGGGAATGACTCTCCCCTTGGCTGAAGTTTTGGTATGAATGACAAGCCCAACCTCTTTAGGCAGTAAAATGGAAATATCTTCTTTTGCCCCAGTAATGGTGATCGCACACGATTGGGCCCACTCCCCTCTGAAGTCTAGCTTCATCGCACAACTGGAACACAAGAAATTAATTTTCGATAGTTTGGGGAATGTTCCGGTGAGATGCCCCTCCAAGATGCCAAAAGCGCCTTCATAATTGACTTTCTCTAGTTTCGGATATTCCCCTGTCAAATAGAACTCGACATTCTTTTTGCGCCGTCCATCGATATCGATGTTTTCTAAATCGGGGTATTCCCCTTCAAAATCGAAAGTATCGACCCGATGTTTTTTTCGCTCCTTCATCTCAAAGGAGCGGCATGAGGGATCGGCTGAATAATTTTCAGCAAACACCGCAGTACTCAGAAGTAAAAGCAAAAAGAGAACTTTCATTGGCTTAGAGTGTGTTAACAAACTCATAATGGCTGATATTCGAGATTATTTTTGCATAGGTTCTCTCCTAGCACATGGGGACAATATTAATTCAACATGGCCCCATGTGCTAGTGCCCGACCACGCAAAAGAACTCGAATCTAAACCATTAGCAGTTTGTGAACACACTCTTATTGCGAAAGGGGGGACTCGAACCCCCATGGATTTCTCCACTACCACCTCAAGATAGCGCGTATACCAATTCCGCCACTTTCGCTCAAGAAAAGGGTAAAATGTAGCCAACTGCCCCCCTTTCGTTCAAGGCCTTTTTATGTTACACTCATCGTATGATCAAATACCCTCTCCTCTTTTTAATCCGACTCTACCAGCTCTGTATCAGTCCATTTGTAGGAAACTGTTGTCGCTTCGCTCCCACCTGCTCCGAATACGCCCTTGAAGCCATCGAAATGCATGGCAGCCTCAAAGGATCATGGCTTACCCTCAAACGTCTCCTCAAATGCGGCCCCGGGACCACCTGGTGGCCCCGACCCCGTTCCTCCCACCAAAAAAATCATAATTTACATAAACGAAAGATATTGACGAACAGAGAGAAGGCAGGGGCACGGAGTCGCTGCCTCTGTGTTCGTCAATATCTTTTCTCTTAGCTTCTAAGATTGTTAGATGCTAATGCAAATTAAATTGACATTATTTTTATAATTTCTTTTATAATATTATAAAAATGAGAGGGGATAATGTCGGTTCAAAATAAAGAGATTCGAATTAATCATGCGGAAACGCATTGGAATAATTATTTTAATGGAGAAGTGGCTCGACAGAGAGAAAATCTCAAAATGGCGCTGATAGCCGCCTTGATAATAACAATTATTGGTGTTACCGCAGCCCTCGTAGGGCTCTCTACGACATCAACGAGTTATCTGATCGATTTTAAATTCGATGGGACTCCCATCTACCAAGTCATTAGCAATGCTCCTTTTACATGCCTTCCGGGTCTAGTTGGATATATTAGCATCCCTCTTCTGGTCTTCGGAATTAGTTATTATAGTAAACCGAGTAATCGGGGAGCCGATCTCACTCAAGAGGGTCCAGCAAGGGGGGAAATGCTCAGATTGTTTAGTCAAGAGGGAACATTGGAAATGTTGAAAAACTACATCGACAGCGGGAAGCTCGATTTCTTAGTGTATCAACAGCAAATCACCATAGATGAGGCTAAAGAAATGGTAGGTATTGCCTACGATGCGAAATATGTTAAAGGACGGGATAAAGAAACAAACGCTCGAAGCACAATGGGTACAACTGAGAGATGCTATGGGTCAGCGCTTCGCCGCTCAACCTATTTATTACGTCGTGATACCGAATGAAGAGCCTAAGCCTGTACAAACCATGCTTCAACCATTCTATATGCCCGTATAGAAAGCACCCCTCTCGCTTATTCCACAATTTTCTAAGAAATGTGGATTGAAACTCCACAAATTTTGACAAATTTGTGGAATTTGATTACGATTGAGGTATGATCCCCCGTTTTTTTGCGCATTTGGAAAACTACCTTAAGCCTAGTCGAGTTTTAATCATTTATGGGGCGCGCCGTGTAGGGAAAACCACTTTGCTCGAGAACTATCTTGCCTCGACCCCCTACCGCTATCGGCTCGACTCGGGAGATAACATCCGGATTCAAGAGCTCCTCAGTTTCTTAGAGTTCGATAGGATTTTGGAATATGCTCAAGGATATGACCTCATTGCTATCGACGAAGCCCAGGAAGTTCAAAATATTGGGAAGGCGCTAAAGATATTGGTGGATCAATGCAAAGAGATACGAATCATTGCTACCGGGTCTTCCTCTTTTGATTTGGCACAGTCGGTCGGAGAGCCGCTTACGGGGAGAAAAAAAACTCTCACACTCTATCCCCTTGCTATGATCGAACTGCAGCAGAGATACAATCGTTATGAACTGAGAGAGCATCTAGAAGATTTTCTAATTTACGGACTCTATCCCGAAGTGATTGAAGCGGAGGGGAAAGAGGAGAAAATAATAATTCTCAATGAACTGGTCGATTCCTATCTCCTCAAAGATATCCTCACATTTGATACAGTCAGAAGCCCAAAAGTGCTTATTGATCTGTTACGTCTTCTGGCATTTCAAATCGGGCAAATGGTTTCCTATCACGAATTAGCAACCCAGCTTCAAGTGGATGTTAAAACGGTGTCCCGCTACCTCGATCTTTTGGAAAAAACGTTTGTAATCTATCGATTAGGGGGTTTGAGTCGCAATCTGAGAAAAGAAATTACCAGCAAAGCCAAATACTATTTTTATGATATTGGGATTCGTAACGGAATCTCCGCCATTTTAATCAATTAGATTTGCGCAGCGATGTGGGTGCATTGTGGGAAAATTATATTATCATGGAGCGGATCAAATTGACAGATTATACCGCTTTTTATGGCAATCGTTACTTTTGGAGGACTTATCAAGGGAGTGAAATCGATTATATCGAGGAGCAAGATGGTCAACTCAAAGCTTACGAATGCAAATGGGGGGTTGGGAAAAGAATCGATCCGCCAAAAGAATGGTTGAATGGCTACCCCACTGCACCGTTCATGACAATCACTCCTGACAATTTTTTGGATTTTTTACTGCGATAGGGAGTGGGCTTTGAAGGCGGCAGACGGTATCGCCGCGAGGAGAGGAAGCGACGTGTTGAGCAAATTGGAGAGTACGGGGAGAGTGGGAAGGGAGGAGATCGAGTAGCGCGGCCACTTGTCGATCATTGAGTTCGTGGAGCGCGAATTCGGCATCTGTGAGAAGCAGGAGGGTGGCTGCAGTTGATGAATGGCGAGCCAGGGCCTTTAAAAGATAGGTGCGTCGCGTTTGGGTTGAAAAACTGCATCTTCGATGCTGTTCTCTATAATAGCGCTCCAACTCCTCCCACCCACTTTCTAAAGCCAGGGCTAAAAGTGTTTTTCTTTGGATCGGTTGCCGGGTGCGGGCAAAGAGGGTTTCTAAAAGAATAAAATGGGGGGTATGGCAGAAAAATTGAACAAGCTCAGGATCACTTCCCTCTATCCCCTGCGAGGCCATTTTTTTAAAAAGGCCTCTGGCCGTATAGGGCCATTTTTGATGGTGCGCAAAGCGTCTCAATTTTTCAAAATCAGCCGATTCTAAATTGGGAAATAGGAGAAAAAGACCCTCTTCAAATCTCCACATTTTTTGGGGTAAAGGGCCTTTTTGTACCCCCTTTCCACGTCGAAATCGTGATAACTGGCCAACGCTCCTAATGCAAAATCGCATACCCGGTATCCGTGCTCCAATCCTCTTTGATCTTCTAACAGGTCAAGTAACGCGTCATATTTGATCTGTCTTAATTTTTTGAGGAAAAGAATTTTAGCAGGGAGTGACCGCTTTAGCTCTACTTGTTCTCCTATCGGTTTAAATGAAAGAGACAATGGATTTTTACGGACAAGAAAATAAAAAAAAGATACCGAGCAGCGCAGCATTTAGAGCGCCGCTCAATATCAAAGTTTGAATCAACCACCGGGAGCCCTTCCTCTCCTTCATGAACCTATCCCACTATTCGAAAAATGTGATTTTTAAAGGATTTTTTTGACATTTTTAGAGCCGCTTCGACGGACATACTTTGATAAGTAGGCCGAGAAGCGGCTCTAAAAGATGCGGAAAAAGACTTAAAAAGCACTTTTTGCCAATAGTGGGATAGGTTCATATGACACCGAAAAATCCCTCTTGTCACTATAGCGATACTCCCGTAAAATCACACAATAAATTTGTAATTCTGCTTTAAGAATGAAAGTTCCTCTCTCTTGGCTTAAAGAATTCCTTTCCATACAACGTCCTGCTCATGAAATTGCAGAGATTTTGACCCTTGTCGGGTTAGAAGTTGATAGCATTGAAAATGACGTTCTAGACATTGCCTTAACCCCCAACCTTGCCCATTGTGCCAGCATTCTCGGTGTTGCCCGTGAGCTCTCAGCAGTCATCGATGCGCCGCTTCACATGCCCAAGTTCGAGCTCGCTGAGAAGGGAATTGAATCGATCGAAAGTGCAACTTCAGTGACAGTTGAAAATCAGCAAGGATGTCCACGATACACGTGCCGTCTCATCCGTGATCTTCACGTTGCTCCCTCCCCAGCATGGCTGAAAGAACGTCTTGAATCATGTGGGATGCGCAGCGTTAATAACATCGTAGATATTACAAATTATGTTTTGCTAGAACAGGGTCAGCCCCTTCATGCTTTTGATTTTGACCGACTGGAGGGAAGCGCTTTGATTGTCCGAAACGGACACAAAGAGGAACATCTAGCGGCCCTTGATGGCAATCAGTATTATCTTTCCGAGAAGGATCTCGTGATTTGTGATCAAAAAAAACCTGTTGCCCTCGCAGGGATCATGGATCGCAAAACTGAGGTCAGCGAACAAGGACAGTTTTACTTGAATCGGCTTATTTTGATCCTCTTTACATCCGCCGCACAGCTAAACGACTAGGGATCCATTCGGAAGCTTCCTACCGCTTTGAACGGGGTGTCGATCCTAATGGTGTTACAACCGCTTTAGACAGAGCTGCTGCTCTTATGTGTGAAATCGCTAGAAAGGGGTATGTATGCGCGAGATGATTGAAACCAAGCAACATGAATTTGTTAAACCGATTGTGAGTTGCCGCCTCAGCCGGATCAATCAATTATTAGGGACACATCTTGCAATGAGCGAGGTGGAGACCCTATTCCACCGTTTAGGCTTTTCCCATGCCAAGATCTCCGATGATCGAATCACAGTGCAGATTCCGACCTACCGACATGATATCCATCATGAAATTGATTTGGTTGAGGAGGTCCGCACGCCCTTTATGGATATAATCATCTTCACAAAAGGGAAAAGCCGGCTTTTCGTACGGGTGAGCTGAAGCATAGTTCTGAATTTTTATTTGAGCGGCAGATCCGTTCTTTGCTCATCGAAGAGGGGTTACAAGAATTTTCAACGTGTGATCTGATCGGCCCCGCCCAAGCGGATTGGATACAACCCGACTATTTCCCTACCCGCACTCTCATCAAATTGCTTAACCCTCATTCACTGGATCAATCGATCCTCCGCCCCTCAATGCTTCCTGGGATGTTAAGCTGCGTCCGCTACAATGCTCATCATTCGATCCATTCTGTGGCTGGCTTTGAGGTAGGCAGGGTTCATTTCAAGTTAAAAGAGACTTATTTAGAACCCTCTGCAGCCTCTATTGTTTTGACGGGAACTCGGGAGCCACACATTGGGGAAGTCGTGAGGAACCGGTTGATTTTTACGATCTCAAGGGGATCATTGAAAATGTATTTTGCAAGTTGAAAATTGGCAATTTCACCTTCATCCCCAGCTCTTATTCCAACTTTCACCCCCATCGGCAGGCAATGATACTGATCGATCAGGTCGAGATTGGGATTATTGGGGAGATCCATCCACTCACACTCAAGCACGCAGACTTAGGGCAACGCGTTTATTTTGCTGAGCTAAGCCTCAATGAGCTGCAGCGTTATATCCCAGCGGTAATTTCGATGACTCCCCTTCCCCAATACCCCGCCTCAATACGGGATTGGACATTAAATAATATTATTTTAATATCGAAAAAATAAACTAAATTATTTATAATATATATAATAAATAAATTTTTATATTTTTTATAAATATTAAATTATAATAAATTATTTATAATATATTTAAATATTTTAATATTATATAATTATTTATTTTAATTTATATTAATATAATAAAAATAATAAAAATAATAAAAAAAAATAAAAGTATCAAATAAATATAAAAAGAATAATTATTATAAAATAAAAATATTAATAAAAAAATTATTAATAAATTTATAATATAATTATTAAAATCTTTATTCTTTAAAATATTTAAAATAATATTAAATATTAAAATAATTAAATTAAAAATAATAAAAATAAATTTAAATATATTTTAATTTTTATTTTTATTTTTTTTTTAATATTTTATTTTTTTTATTATTAAATTTTTTTTTAATTTAATAAAATTATTAAAATAAAATTATTTTTTTTATTTTTTTTTTTTTATTTTTTATATTTTTATAATTATAATTAAATAATTTTTTAATTTATATTTAATATTAAAAATATTATAAATTTTATAAAAAGTTTTATTTTTATTTTTATTATTTTTTTTTTATTTTTATTATTATTTTTAAATTATTATTATTATTTTTATAATTATAAAATATTAATTTTAATAAATTAGATTTATTCTTTTTATAAACTTTATTAATAAAATTATTATTAAATTTATTAATATAATAATATAATTCTTTTAATAAAGATTTA
>CAVPKN010000029.1:0-4671 GCA_963705695.1 uncultured Chlamydiales bacterium
GGCGTAGTGATTAAGCTGGCTATAGCGAACTTGCCGGACCAACCTAATTTTGTCCGAAGGGTAGAAAAGTAATCTGTGCGGAGCAGATTCATCATTTTAAAGGTGCGGCCCGATTTGATAATTGTAAAAATTTCTTTAGGGCTCATTGTATTAATTGAAAAGCCATCATAGGCTATTTCAATGGGATCGTAAGTACTGAGGTATTGCACTTCGATTTTCTTTTTGGCATTAAGACGATGGGTCGATTGAAATGGTATGAGGGCTAATCGGTGTGATGACGAACGCATTGAGATTGGGGGTTAAGATTGGTCCTCCAGCAGCAAGGGAATAAGCCGTTGAGCCACTAGGCGTTGAAATGATGATGCCATCCGCAGAGAAGGTATTGAGATAAGTTCCGTCGACGTGGATCGAAAGATCGATCAGCGAGGGGTGACGGGAGCGGTGAAACACGATCTCGTTGACTGCAAAACACCTTTGTTGCCAATGGGTGACCCCCTCCATCATGATCCTCTCCTCAACTTGGTACCGCTTTTCAACAAGATCTTCTAAACTGGGATAGAGATCGGAGAGGGGACTTTCAGCCATAAAACCAAGCTGCCCAAGATTGATTCCTGAAGTGGACATTGAGATAGGGGAACTGATGAGTAGGCGTAAAATGGTTCCATCGCCTCCGAGAGAGATTAGGCAGTCAAGAGAATCAGCAGACACGCTCGACAAAGGGGGGACACCTAATTCTTTTGCTTCGTCATCCCTTGAGACGACCCCGACTTTTCTTGGAGAAACGCGGTGATCTGTTTGGCAACGGCATATGAGTTTTTTTTTCTCATGTTAGCAAATAGCGCAATCATCATGACGAGGCCAAAGATTTTAATAACCTGAGTTTTGGGTTGATCTTCCTCATCCTCAGGGCCTTTTTTGGCGCAAATCGCGCGTTTTTGCTTGAAAATAGCGCCTGCGGCTATGATCGGCGCAAAAAATCGCAATTTGCGCTCAAAAAAGCCCTCTGATTACGAGGAAGATCAACTCAAAACTCAGGTCAATACCAATCCGGGACAATAATTCTATGAATTGACACCATATCATGCGCCATCTTTTAATGATTGCTTCCCGCTCAGGTGCAAAAACATGGGCTTCGGAGCAATCATTCAAATCTGTCACATTACTCGGTATCACTTCAAAAAGTTATTTTCCCGGATGGGTACTGCCTTCATATTGAATGAAAAGTGAGACATTATCCGCAATACCATTTTCTCAGCTGTTAAGCCTATTTCATTCAATAAGTCATGGTAGCTTCCTTGCTCAATATACGCTTCAGGAATGCCGAAATTGAGAACTTGGATCGGTCCGAAAGTCATGGGCAAACAAAAATTCGTCGATTTCTGACCCTAGGCCTCCTTTCAAGGAATGCTCCTCTATGGTCACGATGCGAGTATGACTCAATAGCAATTGTCCTAAAAGATCGGTATCGAGAGGCTTGACGAAGATCGGGTCGACGACCATGGCAGAGATCCCTTTTTCCAAGCAGGTCGCGCATCTTCAAAGCATCATGACATTGGTGACCGAGTGCAATGATCAAAAGATCACTCCCTTCCGCCACAATTTCCCCTTTACCAAAGTGTCTTGTTTTGAGAGGTTCCCATGCCCCTCATCGGTAGTCATATTTGGGTAGCGGATAGCAGTGGGCCTACGCCATTGAAAACTAGAGGCAAGAAGCTCTTTGAGCAATTGGCCATTTCGAGGCTGGCAAATCGCCATATTCGGCATAGCTCTTAAGAAGCTCATTTCATAAATGCCATGATGTGTAGCGCCATCACCTGTGGCAAGCCCCGCGCGATCCACTGCAAAAATGACTGGAATTTCTTGTAGGCAGACATCTTGAAAGAGGTTATCGAGTGCCCGCTGAAAAACAAGAAGAATAGATCGAGCAGATGACCTGCACCTCTTCGGTTTTGGCTAACCCCCCCAAAAAAGTAACCGCACGTCCTTCGGCTATACCAACATCGAAAAAGCTGGTTCCGTGGGGGTATCTCTCTTTAAAGGGGTCAAGGCAAGAACCTAAAAAAAGCTCATCGCTGGAGTAACGACAGCGAGGTTGGGATGCTTTTCACCTAATTCGAGGAGCATTTTACCAAACACTTTGGGAAAGGTCGGTTTCTTCGAAGGGGAGGGGAGAAATTCACATGTTTTGGGATCAAAAGGTTTTACGCCAGGTAAGTGATTGGGTCGCTCTCCTGTTGTTCGACACCTGCCCCTTCTCCTGGTCAGAAGATGTACAATGACGGGCATGGGGAGGTGTTGGATCGCATGGAAAACGGTGATCATTTTTTTGAGATCGTGTCCATCAATGGGGCCGATATAGGAGAGGCCAAATTGCTCAAAAAAAGGAGCTGAACTGACTAAGATTTTTGACCGACTCAGCAAATCGATGTCCCTGCTTGGCTAAAGAGGAGCCATAAATCGGTATTTTAGAAAGCGAAGTTTCAATTTGCGAGTGAGTTTGCTCGTTGTTGGATTACTTAACAAACGGCTCAAAATATGGGTGATTCCCCCCACATTTTCTGAGATCGACATCTCGTTGTCATTCAAGATTACGATGAAACGGCCGAGATCTTTGGGGATATTATTGAGCGCTTCAAGTGAGAGGCCACAGGTTAAACTTGCATCTCCTATCACGGGGACAAGGTGTTCTTGGTTTGCTGAAAATGACGCGCATGCGCCATGCCAAGTGCTAAAGAGAGAGCTGTCCCGGCATGCCCCGCAAAAAAATGATCGTGCACCGATTCTTTGGGATGGGCAAAGCCGCTCAATCCTTTAAAACATCTGATTTTGTCGAATTTTTCATTATTTCTTCCGGTGAGAAGCTTGTGGGTGTAGGTTTGATGGCTGACATCAAAGATGAATTTGTCTTCAGGGGAATTAAAGACGTAGTGGAGGGCCAAAGACAGTTCGATGCTTCCTAGATTGGAAGCCAGGTGTCCTCCTGGTTCGACAGGACTGTGATGATTCTCTCCCTGATCTCTTGGGCCAATTGTTTGAGTTCTGTCAGCGAGAGTCGTTTTAAATCTGCCGGCTGACTAATCCGGTTAAGCACAGTGTGAGGCCTCTTGGAAAACTTCAACTTGCGGCTCTCCAGTGGAGTTGAGCTCCAAATTTCCTCTCTTTTTTTTGATCAACATCTCGATCCTCATCTCTGCCGTTTTTAATTTTTTTCCACAAAGAGCGATCAAACGATCTGCCTCTTCGTATAGTTTTAAAGAATCGTCCAAAGAAACAGTGCCAGAGTTCATCCTTTCGAGGATCTCCTCCAGCCGAGAAAACGATTGTTCAAGATTAAGTTCAGGATTTTCACTCATGATTCACCGTAAGCTTCGCCTCGCCATCACAAAGAAGGGCTCGAAGCTGCAGTCCTGGAGAAAGTTCTTGAGCCGATACTATAACGGAACCCTCTTTTTCGGCAAAAAGAGGATGGTATAACCTCTTTTTAAAACATTTTTCGGATCGACTGAACTCAATCTCTCTTTGATGGCTGCGATCTTATCCCGTTTCACTTTTAGCGTGGAACGGAACGTTTCGTTCATTTGTTTTTCGAGACGGTTCAAGGTTGTCTGCATCAACCCGAGTTGAGCCGTCGGCTTTAAGACGGCAGCTTCCCTTTCTCTGCTGCTCAAAAGTACTCTTTTTTTTAAGATTTGATTTTTAATTCTTTCATCCAATTTTTCTTTTAAATCGTCGAGCCGTTGTATCGGGGCTGAGAGAAGAGAATAGGGGAGGCAAGTAGCGGGTGTCTTTGGTAGCTCGCAAGATGAGTCTGATATCTTTTTAAAAGATGGGAGAGGGTGTAAGCGAGGCTTTTCTCCATTTTGCTGAGGAATTCGAGATGGAGGTTTTTTTCAGCTGAGACAATTTCAGCGGCGGCAGAGGGTGTAGGGGCTCTAAGATCAGCAACAAAATCGGCAAGGGTCACATCGGTCTCATGACCCACCGCCGAAATAATAGGGATTCGACTTTCAAAGATCGCTTTGGCGACCACCTCTTCATTAAATGCCCAGAGATCTTCGAGACTGCCACCGCCCCGCCCCACAATGAGCACATCGGCAAGTTGATACCGATTCATTTCAGCAATGGCTTGAGCGATCTCTCCTGCCGCTTCTGCTCCCTGCACCCGAACTGGATAGAGTAGCAAATGGAAACCTGAAAGGCGGCGTCTCAGAATATGTATGATATCTTGTATCACCGCTCCCGTAGGACTTGTTACCACTCCAATGGTTCGGGGAAATTTCGGAATCGGTTTTTTTCTCGCTGGATCAAACCACCCTAATCCTTCTAATTTTCTTTTGAGTCGCTCCAATTTGAGAAGGAGTTCTCCAATCCCTTGGTATTCGATCGATCGGACAACCATTTGGTACTTTCCATGGGGGGGGATAGACGGAAATCGATCCCTTCACTACGACCTGATCCCCCTCTTTGGGAGGTTGTTTGATCTGCCCTTGAGCGCGGAACATCACGGCTGAAATTTTTGCTTCACTATCCTTCAGATCGAAATAGAGGTGGCCGCTAGAATGAAGTTTAGCATTGCTGATCTCCCCTTTGACTGTTAGCCCGACAAAGCGAGATTCTAACTGATTTTTGATAGCAAAGGTTAATTGACTGACCGTGATAAAGGTTGACGTC
>CAVPKN010000030.1:0-13429 GCA_963705695.1 uncultured Chlamydiales bacterium
GCCTTCGTCGTCGGGAAAATCTTGCAGTCGCAGTTGATTAGAAGGGAAGGGGAGATTATTTTCCTTTACGTGCTGAAACACCGTGCAAATGCTTTCCATGGCATTGGCAAAATTGGGATACTCAATGCCAGTTTCGCCACCGCCACTGTCCACATTACGCTCTTGTACAGAAAGAGACATTTAAACCTCACTATTGTAAGCCGCTGTAGCTAATTATTAAAGATAGGGGCTAGGGGTCATTTTCTCAATATTTCGATTGGTTACGAAATCTTGGTCGACGACACGGCCGGTTAAATCGAGAACATACCGAACGACTTGGCTCCCCTCTCTTTGCCCTTTAAATACCCAGATCTCTTTCAATAGGGGATCGTGTTGATCTCCTGCAGGATGGTCTTCATATATTTTGGTGGCAAAATACTCGTTTCCTGTTGAATCCTTTCCTCTTATCGCACCTGGCCTCCCAAAGGCAGTTGGATCGAGTTGCTCTGCAGGGAATTGGAGCTCTATGTTCGTCACGCACTGAAAATCTTTGCAAAGGATTTTCATAGCATTGGCAAAATTAGGATACTCAATCTGATTTTCGCCACCACCATCGTTCACTCTACGCTCATGTATAGATGTAGCCATTTTAAACCCCACTAGCTATGTAATATCATTTCATTAATATTGTTTGCAGTTACAATATCTTCCCCTACTAAATTTGTTTGTGTTGGGGAATAGGAATCTAAGATATAACGGGTGAAACTTCCTCCAGGGGAATGTTCCTTAAACACGAAAATAACCAGCTTCAACCCATAAGCATAATAAAACTTTCCATCAGAATCCACTCCTTTTATCGTTGGCTGATGCATGCAATTAGCGGTTAACTTTTCGGCTGGCACGGTCAGGTTTTGAATCGGTGCTGTTTGGTAATATTTCGAAATGATAGGCATGGCTCTCTCGAAAGTCAGGCGGGACTGGTAGTCCTCTGCATAGAGAGTCGTTTTAGTGGAGCGTTGAGTTTGAGGGAACGTAGAGGAATTGCTCCGATTTAAATCGCTTAGTGTGTATATCTTTTTACTCTGATTTCTTGGAGGTTTTGAACTCATGGAAGCCTGAGTTTGAGGTCTTTCCGTTGCAGAGGAGCTTTGGGTTGGGGTAGTAATCCTGAGGACAGGAGTGCGCCCATTTAAATTGAACATACAAAGACCGGTAGAGAGAGTGATCATTCCCGAGGAAAACGCCAAACTTCCCGGCAGCCAAAGAGCATTATTAAACCTGGCATAAATGAACAGAACAATGCCCAAGGCCATCAAAATACCCCCTACGACTAGAACGATTTTCCGACATCGATTATTTTCGATCCAGTTCGTATAGCAGGCATTTTGCCCATGTGTAGAGGGCACACAAGAACACATCGTCGTCCGCTCCTTTTACCAAAGAATATAGAGGATATTCGATTAAAAATCAATGTAATACGCCATGTGCAACTTTTTTGCGACACAGGAAAAAATAAATTAACTCGTTAATAAGAGAGGAAGGCGGTAACCCCTGCATAGAGTGAGCGGGCGAATTTTAGATGTTTTGTTCGTTTATTGTTCCGGTTGCTGATTTCAAAATCGCCGTTTAAAGTGCTGCCGGCAAATCCTGTAACTGAAAGGAATGGGTAAGGGGTGAAATTGAGATCTCCTTCAATGCCGGCAGCGCGGTAATCAAAGATGGCTTGTGAGTTGGGCTCCTCTTCCCCTACACGGTGGCGTGAGCGTAAATAACGGATTGAAGCGGCGGCAGTCAGCGCTGGGTGGAGTGAGTACGCAATGGAGAGATCAATGGGATAGACTGCAGAGATCCGCCACCGCTCGGAAGGGGTAAAGACAAAACCGATAATCGGCCACACCTTCTCCTTCCGCAATCCGGCTTCCACCATAAGACCAAAGTCGAGTTCGAGCGGTTGGCACCAGGTATATCTTCCCCATAAGACACCTTGATAAAGGGCGTAATCGATCAAGGAGAAATTGGCTGCGTCGAGATAGGCCGTTAAACTCACAGTCCAAACCCAATCAGGAAATGAAGAAATATAGTGGGCTGCGGAAAAATTGAAATAATCAAATTCGGTTTCGTCAAAGTCGATATTTTCTTCCATATTCACCTCAGAACCAAGCCATGCGGCTCCAAGGATCAACCCGTTACACTCATTAAAGGGATGTGTATAGGCAAAGACTGTATTCCACTGCCGGTATTTCAAACTCTGATCGGCTAAGTCGGGTTTGCGGAAGTGTGTTTCATTGACGTTGATGTAGGTTCCGCTCAGCGAAAATGGGTAAGCAGGGGAGGGGATATTTTGTATATAAAAAACATCTTGATCCCACTCCTGAGCTACCATTGAGAAAGGGAGTAGAAGGAGGAGGAAAAGCCGCTTCATGAATAGTCACCCTTCCCTATAATCACTTGGGCCGTTTTAAAATGCATTTTTCCTACAGAACCAAGTATCTGAGAACCATGTTTTTTGATCAAGTTAACCCCTGCCTCAATCGTTTGCGCACTTGCTCCCTTTGGAAGTTTGACATCCCAAGCTTGTTCTAGTTTTTGTAACCCTTCCAAAAAAGCAGCTCTAGCGATAATTGAAGCGGCTGCAACGACAAGGTCTTGTTCCGCCTTGGTCCTTTGTGTGAGCAATACTTTTCTATTTTTTTTTCTCAGCGCGTTTTCAACCACATGTTCTGCAGCGAATTGATCAATAATGACCGACTCACACCCTGATTTTTCGACTAGAGTTTCAATTACAGTAGCGTGTCCCCAGGCAAGCAGGAGATTAAGATTCCCAAATCGTTCATAAAGTTCATTGTATTTTTCAGGACCGATTCTTACGATATGGTACAAAAGCTCTTTCCGAATCTGGGCGGCAATTTTGATGACGGAGCCATCGGTAAGCCGCTTCGAATCTTTTACCCCCATTTTAGAGAGTGCCATGATTTGATCTCCCCCGGCAAAAACACCTCCGATACATAAGGGTCCAAAAAAATCACCTTTTCCTGATTCGTCAATTCCGATACGAGGGGTGGGGTCTAGAGCGAGTTGTTCATAGCCGAAGGTAAACGTGTTTAAGATTTCCGGTTCTAAAAAATATTCAATAAACTGCTTAATCTCTTTCCCCTGTACCACGAGTTTACCCGAAGTATAGAGGGTACAGGTAACCCCTTTAGATTTTCCTTGATAGAGAGTGTAGGGGGGTTGGGAGAGTTCGAACCCCCACTCTTCCAAACCCTGTTTCAGTCGGTCGGCTAGATTGAGATCAATTTGAGCTATAAAAGACATGGGGATATGTGAGGGATGAAAGCATGGCGCTATTTTTGCATGGAAGCGTTAAATAGACAAGGACTCTTGTGAAAATGTGGATCGAGCCGACGATCCGTGAAACCATCAAGCAATCTACTTTTTCTCAGTATTAATATTCTTAATCTGCTATAAGTGCAGGAACGGAAAAGATACGAGGTTGTTCCTATTATGCATCAGGAATTGGTTCAATTAGGCTCCATTATCAAAAGCAGAAGGGAAGAGAAGGGAATTTCCTTAAAAGAGGTAGAGAATGCAACCTCGATCAGATACAGCTATCTCCAGGCCATTGAAGAGGGGCATTTAGGGAAGCTGATTTCACCTATTTATGCCCTAGGTTTTATCACAAAATATGCCCAATTTCTCGAATTGGATCCTGAGCAATTGCTCCACGATCACCCCTATGTTCTCCAGATTTTAAATGAAAAAAGTCCCGAGGTCCAAGATTTCACTTTAGGCATCGGAACTTTAGAAGTCAGGGGGTCTCCTGGTGGGGAAGTTAAATGGCTTCCTAATCTTGTTTGGGTCTCTCTTTCGGTTGTTGCCATTTTATTGGGTTGGTTTTTAGCACGTTATATGGGCTTTTCTAAGAGTTTGTGAACACACTCTAATACTACTGTGAGACAATCAAAAAAACACCTTTTTATCATCGGCATTGCCATGGGGGTCGCCGACCTCATACCAGGTATTTCTGGGGCTACGGTGGCTTGGATGTGCGGGATTTATGACTCCCTTTTGGAGAGCATCAAGTCTCTAAAAATGGGAAACATAAGAGAGATTCAATGGGGTTTTCTCCTCCCTCTTTTTTTCGGTATTGGCAGCGCAATCTTAATTTTTTCCAGACTGATGCATTATCTTTTGAACCATTTCCGCACCCCCGTTTTTGCCTTTTTCTTTGGATGCATCGCTGCCGCCATTCTCTGTTCTCTAAAGGAAGTTAAAATGAAGCATGTGGGCCATTTTAGTGCCTTACTGCTCGGTGCAGCGATTGCCTTCTTCATCTCAGGACTCCCCACAAATTTTTTATCGGAGATTGGCTTCTTTGGGATTGTAGGTGCTGCCATGGTCGGTGCTGTGGCGATGCTGCTACCGGGAATTTCCGGCAGTTTTGTTTTGCAAGTCCTTGGTGTATATCAACTTGTTATTAATTCTCTCAATCAGCCCTTCACGGCTTTTTCTTTAAAACTCCTCTGTGCCATGGCGATGGGAATTTCTTTAAGCTTTATCTTATTTTCCCGAGCCATTGCCCTCTTGTTGAAATACTATCATGCAGCCACTCTCTCTCTCATGATCGGCTTTATGGGCGGTGGTTTAAGAGCTTTATGGCCATTTACTGGAAGTAATATATATATCCCACTGATAGCCATGATATTAGGTTTTGCTTCTTTCAGTATTTTTTGTTACGCAAAAAAATAGAATAGTAGGGATAAATCCCTTTTTCGATAAAATGAAAAAAGGTTTTAATATTATTGAAATCAATTATGTCCCACCCTCTGTATACAAATAAGCTAATTAATGAAAAATCGCCTTATTTATTACAACATGCTCATAATCCGGTCAATTGGTACCCCTGGGCTGAAGAGGCATTTAAAGCAGCAAAGTTGGAGAATAAGCCGATTTTTCTTTCGATAGGTTATGCCACCTGCCACTGGTGCCACGTTATGGAGTCGGAATCATTTCAAAATCTGGAAGTGGCTCAGCTCATGAATGAGATGTTTGTTAATATTAAGGTGGATCGGGAAGAGAAGCCTGAGATCGATAGCCTCTATATGGAATTTGCGCAGGCAATGATGTCAGGGGGAGCCGGCTGGCCGCTCAATTTAATTCTCACACCTGATTTGCTCCCTTTTTTTGCGACGACTTATCTTCCTGCGGATGCGAGTCGCGGCTTGTTGGGAATGAAACAACTGATCCTTCGGATCCGGCAGATTTGGAATGACATTGACGAAAGGGAGATGGTCATTTCGCAAGCAGGAAAAATTGTAGATGTTTTTGCAAATCACATCCATGCTGAAGGGGAGGAACTCCCCCATCCTGAACAAATCAAAGAAGCTGCGGAGCTGATTTATAAAACAGCTGATCCCGTTTATGGCGGGACAAAGGGTTCTCCTAAATTTCCGATCGGAATACAAGCCTGTTTCTTGCTTCATCTCGTCCGCTCCTCAGCGGATAGCCGAGCTCTTTTTTATATCGAGCGCTCTCTTGATATGATGCACCGAGGGGGGATTTATAACCATCTAGGAGGGGGATTTTCCCGCTATCGTGGATAAAAATGGCTTATTCCCCACTTTGAAAAAATGCTTTACGACAATGCCATTATGGCGCGCAGCTATTAGAATGTTGGGAATACACTCGTCAGCCGTTCTACCGGGAAATTGCAGAGGAAATTCTCGATTACGTTTTGCGGGATATGAGGGGGGAAGGGGGTGGCTTTTTTTCGGCAGAAGATGCCGATTCTGAAGGGCATGAGGGAAGATTTTATCTATGGACATGGGATGAGGTCCGTACCCTTTTAGGGAAAGATGCACCCTTGTTTTGTGAGTATTATGGAGTGACGCCAACGGGAAATTTTGAGGGAAATAGCATTTTACATATGCGTCAGAGCCATGAGGAATTTGCTGCTCAGCGTCACTTAGATCCTATAGTATTAAAAGAGACGCTGAAAGGATCAAGGGAGAAATTATTTAATGTCCGTAAGGTCCGTGTCCGACCTATAAAAGATGACAAAGTGCTCACAGCATGGAATGGATTGATGATCCATGCTCTTGCTGAGGCGGGGATGGCTTTCAATCATAGACCTTACCTAGAAGCTGCCGTTCAATGTGCGCAGTTTATCCGCACCCATTTGTTTAAGGAGGGAAATCTACTACGGCGATGGCGAGAGGGGGAAGCCCGTTTTGATGGGTGTCTTGATGATTATGCGTGTATGATACAAGGCTCGATCTCTTTGTTCGAAGCCGACATGGGTACAGAGTGGCTTGAATTTGCCCTCACTCTGGCTCAAATCTTACGAGAAGATTTAACGCAGAACAGGGTGCGTTCTACTTAACAAATGGCGAAGATTTCCAGTTTAATCTTGAGGCGGTGTGAATTCTACGATGGGGCAGAGCCTTCTGGAAATGCCATTCATGCTGAAAATCTTCTTACGCCTCTATCAAATTACCGGAAACGATATTTTTCTACAGGAAGCTGAGGATATCTTAAAGGCTGCCAAGGAGCATATCGATCTTTATCCTCCGGGCGCGTGTTATCACTTGATGGCTCTTTTGCGCTATTACGATCAAAAGGCGCCGACATTAGTGATTGCATTGAATGAGAAAAATGAGTTTCAAACTGAAATTACCAAAATCTTATCCAATCACTTTATTCCCCATAAAGCCATCATCTGGAAACGGGAGGTTGATGAGGAGCTACGCGATCTCACTGCTATCAGTCGCAACAAACCCACAGTCGATGGGAAAACAACGCTCTATCTCTGCCACCGCAATCAATGTGAAGATCCCATCACCGATATCTCCAAAATGTGGGAAGTCATCGGCAAACTCTAATTATTCACTCACCTTAAGTTCTTTCTTATGCATAATAGCCCATGCCGTACGCTTATGCTGCCTCAAATATTGACAATACAATAGAACAAAAATATTTAGTGAATTTTTTGCAGGTATTCTTTCTTGAAGAAGATTATTCCTATGCACTCTTTGGTGAAAAACCAATGTCTTTCAGTGGTGTAGCGAATAAAAGCCCTGAATCAATTGAAAAAATTTATCATCTATTGCCTTGTGCTATGTCCGACGAGGGAGGATTGATATGGCAAAGCCGCAGCGGCTCCTGAGTGGCAAAACAGTTGCACATGGCGTTTTCTAGGGGTTTTTCAACACAGCCATTTTATGGTAGAAAGACTTTGGGTAAAGGGGCACCCTATGGTTTGACGCAAAAAAGTGACGGATATAGTCGATTTAATTTGAACTGATACAATTTCATTGATTATACATCACGGAAAAGTAAGCAAGCAGGACTGCTCTCCCGAGCAAGATATGACAAAAGATATATGCCTTGTTTCCGAAGATCGAAAAGAATGGGAAGCGATTATTAAAAGGGCAGTTTGGCTTGAAAAACAGGAAGAAGATATCCTAATAGAAATATTTGAATTACTTAGTACACTACTTAGAGTATGATCAAAAGATAAAACTTGCGCTACTTCTTTGCAGTATCCTTTATGCAGAAAAAAACTTTCAGAATAAAGGGGAGAAAATTTGCTTTAATCATTGAAAAATTGCTCACAAAATTGCGTCTTCATACATATTTTTGTGCAACATTAGGAATATGGAATTTTAATGTTTGTCATGCGCATACATTTGGATATTCCAAAATAAATTTAACGGAATTTACTAGAAGAGAAAAAGTACTCTACAAACATTGTTATTCGTCATCTTATAGAAAATTTAGGTCTCCATAAGTCTCCTGAATGTATTTTAGCTGAATATAATCATAATATTATGGCAACAAGTGTTGCAGCATTGCAAAGAACACTCAATCTTTTTGTCCAAAAAGAGTATTTAGAAGAAGATGGATTAATCGGATCCAGAACATGTCAGATACTTAACAAATATGCCGATAAACTGCCCAGTTTTTTCTCACGTGAGCAATTGGATGAATCTATGATATTAAAAACTTTAGATTTTTTTGCACAACATTATGGGTATAAAGTGAAGCCGTTTGTTCCTCAAGTTGTTTTTAAAAGAGATGCACACTATTGCTATTATCTTCTGAAAAAGGGACTCAAGAACTGTTCTGAATGGAGAAAGTTAACGCATATTTTCAAACATCATATTGATGTGCCCGCCTATGTGGAATGGGGCATGACCGCCTATATCTTCCTGAAGCAGAATGTCAGCGTCGATTAAAAAATGAAAGCTTATCTCCAAATTTTGTTTCATTATCTCAAAAACCAAAAATTTTTAATAGGCATTATTCTCTTTACCCTAGGAATCCCAGACCGTTGTATTTCTTTCTTTTCAAATAGCTTACAAGGAACTTTTTGATGGTATTAGTACTCGAAAAGAGACCACTTATTTAATGAGTTGGATAGGATTCATCATTATCGTTTCTATTCTTCGAGTCATTTTTCTTATGCTCAATGATTATCTTGTGGGAAAAGCAACGCTGAATATCTTTAATAAAATTCGATTAAGACTCTATCAGCATTTACAATGGCTGTCAGCCGGGTTTTATCAACGTTGTCACATGGATAGCCTGGTTTCAAGTTATTCTCGTGATTTGCTACAAGCTGAAACAACCACCAGACAAGTTTTGCCCTTGCTGATCACAAACACCCTAATCATCGTGTTTAGTATTACTATTCTTTTCTATTACCAATGGCGCCTAGCCCTACTTGTTTTTATTCTCTTTTTCTTAATTTTATTAATTGCATTTTGTTTTATGAGAAAAGCACAAGAGATCACAAGACAGAATCAAATTGCAAACGCAACAATCTCTTCAATGATAGATGAAGTAGCCACTCAGCATTTACTTGTACAGGCCTTTAATCTTCAAGAGTCATTTTTCAGAAAATTCAAAAATCGCATACTTGAAAAATACCGTGATGAATTTATAAAAGGGATCTTTTTTCGTACCCTCATTGGCCGCACATCAGTTTCTGGTTTATTGCTTGCCGAAGTGATCATATTTAGCATCGGAATTTTGATGGCCTCAAAAGGGATAATAACCATTGGAACTTTATTTATATTTTTTTCTTTAGTTTGGAATCTTTCAGGCTCCGTCGTCTCGCTCTCTCTCAATCTCCTTCCCAATTTCGTTGAGTCGGGAGTCAGTATGCAGCGTCTCGATGAACTTTTTAGCGAAACAACTGATCAGCCTATAGAAAATGAAAGATATGAGGATAAAGAGATCATCACGCGCATAAATGAAAAAATAGAATTTTGCAATGTCTCATTGATTTATCATCAAAAATCCGTCATTCAAGATGTCTTGCTTGAAATTCCTATAGGAAGTTCTACAGCATTTGTGGCGTAGCAGGATCAGGGAAAACAAGCCTTCTAGCCCTCATGATGGGGTTTTATTTTCCTACTTCTGGGAAGCTGTATTCGATGGAAAAGAAATTAAAGATCAATCAGAATTCTTTCTGAGATCCCACATGGGTGTTGTTTTTCAAGACAACCCTCTTTTTAATTTGTCGATTCGAGACAATATTCGCATTGGCCAGATGAATACGACAGATGAGCAGATCGAAGCTGCTGCAAAATCTGCTGAAATCCACGACTTTATTCTTTCGCTTCCCCAAGGCTATGATACAATGGTCAAAGAATTTGGGGCTAACCTATCTGGAGGTCAGAAACAAAGAATTGCCCTAGCCAGAATATTTCTTCGCAATCCCCCTATTCTTCTTTTGGATGAACATACTTCAGCTTTAGACCCCATCACCGAAAGTTTAGTAAACAAAACAATTTCAAAATTAGTACAAAAAAGGACATTGATTTTGAGCACACATCGGTTGGTCACATTAGTGGATATAGATCGCATTTTTTTCTTAGAATACGGACGTATTATCGAGTCGGGTCACATAATCAACTTCTTCAAAATAAAGGACCTTATTTTAAATTATGGCAAAAGCAACAGGGTATTGTTTTAAAAGAAGAGGGCTCAAAGGCTGAAGTGAGCATTGCATATTTGCGCGACATATTTTTCTTCAAAAACACATCTGACGCCATCTTACATGAGGTCGCACAACAATTTTTGATTGAATGGGTGGATGAAGGTTCTGTTGTTTTTGAAAAAGGCGCTTATGGCGATACATTTTATCTGATAGTTCGAGGGTCTGTGGAAATTCGCAATCCCGATTCTAAACCTGGATTTGCACTGATAGCAAGCCTGGATGATGGCGATTATTTTGGCGAAATTGCCCTTTTAAAAAATGTGCCGAGAACCTTTCAAGCCGTGGCTTCTTCTCATTGCATTTTTCTCACGCTACATGCCTCACAATTTCATACCATCCTTACCAAAGATCCCAAAATTCGGGAAATCTTTGAACAAGTGTTGTCTAGAAGAGAGCAGCAATTCCCGTTGGTCGATTCCATCGAGTAGGCTTGATAAAAGTTTTCGTAAACTTTTTTTATATCTCAGAGAACGCAGAGCGCACAGCCGGCCAAGCCCGCATACGCGGTCCTTGGCGCCGCCCCGGTATGGTCCTTGGAGTTCTTGTTACCTCTTAAAGGGCATTCCACATTTTTGTGGATTTTAAAAGGACATAACGAGAGGCTTCGCTTAAAGTATCTTCTAGGGCATTAAGATTAATTGATTTGCAATATTTGATCTTTAAGGCAGTGCTTAAAAGCCAATCAGCAAGAAAAGGATTTTTTGGCAAAATGGGGCCATGTGAGTAGGTACCTATTACGTTTTTATGAAACGCTCCCTCTAAACCATCTTGGCCATTATTACCATAACCCTGAATCACTCTGCCGAGGGGTTGTAAATTATTAAGGTAAGTAGCGCTTCTATGATTTTCAAAACCCAAAACTAGAGGGCAATGGGAAATCTCTTTTAAAAGCTTTTCTGCAATGACTTCAAATATTAAATGCCCTGTGCAACGTGCAGGCATGCCTCTCTTTTTTTCAAGATGGACAGTTTCGCAATCGAAAAAACCGACTCCCTCATTCTTTTTACCCGATGCACTTTGATAGGAGCGTCCCATGATTTGCAAACTTCCACAGACAAATAATGCCGGTATTTCCTTTTCTAATTGACTCCGCAAAGTCAGACCTATTTCCCTTTCAGAAAATGGAGAACAATCTCTTGTTCTTTATCTTGAGCTCCCCTCCTACAAAAAGATCAATGCTATTTATCTCTTCAACAGAAGTAGTATGTGTAATTTTAACAATCTCAGTGTGGATGCCACGCCAATGCGCACGTTTATTCAAACAAATCACATTCCCACGGTCGCCATACGTGCTCATGAGAGCAGGAAAAAGCCAACCGATGCGCAGTAACATCAACGACTCCGTTTGAATAAAATCATGTAATAACATAAATTCAGTCAAATGCGAATAGGTATTTTGATTTGTGCCCTTCTCCTGAGTCGCTTATCAGATTCATTAATTAAGTTTTTTAATTTAGGTTATGGGAGCTCTTTGCCAGGCTACTTAGCTCGCCTGATTTGTCCTGATATTTTTCATCAGTTAACTCATCAAATAAAAAATACAATCACTTATGTAACAGGAACAAATGGAAAAACGACAACCACTAGTTTTCTAGCGACTCTCTTTGCTAAAGAGAACGTTGTCTATAATTCAAGCGGGGCAAATTTGGAGGCAGGGTTAATCACTGCATTGATCAAAAGAGCAAATTGGTTTGGAAAACTAAATGTGGAGCATGCAATTTTTGAAATTGATGAGAAAACTCTTCCCCTTCTTTTAAAGAAGCGCGCTCCGAATCTTTTGATTTGTTTAAATTTATTTCGAGATCAACTCGATCGCTATGGTGAAATCGAAGTGATTAAAAATGCATGGAAAAAAGCAATGAAAGAGCTTCCAGCCTCAACACAGTTTCTTGTAAATGGAGACGACCCATTGCTGGTCTATCTAAGTACAGAATTGGAGAGGCCTGTCCATTTCTTTGGACTCAATGAAACAGGTCTTGAGAAGAATGAATTTTCTCATGCTGTAGACTCGATCTATTGCTCTTCATGTTCCCTACCGTTAGAATATCGAAGTATTTATCTTGCTCACCTTGGAGATTATTTTTGCAAAGAGTGTAATTTTAAACGGGGTTGTTCGATGCAAGATAGCCGAAAATGGTTAATTCTATTCTCTCAAATACATAATAAATATAACTCTATGGCAGCCATTTGTGCTGCATTGCTTCTGGGAAAAAAAGAAGAAGATCTCAAAGAAAGACTTCATTATCTTTCACCTGCTTTTGGAAGAGGGGAAAAGATATGTATAAAAAATACCCATATTCTGTTTCTTCTTTCTAAAAATCCTTCAAGTCTTAATGTGAGTATTTCGTATGCAAAAGAACTTAAAGAAAAAGGGGAATTAGGGGGCATACTTCTGGCTCTCAATGATGAAGTTGCTGATGGAAAGGATATTTCGTGGATTTGGGATGCAGACATTAAAGATCTATCTCTGCTTTCAAATGTTTTTTTTATCTCTGAAAAAGAGCCCATGAAATGGCATTATGTTTAACCTATTTCCTTGAAGAAGAATCGTGTCCTTCCCTTGTCATAGAAACGAATTTAAGAGTGATGATAAAAAAAGCAATAGATACAATCCCTGCTGGGAAAACGCTTTGTGTCATGCCGACCTATACTGCCATGCTTCAACTAAGAGAAGAGCTAGTTGGGAGAAACGTAGCATAACTGAAACCATCTTCTGATAATAAATCCTTTTTCATTATTCTCCGCAGCATCCCAGTCATTGATGGGGATCTTATCTTTTAAAATGGTATCAAAGTACTCTTGAATCGAAGTCAGAATGACACCTTTGCCGCCCCTACTTTCAATGACGCTGTGTTGATCGAATACAATGACAACATGTCCGTAAGTAATGATAAGATCTAATGGTTCTAATTGTTTGATAATATCACTGTATCTTTTATTTTGAATGTCAACTGGATATCCAAAATTGTCCATCAGAAAAGTAGATCGGGGAGTGATTCCATTTGAGACTTGATATAAAAGCCCTGAACAATCCACGCCTTTTAAAACCCAAGTTTTTTGAAGATGTGGGTCTAAATTTTCGAAATTGATCTTAGGCGGGTAGAAAATTTTCATTTCAGGAATGCCTAAGGACCAATTTCCTCCCCAAATATACGAGGTTCCTAAAAGACTATAAAGGTTCTCTAAAATAGTTTGTCGCGAGGGTAAAATTTTGCGCCTCTCAGGAAAAGACTCAGCAACGTCTTCTAAAAATCTGATGTCCACATAAAGTTCTTGTAACTGATGGTCTATGCTCCAAGCTTGAAAAATATAGTCGCTCCATTGACGCAGGAGCTCAAATTTGGTATTAGGGAAAGCAACACCCGATACAACCCTAAGAATTTAGTAGTCCAAGGTAAGAGTTTGCCCTGTTGCACCAGTGCCAGTCTAAGTTATTTTATCAGA
>CAVPKN010000031.1:0-51140 GCA_963705695.1 uncultured Chlamydiales bacterium
CCTCAGCGGGGCGACCTGGTTTAAAACTTTCATGATGAAATGTTGGCCTGTGCCCCTCTCTCCAAAGGGTTTAAACCTTCTTGACCTTCGTGCTCAATGGAAGGCTCATTTATTAGAGCAAAAATGGATTTTTGAAAATGGAGAGTATAACTATAAATATGTAGGCAGCCTTGATAAAGAGAGCGTTTACATCGCTTTGGCGGAGATATCCCGCACGATCAAGACTCAATTACCAGCCATTTATAATGCCACCCTAGCTGATTTTCATAGACATATTCTCAACCGCATTGAGAGTATCTTTGTATGCGCGTCTTTTCCTGAAAGAACTCCCGATCCTGATACTTTAGAGTTTTTTCAAAAATTAGCCCAGCGTGGGGGGAATCTGACTATTGAGGTCGACTTCTTCTCCGCCCCTAGCGGAGAAGATGCCTACGTTTCAAGACAGAAAATTTTTCTCAATCTCAGAACAAACCAAGATCTCATCTGTGATATGAAAAAAACCTTTTTCGAAAGTGGCAAAAATTGGGCGATGGTCATGAAACGGCATTCTCAATCACTCCGTTATTGGATCAGGATCTGCGCCCACGAATGTGCCCATATTTTAGAGGGTAAAGAATGTATCAGTGATCACGGCCCTTGGTTTCACGATCACTGTGCCCAATTTGGGGGCCGGTTTTTAGGTAATACCATTTTCCACATCCTCGAAGCCATTTTCGAAAAAAAATAACCTTCCCCAAAATTTTGCACTTGTTAAGTCACAAAAAGTTGAGACAATTGGCTAACCGCATTCTCCGTGTCGGCAGTTGCCTGGAGAATGCTTTTCTTTCTTCTGGAGTCAGCAAATTTTCCGATTCAGCTAAAAGGTCTTGTCCTGAAGCAAATGCACGCATGAGTCCCCTTACTTCATTACCATCTTGAACATCTTGAAGATCTGAAATCATGTTTTGAGCCGCTTGGTAATTTGGATCTGATTGCGGAATTGTCTGAAGCTTTGACATTAAAGCATCTATCTGCTCCGAGTTTATAGGCGTCCCTTTCACTATATTTCCGAAATCGATTGAAATTTCTGCCAAGACAGTAACAATGATATCTGCTGATGGCGGCTTTTCACCGCTGCCTCGTGAGCCAACAGATTGTGCATGAATATGATCGACTCCCTTAATGTCCATATAAAACCCCACTACATCTATTCTATTAAATAATTTATTTTAATTAAATACAAATACCCTACTCCGCAGGGCACTGACCATAATCTTTGTTTCGAAGAAAAAGCCTCCAAAAGCCAAGTATCTCATTATCATTCTAATGGTCAATGCTCTGTTACTACGATAATCCCTCTTGCAAAATACCCTTACTTAGGGTACAATAAGATTACAGAATGAAATTCATAATGAAAATATATAAGGTCGAGATATCAGAGCCAGCACTTAAAGAACTGAAAAAAAACACCCAAGTATATTGTTATTAAATTAATGGGTTGGGTCGAAGATGTTCAAGAAAGAGGTTTGCCAGAAGTTAAAAAACTGCCAGGATTTCATGACGAACCACTTAAAGGTAATCGAAAGGGACAAAGATCTATTCGATTAAGCAAAAGTTATAGAGCGATCTATAGCGTTGATGAAAATCAGCAAAAAGTTATGGTAATAGTTTTAGAGGTCAATAAACATGAGTACTAAAAAAAAATCAAAAGACGATGCTCTAAAGATTTTGGAAGACTTAGCTGGTGAAAAGTTGACTTTGGGAGCTTTTTTACACGCGATCCGCAAAGGAGAAGGTCTGACACAGGTTGAATTTGCCAAGATTCTTAATATTTCTAAGCAATATTTGTGCGATCTGGAGCGAGGAAGACGTTTTGTCAGTCCCAAGGCAGCGGAAAGATTTGCACATATTTTGGGTTATTCTGCAGAGCAATTTGTTGGGCTGTCCCTACAAGAGATGGTCGACAAAGAGGGAATTAATATGATTGTAAACGT
Source organism: uncultured Chlamydiales bacterium (assembly GCA_963705695.1). Lineage (GTDB taxonomy): Bacteria > Chlamydiota > Chlamydiia > Chlamydiales > JAAKFR01 > CAVPKN01. Next base: position 1,974 of record CAVPKN010000031.1, read on the forward strand.
CAACGCAGCATAGCTCGAGCTATTTGTGCGGGGCTACGGCCGAAAGACAATATTCACTTGTAAGCTCTTCAATGTCTACTTTATCTTTAACATTTTGATAAATAGGGCAAATTTTTAGTTCATGGCATCTGGATGGCTATAGCATTAATGGATGAAGAGCAGACATGCTATTTACCAGAAAATTATTAATATTTGTTTTCGTATTCGTGATTTTGCTGAATGCCCTATGCCAGTAATAATCAACCACTGGACTGCTACGCAGAGTTGCTGCCTTGGTTCAAAGTAGATCCAATTCCAGAACAAGTTGTTGGTAAAACCTTTCCCGTAAAGGCCTATTTATCCGCTTCTGCCCTCGCTTCTTTGCCTGATACAAAGAATGTATCTTCGATGATTGTTTCTGCCAGGATCTACGGTTACGGCTTTGATATTAATAATACGTCTCCGGTAATACAGGACATTGCAAAAGCAGATGGAACCTGGGGATGGGAATTAACGGCAAAAAATGCTGGGAAAGACCAAAAAATATCATTTGAAGTCGCCATTTTGCAAAATGGATACCAAATTCAAAACTGTGTACCAAAGCAATCTGTTGACGTCAACAATATCCCTTGGAAGGAACGAACATTAGAATATCTTCGCCAGCAATGGATAGGTATAAGTGGAGTTATCTTAGGCCTTTATAATCTACCGAGGCGCTTGCGCAGAGTGCCCATATCCTCATCTCCATTAGAATTCCCCCGCATTGACCCTCGGCTTACGCCTCGGTCAATGGTTTGTTTGGATTCTAAAGATAGAGTTTACCTTGCTTCACCAGGAGCTGTCGCCATGTATATGTTGTTGTCCTTTTGCAGCAACCGCTAGGGGATTTTCACAAAAAAATATCAGTACTGAAGATAAAGTCTGTTTTGTGGCATCTTCTACAATAGCTTTTGGTGCTGTAGGAGCTGGCGTTGGTGCACTGGGATTGGGCGTTTCAGCAGGCCCAGGATTAGTGATTGGAGGTGCTATTGGATTTACAGTTGCTACAATTAAGGTGATCATAGATGAGTTTCGCTAGTGGTGTTTCCAAATATTTTCATAAAATCAATAATGATGTTTACCTTCAAAAAGATACTAATGAATTTTGCTCACGTTTTTCTGCGATACTGGCAATAGTAGCTCTCGCCAACTTATCACTTTTCGGAATTCTTAATCTTACAATAAATCCTAATTTCTCCATTTTCTCTGATGTAGTGACATCTTCTCAAATTTCATTTATTGTTGGATGTACATGTGTAGCTACTATTTGTGGGATTATTTCTATGATATCACATGCCAATTACAGAAACTATGATAGAATGATTAAATGCCATCGTTTTAAGAACATTAAAACAGTAAAAAGCAAATGAGTTTTCTAGGACGCCGAGTGGGTTTTAAATCGATTTGACTGAAAATAGGGGGGCGTGTAAACTGAGATTAGGAGAGATATAACATGCGTAGGCATACCTTTACCGCTTATTTCTTTTATTTTTATTACAAACCCCTATGGCGGGAGGTTAGCTGACGCTTGTTGGAAATAACAAGTGAATCAGGGAAGCCCCGCCACAAGCGGGGTTTTTTTTGCCCAAATAGAGTAGTTATGGAAAATTTAAATCATAGAATGCATCTAGAATCACACGAGTGGTGCGGCTTCTATGCGCCACAGGCGCGGCATAGCTTCTCTTTTTATTATTATTTTTATTTTTTTAGACCACCCGAAAGGCGGGAGGCGAATTGAAGTTGGTGTTAATGCCAACTAAACTTCAGGCCCCGCCACAAGCGGGGCTTTTTTTTTGACAAGGAGTGATATATGAGTCAAAAACAAAATAAATGGATCATTGCGGGACCTTGCGCTTTAGAATCAAGGGAGCAGTTGCGGGGGTGTGTCACCTCTTTGAAGGCGTTGGGGATTCGCATGGTGCGCGCCTCTCTATGGAAGCCGCGCACACAACCGGGTTGGGAAGGCCTTGGGGGAATGAGCCTTCCTTTACTTTTAGAAGAGACACTCCCCCATGGTTTGATCCCGGCCACGGAAATCATGAGTGCAGAGCATGCCCTCATGGCGATCCACGCCTTAGAACATTATGGTGAAGAGGCTCAAATGATCATCTGGCTCGGATCGCGCAATCAAAACCATATCGAGCAGCGAAGATCTCAAAAATCTTGGCAACGGGGCCAGAGGGAATTACTTTCATGTTCAAAAACCAAATGTGGGATGATGAACGGCATTGGTTAGGGATCTGTGAACATATCTTATCTGAGGGGTTCCCGCGGGAGCGTTTAATCATGTGCCACCGGGGATTTTCACCCGGGAAAGCGCCAAATCCTAAGGGATTGCGCAACCTCCCTGACTTCGAAATGGCCATGAGGGTGAAAGAGAGGTGTGGTCTTCCCATGCTCCTCGATCCTTCCCACATTGGCGGCTCACAGGAAAACGTCATGGAGATCTGTGCTGCAGCTGCCTCTTATGATTTTGATGGGTATCTGATCGAAATGCATTGCACCCCTGAACAGGCAAAAACCGACGCTCAACAACAACTATGTGCCTTGAAATTGGAAAAACTGCTCCAGATGGTGCTGGTATGAAAACCATTGTTTATCAGGGTGTGAAAGGAGCTTTCAGTTACGGAGCTGCACTTAAAGAATTTGGTAAAGAAGCCACTTTAATTGGGCTTCCTACGTTTAGAGAGATTTTCGAATGGCTCAATCAGGGAAAGGCAGAGTATGGCGTACTCCCTATTGAAAATAGCTTAATCGGTTCGATCTATGAAAATTACGATTTGCTTCATTCTTATGGGATGCAGATCGTTGGGGAGCACGTGGCGACCATTGAGCACTGTCTCCTCTCCTTCCCTGATAATGCCTTAGGCACTGCTGAGGAAGTTCGTCTAAAAAAAATTAAGAAAGTATTGTCCCATCCCAAAGCATTGGAACAATGCACCTCTCTTTTTCAACGCTATCCTTGGATGGAGGCGGTTGTTTATATCGATACCGCAGCCGCTGCAGCAGAGATTGCAACCCAAAAGGATCCGACACTGGCTGCCATAGCAAGCGCTATGGCCGCAGAAATTTACGACTTAGAAATCATTAAAAAAGGGGTAGCAGATGATCTCAAAAATTACACCCGCTTTGTGATCATCAACAAAGAACCGTTGAAATCAGAGAGGGTGAATAAATGCTCCCTATTGTTAAAATTAGAACATGTTCCGGGGGCGTTGATGAAATTACTCACTCCTTTTGCGGAGAGGCAACTCAATATTACAAAAATTGAATCTCGCCCCATGCGTGGCATACCATTCGAATATCTCTTTTATCTCGACTTTGAATTTGAAGAAAAAAAGCGGAAAGAAGTGATGGCGATACTCGATCGTCTGTTAGAGCGCGTGACCCAACTAAATATCTTGGGCCTTTATAGAAGAGGCAGATATGGATAAACTGAAGAAATTGCGCGATAGAATCGATTGGTTAGACGCTCAAATTGCCTCCCTTCTCAATGAACGAATGCAGGCTGTCGATCAAGTGGGCGCCATTAAAAGAGACATGCAACAAAATGTCTCTGATGCGAATCGGGAAACAGATGTGGTAAACAGGTTGAAAACATTGTTCAACATCCTATCCTAAAAGCAAGCATTTCTAATATTTATAAAGAAATTATGCTTGAAAGTCGCACCGCACAACACTTATTTTCTCCACCAAAAACTTCCCTTCCGCCGGATTGGAATAATAGGTTTGGGTTTGATAGGTGGCTCTATCTGCAAAGGGATCAAGATAAAAGATCCATCTGTTGAGATCTGCGCTTATCAGTATTCTGATGATGACATAGACGCGCGGGAAAGTGGTTGGATCGACGCTCTTTATCCTTCTATCGAAACGGTTCTCGACAATTCGGAGCTTGTCATCGTTGCAACCCCAATATCCGGCCGTAATTCCCACTGCTGAAAAACTGAAACAGTTGGCTTCCCCAAACAGAAAATGGATCGTCATTGATGTAGCAAGTGTTAAGCAGGAAATTATCACCGCCTTCGAGGCCCTCTCTTCAAACCAAATGGAGTTTATTAGCACCCATCCTATGGCAGGGACAAGAAAAGAGGCTTTACAAATAGTCAGGCCACTCTTTTCGCCTCACGGATGTGGATTATTGTCCACCATCAAAAAAATACCCCCAGAGCGGGATCGTTGAGATCACCGATTTTATCCGTTATTTAGGGGGGGAACCTCTCTCCCTTGACGCAACACTTCACGATCAGCAAGTCGCTCTGATTTCCCATCTTCCTGCACTTCTGTCAAAATACTACTTTGAGTTTGTATCAACTGTTGATCCTGCCTCTCTCAAGATCGCAGGACCTGGCTTTCAATCGTTTACCCACTTGCTTCAGAATCAGCATGAGATCCATAAACTTGCTCTCCCAATTCATTAAGTAAACCCAGAGCTTAAATAAGACCATCCAAAACCATTCTAAAAAGAAAAAGGAGCATTAAAAAAGAAGAACTATCCCCATCAGCCACTGTGACCATCCATGATATGGCCAACAGAAAAAAAATGCAGGGAGAGCAGGTTTATAATTTTGCTGCCGGCGATCTCATCCTTGAAAACCACCCTTTCATCACACAGCGAGCGACTGAGCAATTGGAAAAAAAATTGGCTCCATACCCTCCTGTGGAAGGAATAGCCCCTTTGCGAAAACTGACTGCTGAGTGGATGAATTCTCAATATGGGACCACATTTGAGTCTGAAAATGTCATAGTGACCCATGGGGGAAAACTTGCCCTTTTTTGCCCTTCTTTTCTCTCTACTGGAACGTGGTGATGAGGTGTTGATTCCGATCCCTTATTGGGTCTCTTATCCCACAATGGTTAAAATGGCGGGGGAAACCCCAAGCTGATCTCTCCACAACAGGGGTGGAAAATCACAGAAAGCGATCTTCTACAACACGGAACGAGAGAAGTAGAAAGATCTTAATTTTCAATAATGCATGTAATCCCACGGGGGTTCTTTATTCGAAACAGGAGATCAGTGAGATCTTAGCTGCTGCCAAGCAAATGGATCTCATGGTGGTTTCCGATGAAGTCTACAGCGGTCTGGTCTATGATTGGGCACAATTCATTTCTTGTGCTTCCTTACCAGAACACAAAGAAAGGGTGAATGCGGGTCGTGCAGAGCTGTTCTAAAAATTTTGCCATGACCGGGTGGAGGATCGGCTTTGCGTTGGCTACCAATCCTCTCATTAAAAAGTTAGCCAGCTTCCAGAGTCAAACGACCACGGCTGCGGCTCATATTTGCCAGTGGGCTGCCATTGGGGCTTTAGAGAATGCCGATGAAGTCAATAGCTATGTGAGAACGACCACAAAAAGGAGAAGAGATCTTTTTTCTAAAACGTTCAATGCCCTTTTTCCCAACCCCATTGAAGCGATCCCCTCTGCCCTCTACGCCTTTGTCCCCCTCACCGCTTTGGGGCTTTCAGAGGGGCCTGCAGCGCCTATATGTGAAAAGTTGATCGCTTCCCACAATGTGGCTCTCGTTCCCGGAGACACTTCTTTGGAAAACAGGGCTACATTCAATTACATTTTCTCAACCCGAGGAGGAGATTGTGGAGGGGCTTCATGCCTTGAAAAGGGGGATCGATCGTTTAAAGGAGGAGGGTGATCGTGGGAAGTAATACCTTAGGTACCGTTTTTAAAATCACAACGTGGGGCGAGTCGCACGGAAAAGCGATCGGTGTGGTCATCGATGGGTGCCCTGCTGGCTTAAAGATAAATGAGGAGGAGATCAATGCGGCGCTTGACCTCCGTGCTCCCGGAAAAACACCTTATACGTACCCTAAAACAGAAAGTGATCGCGCGGAACTCTTGTCAGGTGTCTTTGAAGGAAAAACGACAGGAGCACCCATTGCAATCTTGATCCCAAACAAAGATGTCGACTCGAGCAAATACGAACCGATCAAGGACTGTTCGACCGGGTCATGCCAATTATACCTATCTCGAAAAATATGGAATATTTGATTACCGAGGTGGGGGGCGCTCCTCAGCCCGTGAAAGGGCCTGCCGTGTGGCGGCCGGTGCTGTTGCCAAAAAATTGTTAGATCATTTCGACATCCATGTGACTGCCTATATCAAACAAATAGGAGAGATCGAGGCAGTTGTTGCCGGCATGGATTTTGAGACACTGCGTAGAAGGACGTATGAAAATCCACTCTTCTGCCCGATCCCAAAGCGGCTTCCGCGATGGCAGAATTAGTTGAGAAGGGGAAAGCGGAGGGAGATTCTCTGGGAGGGGTTGTCGAATTTATCGCTCTCTCTCTTCCTCCAGGACTTGGCGATCCTGTTTATGAAAAATTAGAGGCAAATTTGGCTCATGCGATGATGAGCTTGCCGGCCACCAAAGGATTTGAAATCGGCTCCGGTTTTGCCTCCGTAAAAATGAAAGGATCTGAGCACAACGATCCCTTCACAACCCAGTCTGGACAAATCGTCACTGCGACCAACTATGCAGGGGGCACTTTGGGAGGGATCTCTACAGGAATGCCTTTAACCGGAAGGGTGGCATTCAAACCCACCTCAAGCATTATGAAAGAGCAACAAACGGTGACAACAACAGGAGAACAAACCCCCTTCCAACTCCCCGCGGGATCGCGCCACGACCCTTGCGTTGCGATTCGAGCTGTCCCTATTGTCGAGGCGATGGTCGAAATCATACTAGCTGATGCTCTACTGATGAATAGGTGTGCCAAATTATGACTCAACTCTTAACGTGCACCATCAAACAAAAAAGTGAGTATTACGACATTGTGATTGAGAGTGGCCTTTGCGCCAATTCGGCCCTCCCCTCCCATCTCCCACCCGCTTCCCGATATGCCCTTGTGACCGATGACCGCTTAGCGCCCCTTTATGGAGAAAAAATCGTTCAGCTTCTCTCCCATGCAGGATTAGAAACCTCTCTCTTTCTTTTTCCTCATGGTGAGAAGAGCACAAATCTCGGGCCACGAAAGAGCACCTCGAAAATCAACTGTTCGAAAAAGGGTTGGGGAGGATTCTTGCGTGATCGCCCTCGGTGGCGGCGTAACTACCGATCTTGGGGGGTATGTGGCTGCCACCTATTGCCGAGGGGTCCCTTTAGTCATGATCCCCACCTCCCTTTTAGCCATGGCCGATGCCAGTCTCGGGGGAGAAACGGGGTGAATGTTCCTTACGGAAAAAATTTACTGGGCTCTCTCTACCAACCAAAAAAATCCTCATCGACCCTCACACCCTTCACACTCTGCCTAAAAAAGAGTTTGCGAATGGCATTGTGGAAATCGTAAAGCACAGCATCATCGCCGATCGCTCCCTCTTTGACTTTCTCAATACGCACGCCCAACAACTGTTAACATTAGATCCCCCCGTTTTGGAGAGAGTTCTCTTTGAAAGCTGCCGCATTAAAAAGGAGATTGTGAGGGTCGATGAAGAGGAGAGGGGGAAAAGAAGATTACTCAATTTTGGTCATACTATAGGGCATGCTTGGAGACAGTGAGTGGTTATACCCTCTCCCATGGAGAGGCTGTGGCCATTGGAATGGTTGTGGAAAGCTATCTCGCAGTGAAATTAGGGGCGCTTGATCCATCAGATTTGAGCAGATCCGCGCCCTTCTCGAACGATTTGGCCTCCCTCTCAAACTACCAAAATCATTAAATAGGAACGATCTCATTGCCACAATGTCACTCGACAAAAAGGCTGTTAAAAGCCAACCCCGATTTGTGATCATCGAGCAATTGGCTCCCCTCGCACGTATGATAATCAATATTGCGCACCGGTTGGACACGCTTTAATCTTGGATGCCCTACAATGGATGAACGATGATCTGTGTCGCCATTAAAGGCCCTACCTATGTCGAAGCGGAGCGCCAGTTGCCCAAGCCCTCCCCTATGCAGATCTGATTGAACTCCGTCTCGATGCTTTTACTTCGCTCGATCCCTTTTCTATTGCCCATTACGTTCCCGCTTTTCCCTACCGATGATTTTCACGTTGAGAAGCTCCCAACAAGGGGGAAGTTATCCTCATTCTGAGGAACAAAGGCTCATCGATTTACTCAGCCTCGCCACGCTACAACCGAAATCTCGATCTCGAACACCACGTTCACCGAATTTCCTCACCCAAATCTCTTCTCAATATCCCAAGATGAAGGTGATCCGCTCCTACCACAACTTCTCTCAAACGCCAGAGGATCTTGACACTCTTTATCGAGAGATGACCACTGCCCCTGCAACCTGGTATAAAATGGCAACATTTGCTCAAAATAGTGCAGAAGCCCTCCGTTTTTTATGTTGGGCAAAAACCAGAGAACGGCTCATTGCCATCAGCATGGGACCTCATGGGCAAATCAGTCGTGTTGTGGGACCCCTTATTGCCTCCCCCATCACTTATGCCTCTATCGATGAAGAGCACAATACCTCCCCAGGGCAACTCTCAGCTCAGACTCTCATAGAGACCTATCATTACCGCTCTTTGACACCCCACACACGCCTTTTGGGGTTAATTGGAGACCCGGTGAGTCGAAGCCCCAGTCATATTACCCATAACCATCTCATCACGACATCTGGTTTGGATGCAGTCTATGTGAAGATGGAGGTGAAACCGCAAGAATTACCTCTCTTTATCCGATGGGCTAAAAAACTCAATTTCTATGGATTGAGTATCACCATGCCCTTGAAAGAGGAGATCTTGCCTCTTCTCGATGAGATCGATCCGCAAGCAAAAGAAATCGGGGCCGTCAATACCCTTCTTTTTAGAGAAGGAAAGATCATGGGCTACAACACCGATGGCATAGGAGCGCTCAATGCGATCGAGCGGCACCAGAGCGTTAAAAATAAGCGGATCCTCCTTCTAGGAGCTGGCGGCGCCGCAAAAGCCATTGCTTACGAGGCGCATCGACGAGGCGCCCGACTCACGATTCTCAACAGAAGCAAAGAGAGAGCCCTCCAACTTGCCAACCAGTTCTGTTGTCAGGGAGGAAGCTTAGAGGAGATGCCCCGCTACACCAAAGCGGGTTACGATATCTTGATCAACTCCACACCCACCTCACCCATACCCGCTGACTGCATTTTACCTGAGGCACTCATTATGGACATCGTCTCAAGACCCAAAGAAACCCCCTTCTTAAAGTTAGCCTCGAGAAAAAATGTCGGGTGATCTATGGGTACAAGATGTTTGTAGAGCAGGCTGCAGAGCAGTACCGCCTCTGGTTCCCTTCCCTTCTTTCTACTGATACCTCCCGCACTATTCTCGACCACAAAGCGCAAGAATGCATTGCGCAGGACGCAGGAAACTAGAACAATTTTTCGAATTCATCAGGAAACTAGAACAATTTTTCGAATTCATGTAGGTTTGTTGAAAAAGGTCGAGAATAGACATGTCGGGTGGTGCTCGTCATTTCATGTCGAGGCACCCCCTGCGACCCCCTTGAGCCTCATCTCACTTCGCCATATCGCATCCTCGCTTGTGGGCTGTACACAGTACTAGCCCACCCGCCCTAATGGGCGTTCGCTGCGGGGCGCGCTACGCGCCGCCCGGATCTGCCTGGTGCTTTCCTAAAGCGTCTATGTCATAAACTTGGCTAATCCTGCTCGCCCTCCGGGCACTTGCTTTGCGATCTGAGGCCTCGGGCTGCTTCGTGCACGAATACCCACCGGCGCTCAGCGCCTTTGTGGGGCCCCTTTCGTGTCGACTCGCAGTCATTATTAGGGGAGGGCCCTTTTGCTCCGCATGTATAATATCAAGACATAGGTGACGGTTTGTATCAGGACATGGGTTACACTCATTAATTTTTTAAATGAGGTAACTATGCCATGGGAAAATAGAGGACTTATGTCTTTAAGAGAAGAATTTATATTCGCAGTCGAAGCAAAGATAGATACAATTAGTAGTTTATCTCGAAAGTACAATATCAGTCGTAAAACTGCCTATAAATGGCTCAAAAGATATCTTGAAGAAGGAAAATTCGGCCTTTACAATCGGTCAAAACGACCTAGTCATATGCCTTCTAGGCTAGATACGGAGAGTGTTGAGCTCATTTTATCTAAGCGAGCAGAGTATCCAGCCTGGGGAGCAAAAAAATTACGAGCAGGTGTTGATCAATGAAGGTCATCAAGCCTTACCAAGCATCGCTTCCTTCAATCGCGTATTGCATCGGCAGAACCAAATTCCAGCTCTGGAAAAATCTAAAAGACAGAACCATATACGGTTTCAAAAAGACCATCCTAACGAATTATGGCAAATGGACTTTAAAGGCTATTTTGCAGTGATTGAAGGCCAATGCCACCCACTCACTGTTTTGGATGACTGTTCACGGTTTTCAATATGTCTTAAAGCCTGTATCTCACAGGATACCATTTCAGTTCGTACAGCTTTGGAGGAAGCATTTCGTGAATATGGGCTTCCGCACGCAATGACTATGGATAATGGTCCACCATGGAAAGGCTTCCCTACCCAAAGACTATCTAAGCTGACGATTTGGTTGATGAGACTTGGTATTAAAGTTGGACACTCTAAACCATACCATCCTCAAACTCAAGGAAAGGATGAAAGGTTTCATCGGACTTTGAAAGAAGAAGTACTAAAATATCATAATTTTAAAGATTTAGCAGATGCTCAAAGGGGTTTAAATGAGTGGAGGTATGTATATAATATATGCGGCCACATGAAGCTATAGATATGCTTTGTCCTGCTAAAAGATATAGACGCAGTGAACGAGAGTTCCCTGAGAAACTGCCTTCGATAGAATATGAAATAGGGGATGAAATAAGGCAAGTGAGGAGAGGAGGAGAAATAAAATTTAAGGGGCGACAATATTATGTAGGCGAGCATCTACGTGGAGAGCCAGTCGCATTGCGCCAAAAAGGAGATCTTAGATGGGATATATACTATGTCAAGACTCGGATTGGTAGTTTTAATGAAAAAGTGTAACCCATGTCCTGATACAAACCGTCACCTATGTCTTGATATTATACAGCTGAGCAAAAAGGGCCCTCCCCTAATAATGACTGCGAGTCGACACGAAAGGGGCCCCACAAAGAGCGTGAGCGCCGGTGGGGTATTCGTGCACGAAGCAGCCCGAGGCCTCAGATCGCAACGCCAGAGCCCGGATGGCAGGCAGGATTAGCCAAGTTCATGACATAGATACTTTAGGAGAGAACCAGGAAGAACCGGACCACGCGTAGCGCACCCGTAGCGAACGCCCGTTAGGGCGGGTGGGCTAGTACTGTGTACAGCCCACAAGCGAGGATGCGATATGGCGAAGCGAGATGAGGCTCAAGGGGGCCGTCGACACGTCAGTGACTCGGCCACCCGACATGTCTACCCTCTTCCTGCATTAAAATATATAGCCGTTTCAAAAAGATGTACGAGTTTCCTGTGGCATTGTGTATTTAGAGATTTTGCTAAACAAAAAACAGTGATTGCATTATGTTCCACCTCTGTTTTTCATACTTTGTGGAGGTGTTATGAAGAAATGGATTTTAGGAACAATCGTTCAATTCTCTTGTCTGACTCAGATCTACAGTGCTTATAGCGGCAATCCTGCAGATCCCATGTTGGGGAATGGCAATCTGTGTTGCAATGAGTCGTTTTGGATCCCCAAAATAGGCTACCAACGAGATTACATCACCGATCGGAAATTAAAAGGACGAAACTTATTGGTCACGGATCGACTCGATGAATTTGAATTGATCAGCGATCGAGGCACAATTGCTTTTGATTTTTGCAACCGAATCGAAGTCAACGGCTCAGTAGGTGCAGGGCGTCTCTTCATGCGCGCTCGCCCTCATAATTTGACAGCCCTGCAGAAACATGAAGATTTTCAATTTAAAGATGGGACTATGTGGAGCGTCGGAGGCAAAGCGATCCTATTCGATTGGTGTAACACTTTCATATCGGCCAGTGGAGTCTATCAACATTTCCATGGAAGAGCGGCTTGGGATGGTCTTCATACCCTCGATCCCCGTGGCACGAGAACTAGAGTTCACTTTCATGAATGGCAGTTTAGCGTGGGTGCAGCCTACAATTTTTGCTGCATTGTCCCCTACATCAATGTGAATTTTTCAGGGCTAGTCAAATCAAAAATCACAAACCTTCAAAGCGTTCCAGCTGATGCGGGTACAACAACCTTAGACCATATCGATCTCAGACAACGGAGAGTTGCAGGATTGAGTTTAGGGACCTCTTTTACACCTGTTGACTGCTTTTATGTGACTGTAGAAGCACAAGTCATCAACGAAAGAGCCCTCACCCTTCAAGGGCAGCTCCGATTTTAATCTTCACTAGGACGAAGAACCCTCTCTTCGTCCTCTTTTCTAATTAGTTAACCCAGCTGCTTGCTTCAATGATTGCGCTATAGCAGGGTCGATTCTGGCCAGAATATTTTTGGTGAATGAATCGTCAGTTTCCCGCGTATCTCCGTAACATGTCGATGTACTGAATAGCTGTTTTAGTTCGAGCGGAAACCCAATAAACCCTTCCCAAGGGAGAGATGTTGAGAGAAGAAAGTGTGAAGTGAAAGAGTGTAGCTTATATCCAATTCCGCTTAAACCTATAAAATGGCGCCAATTAAATGAAGGATTCTGTAAATGTTCTTTCGGAATTAGGGACAAATGATCTAGGGCAAAAAAGGGCACAAAGGCATTAACGAAGTTAATATCAAAACCTGAAAGAATATTTTTTGTGAATGAATCGTAAGTTTCCCGTGTATCTCCGTAACATGTCGATGTACTGAATACCTCTTTTAGCTCCGTCGGAAACTTTATCAACTCTTTCCAGGGGAGAGATGTTGAGAGAAGAAAGTCTGAAGTGAAAGAGTGTAGCTTATATCCAATTCCGCTTAAACCTATAAAATGGCGCCAATTAAACGAAGAATTCTGTAAATGTTGTTTCGGAATTAGGGACAAATGATCTAGGGAAAAAGAGAGCACCAGAGCATTAACGGCGCTAATATCAATTAAATTGAGAAGACTTATTGTAAAGTCTCGATAATACTCTGGCTCAGAACTCCCTTTTTGAGGCACCGTGCTAAATAAACTTTTGACCTCATTCGGATATTTAGCAAACTCTAACCAAGGGAAATGGGTCTTTGCAAGGAGCGTAGAATGCCAGCAATGGAACGCGCTCCCACATTTTTCTCTCTTAATAAACTCAAGCCAAGGGAATGCCGGATCTAGAAGAAGTTTGTCAGATAAAACTGGAAAATAATCCAAAGTTAAGACAGGAGCTAATGTCGTCATGGCTTTGATACCGATAACGCCAAAAATTTGAACCGTGAAATCCCGATCAAACGCATCGACACCACATGAACGCTGATTTTGAAGTCCTAAGACTGTTTTTACACCATTTTCAGAATCCGCAGCCACTTTTTGCCAAGGAAACTGTTCGGATTTGAAATACTCTAATGGGAGAAGGCGGTAATGTCCAAAAGTGAGATGCTCAAGGTGTGGAAAGAGGAGTGTTTGCTGAATCATTTTGAGTCTCTGATATGTATAATTGTAACCCCACCTTCCCTCATCGTTGATGGGAAGATAGAGTGAGATTGTCTTGGGATCAAATGTGGATGTGCTTAAAAGGGAATCGATTTGTGTAGCCCTTAACATCCCTCGACACCGTTTGGGTATGTTTGACGCAAGAATCTCCTCTGCCCCCATTAACCTTAGGCTTCGAAGTGTTTGTGGACTCTCTTTCTTTTGAAAAGAGAACCCCTTTTTATCCATCAACAGCAAGCGTTGATACACCACCATCCGTTGGCTAATGGTATATTTTTCAATGCTCTCTGTCTCTAGATCTAAAATCTGCTCATCACTAGATAACATCAATTTAATACGGATCTCTGCTCCATGATATTTCTCTCTACCACAAGGCTTAAAGTCGGGACGTTCTGTGTCATAAATTCCCGCTATATAAGTTTCAAAATCGGTGATTCCTAGCTCGTTTGTCATTTTCGTTACTATCTGTGTGAACTCCACAGCACTTATATCAGGTTCAGGCACAGGCTGGGAAGGAGTTGTTAAAGGTTGGGAATGAGCTGTTACTAGGAGAAAAGGCTCTTTTTGGGACGGGAATGGACTGTTCTCGATTGGGGATGACCTTTTCTCGATTGGGGATGATCTGTTATTGGGGCGGGAATTTGATTTGACTGTTTTTTCCTTCTGATTTGAAGTCGTTTCGCGGCGTAGGGCGACCACTAATGACACACCTGCAATGACGCCGAGGATAACAAATAGGGTTCCATACTCCCATCCCATCGAACGGAATAAACTCAAACTCTCAGGACTCCCAGGACTCCCAGAAAAAGAGGAGGAGATGCACAAAAAACCAATAATAATCCCGCTCAACGCACAGAGCGCTAAAAAGGTAATCGTCGCTCTCTTACAATTGCATGCCGACTCAATTCTTTTTTGGAGCGGCTGATAATCAGCTCCTCTAGATCTTTCCGTCTTAAAACTCATAAAAAATTGTCCTTTGAATCATCCAATATATATCATATGTATTAAATTTTCAAACTCTTACTGTATTAAGGATGCAACTATGAACCTATCCCAAAAGTAAGCGCAAGATGAACTGTATGATATTGTCGATGAGCCTCATAAAGCGTAAGCGGGACCACGAGGAGGGCAATATTGGAAATTATATAGCCGACGAGGGGTCTTATGAGGATCGCGACAAGATCATGCAGGGCATCCGCGGGTACTTTTGGGATAGGTTCATAAGTGGTGGCAATTTATTATTTATTTGACAACGTCATGACTCCGCAGCGATGAGAACGATATAACGATATGAACGATGACAATAAAAGAGCTCTTCTTTTGTTTTTTTGATATTTTCTATCGTTTTTATCGTTATCGTTTCTGCGCGTGGATATATTATAGTCGTTTAAAAGATAGATTTGTCACTACTTACAGTTGCATCTTATTCTCCCTAGCCATCTTTTTAAATTCTTTATAATAAGGACACAACTTGCAAGAAATGGCTTTTTTGGATACCGTAACTCATTTCACGATCCTAGTTTGGTGTCATTATGGGTGTCAGTGGTGCACAGATCTTGCATGCAGAGCAAGTGGGTGATCCGGCTCTTGCTGCCGGTGGTAAAAATCAGGGAACGCTAAAAACAGAGGGAAAAGATTACTCTTTCTTTGTTTTGGCTGATTCTGAAGCAGTTACAGAAGCTGTGAGCGAATTCTTACAAGAGATCAACCAACAAAAGACAGCTTCTGATGTTCTTCTCGATTTTGAGTTTCTCCACATCACGCAACAGCTGATCGAAACAGAGCATGAGAAGACGTTGCTTTTGGGAGAACTTTTAGAAGGAGAGCAACTTCCTGAACAACAGGGTAGCGCTCAGAAAGAGACAAAAATGGAAGGAGGGCGGCAAACGCAACACAATCAGGGAGCTCATCCTAAAAATAGTAGCCCTCAAGCGCCCTCAAAGAGTGCTGAGGTTGTCTACACTTCCCTGTTTTCGCTCGCACGCTCATTTCATACATCGAAAGCGCAGCAGCACCATGCTTCAAAGAGTGAAGGGACGCATAGTGAGCGCAACACGGGAAGGGAAGAACACCGTCCTGTGTTGACACCGATGACCTCTCAAAAGAGCGAAAACGAAATTACTAAAGAAAATCGTTACGACCGAGAGAGGCAAGGGGAAAAGCAAAGAGAGCGGGAAAAAGAGGATGAGAGAGAGGGAGCCGCTCAAGATCAGCAGCAACACCAACAGGAGAGCGGTTCAAAAGAGGATAAGAGTAAGAAAAAAATACAAATTCACTCAATACAGGCAGCGCGTTCAAAGTCAGGCCGAGAGGGGAACTCGGCGATGCAACGGCCCCAGGCGGCCACTCAATCCAATCAAAATCCTGGGAGTTACAAATCAGGGGGGAGCGTCGATAGCATCTATATCCGGTTTATGGCTCTCATGGCTCGTATTCTGGGGCAGGCGGAATATGAAGCGCATCAACTCTACCTTCGCATTAAAGAGAGAACGGACAATATCGATGTCCTTACTTTGCTCGTTTCTAAAGTCAATTCGGAGAAAGGGGCGATCGATTGGTCTAATAACCAGGAGATGAAGCAACTAATTGATAGAGCCAGGGCGATTGGGGTCGATATCCCTCAAGGGAAATACAGTTGGAGTGAGGAGGAGAAAAAACTTCTCAAAGAGAATATCCAGATGCGTAAAGATAGCATGGAAAAAATGACACAGTTAGAGAGAACTGACATGCAACGTTTTCTGCAAGAAGCTTCCCAGTGCCATCAGGCACGCTCTAATGTGTTGAAGCTACTCAAAGAGGTGGTTGATACGATCCTTGCAAATTTAAGGCCATGAAATTAAATCAGTTGATCCAACGCATCGCCCTTAATCACCAAGAGGTGTTCCCCCCTCCAGAGGAGTGTGTCGAAGATTTTGTCTCAAATACCCTGGCCAAATCGGAGACACTCCAAAAGGCATTTGAGGTCTCCCCATACGAAATGGAAGAGATCTACAACGAGGCTTACCGCTACTACCAAGAAAATCATTATGTGGAAGCCAGTACCGCTTTCCGATGGCTAGTCCTCCTCAACCCATTCATTGGAAAATATTGGAGAGGACTGGCAGCCAGCTTACAGCTTCTCAACAAATATGAAAAAGCGCTCCATGCCTATGCGATGACTGCTCTTCTTGAAAGCGATGATCCCTATCCCCATTTTTACGCTTATGAATGTTATAAGGCTCTGAAAAATAAAGAAGAGGCCGCTAGGGCGCTCCAAAGCGCTTATGCAAAAACCAACAAACCTGAGTTTAAAAAACTCAAAGAAGAAATTGGAAAATTGATCCAAAAACTCGAGGGAAACCATGTCTGCACTACCCCCCCCAACACCGACATCTTCAATCCATGAGATGAATTTTTTTGTTGCCAATGGAGAAGAGGCAGCAGGAGAAGAGCTGTTCGATTCCTCCCTCCCTGAGGGGCAGAATTTTAAAACGGCTTCGAAACAATATTCCATCGTACCCAAAGAGCAGAGTTCTTACACAAAAGAGATCGAGCAGATCGGAAAGCTATATGAAGGAAAACATTCCCCTTGCATGAGCAAGGGAGAAGGCACTTCCCCCCTTGAGATGATGGCAAAATACGCCTCTCCTTTTTCAAAAAATGGAACGGGGAACACTCCCAAAGAAAATGGCTCTCATCCAGCTTCTCGCGGCGCACATGCCGAAGGAAAGACACAGGAAGGGTCTTCAAAGCCAAGCTCACAAGGAAAATCTATTTCCCCCTCTCAACAAGGAACTCAAAAAGGAGAACACCTCTCACACTCCCCTATTTCAGAGAGACGTCTGGGGACAGAACGGGAAGTCGGTCGCACGAACCTCCATGACAAGTCCCAAAAGAATGAGAAGGGGGAAACCCGACTCTCATTGTCTGTAAGGGAGTGGAAAAGGGAGGAGACGAAGGAGTGGTGGGAGATGCGCTACCACCAACGTGAGCGTAACCATGATGGTCAAAAAAGAGACTCAGACGATCAGAGCCAAGAGGATGAAAAAGCATTGAAAATCTCGAAAAGTGGCTCCGTTGGTGAAAAAAAGTCTCCTACTTATGCTGAAAATGGCAATGTGTCGGCGGAAACAATGAGCAAACCACTCCTTCCTCCCCCCTCATTGGGTATTTTTGCACTCTACTATATCTTGACAAAGATGGAGATCTACTCCGATGGTACATCCAACTTTTCTTACAAAAAGGAGATCGAACTGATCGACGGAGAGACAACAGGAACCCATCAAAAACGGCTTGACGAACTGAAAGAAGCGATCAAAAAAGAGCAAGAGATGACGAATTGGGGGGTCGCTAGCAAGGTTTTTTCATGGATGGCATCGATCTTTGCCATTTTTGGGGGGATCATGTTGATAGCCTCGGGCGTGGGCGCTATCGCGGGCGCCATGTTAATGGTGGGTGGCATGATCCAACTCACCAGCCAGATTATGGAGCTCACGGGAGGTTGGAAAAAAATTGCCGAGTTATTACCTGGCGATGATACAGAAAAAAAACGAGCTGTTATCACCTGGATGCAGATCGGCATTGCGGTCTTATGTTTAATTCTCGCGGGGGCAGGCGCTATTTTAGGTGGTTATGTCCATGTTGGCGAGGTTATGGGTTTGGTTCCCCGAATGATGTTGGGAGGGGCCATGAATATGGCTGGCGGTGTTACGATCATAGGTGACACCATTGCAAAATCGAAGTATTATAATCAGATCGCAGAAGTGAGAAAGTATGAACTTCAACTCACCCGGTTGAAACACCAGAGGAAAGATCTATCGGAACAGATGGAGTTAGGGGTGGATCGTCTAGAACAACTCTTTGAAGATCTGGCCCGCGCTTTAGAATTTGAGGAAGAGCTATTCCGAGCTGAGCAAATCATCAATAGAAGGTAGAGTATGGAATTGTCAATTGCAACCCCCATTCAATCGAACCCGATCCCAGCCGATCTGCTTTTAGCTGGCTCTCAAACGGAGGAAGGGAACGGTGGAGAAGAGATCATCCCTGGGAGGGAGAACGTCGATGGGGAGATTGAGAAGGAACTCGGGCAATTGCGCGAGAAGTATGCCAATCAACCCGGACTTCTTAAGGGGGAAAGCAAACCGTTCACCTTTACCAAAGATTCTAGTTTTCAGCTGCCTAAGTTGCAAGATTACTTAAGTGATCTCAATCGGCCGCAACTCAGTAAAACTCTCGATTTTAAAGGAAATGATCACAAGCCTTCTTTTGATCTCAAGACAAAGGAGATTAAATCATTAGAGCCCCAAGCGCAACATTTGGACACAAAACAAAAAAATAAAGAGCCTTTCGACTTCCAAAAAACAGAAGGGGTTGCCAAAGAAGCCTTAGAAAAAGGAAGGGCCCCACAATCGGCAGCGCAATTAAGAGCGGCGGTTCAACAGAGACAGCACCATACACAAGCTCGTACTTTAGAAAACAAAGTGAGGCAAGAGGAGGCTGCTCGCCCCAAAGAAGGATCTGATCGAAAAAATACGGAAAGGCAACAAGCAAAAATACAGGAGCAAAAAGTAGAGCGGGAGGGGCAAACCGACTACCATCGAACGGCTGAAAAAAATGAGGAGCGGGAGCAGCAACGGCACAAGGAGCGCGAGGAAGAGGAGGAGGGATTTGCAGGAGGGCAACAGGGCCATTCCCAACAGGATGAAGAAGCACCGGAACGAGAAAAGTATAAGGCTGAGAAAATCGATGAAACACGGTTTCGACATGTGGCCAGTTATGCAGGAGAAGAATCTATTTTGAGTGAGATCTTTAAAATGCGTATTTCACAATTTGATGTGCTCATTCTTTTCATTGAAATCTTAAAAATTGAAATCAAATCGAGGGAACAGGAGCGGATCGAACGGCGGCAGGAGCGGGAACTACAAATCCAACATATGCAGAAGGTGGTCGAGAATTTTAAAGAACAGGCAAGTTCGGGGACGAAAACGGGCATTGGGGCTGGGGTTTTGGGAATTGCTTCGGGTCTGCTTCCTATCATCGGACATATCGGTGGGGATTGGATTATTAAAAACTTTGGATCGTTTCCGTTTTTCTCCATGCTCCGTGATGGAAAAAAGGAGATGGTCTTCAAAAATTTAGCCAAGATATGCGGCAGTCTATCAGAGATGCAAAAAGGATATGGTGAGATCCACAGCCGCCATTCTGAAGGAAGCCGAACCTACGATCAACACATGAGCGACATCTACCGCACCGATTGGGAAGAGAGAACCCGATCGATCGATGAGATTAAAGATAGTTGGAAAGGGATCGAAAATTTCCTCTACCAGACACTGCAAATGCAGCACGAAACCATCCGCCAACTCTATAACATGTAATACCATTCACTCCGCAACGATACGAACGATGACAAAAAAAGAGCTCTTCTCTTATTTTTCTGAGACTTTCTATCGTTTTTATCGTTTCTATGTGTGGCTATAAGAACCTATCCCACTAATCCTCGCGGATGATCTCTAAGATCTCATCTTGCGATGATTGGTGGGATAGGTTCATATAATCGATTAGAAATCTAAGCAGCGAAAAATAAGTAAGTTCCCCGCTTCAAATAGTTACGTTTAATAGGCTTAATAAGGTTTTTTCTGAACCATTTGAATGTATTCCATTGTAAAGAGTAACGGTATTGTAAAGAAAGAGGTAGTGAAACTTTTCTCAATCCTGCACTCTTGGCCATTCTTAAGATGGTGTCATAGCTGAAACAATTGATGTGCTCAAAAGGAGCGATCGGATTTAAGTCTTTTTTACTTCCCTTCTTTGCACTCCAATCCGCGCTCTGTAATTTTTTCTTAATATTTTTTCCATTTGGGACACTGATTTTGATTAAACCGCCCGGTTTCAAGCTCTCTTTGAGTTCTATTAATGCATCTAAGGGGTGAGAGATGTGCTCCATCACTTGTTCTGTATTAATAAAGTCAAAACGAGAGTTCCTGACACCACTTTTATCGAGGATGTTCAACCCCTTTTGGACTGCTTCCGTATTGCGCATTTCTGAGAGATCGTATCCGGAGGCTTGACATCCTAAAGCTTTTGATAGACTCAGCCATTTACAATCTCCCATGCCAAAATCCAAAAATGAAAGCTGATGTGGGGGTAAATTAAAGTAATTAATTAGTATGAGTAACTCTTGCAAACAGTCTATTTCTTTGGAAAGTTCTAGTTTATTTTTCGGAGTAGAATGTCCTGTATAAACCTCATAGAGCTTTTTTAATCCTGTCTCATTGAGAATCGATTTTTGAAAAATTAACCCGCAAGCCTCACATTCGTCGAGAATATAAGACCCTTCCTTGATTTCATCAAAAAATGCGGGGGCGTAAGAACGTTTAAGATAGCTGTAAATAGGATCTTGCGCAAAGGGGCAGCGGAGGAGCTCGTGAGAGCGATTCTCTCTACAGCCAGGGCAAGAATTTCGAAGAATAAAAGAAAGCATCCAAATAGCTATTTTTAACGCCAGCTCAGCTTTTATAGTCCCTTGAAGACAGGGTATTTTAAATTTGGGAATCATAGAGGATTTTTTTCGATTTCTGCCAGTCAAAAAATTCTAAATGGAATGGCAGCCATCGCCAATTTAGAAGATGTGGCGGTCCCAGGTGCCGTATTTTTCTTTGATCCTCCCTTTAAAGAGGGAGAGGATGATGACGATGATGGCGACAAGGGCGCTATGAATGGCAATTGTTGTATTGCCTCCTGGAAGGATCCAAGGGGCTATGCCAAACCAAATGGCGATGAGAATGTTAATGAGTCTAAATGCCCGGATCACTTCGGCCCAAGAGATGATGGAGAAGACAACAATCAAAGCTCCACACACATCCCCATTATCTGCTAAGAGCCCTTTTAAACCGATGACGTTGCCACTAAATAGGATCCAAATGCCCAAAAGGGCGGTCAGCACAAGATTCCAGGGAACAGTCACACCCCAAGTAGAACTTTTAATCACTTTACTAGGGGAAGAGTGAAATGTGGGGGTCCTAGGATCGACTCCGTCGATGGCATATTCTGAACCTAAGAAAAATACCTTCCAAAACGGCTTTCTTTCTCGACGGATCTGCCTGAGATATTGACAGACTGCGACCACTTCATCCACCGTTAGCGCCAGCATGATCAACATGCAAAGGGCGATGATTAAACATAAACCACACCAGGCCCCGACTGCGATCGGCTGGAGCATGACCAAGACAATGCTCACAAAGCCCAAGGGAACGACCAAAATGCCAAAAATCACAACAATCCACGGCATCGTATGCCAGCGGCGTGCTCCCCCTTTAGCGCCCATAATCGCCTCTAAGGAATAGGCCATGGCCCCAAGACCGGCATCGGGAACAGGAAATTTCTGTGAAATCATCGAGGTGATCACTTTTTGTGTACCTCCTCCAAAAAAGGGGTCCCATACATTCTGAATATAGTGAAGTTGGTATGAGGCCAAATACCGCGCTATAAACCAACCAATCACTGCAAAAAAAATGACCGGCATCCTTTGCTGCCAGGAAGAGGGATTATAAGTCCACCCGGGCGGAATGAGGGGACCAATTTCAAGCTGGGGTGGACGGAGAGGAACGAGAACGCAGAATGCAATAGCCAGAACGCCTATCAGTGTATCATTGAGATAGATCACGGGATTTTGTGCCCAAAATAATAAGGGCGCAAACTGGAGCCAAATCCCCACGATGCACCCCCCCCAAATCCACCCAGCGCAATGTGGCTTCATGGAGATAAGGCCAAAAGCGATGAGAAGCAAGCCGCAAATCCAATCACTAATGCGAGAGGGAGTATGGGCGTAACCGAAAGTGACAGGGCTTGCCAGAAGCCACAATCCTAAGAATAACGTACCAAACCGGGTCCAGATCATTTTTTCGTGGTGCTGAACCTTAATTTTTTTTCTCGATTCTCGGGTCAGTTCAACCATGACGTTTCTTCGATTCCTGCTTTTTTACAGATTTAGGAACAGGGATTTTATGTCTTTTATACCATGCTATGGGAGAGGCCTTCAAATTAGCCACCATCGAAGGAAGGGTCTTCCTTAAGGAGTGCTTTGGAGACCAATTGAGAACTTTTTTTGCTTTCTCCATGCTGAATTCATAATTATCGTCAGCTAGATCGACCATCCACGGTTTTATAAACGATTTTGAGCCAAGAAAAAGGTTCTGAAACCAAGCACCCATCTTGGCAAACCATTTAGGAACCCAATACATAGGCCAATGATCTTTATTGTGAATCAATTTACCAAACGCGGTTTGGAGATCGCGGTAGCTCACCGAATCCTCTTCACAACAAAGTAGAGTTAACTCATGAGGCAACTCCTTTCTCTTCCCCAACAGAAGCAAAATGAGATCGGTTAGATCATCAAAATGGGTGTAAGGGACACCGTTGTGGGAATTACCTGGAAATAGATAACTGGCCATCTGCTTTTCATAGATGCGGGACATATGCTGTGAAAGAGGAACGCAGTTACATTCTTCATCGTAACAACCTGCGATGCGCAAAATCACGTAAGGAATTTTACCACTCTCCTCTCGAATCACTTTCTCAGTCTTTACCTTAGATGCGGGATAATGCCATTTCCCCCGAATGGGTGAGTCCTCATTTTGAATCACCCCTCGTTTGGTCGGCTCATGCACAAGCATGGTGCTGGTAAAAATAAATTGCTCCACCTCAAATCGTTTCGATTCACGCAACATCCGACGTGTGCCATTGACGGTGATGGCATCATAGAGTTCTAAATTCTTACCTTCAAAACTATAAAATGCGGCTAAGTGGACAATCGAAGCAATCCGATTCCCATACGCATAAGCAATCCGATTAAAAGCACACTGAACACTCAGATCAGAAGCAAGATCAACATAGATAAATTCAAACGAGGGTTTATCCATAGTGACCCCTATAAAGTCGAGCCCAACGGGTTGATACCCTTCGTTCAAACGGGCAACAATGCGAGATCCAATCCGCCCACTCGATCCCGTAATAACGACGACTTGTTTCTCTGTTGCCATATCCCCTCAAATGATTTAAACGATAATTAAAATTTACTAAATTTAAAATAAAATATATAGTCATTTTATAATGTCCTGAGTTTTGGGTTGATTAGTGGGATAGGTTCATGTGGAAGATCAACCCAAAAGTTACGCTAATAACCGGGGAGTTGTCATGGGTGAGATCAAAGATACATGTGTGAGTGAGCAGTCGTTAAAACAAGATGAACTCGCCATTAATACCATTCGGACACTTTCGATGGATGCCGTCCAAGCTGCCAATTCAGGACATCCGGGAACGCCAATGGCGTTGGCGCCCGTGGCTTATTGCATATGGCAACGGTTTTTGCGCTTTGATCCACAAGATCCGATTTGGCCCAACCGCGATCGATTTGTCCTCTCAAATGGCCATGCCTCCATGCTTCTCTATTCTCTCCTCCATCTCACTGAAACTCGAGCTGTTAACGCAGCCTATGAAACCCTTGGCACCCCCACGGTGAGCTTGGAAGATATCAAAAAATTTCGCCAACTCGATAGCAAATGCCCAGGCCATCCAGAGTACCGTTGGACTTCCGGCGTTGAGACCACCACAGGTCCTCTTGGGCAAGGGGTTGGAAACAGCGTAGGAATGGCGATCGCCAGCCGCTGGATGAGCGCATACTTTAACCGCCCTGGCTTTGAGATGATCGATTACAATGTTTATGTTCTCTGCGGCGATGGGGATATGATGGAGGGGGTTTCTTCAGAGGCGGCCTCCATTGCAGGTCATCTGAAACTCTCTAATCTCTGCTGGATCTATGACAATAACCGGATCACAATCGAGGGGAGCACCGATCTGGCCTTCACCGAAGATGTTGCCGCCCGCTTTATGGCTTATGGATGGAATGTGTTGCGCGTGGCAGATGCCAACGATCTCCATATGTTGGAGCGCGCCTTGGAAACATTCCACAATACACACGATCGCCCTACATTTATCATCGTCGATAGTCATATTGCTTGGGGATCCCCCCACAAACAAGACACTCATGGAGCTCATGGCGAACCGCTAGGCGCCGAGGAGATCCGTCTGACCAAACGCAATTACGGATGGCCTGAAGATGCCCAATTCCTGGTCCCTGATGGCGTTTATGAGCTATTTCGAGAAGGAATTGGAAAAAGGGGAGGAACGCTACGTGACACATGGATTGCCCTTTTTGATCGCTATAGGCAGGAGTACCCTCAACTCGCCGATGCCCTTTACAAAATGCAACACCGGAAGGCCCCAGAAGGATGGGATAAAAATCTCACGGAATTTCCTGCCGATCCACAAGGGATCGCCACACGAGATTCATCGGGGAAGATTTTAAACGCCATTGGGAAAAATTACCCCTGGTTGATTGGCGGGTCGGCCGATTTGGCCCCCTCTACTAAAACGCTCCTCACTTTCCCTGAGGCCGGTGATTTTGAGGCAGGGCACTATAAGGGCAGAAACTTTCACTTCGGCATCCGTGAACATCCATGTGCTCCATTCTCAACGGACTCTCCCTTTGTAAAATCCGCCCCTTTGGATCCACCTTTCTCATTTTTTCTGATTATTGCAGACCCCCGATCCGCTTGAGCGCAATAATGGAACTACCTGTAATTTACATATTTACACATGATTCTATCGGTGTTGGTGAAGATGGACCTACCCACCAGCCAATCGAGCAACTTCCCAATTTACGCGCCATTCCTGGATTGATCACGATCCGCCCTGGCGACGCCAACGAAGTCTTAGAGGCATGGCGCTACATCATGCCTCTTCGACATGAGCCCGTGGCTCTGATTTTAACGCGGCAAAAGGTACCCACACTCGATCGAAAAAAATATGGCGCCGCACAAGGACTCCACAAGGGAGCTTATATCTTAGCCGATTGCCAGGGGAAACCTGAATTATTACTGATGGCCACAGGAAGTGAAGTCTCCCTGTGTGTCGAAGCGTATGAACGGCTCACCGCTGAGGGGATCAAATGCCGTGTGATCAGCATGCCATCCTGGCATCTCTTTGAAAAACAAGATGAAGAGTATAAAAATTCCATCCTCCCCCCCGATGTGTGGGCCCGCTTGGCTATCGAGCAGGCAGCGAGTTTTGGATGGGAGCGGTACGTAGGGAGGAGAGGACGAGCGATTGGCATGACCACTTTTGGTGCCTCTGCACCTTTAAAAGAGCTTCAGAAAAAATTTGGATTTACTGTCGATCATGTGATTGCCCAAGCAAAAGAAATTCTTAAAGGAGAGAAGTAGCACCGATTTTAAATCACAAATAACTGTTAATCAATTAGCTAAACATCTATTATGTGACAATTACATTTAAATAGATGAGAAGCTCACTGAAAAAATTTCTATTCCTCGCGCTTTTTGCGCTCAGTGGGACCCTATTTGCTCTCCCCAATCACCCGCGTCAAGTTTCAACCCCCCTTAATCTCCTTTACCAACTCAATGATACCAAGCAGTTGATCGAACAGGTTGAAAAAGAGGGGCAACTCAATATTAAAATCTCTAATTTCGGCGCTAACATGAGCAATGCGGCTTGGATCCCCGATGAACGGACGATTTATTTGAATTATGCCAGAAGAAGAAGTGTAGGAAGCGTCGTCT
This sequence comes from uncultured Chlamydiales bacterium, assembly GCA_963705695.1. Lineage (GTDB taxonomy): Bacteria > Chlamydiota > Chlamydiia > Chlamydiales > JAAKFR01 > CAVPKN01. Next base: position 28,099 of record CAVPKN010000031.1, read on the forward strand.
GCTCACTCGTTTTTGAACTCCATAACGCATTGAGTGGAAAGCAGTTTGATCATTACGACCAGCTTGCTCAGCAAGGGAAAATCTCTCGGGATGAATATATCGCTGCGATCGAATACGTTGAGTACGTCAATGCCTGCAATACGTCGAAAATTTTGAACAAAGGGGTTCATATGGGAATTTTCCCGCAGGACGCTGAATGGCCAACCCCTCCCCCCTTCCAATATCATTTCGACGTTCAAAAGAGGGCGGGCCACTCGGCTCTCATCGGCGCCATGTATGACGATATGATGCGAGCCACTCGCTAGTAATTGAGTTTTTTTCTATGATGGGGCATTAGGCATTACTCTTACGATGGTAGTACTCCCCAGAAAAAAGCGCAGAATTACTGCAAAGCGCATGGCACAACTCAATGTCCGAGAGAAGAGGATATTGTGAAAAATATTTTGGGTAGCGGACCAGGAGGGCAAAAAGTGAATAAAACGGCCTCGGCTGTCTCCTACAAACACCTCCCTCTCAAATCGAAGTCGAATGCTCACAGGAGCGTCACAGAGAGCTCAACCGGTTCTAGCCCGACGCACCCTATGTGATCGGATTTTGAGAGGGACTCTTTGGAGTGAAAACGGCCAAAGAAAAAGAGATGAAAAAAGAAAAAAAGAAAAAAAGAAAAGCCAGAAAATTAAAAAGAAAATTGAGTTGATAATTCCGATCATGATTTATAATTCATTTTTAGATAACCTGAGTTTTTGAGTTAATCTACCTCGTAATCAGAGAGCTTTTTTGAGTGCCAATTGCGATCTTTTGCGCTGATCATAGCCGACGGCGCTAATTTCCAACCAAAAAGCGCGATGTGCACAAAAAAGGCCCTGAGGATGAAGTAGATTATAACCCGAAGCTATGGCGTAAAGCTTAGGTTAGATAATAAGAATAAGTATTTCTCGGGTTTTCATGATGGGTGATGCCAAACCTCCAAGAGCTTTATTTTCAGCAACGTTTGCTATCTTATTTGCGTTAGCCACAACGATTTTCTATCTTTCTAAAGTTCAGCTTCCCCCAGCTATTGTGTTGGACACGAAGGACAACCCACAATAGGGTATGCCCAACTCTCGTGTTCATATCGTTGTATTTGAAGAGCCTAAATGCACACAATGCCGCGATTTTAACAATCGCATTTATCCTCAAATTAAAAAAGAATATATCGACACCAATAAGGTCAGCTATACGACGATCCCGGTCTCTTTCCTCCCTCGATCCATGCCAGCGGCTATAGCTCTTCTTTGCGTTTATAAGGAGAATCGGAGCTATCCCAATGCTCAACTTTTTTTCAAATATCTCGACTATATTTACCTCCATGCACCTGAGGAGCATGTCGATCGGGCAACCATTCCAACCTTGATCGATTATGCTCAAGCAACATCGCCGGCAATCCGTTTGGACACGCTACAAAATTGCGTCAGCATGGAAACCTATCGTATACAAGTTGAGCAAAATACAAATTACGGCAAGGAGCTCATGCATGGGACCATCTATACCCCATCAGTCTATGTTAATGGCATTTTGGTTAAAGAGCTCACCCTTGATGAATTCCGCAAAGTCATCGACGAGGTTTTGAAGCATGAAGGCGTTCATTAATGCTCATATAGAAGGGTTACCATGGTAATAAAAAAATACGGTCTCTATTTCGCCTGGTTAATTGCCACATGTGGAACGCTCCTTTCACTCTATTTCAGCGATGTCAAAAATATGGAGCCGTGTAATTTGTGTTGGTACCAACGGATCTGCCTTTTTCCGATGATCATCATTTTGGCCATCGCCACATGCCGCGGCTACTTAGGGATTGCGCTCTATCTTATTCCTCAAACCGCTCTGGGGCTGCTTTTTGCACTATACCAAGTCGCCATCCAGGAGATCCCCGATGGAACCCCATCGACATGTGTGGCGCCGGCCCTAGCTGTTCAAAAAAATATTAATCGGACTAGGCCCTATCACCATTCCCATGCTTTCCGCGGCTGGGTTTCTCCTCCTAACTCTTCTCTTAATATCGATTGGGATCGCCGATCTTAGGAAAAACGCACTCGCCGCACTAGCCCCACAATCCAGTAAAACTCACGTGAATTAAAGGCAGCATGAGAGAGCAGGAAGAAAAAATAGAAATCAAAAATTTTAGAGATGTGACAGGCAAGGACCCGCAGCAGTTTTTAAAAGAAATATTGCTTCATAACTACAAGATGCTTTGGACCTTTGTGGCTAATGGCATATTGGCGATATGGCTCATCAGCCAGCCTTTTCTTTTTAATTATAAGAGCGTGGCTTTAATGAAGAGTGATATCATATCTGGTATCATTGTTATTCTTGTAGAAATAATGGCATTTGTTCCTCGGCTAGCTTTGATCAGATGGGGTACAGCTATTGTAGCGTTTTGGTTATTGATGGCACCACTTATATTTTGGTCGCCAACTCCTACTACTTATTTGGTTGATACATTAATGGCTTGCTTATTCATAACATTTGCTGTACTCGTCCCTGGACTACCAGGACAGGCTGGTGTACATTTGCCCGGACCGGATAAACCACCGAGCTGGTCATATAATCCTTCATCATGGATTAGGCGTTGGCTTGGCATTGCTCTGGCAGTGCTTGGCTTCATTCTCTCACGCTATTTAGCAGCTCATCAGCTAGGTTATATACCTCATGTATGGGATCCATTTTTTGGCGATGGTTCTGATAGAGTAACAGGCTCGGCATTGTCGAAATCTTTTCCCATATCTGATGCCGGTTTTGGTGCAGTTGCCTACATCTTGGAAGTGCTGATAGGTTTTATGGGTAGCCGTGCACGCTGGCGTACTGCTCCTTTCATTGTAGTTTCATTTGTTTTGCTTGTTTTACCCTTAGGTGCAACCAGTATTTTATTAGTTATTATGCAACCCGTTGTCGTGGGCGCCTGGTGCGGATTTTGTTTAATCAATGCTGCCGCATTATTAATTTCAGTTCCTTTAGCAGTGCATGAGTCTATAGCGGTAGGACAATTTTTGATTCTGGCCTATAAACAAAAGAAAAACGTTTGGCAATTTTTTTGGTTGGGTGGCAGTGTACTTGGTTATGAAGGTAAAGATCCAGATCGTACATATTGGTCTATTAGACAACGTTGGGCAGCTAGCTATCAGGGAATTTCGGTCCCTTGGTTTATAATTGTGCAGGCTATTGTGGGCATATGGTTAATGGCGCGACCGAGTATTTTGCCTTTTAATATCGAGAGCGCTAATTGCGATCATTGGATGGGAGCAATCATAGTTACTGTAGCTGCTGTGGCTACAGCTGAAGTCACTCGAACAGCACGTTTTATTAATGTAATTGCTGGCGGGGTAGTACTTATACTGACCCTTATCTTTTCATCGGGATCTACAGCAATATTGATTAGTAATATCACTAGTGCCATTTTATTGATTATTGTCTCCATCCGAAAGGCGTCATCGTAGAACGATATGCTTCCTGGGACAGATTCATAAAATAGATACAAATAGGCCCCCCTTTAGGCCCCCCCTGGACGACTCTCTTAAATCTTAGGCAAGAAATTGAATTTTAGATATAATAGATTTCATTTCGTGAAAATTTTTTTTATTATGGTAAAAACCAGTTGCCTCTCCCTCCAACTCCTTTCCCCTTGTTGCTGGAACCAAGACAGTCGATTTTCTAAGGATGGTACATGTCTCAAAAAAATTATATCTGTAGTTATCCCTATCCTCGCTCCTGGCTATCGTTTTTTCAAGCTACATCTTAGCAGCACAGGCAAATGGTTTTCATCCCGAGCTAGCCAGTTTGGTATCAAAAAGCTTTGCCATCCTTATCCTGGTTTCTTCTATTGTGATCTTTCTTATCTCAAGTGTCTTCCTCATCAAACCATTGCACCAAATCACCAGCCAAAAATTCCAAAATAAAAGAAGAGAAAAAAACTGAAATACACGCTCGTTCAAACATACAAAACCCGCGCTTAAAGCCACGAAAACACAGAAAAGAGGCTAAGGCGGCATCCGGCACTGAACTCAATACCCCAGCAAGAGAACCAGTTATTCCTTTCGAGTTACCCGAAGAAGCGGTTCCCGCTGAAAATGGAGCTAAGTCTTTAAATCTCAAAGAAGATGGCCAAAAAAGTTTACAAAAAGAAATTTTGCAACCAACTGATTCTCAAGAAGAAAAATCTTCAGCGGCAACCACTGTATCCGTAGAAGCGCAGAATCCTGTAGAAATACTGCAAATGGTTGCTCCTGAGGAAAATGTTGTTGATCTAGATCGAGTGGAAGGTAAACGTCGATTATACTCAGTATGAAATCGACCTGGAAGAGGCTGTAAAGAAGATGTCTCAAGAACATTTCGGAATCATGTTTCAGGAGCAATTTGCAATCGAGCAAGAGGCGAAAGAGCGATTTACGCTCCTAGATATTCCGCATAAACAAGATCCGCAGATAAGAACTTACACTCTCATTTTTTGGAATCAGCAAGCGAAAAAATCTGAGACAAAGTTTTTTACAGAGTATGCGGCGCGCGAGGCCTATATTGGAGTTCATCTGAAGCACTTTATACCTATTGGTGCCATCAGAGTCTTTTTAGGAATAATTCCAGATGGGCTATCCGCCATGCCCTACTTGGCTAAGCAAAGACATTTAGTGAATATGCTTCTCAATAAAAGGATCTCTATTGCTACGACTTTACACATGAAAAGACGGAGGGCAGGCCTCTCTTTGCCTATTTCTATTTAAATGACCGGAGCATGTTGCAAGCATCCTTTTACACAACTCCAAAGGCGCGCGATCTGGCGATTGCAGGCAAAAACAATCTGACAAATTGATTAATAGCCAAGATCACCAAGCTCTCTCTTTGGAAATAGAGCGTCTTGAAAAGGAATTTGAGATACAGCACTTGGTTGTTTCTTCTGGGGACTATTTTGAAGAAAAAAATATAAGCAATCACCTACCTGGCCATCCGCATGCCCTATCCGCCGTTTTTTGTTATAATGCCTTTAGTTGTTTTTTAGCCCTTGTTCATGATCGATCCACCATTCCGAGGAATCTGACCAAAGATGTAAAAGAGGAATATCTGAATCTAAAGAAGCGGGGGGAATATCCTGAGTCATTGGGAAAATATCTATTCGGACATCAAGTATCCACCCGATACGAGACTATGGAGGAGCGCATTTTGCCTGGGGGAATATGTATTATTCAAAGGAGAGAAAGGGGGAAAGGAAGTGCATGTCGTGCTCATCTGCTCTGACAACGAAAAAAAATGGCATTATTGTAGTGCAGAGAAGAGAGCCTCAGAGCTTTGTGCTGGAAAAAATAATTGTAACGAACGCCACAACAGAGAGATTGACTCTTTCAAAAAGGAGAGATCGCGATTTTTTAAGAGACGCAATACGACGTGTGCTGTATTTATTCACGATTCTGGTAAACGTGCCCATTGGTTGACAATCCGCCCATTGGAGCAAGAACCTTTAAGTACCTATTTTGACCTCACTCCCAAGGAGAGCGAGGAGGGGCTGAATAAACGGTTTGATGATTGCAGTATTATTGATTTCGATCTCGATTCTTTAGAGAAAGCATGGCAAGAGTGTTCCGATAAGCCAACATGCGCCTATCGCGTTGTAGAATACCAGACATCTGGGTTGGCCAAAGTCCTTTCGATCAAACAGCAAAATCCACAGGATAAGCCAAATAAGGCAATCTCTTTTATCCCAATATCTTCAGTACCTGCTATGCTGAGTAAAATCAGTAAGACATTTGATAATGCCAGGTCTCTTTGAACGGCATTAATCCCGGTCCTTTAGGAGGACTTCTACCTCTGCTCCAACGAAGGAGAAAAAAACCGTTGATATAATTCCCCACCTTAAGATAAAATTTCGGTTAAGGCATCTATGAGGTGTTTTAGGACACTTTCTTAGATACTTATTGAACCCAGTTTTAATTATGCCTCCTTTAGAGGTAGGCATCTAAATGAGTAGCACGGTTGCTTTTGCAAGGATCTCAACCTTTCTTTGACCTTCTAGTGAGTTTCATAAGTCACATCACTCGGCCGCAGGAAAATGGCAGGATTTCACGTAATATTTGTCTAGATGTCTATCTCGGATGTGGTAATTAAACGTAAACTTAGTTAAGAAATTAAAGGTAGAAAGATGAGACTTTATGTTGGCAATTTGCCCTATTCGTGTTCTGAAGAAGATTTGAAAAATCTCTTTTCTGATTACACCACTTCAAGCGTTAAATTAATTATTGACAGAGATACTGGCAGATCGAAAGGTTTTGGTTTCGTAGAAATCGATTCCAAAGAGGAAGCTCAAAAAGCGATGCAAGCTCTGGATAAATCTGTTGTAGAGGGAAAGTCTCTCGTTGTCAACGAAGCCCGTCCTCCACAAAAAAGAGAAGGTGGCGGAGGGAGAGAAGGACGCGATACTCGTGAGGGTGGCCGACCATTTAACAAACCGCCTCGCCGTTTTGGCAGAACTTAATTAGATAGAGAACCCGGTTTCGATAACCGGGTTTCTACTCATTAGACCTCTTGCGTAATTATTTGACATACTCAAATTGAGTAGGCGAAAAAGGGTCCTTTTGCGTCGTCATTTAATTACGCAAGAGGTCTAATAAACCTGAGTTGTGGGTTTATCTTTCTCATAATCAGAGGGCTTTTTTGAGCGCAAATTGCGATTTTTTGCGATGATCATAGCCGCAGGCGCTATTTTCAAGCAAAAAAGCGCGATTTGCGCAAAAAAAGGCCCTGAGGATGAGGAAGATCAACCCAAAACTCAGGTTAATAAGTACTCCATTAAAAATCTATCCCAAAAGTAAGCACGAGATGTGCTGGAAATCAATGTGAGAAAGTCGTAAAATAATGCATATTTGATTAATTTGTATTGATTTACGAGCGGTTTGAGCGATTCTCAAATCCAGGATAATTTTTAATGGAGTACTTATGAAGTTTTTTTCAAAATTATTTTTTTTATTAGCACTGGCCTTTCCGATTACCGCTTTTTCCAATACAACGATGACGCAATCAGAAGTTAAACAGGTCGTTTTCATCATGTTAGGTGCTCCTGGCGCAGGTAAGGGAACTCAAGCCGTCCGGCTGAGTGATCGATTCGGCATCCCACAAATCGCGACAGGGGATCTTTTTAGGGAGAATTTGCGCAATAAAACACCTCTTGGAGAAAAGGTTAAAACCTATATGGATCAGGGAAAACTGGTTCCCGATGATCTGGTCTTGGATATGCTTTTTGCACGATTGAACGGCCCCGATTGTGCAAAGGGGTATATTCTGGATGGCTTTCCTCGCACCATTCCTCAAGCTGAAGCTCTTGAAGGTCACCTTGCCAAAAGTCGCGCCCAAATCGTGATCATTAGCTTAGAAGTTCCTGATAAGATTATCCTTGAGCGCTTGACAGGACGCTTAGTCTGTGAAACATGCAGCGCACCTTATCATAAAACGGCCAATCCCCCTAAATCCCCAGGGATCTGCGACCGAGATGGGGGAAAACTGATTCAAAGAAAAGATGATTCTGAAGAGGTCGTTAAAGAGCGTCTCAAGGTGTTTCATGAACAAACAGAACCTGTTAAAGAGTACTTCCAAAAAAGGGGTAATCTCCTTCTCGTCGATGGGAGCCTTTCGAAAGAGCAGACGATTTCTCAAATCGATACCTACCTAGAAAAAACGCTGACTAAATAAAGTGACACTTAACTCATGTCCTTAGTAACACAAGGCCTCAAAGGCTGCTATGCCTCGGCAAGCAGCCTCATCTCTCTTCACTGTTTACAAAGTCCCACGACCAAAGTGACTCTTCTTGTGGTCACTCTTCTTTTTGCGGGAGGGGGGATTGCTGCCCCTTTTTTCGGCTGGGGAATACCAGGTATTGTTTCCTTTGCTTTAGGTGGAGGAACCACTTTGATCCTTCTTGCCATTGGCCACTGCGCGAACCCTCCACTCTACTCAAAGTGGAAGAAACTTTCTGATTCCACACTCATTGAACAGATGGGTGCCACTGTGTCTTGTGTGGATGGTTTTGAAAGAGGACTTGTAGAGGAACTCTCAGAGGAACAAATTCAGATTTCTGATTTTCTCGGTAAAAAAATTTTCCAAATATTAAAAAACAATAGTAGCAAAGGGGTGGATCGAGTCGTTGCACACCTAGAACCTCTCTTTTTCTGAAGCGCGTCAAGACCACGATAAATTTATGACGCTTGTGGATAAGTTGATCCATTCCGGTTATTGCCTAGGATTTACAGCGGCTATTTTAGAGAAGCTCACGTGGCCAAGCAAGGATCTTAAGGAGGAGATATTGCCACTTTGTATGGCTCTCTATATTGAGAGCACTTTTGGCTACTCGTATGGAGACAGCAGAATCAGTTTGGGAAAAGAAGAAGGGAAAGAGGTACGGGTCATCAAAATCGAGTTCCCTACAAAGAAGATTTTTGGGAGTAAAAATTTGGTAGAAGATCCAACCGATATACCTGATTCATTAGCATGTGCCATCTGTGAGGCTATTGACGGCAGAATGACTCATCTTTTCAAAAGGGAGCATAACAGACGTTCACAAGATGTTGAGCAACGGAGCGCTATCCCAGCAGCTCAGATCGGTTTCCAAGTATCAATGAGTTCCCTCCCCTCTTCGATGTTAGCTCCCATTCTCCTTTTTTTGGGGAATATGCCAGGATTAGTAAGCCTTGAGTTATCTGAGTGGGGCACTCACTACTCCTGCAGCCCGTTCGAACCGGAAGAACACTCAAAAGAGGGTTTTACCGATACAGAGATCCCTGTCCTACTCCAAGTCTTAAAAAAGAATGCTCATCTGGGGCATTTATCGATCGATCTCGGAGGGATGAGTGAAGAGGGACGAACAAAGTTCATTGAAGAGTGGCAAAAACTGTGGGAAAATAGGGAGTTCAACCTACCTCTTCTCAAGCTCAATGACCAAAAATCATCACTTTGAAGTTGTCCTAAAACCTGCTTTCAGAAGAGATAGTTGATATTTTTGAGCAGATTTTACAACGTCGAAAGAGGTCAATATCGGGACGATGATATGGCCGAAGGAGACGATGTAGAAGCTACCGAGAAGATCGTTTCTATCTTCGAAATGAGGTTTGAGGACAGCTTCTAAGATTCCTCATCTGACTCTAACAATTCCGCCGCACCGGGTGTACGGTGCTGCGCTGTGCGCCAGGTGTTCAAATGGTAGAGGCGCTGCTTCTCTTGCACCGTTAGTTGGTTCCCTTTTGAGAAGAATAACTGATCAGCCGTTTGGTCTTGTCTATTTATTAACTCTTTTTTAGCACCTTGCAGAATAAGTAGATCTTTGGCATGGACATGATACCTAGCTGATGCCAAATGCAATGGAGTATTGCCCTCTTTATCTTTCAAATTGATATTTACAAAACAATCATCATGGCCTAAAAGGAAAACGATCACTGTTGTATACCCAAGCTGAGCCGCCCGGTGAAGCAGTGTCTGATTTTTATCAATATTCTCGGCAGCCGGATCTGGCATCCATGTATTTAAATTTTGAAGTGTTTCTACCATCTAACGGAACCATTTGTTGTGCCAACAATGTCAAGCTATCGAGAGCTTTTTTCTCTCTTTCTTGCAGTGCATGAATCTCAAGTTCCAAGGCCTCACTTGCAAGTTTCTCCAATTTCCGTTCCAATTGGTTAATCGAGCGCTTTCGATAGCAAGAGTAACAGGTTAGGATAAAGAAAGCGATGGCTCCCCCGCCTCCTACAGAAAATCCAACAATGGCGGTAACTCCGGAATAGTCTCCCAAACAGCCAATGGCGGTAATGATAACCAGTGCTACAGAACAAGTGCAAATGCTCCCGGAAACCACTTGCCCCGGAGTTGAAAAAATAGCTCTAGCAAGATGTGCCTCAATAGCTGACATAGGTGACCTTAAAAAAATTTATCTCCCCTAATTATACCGTTTTAAGTAAAAAATATCAAGAAAATGTAAATAGAGCCATTCCATCCCGTTGTCTTGAGCACAAATTATCGTTCATATCGTTCTAGCCTTTCTAGGGTTAAAAGTTAGATTGTGCACACACAGAGCAACGATAGAAACGCTAGAACGATATGAACGATAAAAATTTTAAACTCACATCCTGAGCAAATAAAAAAGCCCTTTTGGTTTGCCAAAAGGGCGAAGAACTCCAAGGTAAGAGGAGGGGGGATCTTAACGCTTGGAGAACTGAAAACTCTTGCGGGCTTTTTTATGCCCATATTTCTTCCGCTCTTTGCGGCGGGGATCGCGGGTCAAAAACCCTTCTTCTTTAAAATCGCGCTTCAGGTTTTCATTCAGCTTAGTCAAGGCACGGGCCAAACCTAGGCGGGAAGCAATCACTTGCCCCTCAATCCCTCCCCCATTGACACGAATCACCAAGTCGTACTTCCCTTCGGCCTCGATCATTCTCAACGGAGATAAGATTGTTTTACGCTGGATCTCTAGAGGAAAATAATTTTCAAACTCCCTTCCATTCACATCTATTTTCCCCGTTCCATCACGCAGACGGATACTCGATACGGCGCGTTTTCGGCGACCAGTAGCTATTGTCTCTTCTAATGCTTTTGCCATCTGTTAAAACCTGCCTAAATATTTACTTTAACTGGTTGTTGAGCGCTGAAAGGGTGCTCCTCTCCTTTAAAAATGCGGAGTTTCCGCAGCTGCTGTTTCCCCAAACGGGATTTGGGCATCATCCCTTTGACCCCTACGCGAATGGCATAGTCGGGATGGCGTGCTTGCATGTTCCGAAAAGGGATCTCACGCAATCCCCCTATATGTCCGGTATAATAGCGATAGAGCTTTTGCGCCTCTTTGTTCCCTGTAACGACTATTTTATCGGCATTGAGAACAATGACCCCATCCCCATTGTCAACATGGGAGGTAAAGGTTGTTTTGTGCTTCCCTCGGAGAATTTTGGCAACTTCGGAACAAAAGCGGCCGAGAGTTTTGCCAGAGGCATCAAGCACATACCAGGTGCGTTTCACTTCGTGTTTATGGACAATCGTTGTTGCTTTTTCTTGCTTTCGCTGCATATCCACCTAAAAGTAAATAGGCAGTCATCATAAATTTAGCGCCCTTTTTTGCCAACCAAAAGATATCAGCAGCCAGAGCACAGGAAACTAGAACAATTTTTCGAATTTATATAAGCTTTTGGAAATTTAAGCTTTTGGAAAAGGTAAATTGATAGACATGTCGGGGGGTGGCCCGACAGTGAAATGACGGGCAACCACCCGACATGTCTATCAATTTACCTTTTCCAAAAGCCTATATAATTGTATCGGATGAATTTAGTTTTGCTGGGCTTGCTATCAACAGGGGTAGGTGGCTTTGAAAATATAAATGGCAATGAGGATGAGGATGAAAATGAAAAGGGTAATCAGGTGTAAAAAAAGAGACCCCCTCCCTCGGAATGGGCGGTGGAGATGGCGCACAATCTTCCATCCCGTAATTAGATCACAGATGATCAAAAAAAAGGCAAACGTCAACTTCATATGGAGCCAAGGGGCCTTTAGATTGACATTTTTTAAAATCAAGAGGGCGATCCCGAAAATAATTGCGAGGAGCATCGAGGGGAAATCAACAAAAAGATAAAGCCTTTTGAGAAGGGCTGCGATTCTCTTTTGCACCCCCTCCTCCTCTTTGCCCATATATCTCAAAATACGGGTTAAGGTCAGAAGGGTCCCAACCCAAAGGAAAACGAAGAGGAGATGGAAGAACTTTAAGATAGCCATAAAGAAGTCCTGTAGTCGATTCAATGCAAAAGTTCACATCCCATGGCTGTGGCGCGGTCCAGAAGAGAAATTTTGCATTTAATCGACTACACACGATAAGATAGCTCTCTTTAAAATTTCAATATTTTATTGCCACTCCATCATGAAGCGAGATCCAAAAACGTTTTATATGCGCACCTATGGGTGTCAAATGAATGAGCTCGATACGGAGATCATGGCAGGAATTTTGTCGGAAAGAGGATTGGTCCAAATCGATAACGAAAATGAGGCCGATCTTTTGATTTTCAATACCTGTTCGATCCGAGATTTGGCGGAAAGAAAGGTGATGGGGAAACTGGGCAAACTCGGCCGACAGAAAAAACGGGATCGGATTATTGGGGTGACTGGCTGTATGGCGAATGCCAAAAAAGAGAGCCTCTTTCAAAAATTGCCCCATGTCGATTTTGTCTTGGGCACTAATAATATTCACGATCTGACTCATGTCCTCGATGAGGTCCTTTTTACGGGCCAGCAAACCGTGCGCACCGATGAGGAATTCACACAAGAGCTCGATTATGCGGTGACGAAGCGGAGCGATAAATATAAGGCTTACGTCTCTATCATCCGCGGCTGTGACAAATATTGCACCTACTGTGTTGTTCCCTATACGAGGGGACCCGAGGTTTCCCGCCCTCCCCAAAGTATCATTGAAGAGTGCCAAAAATTGATCGATCAAGGGTACCAAGAGATCACGCTTTTAGGGCAAAACGTCAATAGTTATGGGAAAGATAGCCCTAATTGGGGGTGTCTCTTCCACGATCTCCTCTACCAACTCGACTCGATTCCTGGTGTAAATAGGATCCGCTTTTTGACAAGTCACCCCGTCGATATCTCGAGGGAGCTCATGGAGGCGATTCGGGACCTCGATAGCCTTTGTGAACATGTCCATTTTCCCCTACAGTCGGGCTCAAACCGCATTTTGAAGAAAATGCACCGGATTTACCAAAAAGAGGAGTACTTAGAGAAAGTCGAGCTCCTTCGCCAGTTGGTCCCCACTGTGGCTATAGGGACAGATATGATTGTGGGTTTCCCCACCGAGACAGAAGAGGAATTTTTGGAGACCTACGAGGCGATGAAAAAGGTCCGTTATGCGAATGCGTTTCTCTACACCTATAGCGCCAGAAAAGGGACCCCAGCAAAACGGTGGGCAGATGATGTGCCAGAAGAGGTCAAACAGGAGAGGCACCAACGCCTCCTTCAGCTTCATGAGGAGATTGCTGTCGAGCTGATGCAGGAAAAACTGGGAGAGAGCGTTGAAGTCCTTGTCGAAAGAAGGAATAAAGATAACCGCTACCTCAAAGGGGTCACCCGATGCTGGCGCAACGTCATCTTTGAAGGGGATGACTCTCTCATTGGCACTCTCCAAAAGATTGAACTGCACAGCTGCAGCCACCACACCTTTATCGGTAAACTCATTTGTTCACAATAACGATTCAAATTCGGCTTCTGTCATCAGGGGAACGCCTAATTTCGTCGCTTTTTCCAATTTTGAGCCCGGCTCTTCACCCATGAGAAGGAAGTCGGTTGCCTTACTGATGCTGCCACTCACATGCCCTCCCCGTGCTTTGATCAAATCGCGTGCACCGTCACGGGTGTAATGTTGCAGTGCACCCGTCAGGACAAATGTTTTTCCGTTAAACGGATGGTGTTGATAATCGATCCCTTTCTCGATGAGCGGAGTCACTCCCAACTCTAAAAGGGAAGCGATCTCTTCCTGATTTTCTGGAAGGGAGAAAAAAGTGACTACGGCTTCCGCCACAATGGGACCGATTCCATGGATCTGAAGCAGCTGCTCTTCTGTCATCTGAGCCAGAGTATCCAGTGTTCCTGCTTGGACGGCAAGTAACTCGGCAGTTTGCGCACCAACATGTTTGATTCCCAAAGCCATAATGAGACGGCTCATAGGGACTTTTTTCGATTTTTCAATGCTTGTGAGCAGGTTATGGACTGCTTTTTCCTTGAAATTACGGAGCTGAAAGAGCTGCTCTGGTGTGAGACGGTATATATCGGAAACACGGTTTACAAACCCTTTTTCTACGAGCTGTTCCACGACTTTTTCTCCCAGATGATCGATATCCATACCGTGTTTGCCAGCAAAATAGACGATCCGTTTGAGCTCTTGAGCCAGGCAACCTTTCGTATTAGGACAACGGAGAGCCACTTCGTTAGGGGTATGGACCACTTGGGTGCCACACACAGGGCAATGGGTTGGCATTTTCCATGGCTTGGAGTCGGCAGGACGTTTCGAAAAATCAACCTGAACGACTTTTGGGATGACATCCCCGCCCTTTTCAACAATCACACTATCCCCTTCGCGGATATCTTTTCTCCTCACTTCCTCTTCGTTATGGAGGGTCGCTCTTGAAATCGTGCTCCCTGCCACAAAGACTGGGAGAACTCAGCCACAGGTGTTAATACACCTGTCCGTCCGACTTGGACAGTGATTTCCCGGATCTGCGTCTCCTCTCGCTGAGCGGCGAATTTGTAAGCTACGGCCCACCGGACATTTTTCCCAGTCACACCTAGTTTTTTTTGGGCGGCAAGATCGTTGACTTTAATCACAATTCCATCGATCTCAAAGGGAAGATCTTTTCTCATTTTTTCGACTTCTTGCGCAAAGCCGTGAATCTCCTCAAAGCTACTACAGAGTCGATACTCCCCTGCAATGGGAAGACCTAATGATCTTAAAAAATCTAAAGCCTCATGCTGGGTAGTAATTCCTGCCGAGGCCTCTTGTGCGATTCCGTAACAGGAAAAAGCAAGCTTCCTTTAGCCACCTGTTTAGGATCCAGTAATTTAAGACTACCCCCTGCGGCATTACGGGGATTAGCAAATAGTGGTCTTCCTTTAGCTTGTTGCTCGGCATTCAGTCTCTCAAAGTTCTTTTTGGGCATATAAGCTTCCCCTCTAACCTCGAGTGGGAATTCCCCTTTCAATTTTAAAGGAAGGGAGGAGATCGTCCGAATATTGGCCGTAATCTCATCCCCTTTTGTCCCATCCCCTCGAGTGACCGCGCGGGTCAAAATCCCCTCTTCATAATGGAGGGAAATGGCAATCCCATCCATTTTGAGCTCACAGACGTACTCTATTTTTTTTTGGTGTAAAAGGCGCTCCATCCGTTCCAAAAACTCATTCACCTCCTCTGCCGAATAGGTGTTTGCTAAAGAGAGCATCGGCACTTCATGCGCAACGACGGCAAAGCCTCCGGTTGCCATCTCACCCACCCTTTGGCTCGGAGAACCGGGGAAGACCCATTCAGGATGTTTATTTTCAATGGCGATCACTTTTGCCATGAGGTGATCAAATTGTTCATCTGAGATCGTGGGGGCATTTTCGATAAAATACCGTCTGTTATGCTCCCAGATCTCATCGCACAATTTGTAATACTCTTGCTTTGTCATGATCAATAACCTGAAGTTTTGAGTTGATCTTCCTCATAATCAGAGGGCTTTTTGAGCGCAAATTGCGATTTTTTGCGCCGACCATAGCCGCAGGCGCTATTTCAAGCAAAAAAGCGCGAGTTGCGCCAAAAAAGGCCCTGAGGATGAGGAAGATCAACTCAAAACTCAGGTTAATAAACGTCAGCAGCGCAACGGAAGCCGTAGGTACTATTGACTGTTCCGGGATTGTTTCTGTGACGCGCAGAGCAGCGCATATCATCATGGAGACTTTTCCAACACCCTCCCCTCAACACGCGGTAAACACCTTGTTGAGGCCCTGTGGATTATTGGGCTCCTGCATCGCCGTTTCGTAGTAGTTATACCCATACCAATCTTGACACCATTCGTAGACATTTCCCGCCATATCGTAGAGCCCATAGGCATTGGGAGGATAACTCATGACTGCCGTCGTATCGGAGGAGAAAAAATTAGCCTGAATCTTTTCGATTTGATCACCTGTAGGATAGAGGGCATTTTCGAGCCCCCCGCGGGCTGCAATCTCCCATTCAGCCTCTGTGGGGAGGCGTTTCCTCCCACTTGGCATACGCAATGGCCCCATACCACGTCACTCCAACGACAGGATGCCTTGCATACCCAGCCTCAATCGAAATTTTACCTCCACTTCTCGATAATTTTGAATCCTTGAGACGGATGAGGTCATTGTAATGGTGATCCTTCTCACCACCCATAAATTCTAAAAAGAGGAGAAATTGCTCGTTTGTTACCGGATGGATGTCAAGTGCAAAGTGTCTCAACACAACCTTATGAGGGGGCATTTCATCTCGACTTCCTCCATTTGATCCTCTGGTAAATTGCCCTCCCCGGACGATGCTCATTTCTGTTTGCAACGGCTCTAAAATCCTCATCTCCTTTTTTTCCGGGTGATACTGGGTCACAATGGGGTCACGGTTCAACATGGCGTTGAGTTGTTGGGCATACGCTTCTTGATCAGAGGAGCTCTCCTTTGCGGAATTTTCTTTGGAGCTCTCCTTTACGGAATTTTCTTTAAGAGCAGGTGTCGCCGCTGCCAAAGCAAAAGAGGGTTGAGGAGGGGTTTGTGGAGGAGCAAGCTCTTCCACATTCCTTTGGATCCATGGCTTCAGATGGGGCTCTTCCCGTTCCAACTGCTGAGGGGATGGGGGGCGCAAATTAACTTGTTTGAGAGGCTCTATCGTGAGAGTCTCAATCGTTTTGGGAAGAGGCTGCATCATCGATTGCTTTTTTTTCTCCATCAGAGGGAGAAGCTGTTTGGGACGGAAAGAGGGATTTTGATTGAGACACTGCGTAACCACTTGATCCCAATCATATACATATTCGGGAGCAAATGAGGAGGGTAACGGGAAAATACCTTCTGGGAATTGCCCAGAGATTAAATAGTATGTCAAAACACCGAAGGCATAAACGTCCGCTGCAGGCCCGACTTGATCACACCGTTTTTGTTCCGGGGCGAGAAAGGGGTAATTTTGCAAAAAAGAGTGACTCAATTGCGAAAGTTTATCTCCAATAATTGGGGTGGAAATATATCTCTCCCCACTCCCCTCTTGTGGCAGAAGATTTAATGCGGTGGCCATCTCTTGAAATGTTCGGGCGATCATTTTCCCTGGACTGATGAGTTTTGCCAATCCGTAGTCAGAGATATAAATATCGATCCCTTCTTGCGCTTTACCTACTAAAAAATTATTTAACTTAAGACCTTGGTGGGCAACCCCTATTTTTGAATGGGCATAGTCTAGCGCGTCGGCAATCTGTCTCATCAGGCTCAAAAGCTCCTCCTCTCTTAACCGCTCCTTACGCCCCGACATATATTGAGCTAAGTTGGTAGTCTCCCCTATCGCATCTATAATGCAATCGGTCACCAAAAAATAAACTCCCTCTGCCGAAGTCATATTATGTATTTTCACAATATGTGGGTGCTCGAAGAGAGCCAGTCTGGCCGCCTCCTCTTCAAACCGTTCGATAAAACCCATGCCCTGGCCAACTTCAGCGGGGAGGATTTTGAGAACAAACTGTTTTTTAAGAAAACGGTGTTCCCCTAGCAAAACATCCCCCAAAGCTCCGCTGCCGATCTTCCGCAGCACCCTATAATCGCCAAGAATCTGTTCCTGCATTGCAACCCCTTTTCCATCTTCACACGAACCTCTCTTGCATTCGCCAGATCGGTTCATTGCTGCTGTTATGCTGCTTTTATAAGGGAATGGCGAGTAACTATGCAACCCCACTCTAACAAGAGCCGTTTACGTTGTACTGTGCACAAATTATCGTTCATATCGTTCTATCGTTTGTATCGTTAAGGGCTTGATTGCGCACACACGAAGAAACGATTGAACGATATGAACGGTATAATTTTAAGTTTTTCTTCTGAGCAACAACCAATCTGTCTATCAACTATGATTATACTGTGACAGGTTGTAATGGCTGAGCGGGGCGCCGATTATTATGGAATGCGGCATAGGCAGCCGAACAACATAATATAATTAATGGGATAAGGGGGCACAAAATGCTGAAAATAATAAGGGCAATCTTTCCGATTTTGTAAATTCGCGCCCAAAAGAGATAATGTTCCGCCTTTTGCTTGATTTGCGGCAAACCGTCGCGATTTGCCCAAACGAATCAATTCCTTAAGGCCATAAATGCGGGTATCCCATAAAGGAATTGGGATGACCCTTCCCCCTCTCCGTGCAAAAAACTATCCCCTTCATCTCGACAGTGGCAATACATCATCCTCTTTTAAGACGATGTTTGTGAAATGGGCATCCATGTACCCAGAATAAAAAATCAGCTTACAGATATCGTCACCGATTTTCTGCAATCTATTCTTTGAAAATGTTTTCGAATCTTGCAACAGTCTCATGGTAACCGAGGATCTTCAACTCCTGTGAAATGACAACAAACTCCTTATAGTATTGCGCATCGTCTGAATCCATACGTCTCCCTTTGGGACGAGGCACTTCCACCAAATATTCTTCTGGAGTAATGAGGTTCAACTGATGTTCCTGAATAGTCTCTCCTAACCGCCCATTCATGACAGGACGGAGAACAGATGACGAACCTGGACCGGGAGGCGCACCTGGAACATTAGCGTTTCTTGTCGAAAATCTTGAATGGCGCAATAGCCATCCCGTTCCCACAATGCGAAAAAACTGACCTGAATTTTTTACATATTCGATCCGAGTTTTATCGTCATCCTCAAGGCTAATTTCTGGGGCCGCCTCATAAACTTTGCTCGCATCGGCATGCCCTTTTGGAAATAGAAAGCGCTCTTTCTCTGTCCTTAAATTGACAGTCTGCGATTCCTCACTCGTTTGATAACACCGATAGAAAAGAGTTAATGGACTAATCATACTAAAATAGTATAGATGTTTATTATGTTTATTTACAATAAAAAGAATTTTTTTGTGATTTAACTTTGTAAATATGTAAGATTTTTTTTAATCCTTTTCAGGAAAGCAAAAAGAATTGTAAATTGCCTCTGGATTTGGTTGATTGGTTATGAAATTTGCTACATTTCTGCTGACTTTTTTTTGTACTGCGGGGGTCGTTTGTAATGCTGAAAATTGTTTGAGTTTGGAAGAGGTTTGGACTTTGGTGATGGATAATCACGAACAATCGTGAAAAGTCTGGAGATCGAGAACTATCAAGCAGTTTAAACATTCGGCAGACCCTTCGTAGGCTCCTCCCTTGTGTGGGGGCTTCCGCTTCGATCACCTACTCCAACCCTTCTAAGGCCGTGGAGGGATCACGCCTAATTCCTCAGGCTTTAAAGCGGCAAATCTAACTCTTAGTCAATCGTTGGTCGAATTGCGGCTTAGGCCTTGCTATTTGGCAGCGAAATTGGCAAAAGAGGCTGTATGCCACCATTCTGAATTTGAACTCTATGAAATTCTCTACTGCGCCTCAGAAGCTTATATCACGGTTCTTCAATCGAGTGATTTGCTCCGTGTCAGCGAAAACCAATTACTCCTTGTGCAAGAACAATGCGGTGTGATTAAGGCGCGTTATGAAAAGGGAGAGGTCCCTATTTCTGATCTATTGACAGTGAGGAAGAGGTCAGCCGTGCCCAACGCGTTATTAACGAGTGTGCAGTGACTTACTCATCTACCAAGAACACCTTTCTAATTTAACTGGCATTGAGATAGGTTGCTATCAACTCACCCCTCCTTCGTATGCCGATGTATATATCGAAGAGGATCTTTGCCTTTTGGTACAAGAGGCGTGTGAGCGACGGGAGGATTTAAAAAGTTTAGCCTTCTCTATTGAGGCGGCACAACAACAAATCATCGCTCTGAAACGGACCAATTGGCCTAAGCTCGATTTTCTGGGAGAATATACTTTAGCAACTCCGGAGACGCTTGCTTTCAGAAACAATTCCTGGAGCGCGGCTTTATGGTTAAATGTTCCTCTATTCGATGGAGGGATCAATTGCCTCAACGTCAAAAATGCGAAAGCGGAACTCACAAAACAGCAACTTCTCTATGCACGGTTGATTAAAGATTTAAGGGTCAAAGTTAAAACTGCTTATTATGAATCGTTCTCGAAAGAAATAACGTGCTCCTCTACAAAATGAGTTGGCCATCTCCAAGGAAAATTATGAAATCCTTGCTGAAAGGTATAGCAGAGGACAGCAACCAATATTGACCTCATGGATGCCCTAAATACGTATATTCAAGTGCAAGCAAATCATGCGATCGCGCGATACAATCTGATTCTCTTAGTTCTTAAACTGAAAAAAGAGACCGGTTTTTTTGACGAGCTAATTAATGGAGTGTTAATTTCATGAAAAAACTAATCACCCTTCCCCTATTAATCATAGCAACCTTATGCGTGGCTGGGTGCTCGAAAAAAGCCTACCGTCACAGAAAATCGTGAAGATCTCAAAATTCCTGTATCTTCTATCGAAGCGCAGTCTGCCTCACTCTCTCACTCATTAAAAATATTCGGGGTCATTAAAGCAGTTGATTCTGTCGCTGTTTATTCCAAAGTGAATGGAAAGTTGGTCGATTATCTTGTAAAAAGTGGGAGTGATATCAAAAAAGGGGACCTCCTGGCTTACATCGATCGAGATGAAGTGGGTTATAAATACAATCATGCCCCTATCTACTGCCCGATTGCGGGGATTATCTCCTCTCTTCCTTTAAATCAAGGTAGCGAAGTGAGACATGATACTCCTATCGGATATGTCGTGAATATCGACAAAGTGCATGCCGTATTTAGCCTGCCGGAGATTTATCGCTATGTTGTGAAAACAGGCCAAAAAGTCAACATCTGTACGAACTCTCTTGATAAAACCATTTACACCGCAGAAGTGCATGAAATCGATCCATTAATCGATCCCTCTACCCACTCCTTCACATTGAAAGTGCTCCTTCCCAATCCGAATAAATCGTTGATTCCAGGGATGTTTGCTTCCGGAGAACTGGTATTAGAGACAATCGCTGATAGTATCATGCTTCCCGAAGAGGCGATCGTTGCACTCCAAGGAGAGTGGTACATCTATAAAATTGTCAGCGAGCAAGCACTCCTCAAAAAAGTCAAATTGGGTTTAAGGAAAGAGGGAAAAGTGCAGATTTTAGAGGGTGTAGAGCCTGGTGATCTCGTGATTGTGGGGGGAAATCATAAAGTGTCCGATGGACAAAAGATAAAAAATAAACAACAACTATGAACCTCTCTGAAATTTGTATCAAACGTCCGGTATTCGCCGCTGTACTTTCTCTCATCTTAATCCTCTTTGGAATCGTTGGTTACTTTCTGCAAGTTCTGTGTGAGCGAACTGCCGAAGATTGAATTTCCAATTGTTTCGATCACAACCAAATTGGCGGGCGCCAGTCCAGAAGATATCGACTTGACAGTGACCGACCCTATCGAAGCCGAGATGAATACCATCGAAGGGGTCAAGCATATCAAGTCGAAAAGCTTCGAAGGCTACAGCCAAATCACCGTTGAATTTGATCAAAACAAAAAGATCGATCAAGCAGCCCAAGATGCCGCGATACGATAGCGCGCATCAGGCAGGCCCTTCCCAACGACATTGAAGAGCCTATCGTTCAAAAATTGGACATCAATGCTTTCCCGGTGATGTGGCTCTCCGCAAGAACCACACGATCCTCTCTCTCTGTTTGTAGCGAACTTTCCCATTATGCGGCACAAACTCTTAAAGAGAGGCTGCAAAAGTCAAGGGAGTAGGTCTGTTTGGTCGCAGGAGAGAAGAAATTTGCTTTGAAAGTGTGGTTAGATCCCCACCGCCTCTTTGCGCATCAACTGACGGTTTCTGAAGTTTTGAACGCACTAAGAGAAAAAAACATCAACTCCCCTCAGGAAGGATTGAAAAGCCAAACCCGGGAATTTTCGATCAAAACAAATGGGGAAGTGCGTTCCCTGGAAGCATTGAGAGACTTAATTATCACCAAAAAGGAACAAGATTCCGATCCGGATTGGAGATATTGGATGGGTTGAAGAAGGGATCGAAGATGAACGGAGTGTGGCGCGTTATACACAGAGGATACCGTAGGGCTTGGTATCATCAAACAGCCCTCAGCAAATACGGTAGACGTTGCGCAAGCGATAAAAAAAGAGATTAAAAAAATTAACGAGTCGGGCGTGCAGAATATTCATCTCCAAATCGCTTTTGACTCCTCCGAGTTTATAGAGAATGGATGGACGAGATGAAAGAAACCCTGTGGAGCTCCACTCTATTGGTTGTCATTTGCATCTTCATTTTCTTAAGAAATTTCCGCAGCATTAAAATTGTACCGCAATTGCCATTCCTATTTCCATTATCGCTACGTTTGCCGCTCTCTATTTTTAAATTTTACCCTAAATAATTTCACACTCCTCGCACTAGTTCTCGCTATCGGCGTCGTTGTAGACGATGCGATTGTGATGTTGGAAAACATATTTCACCATATTTGAAAAAGAGAACCAAACTCGAAGCTGCTCTACTCAGTGCAAAAGAGATGACAGTGCCGATTATGGCGGCCTCCCTTGCCTTGATTGCTGTTTCATTCCCATTGCTTTCATGCGGGACAAGTGGGCCAGTTTTTCTTTGAATTTCGGGTAACCATACACTTGTGCCAGTACCGTTCCGGCGTTTGTTTCACTCAGCATTAACGCCATGCTCTTTCCGGTTTCTCAAACATCTTCACAAGCCATTCCAAGATTTTCCATGTTTTTCAAAAAGGATATATATTTTTTGAGTCACGATACAAATCCCTTTTAAAGATCACCTTAAAGAGGAAATATTTGTTCCTGACAGGAGCCGCTGGGCTCTTTACTTTCAAGTCTCTTTCTGGCGAGCCAGATAGGAAAAGAATTCGCCCCCGATGAAGACCGGGGGAGTTTTATTATAATATTGCAGGCGCAAGAAGGGATCTACGTTGTCCTATACCGATAACTAAATTAAAATACAGTTCCGACAACCCCATCTATAAAGGCTTTTTCTCCTTGCCCTACAAGGAGGTGATATTCCCGCGGTCAATAAAGGGATAATGTTGTTCAAGACCACAAAAAAGGGTCAGGGGACTCGGTCGCAGACATTATTAGCAGGCTCGCGTGAAACTACAAGACGTGGTGGGTGTAGATGCGTATGCGATGACCTTTAATCCTTTCTCATATGGAGGGCAAACCAAACAGTTCGAGTATATTTTAACAAACTCTGATTACGATGAACTGAAACTCCATGTGAACCATTTTGTCGATGCGCTTAAAAATACACCCGGTTTTAGAGATGTTGATTCCGATTTGGAAGAGAACCGCACGCAAATTGTTCTTGCCATCGACCGGGAAAAAATTTCTGATCTGGGGATTTCAATT
>CAVPKN010000032.1:0-43104 GCA_963705695.1 uncultured Chlamydiales bacterium
ATGTTGTCTGGCTAGCTGAAAATAAGGGGTATGACGCTTTCGTTGATTATATGACAAAACCTCAGTTTTTTCAGGTCGTGACTCGAGAGGCTAAATGGTTAAATCTTATCAACATCGGTCATCATGCTTTACTGAGGCTGCCAGGGGATCGAAAATGCGAATGGTCGCCCACCCCGCGCGATGTTCCAGTAAATCAATGGACCCAGCTCGAATTACGTCAAGCCACAGGGGGGACAATTGAGCGCATTTGGCAGACACATCAACAGCTAGAAACATCATATCATTCCATCTCCGGTTTTTTATCTTTTGAACCTTTTACAAATGACTGTTTCACATATGTCGATCGTTTGCTTACTGCCACTGGGGAAAGGCCAACACAGCTGACAAGATTCTTAGCACCAATCTGTGCTTCTTTTGAAAAGCTGATTGTCAGTTAAAAATCTAAAATTGATGGAGTAAATCAGAAGTCTCCCCTATCATAGTGCCTTTTCATTGGACATTGAAACATGCCTACAATTAGCGAATTCTTTGGCATTTTAATCTTGATGTTCTACAACGATCATGCCCCACCGCATTTTCATGCTCGCTACGGGGAATATGAAGCTTTGATACAAATTTCTCCCCTTGGAATACTGAAAGGCAAACTACCTCCTCGAGCTTTAAGTTTGGTAATGGAGTGGGCTCAAATTCGTCAAGATCAACTCATGGAAGATTGGAATTATGCTGCAAATAACAAAAAACTACAAAAAATCCCTCCACTCGAATAAATGTAGTGGTATGGATTTCAAAAGAGCTAGGATTATTGCCTGCAAACCCAGGCCCAATTATCATGTTTGGATCCTCTTTGATGATGGTCTTGAAGGTGAGGTGGATTTGAGTTATTTGGTTGGACAGGGTGTGTTTGCTGCATGGGAATCGATCGAATTTTTCAACCAGGTCCATGTTGATCCTCGGACCGATACTCTAGCTTGGGGGATGATATTGATTTAGATCCCTATGTTTTGCGAGAAAGATTATCAAAATAATTGAGCAGCCTCAGCGGACTGATTGAGCCTCAACTCAAGACGCTCTCCAATTTTAGGTGATACAAAGTATTGATTGATATGATTTATAAATTTGCGTATCCCAATCTCTTTGATACGATCCAATACCCCCCCTTGTAGTTCATTTTGAACAAATTCTGGCAGGGCATGGAAAGTGTCATCTTCTGTCGACAGTGATCCATTCAAAAATGTGATAATTTGATCTTTAATAATAATGGCCTCATTGAAGCGATCCGTGCCTAATTCATACGCATTATGGTGCATGAGATAGGTCATGCATTGTTCAGGATGGTCGTTAACTTCAAAACAGGAAACCATAGAGTCGAGTACAGATTGGTGGGTCGACTCCATCCAACGGCGTCGATGATTAGGTCCTCCTGGCTCAAAATTAGCCATGATAGGAGCCCGTGTAAATTGCACGATCTCTTGCATGGTCGTAGTCGGAATACTAGCGGTGTCGCCTCTAAAATAAATGGCTACTTCATCTTCTTGCCGTTTAAATACCCAGCTACACATGAGAGATTCTTGAACATCACATGCACCTGTCCCTGACCAGTGACGTGCTGGGACAGAATGAAAATCGACCGTTTCACCATTACAGGAGATCGTTGTTGTCATCCACCATTCATGCTCTTGAACATTTGTGAATCCCAAATCTCTAAATCGATTAAAATCTCCTTTAGGAACCAGAAGAATAGGCTGATGAGGGACAAGTTGTCTCAATGAATCTATATCACAATGGTCTCGATGGTTATGAGAGATTAGAATGACGTCGATAGGCGGTAATTCGTCGGCTGTAAGGCCAGGTTCCGTTTGTCTGGGATAAAAAACAGGGTTCAATCCTCCAAAAATGGGATCGGTCAGTACGTTCATTTTTCCCATTTGAAATAGAAGTGTTGCATGGCCGATATTTTGGACAGTGGGGTTTTCTGTATGCAATTGAGGTTCATCGCGTTTATAGATCTCAGCTTCAGGTTCATCTTGGCTAAAGTATTTGCAGCAAGTACCAAAGCTAAGTTGTCTCCCTAAGCGTTTGAGCTGCGTTTCTGCAAAAATCACCATCGCTTCGAGGCCATGGTTGGCTTGATGCTCCATATGATACCATTTGCCTTCTTTATAGATAGGCTGCGTCAGATCCTCATGATTTTCTTTCACAGTTCTTTCAAAATGACCCCATTCTCGCTGGTCATTCCCTATTAACGTCAATGCTCCATCATCTTTAGTGATTGTCTTTAAGTAGAGCTGTAGTTGTAGTAAAGCGATTATACTTGGCAGCAAGTATTTGGTGCTCGGCTTGATTGAGATCTTCTGCATTTAGAGCAGCTACACTGCGATTGAAAGCATTGCGAAGGGAACCGGAGGCCTCTTTCCGTGAATTAAACAGGCAACGCATAAGATATCTGGGCAGGCCAACGGCCTGAACAATGGGACATTGAGCTGTCCCAAGCACATTGAAACGCCTTCTGGGATCGCAAAGATGTGTGATTTGAGAGCTAAGATGCAGATCATCTTCCGCTTGGCGTAAGAATTCCTCAGATGCAACTCTTACACACTTTTCCTTATACTTCATGAAAAGGTAAGCCGCCGACTGAAATGATCACAAATCCGGTAATCACAGGTATCGCAATTAGAGGAATAGGGCCTAAAGTATCAAAAAAATGGGGAAACGCATTTGAGATATACATACGCCGGCAATCGTTAAACCTCCTAAAACCAAAATAATCCCTAAGGCTATCAGAGTAATGCCAGAATAATATTCACATGGTTTTGATGGTTGTAATTGCTCTTGAGAGGACACTATTTCAGAGTCTTTTTCTGCAACTTTAGAAGACATGTATTACCTTAGTTTTTTACTAAGTATTATATCAGATTGACTTTATTTTAAGTGATTTAAATACAGAAATTTATAAACTTTAAAATTTTAGTTTATATTTTCTGATTTGGACTTGTATACAGTTAAATGCCTGCTTCTCAAATCTTCTATAATAGCCGGTATGTCTCTAGCAATACGCAGTTCCTTAACAGTTAAGCAAGTCCCTGCAAAATGAAAGCAAGAGCCATATATTTTCGTAAAAAACATGCATTTTAACATTTTTGGTATATGTAACAGATTGATGTGCTTAGAGACTGATTCCCACTCTAAGGACTAATTTTATCTTCTTGTCTCCCGGCAAAGGAGAATTAAAAATTTCTTTTACAAATCGATGTAAATTGGAATTTCCTTCATAATTGCTATTAAATTTTTGAATGCAAAACTTTTCAACTATCTGGTTTTCAAAGGTGACGTGAATCCACAATTCATGTCCATTTAGCGCTAACTCAAATGTAGTGGAGGACTGATCTATCAATTCTTTTTTTCTCATATCCCGAAAGATGCATATTTTTCTTGAATTGATCAAAATACGCAGTCCTGATTCAAAAAAATCTTTAGTAAAAATTATTGGATTTGCGCGTTTGAGAAACTAACCGTTTGATCTTTTACGATTGCAATTTCCCGCCAGACTGATTTGTTCCAAGAGACTTCAAAATGCTTGCCATAGTCATCCCCACATCGTGGTCTAATGATTTCTTCCCAATAAAATTCTGACGTATTCCAAAATCTCATAGCGAGCTCAAAATAATACCAAACAACATAAGCAATACTTGGATATGAATATGCTGCTCAAACAAGAGATGTTAACAAGCTGATTATGAGAAAGAAAAGAGGGAAATTGAAATTTACAGAAAAATGCTTGCATTACCAGCATCTTTGACCATGCTTATGAGCCTATAATTGCGAGGGAATTGTTTGAAAGGGTGCAGATAGTCACCGATCGTTATCATAAAACTCCCTTCCAACATGGAGCTTTATCTTTTGTTTTAAGAGGTTTTATTACATGCGGTCATTGCGGTTGCATGGTAAGCCCAGAAATTAAGAAGAAAAAATATATTTACTATAGTTGCACGAATGCAAAGGGTGGATGTACAAGAGAGTATATCAGAGAGGAAGAGCTGATGAAGCAGCTGACCCCTTACTTTGATAATATTCAATTGAGCGACCAACAAATGGAGGAAATTGCCCGCTATCTAAAAGAAATCCACGAATCCGAAAGCGTTTTTCATAAGGAGAACCTAGAAAGACTACGCCGAGGGCAGGATAAGGTACAGCAGCGGATCAGCAAGATGTACGATGATAAGCTCGATGGGTTGATTGATACTGAGACCTACTGTCTTAAGTTGAAGGAATATAAAGATAAGCAATATGAAATTTTGGAGCAAATGCAGAGACATACTGTCGCGGATGAGAAGTTCCATATTACAGCAAGCACAGTGATGAGTTTGGCCCAAAGAGCGCGATCCATCTTCGAGAGTTCTGAAGTGACTGAAAAACGGCAAATTCTCGATTTGGTGTTTCAGAACTTGAAATTAGAGGGTAAAAAGTTGGCCCTGGAGCTGTGTGAGCCATTTCCATGCTCGCTCAGATCAAGGGCCGTCCAGTGAATTGGGGGTGGCTAGATTCGAACTAGCGGAGGCGTAAGCCGTCGGATTACAGTCACCTTCATTCCAATCGCTCACAGCTATGCACAACACATATCACTCTAATAAATAGATGATTGCATGAAAATAAATCCTATTAATTGTTGAGACATTTAGACAGTTTTAGCTTAATGCTGTCCCATTCTTGTCCCAAGCTAGCTCCTTTTTGAGGATTGGCTTGAGCCAATGCTTCCAAGCAACTTGACGGTTTTGAAAATGCAGATCATCGAGGGTTCAAAAGGTTCACATGTAACTCTATAGCATCAAGCCTTGGATTTGCTATTGCTTCATATGTCAACCAAACTGTAAACTAGCAGAGAAGACAGAAATGATTTGAGGTTCAGATGAGTGAAAAAATGCTTAATGCACCAGTTTATTATACCTTAACCCAAGCACAGTTTAATCCCGTCGCTGCTATGGCAAAGTATATTGACGAAATACAAGATAAATTGCGTCTTAATGGCTATACGCTTTTCGAGGCACAGAAAATTACTCAGCTACGTTTTCAATCACCTTCATCTGCTTCAACTAAGGCAGAATTTGTTGAATTACCCATTCGGCAATTTACAAAAGCAAACCAAAGCGCCGGATTACCCTAGGCCAATCATCCTTGGCTTTCCATACTACGCACTATGAAACACACAAACAGTTTTTTAATGAATTCTTATCAGGTTTAGAAATTGTCCATAGTATTGTCAAACTAGAACATTTGAGTCGATTGGGCTTGCGGTATCTCAATGCCGTGCTACCAAAAAAAGACGAGACGGTAAATCAATATTTAGTTTCAGGATTGCATGGTATTGCCTTAGACGTTGCAATGCGATATTCTCTGAGTGAATCAGTATTTGATACTGATGTCACATCCTCATCATTTAAGGGCAACTTAGTCAATCGTGTGCATTACAAATCAGGGCCATTAGGCTATCCTGCCGATATGCTTCCAAATAATCTATTGCGCATGGAGCAATTTGCAATTACAGAGAATATTGCCCATGCTGTGATAGATGTAGATCATTTTATTGAAGGACAGATGCCACTGAATATAAAACAGGCAGAGACTCTGTTGTCTTCTTTACATTTGGGAATTAAAAGAGCCTTTTTTGCTACTATCACAGATTTTGCCAAATCAACTTGGGCTTAACCGAATGAATAATACACTATTTATGGAGAAATATTGGTAATGCTTAACGCACTATCAGCTGGATTAATCTTAACGGGTACGGGAAGTATTTATCCTCAAGAGGAAGCAAAAAAATGGCAGCAATACCTTGAGCCGCGTGTTCAATTTATTCCTAAAAAAGACGAAAAAACTCTTCCCAATGTTGATGTTCGGACACCGATTGAGCATCTCGAAAATATTCGCGCTGTGCTTAACCCCCCTATTAGCGAGCTAGCGATTTTATTTGATGTATCTCGACAAGCAATCTATAAATGGCTGGCACAAGAGTCTGTGCCTGAACATGACAGAGTTGTCCGTATCACCATGCTTAGTAAAATTGCAGATGCATTCAAAGAAGCCGGCATACAAAGAGCTGGGGCTTTACTTAATATGAAAGCTTTCGAGGGTCTATCATTATTTGATCTACTAAAATCTGGAAAACCATATGAAAAAGCAGTCCAAGCTCTCATTTCAGAAGCAAAGATAATTGAAGCATCTTATGTGCGATCAGGGACTCAGCCAGTCGAACGCTGAATCTACGAACGACTGGAAAGCTTCTATATCGATCCCTGCATATCAAGAAGAAGATTCATAGGTTGCTGAAATGATCTCGCGTGATACTGAATGGCGACAAGGAAGTGCTATCACTCAGGAAAGTTTTTCTACCCTTTGCCCTGCCGAAAAAGGTCGAGATACTCACGCTATTGTTATCACGCATGACTGTGATTTACCCAATGAAAACGAAGAACTTGTTGAGGTTATCGTAGGTTCAAAGATTATTAATGCCGATTGAATTTCACCCATGCGCGTCACATTCGCCGCTTACATATTAGCTACCTAATCAAAAATTCATCTCAATTTACTGTTATTGAATTGACTCATGCAAAGCGGCTGTGTATTTCAAAAAAAGAGTTTTTTCAAATAGCCGTACCCAACCTAAATCTTATCCTTCCACCTGAAGAAAAACGAGTGCTTAAACAATGGCTTTCGGCCCGTTATGGTCGGCCTGCATTTCCAAATGCTTTTGAAGCTAGATTGAAAAAAGACAAAAATCTGGAAAAAAAATTATCTCGCATATTATCACCAGCCAACTCGCAGCTAGTTGGTATTTTTTCGATTTAGGAGAAGAACGTACAATTGATCTTCCCCCAGAACAGCCTTATTGTTTACGCATATCAATCGTGTATGACAATATTGGAGGACCTGCGGCTAGAAAAGTTGCTGAAGAATTGCGCCGTAAATATACAAAAATTATTCCATGAAACATTTGGTACTCCAAGTCATGCAACTGAACTCATTTTAGAAAGCTGTGAAGCAGTTGCAGATACCCTCTTTTCTCTTGCTGATATCCGAAAAGTTGATCAATGGCGATTGGAGTATATAAGCCTTCGTGAAAATCCCCATGGAGATTTTTTCCCAGTTGGTGAAACCCCTATTTAGAGCGGTTACAAAGCGCTGAATAAAAGGCTCATGTTATAAGACATTATTACTGTCTTGATCAAAATTTGTTGACTCATGCGAGCGCAGAAGAAATGATTACAGACCTGAGACATATTTTAGGTACTGAAGGCAATATTTAAAGAAAAGTTAAAGACTTTATTGCTTTCATTTTATCCGAAAATATGATATAAAAATCAAAAACTTAAGTTTATGACAGACTGGTTGGAAGAATTAAAAGTCCAAAGAAGTAAGCAAGCTCGTAATGACCCTTATCAACAATATCAAGCTTATTTAGATGAGATTGACAAAACGGACTCTGTTTCGCTAATAGGTGAAATGCAAGGCAAGAAGTTTAAAAATCTAACTTCAGACGATGCCAAATTAGTTTCACTCTTCAATAACATTATCAAATAAAATACTTTAGGATCATTATGGCTACTTCTGGTATCTCAAAATTAAGCCTCCAATTTATACACGAAAGTAAAACCCACACCGTGTCCCTTTATGATGCGGCTTTTGCTTCAAGCTCCGATGTTAAAAAAATAAATGTTGCTGGAAGGGAATACATATATGAAGATGATGCCGAGGCGCCAGAATGCGTGAAAGAGGTATTAAAATCGTTATCAGAGGCTCGCCCTTTCGCGAAAAAACGAGAATTCGTATCCTTCGTTTCCCACAAGACTAACATTGAACAAATGTCTCTTACT
This sequence comes from uncultured Chlamydiales bacterium, assembly GCA_963705695.1. GTDB lineage: Bacteria > Chlamydiota > Chlamydiia > Chlamydiales > JAAKFR01 > CAVPKN01. The sequence goes on from CAVPKN010000032.1 coordinate 7,866, forward strand.
AAGACCGTGTATTCGGTTGGAGCGAACAAACTGCTCAAAAGAACCAATGCTGATACAAATCAGTTAGAATCGGCAAAAAACTCTCTCCGCCAAGCATTAATTCAACGCTGCACTGCTAATGATAAAAGCACAATTTTGGCTACTATCAACGACGCCGACCCCTTCCTCAACCAACCAAAAATAATATTTGAAATTGCTGATCAAATAGAAAAACAAGGAAATCCAGAGCTTGGTTCAGCCATTCGAGAAGCTAAGCGCCCCTTCGATTTACAATCGACAATGAAGCGTGTTCCTGAATTGATTGCAGATCATTATTTAGACAAAGATAAGGGAAAGCAGATCGCAGAAAAACTTAAAGCTATATTTCATTCCGGAAAATATGACAAATTTTATGACCGCATGGAATTTGTCAATGAGCTAACCATTGATTTGAGGGAAATCAGTCAGGATGGACATGTATTCATTGTTGACCGTCAAGAAAATATTGATTTTAAGCCTGAAACTAATGAAATGAAAGTGGAATTAAAAGATGATTATACATATTTTGAATTAACTAAATTTGAAAATATTGATGGAATAGAAGGTAATAAATGCCCAAAACTTCAAGAAGTGAAACAAGCCTTAGATCAAATTAGAAAATCGAATCCAAAAGCTATTATTATCGATTTACGAAGAAATAGTGGCGGTTCTCTATATATGATGGCCTATATTGCTAGCCATTTTATTAAACCTAGCATAGGTTTAGGTCAAAATACCTACAGAGACGTGATCACTCAAGAAGAATTACAGACGTTCCCAGTAGCTCCTGTAAAGACCCTTTCTGAAGAAGAGCTCCCTTTACAAGAAAGAATGTTGGAACAACCCATTTTTATTCTGACGAGCAACGGTTCCTTTTCAGCGGCTGAAGCTCTTACCTATCATCTTAGAGAACATCGAAAAGCTACAGTTATCGGCGAAACAACGGGCGGAGGAGCGCATGTAAACAAGCTGTTTGAAGTAAATGATGACTTTTTCATAGCTGTTTCATTTGGAGATTATGTTCTTAAAAGTGGAGAAAAGAACTGGGATGGAGATGGTTTAGCACCTGACATTCAAACAAATGCTAAAGACGCTCTTCTCGAAGCTGAAAAACAAATTAATTCATGAAAGATCATCCACTATTCAGCCATTTTTTGATTACATTAAGATGTTAGCATTAAGAGATTTGATAACTTCTCTAATCATTTTTTTCTCTGCTATTCCCTCTTTTGAGCGTAGACCATGCTTCCAAGAGGCCATTTTTTGGCGATACTTGCCTTCAGGTGTTCTTGCGCCAGTAGATTTTCCCCCATGCAGGTGGCACCTGCCATTGGCCATGCCGATTCGACGACAAGGTTGATGCCCTTTCGTTTTTGCTTTGGCTCCGCACTCTCTATTCATGAGGTACCTCGCTGGATTTTTCATACCCCCTCCCCCTTGTTTCAATGGTGCCAACAATTGCTTGGCCACCTTGGGCTACATGAACATGCTGCACCACGACCTTCTGCTCTCCTTTACGCTTGTAGCGATTAATGGCCTCAACAGTCTCGGTATGAAGTCGGATGAGTTTAAGGGCACTTTTCATGTAAAACTCGGCCTGAGGTAGCTTATCGGCTTTCTGTGCCTGGTCTAAATAATACATGCCTTGATAGAAAAGGTTGTGCGATTGTAAACAGAGCCTGGCTTCATGCAAATCCTGTGGCTGGCATTCGGCTAGAATCCCTGCAGCAATGGTCAAGAGATACTTTCTATCAGCTTTTACAGACATACCTCCGCTAGCCGCAGCAATCACCTCAAGAGTCAGATCATCGTTAGCAGTCCCCATTAATTTTTTCAAATGAGCAAGCAATGAAGTTGTATCATCTGGTGACTGTGGAATGCACTTAAGCTTTCCATTTTTATCCTCTTCAAGATGAAAAGGGAGTTCTTTAGAATGGGTGTGCTTAAGTTGTTGACTCATTGTGACTCCCTTTTTTCAATTGGGGATGCAATCGAACAATCATTGAGGGTCGGCCACCACTTTTGAGACTTTCGCACCTGACCCATCCATACTCTTCTAAAATTTTAACTCCATTGGTCACTTTTTCCATCGAGTCGAGCTTAGACCAATGCCTTGCATGATAGACTTCGCGGATAGAAAACCCATCACTTAGATCACCAGCCTGGATACGTTCTAGCAATGCTCTCGCTGATTCCATACCTGGCGCCTCTGCCGAAGCATAAAGACGCCTTGCATGCGTTTCGAGATATGCACACCATTGAATAGCTCTTAAGGCTGCTTTCTCATCAATTGCTTGGGGAGGGAAACATTCTTCTGGGGTATCGATCAGACAAAAAATAAGCGCCAATTTAGGCATTAGGGAGCGGTATTTAGCTAGGTGGCTCTCAAGGGCAGGAGAGAGCGATCCATTGTGCAGCTTATGTTCTAGTTGATACCTCCAAGCATCAAATTGATGCTGAGCTTCTGGTGAAAAACGGAGAGTGTAAGTTTTAAAAGCATCTTCTTGACCAGGTTCAAAAGATACAAAAGCATCGAATTTGCGAAAAATACGATATGCTCGCTCTTTTGCTTGAGCGTTTGGTGGACGGTCTATATTTTTCCAAGATTTTAAAGGGTCGGGCCAAACAAGCAATTGAAAGCGTTGTAATAAGCCATCGTCACCGCCGCCACCTGATGTTGCCTGGTGAACATACTGTTGCAAGGGGCCTGGCTGAATACCTCCTATTATGGAGAGGCATAGAGCTTCAACATGAAGGGTTCCGCGACCAATACGGTCTATCGTGTAAGCACCATTTCCATTCCAGGATTCCAAGTAAAAAGCACGATCCCCTTCATGGCCGTATTTGTCTAATCCCTTAAGCCAACCAGTGAGCTCATCCCGATGCATCAGAATACCTTGAGGATTGTGCAATAAAATGTCTCCGATTTTTTCAACAGTGCCATCTTCAGTTTTATATCTCTTTAAATGAGGCGGAAGAGGTATCTCTAAAACAGGCATGGCAGGCATCTCCTGTTGATCAGCCTTTTTAGCCACTTTTTTTAATGCATCTTTGCGTGCTGACCTTTGAGCTTCAAGCCAAAGGAGTTGCTGCTCGTAGTGAGCCATTGCCTCCTGGTGGGCTTGCATAGTTGTTGCAGCCAGCTCATCTAAAGGTTTCATGATCTCTGCTATAGAGGGTGATTTCAAAAATGCCGATCTTCCTATAACAGCACCCCAAAGATTTGGAACGACAAGCCAATCATCATAGGCTTTAGGAAAAATGCCGATTTTTCTACCGATTAGAGAGCCAAGAACAACAATTGCCGGAGCTGCTAAAAAATCGAGTGGTACTTGCATTCTCTCTGAGATATCCTTGATCCAAGTGCATAAAGCTTCAGGCAACATATCGGGATCAAACGGCACTACCGGTAATAGTTCTTCAACAAGAGGAATGGGATCACTCCAAAATTCTTCAATTTCTATGCCTAAATATTTTTTTAGATCATTGATTCTTTTTTCAATGCAATGGGCATGCTGACATTTAAAGCCAGGACCGCTGTAGCCATTGGTATGAGCTTCAAAATAAGCGGTACCCTCTTCCCCTGTTGTATGGTCATCAACAAAAGGGCACAAAATATCCCAGCCCCCTGGACGATTAGGAAGTGAACGTTTGACCATACCTCTCTTATGGAGTTCTTGTAAGATAGGGTCGTGATTGAACCCCAACTTGGGACCTGATGGAACTGCTGAAATAGTTAGATCGATCCCAAAACTTTTTAAAAAATGATCGGCTTGATAGGGCAATGTCCCCGAAGTTGAAAAAATACTCACCAAAAAGGGGTCTCCTTTTTGGTGTAAAAACCTGGCAGCCTCATCACTCTGGGCAGATCATGAACGGCTGTGTCACCTTGAAAACGGGTAATTAATGCTTTCTGGATTCTGGTGAAATCTTCGAGCTTAATACCTTCTACAAGCCAATAGGCATGGTATCTTTGGGAGCTAGTTTCGATAATGATATGCGGCTCCAGAGGGGCCAAAAGAATGGGTCCCAAGGGAGCTCCATCCAAATCAACAAAAACAGCCCGCACTTTTGTGATGTTCTTGGCCTCTCTACCGCATAAATCAGTTTTATTGACGGTGACAAAAATGCCTGCTCCTGAATTATTCAACTCTGTTAAGAGAGATAGATGCTTATCAAGAGTCCCATGAAGAATCTTAACAAGCTTTTGGATCACGTTGCCCTTTTTTATCATCAAATGTTTGAAATGTAACGGCTTCTTCTTCAGCTAGAAGACTAAGAAATCGCCATGCTTCGGGGTTGTCGATTTTCTGAGAAGTCTTTATGCTAGGAATTATCACATGCGCATTATTTGCGTGGGGAGCTGCGTCCGACCAAAGATCAGCTCCCTCTTTTCTCTCTGTTATGCTCATTTGACTCCTCCCCTCTTGTTTGATTCTACCCAAGTAAAAAACCTCTTAGGCGATATCAATAACTTTCTTTTGCCTAACCGTCTCACAAAGCAATCTGCTCCATTTTGAGAGGAATTGAACAAAATCCATCTCAAGCTTCCTAAGGTCACTATTGAGGAGTAGCTTTCACAGAAATCCTTAATCGTTAAAAATTCATCTGATCCATTGAGATCCATATTTTCTCCAAAATTTTACCTGCACATTTCATATGTACTTACCTTATCCATACTACAACTAAATATTTCAACTCAAGTCACTAATCTTCAAAATGTTTCGAATAAAAACTTCTGCCAGCAAACCAAACTTTCGCCTCTCTTATTTTGAGAAAAATGGAAAATTCACCGTCGAATTATTTTTTGAGAGACATCTCCTTACGAAGACTCAAAATCGCTTTGAGTACTCCTTTTTCTTGCCAACGTCTGTATTGAGACTCCACGGCCTGCCATGGGAATTGAGAAGGTAATTCACTGAATGAGCAGCGTGTCCGTAAATGATGCAGAATACCGTTCAGAAGCAGTCTAGAGCAATGAATGGATTTACGCCCTCTTCTGTTGGCAATTGAGGGTATTCTTTGGCAGATTACCTCCCATTCCTCGGTGGTTACATCTTGCAAATGTTTTTTATGCGAATGCTTTTTGTTTGTCGTACCTTCCCAAGGCACTATGTCTTTTTTGTTGAAAGCTGGTCTAAGAGAAAGTGAAGTGACGGGATGTTGAAGACCCACCAACTTTCCAGCTCTGCTAAAATGTCGGTTAATTTGAGTGGGACAGAGAGGAACTCCTTTTCTATTATGAAAAACGTACACAGCTTCAGGAGGGATTTGTCTAGACAATTGCTCCCATAAATCCTGTCGCAGCCAGTGCACCATGGGAATGCCATTCACTCCACAGCGTTGAAGTTCAATCCAATGAGGCTGACTATCTTGTTCAGGTGAAAGTTCCTCAACCCTTAATTTCAAAACGTCCTCAAGTGTTACAAAATCCCCGCCTCTTTTTAATGTTCTATTGAAAAACCAGATTGTTTTTGCAATCAATGCACTCTGTTTATTTATTTTTTCTAAGCATTTAATAAATTCGCGGTAATGACTTGGAGCAAGTGGAGAAGAGCGTCTCTTTTCACGTCTTTGCCGATCAAAAACACTATTTATCGAGGAAAATACTCCCATTACCCATTCCAATGGGATATCGTTTTTTCTGCATATTTCTTTTAACTCCTTTATAGGTAGAAGCCAGGGGATGATTAATTCCTGTATAGAACTCATAATCAAACGCCAACCTTCATGACTACTCCGTCTTTTGATAGGTTCAAAAGACGCTCCCTCTAAGTTGACAAAACCCTCACATGGTAAATAGGCAGGCTTAAAAAATAGAGGAATGCCCACCCAACGCCCTTCATAGTATGCGGGAGCAAAGGGAGGGTTATGATCTATTTCAATCTTTGGTTTCGTCTGCATGCGTCCCTAGCCAATGAAATGTTTATTCATCCGATCAACAACAGAGTGCTTATGTGTGTCTGTCAAATGTGAGTACCGTTTGACCATAGAGAGAGTTTTATGCCCTAAAATCTCGGCAATTTCAGCTAAGGAAGCACCACTCATAGCCAAATAGCTTGCTGCACAGTGGCGCAAATCATGAAAGCGGAAGTCATCAATTTGGGCTTTTTTTAAAGCCGTTAGCCATGCACTTCTTAATTGAATAGGCTTTTGTACCTTTTGAACCTTGTCTAACTCATCCTTTTGAAAAGTTTTTTCATTGACCTGTGGTCTCAGTTTAGGAAATAGGAGATTGGTATCGATGCGTCTTTTTTTCTCTAATTCAATCAGTAAGTCATAGGCTTGCCCAGCAATAGGAACGGCACGACGTTCACCATTCTTGGTTTCATGCAGAATGATTCGCTTACGAGTAAAATCGATATCAGCCCAGGTTAAGTTAATAAGCTCTCCATAACGCATCCCTGTTGATACAGCAATCATTACAGCCGGATAAAGCCATGGGTTGGAACTTTCTTTGCATGTTTGCAGGAGGCGGTTTAATTCAGACTCATCTAAAAAGCGGACACGGCCTCGCGGCTCTTTGGGTTTTGAAACTTTCCTCATTGGAGAATCTTCAAGCCATCCCCACTCTCGCATGGCGATCGTGAAGACGTGGGAAAGCGCTGCCAAATATCGGACTACAGTAGAGGGCGCACGTTGAGTGCCTTTGAAGGTCATGCCTCTAGCAAGAACATCCCGTTGCTCACCGATCAATGCAGGGGTGATATCAGCAAGCAGATAGCTGCCAATCTGTTCCTTCCACCATTGAAGCTGTAATATTTGCTTTTGATGACTTTTCTTTTTTTGAGGAAGGATATCTCGAATGTAGCGATCGATCATTTCTCCAAGTGTGTGCTTCTTGGCTTCAGTGGTTTTGAAATGCCTTCCTTCACGGATAGCAGTCTCTGTCTGCTGCGCCCATCTCTTGGCATCCCTAAGAGTTTCATGCGTTGCAGTCTGAGGAGGATGACCCTTTAGGCGGACTTTCACTCGAAAGTGAGTTTTTCCATCCGCGGTTTTTCTTTTTTCAATAACAGCCATCCTGTAATCCCCTACTTTTAATCAAGACAGCACCATACAAAATCCGCCAAAAATACACAACATCGGATTGTCATTCCCATGACTTTTACTATATTTTATCTCTGTGAAATCGATACGGATTTTGAAATAGGGACACTCATGGGACACTGAATCGAAAAAATCAGACGCAAGAGCATGGAATCATGTAGGCTTAATTTGAGATTTAGAGAGTAACAGTATTGAAAAGTGATGAGAAATGCTGTCCCACTAGCGTCCCTTTTCCGAGTTGTAAGCCCATGGGATAAAAAGTTGTTGAAGATGTAAAGTTCTGAAGATAAAAAGAGTGGGGGTGGCTAGATTCGAACTAGCGGAGGCGTAAGCCGTCGGATTTACAGTCCGATGCAATTGGCCACTATGCGACACCCCCATAGGGATTGCTGGAGAAAGGACTTGAACCCTCAACCGTCCGATTACAAGTCGGATGCTCTACCAGTTGAGCTACTCCAGCGTGAATTTTCTTTAGGAGCAGATTTTTCTGGCTCGAAAAGCTGGTTTAAGCGCCATTTCAAAGGCCCTAAGCCATCAGTAACCTGAACTTTGGGTTGATCTTTCTTATCCTCAGGGCCTTTTCTGGCGGAAACCGCGCTTTTTTGCTTGAAAATAGCGCCTATGGCTATGCTCAGCGCAATAAATCTCAATTTGCGCTCAAAAAATGCCCCTGATTACGAGGAAGATCTACCCAAAACTCACGTTAGTAAGCACACTCTAACAAAGCCGGAAATTTTATGTCATTCTTTCTTTTTACGAAAGTCTTCAGATGTAGCTTTAAAGGAATCTCCGGGTTGAGGAAGATGGCGCTCTTTCTCTTCAGGCTTCTCTGAGGGCTCTTGCGAAGTAGGGATAGGGAAAGGGAGCGCTTCCTCTTTCCCCTTCTGGCGAAAATCGCTTTTTGTCTTGCGGAATTTGAGTTTTTGAAGGGATGTTGGCTCACTGGGGGCTGTAGGAACGGTTGCAGATCGACTAAAGATCGACTGACTCCGATCTTGAATATTGATCACTTTAGCTTTAAATTTTCTCTTTCCAGTAGCCGTATACTTTGCCGCAGCAGCGCTCTCCTTTTCTTGAAGCATGTGGCAATTCTTGTATTTTTTGCCCGATCCACAAGGACAGGGATCGTTTCGCCCAGGTTTTTCCATTTTATCCCATAGTGTAATATATGTGGATTTTAGCTTAAGTTTTTGTAGTTGTCCAATTTTATTTGCGTCATGGATGCCCACCAAGGTATACTTTTCACCTATGTTAGAAGCCATTCCAAAGGCCTCTCCACCATGGAGTCAGCGCGGAAAAAAACTTGAAAGTGCGATTCGCAAAGCGTTACATGAACATGAAATGTTGGCGGGCGTCTCGAAATTAGCCATTGCTTTAAGTGGCGGTAAGGATAGCCTGACCCTCCTCTTCATGTTAAAAGCGATTTTGGGAAGGGGTTTCCCCTTGCCAGAGCTCTATGCGATTCATGTGGGAGGGGAATTTTCATGTGGAGCGTCGGTTCATGAAAATTTTTTAGGCGCCATCTGCAAACACCTCGATATTCCCTTATTGCTTCGCACGTCGACACAAAAGCGTGAGGGTCTCGAATGTTATAGCTGCTCACGGGAACGGCGGAAGTTGATCTTCGATGCGGCGCTCAGTGTTGGCGCTCAAACGGTTGCCTTCGGCCACCATCGGGATGATCATGCTCAGACCGTCTTGCTCAATTTGTTACATAAAGGGGAATTTGCCGGTAATCTGCCTAAAATTGAGCTGGTTGACTACGGGGTTATTTTAATACGTCCTCTGATTTATTGTTCCGAACGGGAGATCCGCCACTTTGCGCAAGAAAATCAATTTGCCAGAATCTCTTGTCAATGCCCCGTGGGGCAACAATCGATGCGGAAAAGAGTCGATCGCCTCATTGAAGAATGTGAGGCGCTCTTTCCCAATGCGAGATCGAACATCGCATATGCCGGTCTTATTTATGGATCTGATAAAGCAAGGAGAAAAGGATGAAGCGCCCCAGGTTAATTTTAACAAATGATGATGGGATCAACGCTCCCGGAATTAGATCCTTATGGCGGGTCCTTTCTCAGACGGACTTTGCTGATCTCTATATCATTGCCCCCGCTCACGACAAATCGGGGTGTGGAGCTAGTATCACATGGGATCAACCGCTTTTAATTCAAAAAGTGGAGTGGGAGGATGGAGTGACGCCTGCCTGGGCTATTGGAGGAACTCCTGCAGACTGCATTAAAATGGGGACGCGCATTATTTTAGATTTTAGACCCGATCTCGTGGTTTCAGGGATAAATGCGGGCTCAAATGCGGGGAGAAATGTGCTTCACTCGGGAACGATTGGGGCCTGCATCGAGGGTGCTTTCCGAGGAATCCCTGGCATTGCATTTTCTTGCGAAAATGGGGAGAATCCTAATTTCCCGGTCGCGGAAAAGTATATTCCTAGTTTGGTCAAATATGTCCTTGAAAATCCCCTACTACCGGGTTGTATCTTTAACATTAACTTTCCCCACGCAGCTCAAGAGGATGTGCGGGGTTTCCGACTGACCCATCAAGGTAAAGGGCGATGGAGTGAAAATCCGTTTCTCCACATGGATACCGAAAAAGGGCCCAGTTACTGGCTTGGTGGGAAGCCGGAGGAGCTGCCTGAAGAGGAGGATTCCGATATTGCCTGGCTTAAAAAAGGATATTTAACCGCTGTGCCGATCCGCGTCCATGAACTCACCGAGGTCGATGAACTGCGGAAAAGGCAAGGGAGTTTTCAAAGCTATTTAGAGTTGTCGAAAAATAAGCCATGAGGTATTTTAGCCTGAGTTTTGTGGATCTTCCTCATAATCAGAGGGCTTTTTTGAGCGCAAATTGCGATTTTTTGTGCTGATCCTAGCCGCAGGCGCTATTTTCAAGCAAAAAAGCGCGATTTGCGCCAAACAAGGCCCTGAGGATGAGGGGGATTAGCAAAACTCAGGTTTTTAGTTCTCTTTTTGGAGGGGCGTATAGCTCAGCGGTAGAGCGCCTGTCTTACACACAGGTGGTCATAGGTTCAAATCCTGTTGCGCCCATTGCGCCTCTGTGACTACCCACAGGTGGACGATTATGCGGGAGTAGTTCAATTGGTTAGAGCACCGCCCTGTCACGGCGGAAGTTGCGGGTTCGAGCCCCGTCTCCCGCGTATCATCAATACGCGAGCCGAATTTATAGGTTCCCGATCATGAAGGCATCTCCGTCCCATTTTAAATTTGGTAAGTACTACCTAAAAACTTTTTTTTGGTTTGTTGTAGGGGCGTTTTTGGCAGCCCTCGGGATTGAAACGATCCTGATCCCTAACCAATTGATCGACGGTGGCGTTGTTGGCGTCTCGATCATGTGCTCTTACCTATTTGGTAAGGGTCTCCTCCCCTACTTCATGGTTCTGCTCAATCTCCCCTTTGTCATTTTGGCCTACAAGCAGATTGGAAAGCATTTTGTGATTCAGATGTTCACCGCTGTCATTCTGTTATCGATCGCCATGGCGCTATTTATTTGGGTCCCCGTATGGCTCCATACACAGCCTCTTGAATTTCACGGCGAAACGATCGAAGTGATCGTCCTTGGCGGATTTATGATTGGCGTCGGTGCCGGACTTATTATCCGTCACGGCGGATCCACCGATGGGACTGAGATCATGGGGATCCTCATCAGCCGGAAAAAAGGATTTACCGTCGGGCAGGTGATTCTTTTTACAAATATTTTTATCTTTATACTGGCAGGCGTCGTCTACAAAAATTGGCACTCGGCGCTCCTCTCCCTTTTCACCTATGTAATCGCAACAAAGGTCATGGATATGGTGATCGTTGGTTTTGAAGATACGAAGTCGGTCCTCATCATCTCCCAAAATCCCCAACATTTGACCAATGTATTGATGGAAGAGCTTGGGATCGGTTTGACAGTTATTTATGGACGAGGCGGCTTCAGCGGCGATGCGCGCGAAATTCTCTATGTCGTCGTCGAGCGTCTACAACTTGCCGAACTTAAAGAGGTTGTTCATCGGGAAGACCCACAAGCCTTCATTGCGGTTGAAAACCTCCACGAAGTGATCAATGGCCGGCAAAATGCCATCCGGCAGCATCAACAACCCCCCTCATGAAAAAAATTCATCGTGTGTTGGGTCGTATGAAAAATTTATACCTTGGCATATGCCCCTTACTTGGTTTTTAGTAACCTCATCTATGTCCCGTGGATTTGAGTAAGTAACAATCTGTTTGTCAGGTGTAAAAGTTGCAACAAAGTATTGGAAGCGGATCTTTTTATTCGTGCCTTTGGTCAAGCAAAGACATTGTATCTCTTTGATATCCGCACGACCCGTACTTAGATTACTGACTGAATCCATAAAATTAAAAACATCTTGTTTTAATGTGCTAGGATTGGGTTGAAAATCTTGAGCACCCCCAGTAGGAGGACCATTATTAAAGGTCACAGCCACGCGCCATTTTATAAGCTCCGTTTGAGCGATTTTGGAAGCATCGAGCTGAGGTGAAATATAATTATTATTGATATACTCTTTGAGTTCCCCAAACATTTTTTCAGCAGGCGTCTCGATTTTTGCTAAAGAGGAGAGGGGGGGCGTGGTGTTTGCCATTATTCGCCTCCAATAGCAGCCTGAAAGGCAGATCCCGATCATAAGCAACACGCTACCAACTACGAACAGTGTTGCCCCTTGGGGTGGAAGATCGAGTACATTGGTCGCGGCGATTGCGACTAACGCAATCGCGATTGCCAGGGCGGCTAGATGGGTTATTAAAATAGTTCTTTGATTGATAAAAGGAGAAGAAGAAAGCCCAGTAGGCTGCATGGTTTCCTCGCTTTGTTAAAAGAGAAATAATATTAAATAAAATAATAAAAATCAATTAATAAAATTATTTGACTTTCCAACGTTGGTAGAGTTGGTGGGGAAGGTGAAGGAGATCAAGCACTTTTCCTACAATAAAATTTTCAATGTCGGCAAGGGAGGTGGGCTCGATATACCAGGCTGGAATAGGGGGGAGAATCGTGGCGCCAAGGCGGGCGAGTTTGAGGAGATTTTCAAGGTGAATTTCACTGAATGGAGTTTCCCGCGGAACGAGAATTAAGGGCCTTTTCTCTTTAATCGTCACATCAGCGGCCCTACGGAGAGAATTATCGCCAAGACCCACAGCAACCGCTGCTAAAGTGGCCATGCTGCAAGGAATAATGATCATCCCGTCAACGGGGTAGGAGCCACTCGCCACAGCACACCCAACATCATGTATCGAATGGAGTGTGATCCTCTCTCGAATTTCCTTTGAAAAGGAGCTTACAAATTTCGAACCACTTCCATATTCTTTCCCAAGCTCAAGAGTCGCTGTGTAAAGAGCATGTTGACTGATAATCAACTCCACATGGTGTCCCAGCTCGGTTAAAGCAGAAATGCATCGATGTGCCAAAATAATGCCTGACGCACCAGTGACACCGACAACATATCGTTTCATAGTCCGCTCCACACAATGAAGAACAAAACAGCGCAAGAGGTGGCGACATTACAGAGGAAAAAGGGGCGCTGAATGGCCTGGAGGCTTTTTCTGACTCTGATATGGAATAGGGAAAAAAAGAGCGCTGCAGTCGGAATGACGGTGTAATAACGGAAAGGAAGCTCTCCGCAAACGCCAGCCGAGAGTAGAAATTGAAGGGTCACAAGATGGGTGATGAGGGCAACATTTAAACCTGTTTTAATCCCTAGAACGGCAGGGAGGCTAAAGAGGCGGGTCTCGCGATCAAAATCGTAATCTTGAATGGCATAGATAATATCGCTCCCCATAATGAGACTAGCCGCGGCTCCTCCTAAACAGAGTGCCGAAAGGGAGATTGTATTGCTACAGGCCGCATACGCCATCACAGGACCTAAGAAATGGATCGCCCCTAATACTGCATGACAACAGGCGTGGAAACGCTTCAAGTAAGAATAGAGCAGGAGTAACAGCGCAGCAACCGGTGTTAAAAGAGCTGTTACCCGATTGACTGAAAAAGCGAATACAATAAATACAGTCAAAGCCAACCAAGCAATCGATGCCACTTCCCCCACAGTCGCCCGGCCCGTTGGGAGGACCCGTTTTTGAGTGCGGGGATTTTTGGCATCAAAATGTCTATCGATCAATTGATTAAAGGCCATTCCGGAAATCCGAGCAAAAAGAAAGCAGGGAATCACAAAAAACGCGCCTCGCCACTGAAAGGAAGGGAGTGATCTCGCAAGGAATGCTCCTGCCAGAACAAAAGGGAGGCCAAAAGGAATCTGTTCCAGACGGGTCAGATCTTTAAATGTACCGAACCGTATCATCGCCTTTGAATTTTATCTTCACATCGATTATGAATCCAGCATAAGAGTGGAGCGATCAGGGCACATTAAAAAATCGGGCTAGGTATACCAGAAATCTACTGTAGGAAGAGATGAACGATGAGAGTTTACGCGCTGACTCTTGGCGCATTTTTAGAATCGTATCGGAATTTGTCGACGGCTTTGAAACGATGACCGATATGGGCGCCTCTGTCTCGGTCTTTGGATCGGCCCGTATTGGACGAGACCACCCCTATTACAATTTGGCGGTCGAAACAGCTGAAAAAATCGCGGCCAAAGGATTCGGTATCATTACCGGTGGCGGCCCTGGGATTATGGAAGCGGCAAATAAAGGGGCACAGATGGCGCAGGGGCGCTCGTGCGGGATCAGCGTCAATCTCCCCTTTGAGGAGATCAAGAACCCTTACATCGATCCTCAGTACAGCTTGCGTTTCCGTTATTTTTTCGTCCGAAAAGTGATGTTTATCCGCTACGCGCAAGCTTATGTCTTTTTACCAGGTGGTGTGGGTACCCTCGATGAGTTGTTTGAAGCACTAACACTCATGCAAACCAATAAGATCAAACCCTTCCCTATTTTTCTCATGGTCTCAAGCTACTGGCAAGGGCTCATTGCTTGGCTAAAGAGCGACCCTTTCCGTGAAAAATTCATCAGCGAAAGTGACTTTGCCCGCCTTGTCATCACAGATGACCCGCAATTTGTTGCTGATGAGATCGAAAAACACTTCAAACAAGTCGGAGAAATTACTACCTTTGAATTGGATTCAAAAGCTAAATCCTGAGTCGAGTAGATCGTCGATATATTTAATGTCGTAATTGAGATCGATGAAGTCGGGGTTATTCATCATATATTGGTGAAAAGGGATCGTGGAGTGAACACCGCCAATATGGAATTCCCTTAATGCCCGCTTGGCATGAGCGATCGCCTCCTTCCGCGTTTTCCCTTTGACGATCAACTTTGCAATCATAGAATCATAGTAGGGGGGAATTTTATACCCTGTGTAGCAAGAGCTATCGACACGGACGTGAGGCCCTCCTGGAGGCAGGTAGTATTCTAACAGCCCCGGCGACGGTGCAAAATGATTGGAGGGGTTCTCGGCATTGATCCGACATTGAATCACATGTCCATCAAATTTAATCTCTTTCTGCTTCCGCTTCAATTCCTGCCCCATGGCAATTCGAAACTGTTCTTGAACGAGATCGATCCCCGTGAGCTCTTCTGTGACAGTGTGTTCCACTTGAATTCGGGTATTCATTTCCATGAAGTAAAAGTTGTTTTCCCGGTCGAGGAGAAATTCAATGGTCCCTGCGGAAAAATATTTTGCAGCCTTCGCAATATGGATCGCAGCTTGCCCTATTTTTTGACGCAGTGAATCGGATAATACAGGGCTTGGTGCCTCCTCGATCAGTTTCTGACGCCTCCTTTGGATGGTGCAATCCCGCTCCCCTAAATGGAGATAATTGCCATGTTTATCTCCCAAAATCTGCACTTCAATATGGCGGGGATGCTGGATCATTTTTTCCAAATAGACAGCGGGATTATTAAAGTTCGCCGCAGCTTCAGTCCGTGCTGCCGAGAAAAGGCGACCAAACTCCTCCATATTGTAAGCGATCCGGATCCCCTTTCCTCCGCCACCAGCCACTGCCTTGATGAAAATAGGGAAACCGATCTGCTTGGCGCTTTTTATCCCCTCCTCTAAAGAATCCACGGTCCCTTCCGAACCGGGGATAATGGGACATTTAACACTTTTTGCCAGCGCCTTCGCCTTGGCTTTATCCCCCATCAAAGCAATGGAAGTATAGGAAGGTCCGATAAAATTTAAGCCACAGGTTTCACAAATGGAAGCAAAGTTGGCATTTTCACTCAAAAATCCATAACCCGGATGGATCGCATCGGCTCCCGTAATCTCACAAGCCGACAAAATATTGGCAATCTTTAAATAGGATTTAAGGGCAGGCGCTTCCCCTATGCACACTGCCTCATCAGCAAATAAAACATGGAGCGCTTCACTATCGGCTTGAGAATAGACCGCCACGGTTTCTAAACCGAGGTCATGGGCAGCACGGATAATGCGGACAGCGATCTCCCCTCTGTTGGCTACGAGCACTTTTTTCATGAACTTATCCGCAAATTATTTTTAGATGATTTCTTACAGATTTTTTAGAAGGTTTTGCCCGCCAAATTGAGGACAATCTTAGGTAGGATGGCCGAAATTTGGCATGCAAAATGTGCAAAAAGAGGTGAAAAAGGAGCAAAAATCATTTGCGGATAGGTTCATAAGAATCTATGTTACCCGAAACATCCGCGTGCCAAATTCAACCGGCTCGCCATTTTTAAGAAGGATTTCAGCAATCACCCCAGCACACCCGGCTTTGACTTCATTCATCACCTTCATCGCCTCAATGATACAGACTACGCTCCCTTCACTCACAGAATCCCCTACTTTTACAAAAGAGGGGTCGTCTGGTGAAGGAGAGGAGTAAAACGTTCCTACCATGGGGGAGGAGATATAGGAGCCCTCCACTTTGTCTTCAGAGGGTGCATGGTGTTGCAGACTCCGAAATGACTTTAGGTAACACACTCATCGAGGGTAAGACAAGCTGCTGAATATCAGAAGAAAGAGGCGACACGCTCGTCGAGGAAGCAGTGGGGATAGGTCCACCACACTCACTTTCAATTTCGATTTCAAATTCTTCCTTTTTAAGAACAATCCTCTTGATCCGTGATTGCCTCATCGCGATCATTAATTTTTCAATTTGTTTCAAATCCACGTAATCACTCCTATTTTAAACGCGCTGAATGTATTCTTGGGTACGTGTATCGACCTTGATCACATCCCCCGCTTCAATAAACGGCGGGACATCTATAGAGGCCCCTGTTTCCAAAACCGCCCGCTTGGTCGCATTTGAAAGCGCGCTGTTTTTTCGGTGGGATTTTCCACCTTTGATATCATAAGCTCCAAAAATTGAGGCAATTCCACTGAGAAGATCGTCTCACCATAAAATGTCGCCTGAAGTTCAATCCCCTCTTTAAGAAAATTGACCTTCTCAGCGATCACGTCGGGTGGCACTAAAACCTGCTCTAGATTGCCAATATCTAAAAAAAGATACGACTTCCCCTCCAAGTAGAGAAATTCCAGGCGGCGCTCATCTAAAGAAACGTCTTTGACCTCTTGCCCAACTTTAAAATTTTTCTCGATCATTTTATCGTTGGAGAGATCGCGCAATTTCGACTTGATAAAAGGCTGTCCCTTGGGAGCCGTCACCTTAACGACCGATTCAACCCTATAAAGCTTATTATCGAGCGATAGAGTCATACCTGGGGTGAGCTGTTGACTGGCAACCATCCTTATTTCTCCCTATTTTCTTAGCTTTTTAATCCCTTCGGCGAAATCGTTCTCTTCGAAGAGATAGGTTCCTGACACCAAAACATTAGCTCCTGCATCCACGCAAAGGGGGGCTGTCTTCTCATCGATTCCCCCATCGACTTGGATCAAAAAAGGCTCATATTTTTCTTCCGGACCCGAGATTTTCCATGCACTCCAATCCTGTGTTTGTCACACATCTGCCGCACAAATCTGATTTTCTCTAATACTTCATCATGGAAAGCTTGCCCTCCAAAGCCAGGCGGGACCGTCATTAACAAAACAAGATCACATTGTGTTAAATACTTGGGCACGAAATCAGCAGAAGTTTCAGGACGAAACGCGAGGCCCGCCTGAATCCCGCAGGTGTGGATATAGCCCAGAGTCTCTTCGATATCCTCCGTTGCCTCAAAATGAAATGTGATCCGGTCAGCCCCTGACTCGACCAATCTTTCAATAAAATCGTAAGGATTGTAGATCATAATGTGGACATCGAGAAAGAGGGATGTGGCTCGGTTGATCGCGGCCAAGACACGGGGACCTAGTGTTAGGTTAGGGACAAAATGGCCATCCATGATGTCGACATGGATCACGTCAGCACCCGCCGCTTCAATCCGTTTGGCCTCCTCCGCGAGATGACCAAAATCGCCCGAAAGAATAGAAGGGGCTATGAAAATGTGTTTTTGCTTCATCAACCTGATTTTGATTTCACGAAAAACCAAAGTGTATACCGGTTCTTTTTAGAAAGTGAGAAAATTGATGGTGGCATTACCGCGGTTTTTGCTATATTCCCCCCACATTATGAAAGAGATCACAGAACAGAAGGAATTTTTTACGTCCCGATGGGGATTCATTTTGTCGATGCTTGGAGTTGCCGTCGGTGCGGGTAATGTGTGGCGGTTTTCCCGTGTTGTGGCCCAAAATGGGGGTGGCTCCTTCATCATTCCTTGGGTGATTTTTCTCTTTATTTGGTCGATCCCATTGATTATTGCCGAAATCGCTTTAGGAAAATTGTCCCGAAAAGCTCCCATTGGAGTCATGGCCGAGATCGGAGGAAAAAAATTTGGATGGATGGGAGCTTTCATTGCTCTCGTGACCTCGGGGATCCTCTTTTATTATTCCGTTGTTGTCGGGTGGGGATGTCGCTATTTTCTTTACGGCGTGATGGGAAGTTTGACACGAGAAACCGATCACCGAGAGATCTGGAACCACTTTAGCCATAGTTTACAACCTTTGCTCTTTCATTTTGTAGCTATTGGGATCGGCTGTCTGATCATCTACAAGGGAATTATCAAAGGGATCGAGCGCACAAATAAAATCTTAATTCCGACACTCCTTCTGATTATCATATTGATCGCTATCCGCGCTGTGACTCTGCCAGGTGCATGGGCCGGTATTGCTTTTCTCTTTAAACCCAACTTTGCCGATCTTCTCGATCATCGCGTGTGGCTCGAAGCACTGACTCAAAACGCATGGGACACAGGCTCAGGTTGGGGACTTCTCCTCGTCTATGCCGGCTACGCCAAACAAAATGAGAGCGTAACGACGAATGGCACGATCACAGCTCTTGGAAACAACATTGTTTCCTTAATCATGGGAATTACCATTTTTGCAACTGCGTTTGCGCTCGAACACCAAGCCGGAATTCAAGAACTCATTTCCGGCGAAGGGAGTACCAATACCGGACTCACTTTCATCTATCTACCAAAACTCTTTCAATCCCTCCCCGGTGGAGCGATCGTTCAATCGCTATTTGCCTCCATTTTTTTCCTGGCCTTTGTTTTTGCTGCCTTAAGTTCAATGATTTCGATGCTCCAACTGACCATGCAGGTCTTTAATGAATGTGGCATGACACGCAATGGAGCCATTGTGTTAACAGCCGCCCTTGCCTTAATCTTGGGCGCCCCCTCTGCTTTATCTCTCTCCTTCTTTGAAAATCAAGACTGGGTATGGAGTGTGGGGTTGATCGTCAACGGCCTCTTCCTCTCTTTTGCGGTTATCCGGTATGGAATTGATCGCTTTCGCCGCGAAGCAGTGAATACATGCCCTACCGATGTTAAAATGGGAAAATTCTACAATTTATTTATCGGTTTTCTCATTTCCAGTCCAAGGGGTACTCTTGCTCGGTTGGTATTTTTATACCAGTGTGACACAGCTCGACTCGCAGTGGTGGAAACCCTTTCATGTGTATAGTTTAGGAACACTTCTTTTCCAATGGGGAATCGCCCTGATTCTCTTTATCATTCTCAATAAATGGCTGGTTAAAAAAACTCTTAAACAAAGTGACTAATCTGCAGCAATTCCGCCGACAATTTTATGCGGTTATTTTTTTACCACAGAGCTACAGAGCACCCAGAGTTAATCGCTTGTGTGCAGTTGCGAACAAGCGATAGCGATCGGCCAGGGCTCGCGCATGCGGGCTTGGCCGGCTCTGTGCGCTATGTGTTCTCTGTGATATAAAAAAAGTTTACGAAAACTTTTATCAAGCCTACTCGATGGAATCGACCGGTGGGAATTACTGATTAATCTGTAGGCCAGTCGGGGAAAAGAAAACGTCCGTTTTGAGAAAAGAGCTCCCCATCTGCCGCTATCGAACCCCCCTCTCTCAAATCACAAATCATATCCCAATGCAACGCCGATTGATTCTTGTTCCCCGTCTCGGGATACCCCATCCCTAAGGCGGCATGGAAGGTGCCACCTATTTTTTCATCGAACAGAATATTTTGCGTAAACTCTTTGATCTTGTAGTTCGTGCCAATCGCTATCTCTCCTAAACGGGAGGCTCCCTCATCTTGATTGAGTATCGTCCTTAAAAACGACTGATTCCGAGTGGCTTTTGCTTCAACAACCCTCCCCTTTTCAAAAGTAAGCTCCACCCCTTCAACGACCGTATTTTGCCAGATTGCGGGATAGGTAAAGCAGACCTTACCGTTAACCCCACCATCGGAAGCATTGAGATTAGGACCAGTAAATACCTCCCCATCGGGATAATTCCGTTTACCACACGAATTGCGCCAGGTCATCCCCGCAATATTGACCCGAAGATCGGTCCCATGACCTGTTTGGAAACGGAGCTCCTTCTTGGAACTCAAGTAGTCGATCATTTTTTGCTGCTTGGTTTCACCTCCCCTCAAGAAGCTCACAGGATCCTCTTCGTCAATATGGGCTGCCTTAAACACAAAATCCTCGTATTCATGGATACCCATATTGGCCTCTTGTGCTCCCGAAACGGTGGGGCAGAGAGTCACTACCCAATCAAGAATCCCCGCCGCCGAGCGATTGAGAACTGTAGAGAGGATCGGATGATTGGCCCGACTGACAGCAGCCTGCTTCTGTGAGTCGACATGGGAAAGACCTCGCGTATTGCTTGGCCCAATCACACGAATCCGATGGGTGCAGTTTGAAGCCTCATTCAATGTGAATGGACAAGTATGATTGAGCTGGTGGGGCGCTGCGAATTTAAAAAAAATTTCATCCCACCCCGCAGGTGCAATCGAAGTTTTGACATGCCCTCCGGCAATGATGATCTGCTCATAGATCGCCTCCATCAAAGGAAGGGCCCCTATCTCCCCATTCATCCAAACAAGACTGCCAGTCTGAATATTAAGCGAATAGCGCACAATCACCTGCGCCATTTTAGTCAAACGAATATCTCGCATAAAAACCAATCTTATACACTGAGGCATTTCGTGAACGAGCCCGTGCCCGACTTTAAGATAGCAATCGGGCTCGGGCTCGTTCACGAAACATAAAAAGCCACGCCTTACCTAACGAATTGCCAAAATAGCTCAACTCTATTTATAATAAAAGAAAAAGGCTCAGGGGGAGAAGATGGGACGAGATGCACCACGGAATATCAACTGGTTATTGACACTGCTCATGTCACTTTTCTTTGGCTGGTTTGGTGTCGATCGCTTCATGATGGGTCATATCGGGCTTGGAATCTTAAAATTGATCACCGGAGGGGGATTTGGGATCTGGTGGCTCGTCGATTTAATCCTGATTGCCTCAAAACATCAATTTAAAAATATCAATTGGATTGAGTATTAACCCCCACCATGTCCTCCGTCGGATCCTCTGCTGCCACCATTTCCTCCTCTTCACGAACCTCTACACCGATTCCCCTCGGTAGTCACTCTGTCCATCCCTTAAAAAAACATCGGGAAGCCGACCCCAAAAAAAACTGGAAAAAGATTGGAGCCATTGCAGCCGCCGTGATTGGAGCCCTTATCGCCGGATTTGCCATCCTCTGCGCCATGGATTACCTCCCTAATTATCTACTGGGTGGAACTGCCGGCATCGGGGCTAGTTTAATTGTCGGTGCGGCGATTGCCATCCCCTCCGCTTATTTCGCCTATCAAAATTGGTAATCCCACCCCCATCTCCATTTTAAATTATACTTTTTTTTACAGCATGTAGCGATCACCCTATCAAATGAATCTTTTAGATTGGAAAAAAAGTCCACCCTTAATATTATATTTACATTCTTAAAATAGGATAGGTATCTATTACGGAGAATTGTCCCAAATGTGCTCTATCTCCGAAAGAAATACAAAAAGTTCATTGTTAACAATAAAAAAACCTTTGGAGGTTGATCATGGCCACAAGAGCTCATAGAGGGGGAGATCCCGTAGGAACGGGTGAACCTGCAGTAGTAGTACTTAAGAAAAAAGGTGAGCTGAGAGGTAGCGATGTCGAAGTAATGAGGGAGGAATCTTCTGTTCACCTTTCAGCATCGGGTACAAAACCTGCAAAAGAAGGAAGCTGCTGCACCTGGGGAAATGCTTGTAAGATCACCCTGTTTGTAGTCATTCTCCTTGCTGCGATTGCTGGCGTAGCTGGCGGACTCGGCTGGCAGAAAATGTTGACAGCTGGATGGCAAGGTGTTGAGTTCACTCAAGCACAATTCTTTAACGTGTTTGTCATTGGCGGCAGTATTGCAGTCGTATTGACGATTCTGGGAGTTGGTAAATGTTGCTTAACCGCTTCTCGTTCAAGTGGCGCAGAAGGAGTGAAGACCGATCCAGTTGACGTTGATGATGAAGTCGAAGCCACCGGCGCTACCAAAAAGAAGTCCACATTACATGCCAACGATGTTGATGATTCAGCTGAGTCAGAATCTGCAGAAGAAGATACGAAGGCAAAGAAAAGAGACAAAGCCGGCAGAAAAGCCGTTGATATAGACGGGTCGGATTCAGCTGATGACGTTTTTAACTCTGAAGACGTTGACTCAGACGAAGACTCAGAAGTAATGACAGTAAGCAAAAAAGACCGCTTAAAAGCTACAAAGGTAGTTGAGATGGTTGACACTGAGGCACTTGATGAACCTGTTTCAGTAAAAAGAACAAAAGCAAAAATTGCTGACGTTGAGCATGGCGGCAAGATCAAGAAGAAGCTAGTCCCAGGCGAACACGACGGCGGCACACGTAGAAAAAGAATTACAGCCACAGCGACGACTACGGGTACCGCAGCTGGTGCTGAGCTAGTGAGGAAGAAGAAGAGAAAAACAGGTACAGATGAATAACTGTTAATGATTCTCTTCAGTCATTACAAAAGGGCATAGATTTCGATTTCTATGCCCTTTTTTATTTAGAGGACTTCTACAGCTCCCCTTCTCGTCCCTAACATGTTGAGCGAGCTCAATAAACTAAATGTCCCAACTTTAAAAGACGGCCCTAAAGGACCGGGATTGCGGATTATCGGTCTCCGAAAAAAATAGGGGTAGGAGCGGAATGCAGTTGATTTTTTTTCGCACACTCCTTTATACTCATTTCAATTTTGAACATTTTTGTAGGTTGGTATGCTGAGATGGGGAAAGCCCTGCGGTTGCTCTTTAACCTACACCCGGGAGAGGGAGGAAAAGCTTCCCTATTTATTCTTCTCGGGCTGCTATGGAGTGTAGGTAGTTACGGCTCATTTGTTCTCTCGGAAGGGATGTTCCTGGAACGCGTCGGCGCCCAGGCCCTGCCAGAGATCTATTTTGCAATTGCGCTCATCATGTGCGCGCTCTCTGCAATTTTGATTTTTGCTTTACATCAATGCTCTGTACGCCATCTACTTGTAGCTACAATCTCTCTCTGGATCATCACACATCTCGGTTTTTATCTCCTCTATCCCCTTTATAAAGATTCCCATTTCTATTGGTGCAGTTATAAAGCGATAGGATGGATCACTCCGATTTCGACCTACATTGTCTATTGGGCCTTCTCGGATCAGTACTACGACCTTCAGGATGGCAAACGGTTTTTTTGCCTCTTCAATGCCACGACCTTCTTAGGAGATGCTCTGGGGGGAGGGTGTGTCGCTTACGCCCTATCCTTTTTCGGAGTCGCTAACCTGATGCTCCTCTTTGTAACCACGATGATCCTCTCTCTCCCTGTTATTTTTATCATCAGCCACCGCTTAAAGCCCGTATTGGAAGAGAGTGGCGACGGAGTTGACGCAGCAGCCACGGTTCCTATCCGATCCATTCTTCCCACCGTTTTTAAATCAAAATTTACCCTTTATCTCATTGGCTTTTATTTTGCCATGCAGCTGGTCGCCGTTGTCACTGAATTTAATTATATGGAAACCTACGAGAAAATATTCTCAGAGGAATCGGGACACCGTCTGACTGAATTTAATGGCCGGTGCGGGATGTGGATCTCACTGGGTAATATGCTCTTTGGAATGGTGGCCTACAGCCGACTTGTAAAAAAAATGGGGGTCAATAATATGATTTTGGTAGCTCCCACGTTTTTCTTAGCGCTCTTCTCGTTCTGGTTTTTTAAGGATGGCTTACCCATTGCTGTCTTTGGGATGATTGCCCGAGAAGGACTGGCTTATTCATTTGATGATAACAACCTCAATTTATTAATCACTGGGGTACCCTCTAAAGTAAAAAATCAAGTCCGCATCGCTGTTGAATCGTTTATTGAGCCTGCTGCGATGTTTGCGGCAGGAGCGCTCCTCGTGTTTTTACACACTGTCTCTCACACCCTGGGCTTAATTTTGGCACTCGCTGCCCTCTTGATCGTTTTTTTTCTCCGGAAGAGTTACCCTCAAGCCATTTTCCGCAACCTTGTGGCTAGTAGCATCCGGTTTGAAAAAAAAACATCCGACTATCTGAGCTCTTTCTCCCACAAAGAGCTCAAAAAAACAGAATTTCTCCTCCTTTCCAATTTAAAACTCAGCGGAGAAAAGGGGCAATTGATTGCGTATGAGTATCTCTTAAAAATCGGACATGCTCGTGTCCTTCCCCGTTTATTAAATCATATTGGGAAGCTGAGTTTACCGGGAAAATTGAAAGCCATCGATCTGCTTAGTGAAAGTCAATGGGCGAAAGAGAGCATCGTGCTGGAGCGGTTAGAAAGGTGGAGAAAAGTGTTTCCCCATCCTGCCGTTAAAAGTGCCATCCACTTTTATCTTGCGCGACACGGCATGTTGCGACCGGAACGGGTGATGCATGATTTGCGCAGCGATCAACTCGGCCTCCGGGCAGCTGCTATTTTAACTTTAAAGACGGCACCTAATGCTTTTCAATTCCCCTCTTTCTTTTCCCAGGCATCTGAAGACTTACGCCATCTTTTAGAATCTAAAAACGATCAGGAGATCTGCATAGGCCTTGCCATTCTGGGGCATGAAAATGATCCGGGAAATATCGATACCATTTTCCCCTATCTCAAACACCCTTCACTCACCGTCAATCGGGCAGCTGCAAAAGCATTAGGATTAGCCGCCCATCCAAGCCATAAAGATTACGCAGAAAAAATGATTACAAGGCTCAGTTATACAAGAGATAGCGAAGTGCGCCTCCACTCTCTTCAAGCCCTCGAAAAACTCATCGATCTTCATTATGTCCGCCCCCTCATTTTGGCAACTGCGCATTTTCGGCTAAACGAACATAAATATGTAGAGCGGATGATTTTGAATCTCGATGAGAATTTGGTACCTACTTTAATTCAAATTGTCCAAGATAAAAGAGTTCCAGACCGATGCCGTCTTCTAGCGGGCAAAATTTTGGGGAAAAGGGATTTGAAAGCACTCCAAAAACGGCTTTTTTATATTGTCAAACGGGAGATTGAGAGAGCCTATTTTTACTTTTATCACTCACAAACTGTCCAACGTCAAGTTCCTGAGCATGATTTGACCATCTTGCAAAAAGCCCTTCTCACGGGATACCAATCCATTATCGATTTCATCATCCAACTTCTCGGCGTGGCGGGCTCTCTGGAAGAATGTGAGGTGCTCGCCCACACCCTACGGAGCCAAAACCGGAAAATTAGGGCTCAGGCTGTCGAGTCACTGGAAAAGACCTGTGACGCCACAATTTTCGACATGCTAGAGCCTCTCATCGATGAACGGGATGGGGAGGAAAAACTCCGTCATTACCTCAAATGGGGAGGGGTGCCTCTCAATTTGACCCAACTTCTCGATGCCATGGCCCAATCCTCATCGCGGGCTGACCAGATTATCTCGCTGGCTATGAAAGCTCAGCTAAAAACACCTGATTGGCGCCACACCCTCCGAGAAAAATTAGAAAGTGAGGAGGAGATCTTCCACCATTTTGCCCACGAACTTTTGGAGGGTTATAGCGCCAAACCTTGAAAAACTTACATTTCGACCACGCCAAAGCGCTCCGGCTTGATCGATCGTAAACGACCCTATATTGAAGAAATAAGGGGTCGTTTACGGTCAATCAATCGCGAGGCTTTCGCGTAGGTCAAAACAGACCTCTTGCATAACTAACCTGAGTTTTGGGTTGATCTTTCTCATCCTCAGGGCCATTTTATGGCGTCATTTAATTACGCAAGAGGTCTAATGTAAATTTTTCACGGTTCGGTGCTATATGCGTAACTTAAATCTGATCGATAAAGCGTTTCTATTGAAAAAGACGGCTCTCTTTGGCGCGCTTGATCTCGATATCCTCCTTTCGATTGCTGACAAAATGGAAATGCTCCACTACCATCCCGACGATCTTATCTTCCAGATCCATCAGGAAGCGCAAAGAATGTATCTTATCATTTCAGGGCAGATCTGCATCACTGATGGTCATCAAAAGCTAGCTGAGTTAAAGGCGGGAGATTTCTTTGGAGATGAAGCCATCTTTAGCGAAAAAAAGCGAGCCTACGCAGCCACATGCTCCACACGTGTAGAGCTTTTGGCGCTGACCCGCTCTCATCTTTTGAGCATCATCCACGAATGCCCCTCAGTTGCCCTCTCCCTCCTAGAGGCGTACGCCAACCAACAACCCTTCCGCCTCCGCTAAATCTTGCTATCCCCTGGAATAATACCGAATCCAAGTAATAACTTCATAAATTGAAGCCGTTTAATACGCCATCTTTGAAAGATCCTTTCTCGCTCAGGTGCAAAAACATAGGCTTCGAAACGATCTGTCAAATCTGTCGCATTATCCAGCCTCACTTTATGAAGTTATTACTTGGATTCGGTATAAATTTCGTGAACGAGCCCGAGTTCACGAAAAAGGAGTTGAATTTATCTGGGGTAAAAAATGAAGTGAGGGAATAAAAAAGCAAGTACCCCTGGAGATACTTGCTTTTGAGAGATCAAAGGGAAATTATTCCCCTTTCTTCTGGTTGATGTAATTGATCACATCACCGACAGTTTTGAGTTTTTCAGCTTCCTCTTCTGAGATCTCAAAGCCGAAACGCTCTTCAAATGTCATAATCAACTCTGTTAAATCAAGACTATCTGCATTGAGATCTTCGACGAACGATTTTTGTGGGGTCACATCTTTTTCATCCACCCCTAACTGTTCAACGACAATATCAATGACCTCTTGTTCTAGCGACATGGTTGTCTCTCCAACGTGTTCTTTTGTCATGTTACTCCTCAAAAAAGATGTACAAAATGGCTATTATATCGGTTTTTTTTGCTTTTTGGCAAATATTTAGCGCTACATCGCCATTCCCCCATCAATACTCACTACCTGGCCAGTTACGTAGTTGCCCATTGCGCTGCCAAGATAGAGCGCAGCATAAGCAATATCTTGTGGCTCTCCCATTTTTTGCAATGGAATTTGCCCCAAAATCGATTCTCTTTGCTTCTCGTTCAATGCTCCCGTCATATCGGTCTCAATAAAACCTGGGGCGATACAATTCACACAAATTCCTCTCGAGCCCAATTCTTTAGCCAGCGATTTGGTAAAGCCTATCATCCCCGCTTTTGAAGCCGCATAATTCGTTTGCCCCGCGTTACCCATTAAGCCAACAACTGAGGTAATATTAATAATCTTCCCCTGCCGGTTTTTCATCATAGGGCGAATGACCGCCTTGCATGTGTTAAAAATCGACTTTAAGTTGGTGTTGAGGACTCGATCCCAATCCGCTTCAGAAAGGCGCATCAGGAGATTATCTCGCGTCACCCCTGCATTGTTCACTAAAATATCGATCTGTCCAAAATCCCCGTAAATTTGCTCCATGGTTTTTTCGACTTGAGCACTATCGGCAACATCGGCTTGATAAAAAAGGATCTTTTGATCCTGCTGTAAGAGGGTTCTCAGCTCTGAGGCTGCCTCAGTTCCTTTTTCTAGATTCGTTCCTAGGATAGCTACAGAGGCGCCCTGCTGTACATAAAGGCGAGCAATTGCCTTCCCAATGCCGCGGGATCCGCCCGTCACTACGGCCACTTTTTTTTCTAACAATTGATTCATAATTTTCTAAATAATTTGGGCTATCTTCTCTAAATCTGCGATCGTATTGATGCTCAATGTGGGAGCTGAGACTCCGATTTGTTTGTTCATCCCTGCTAAAGTCTTTCCACAGCCGATTTCAATGAAGTAATCAACGGAAGGGATCATGGCTGAAATCCCCTGGTCCCAGCGGACTGAGGAGGTCACTTGCCGAATTAAATTTTTCCGGATTTCAGAGATCTCGTCGACAAAACCGCCGCTCACATTCATGACAAGTTTGATGGGGCTTTGCAAAAGCTCTATGGCATTGATGTTCTCTACAAGGAGCTCTTCGCTCTCTGCATAAGACCCGAATGAAAAGCACCATGCACTTTTAAAGGGATCGCTCTTTTGGCTCCCCGCTCTTTAGCGGCTAAAATTCCCGCTTCAACCCCTTTTAAGGTGCCAGAGATCACGGTTTGCCCCGGTCCATTGTAATTAGCAATCCATAAATCTTGGGCAGGTTAAGGGAGCGCACTAAATGTTCTATCTCTTCGGCAGCAAGTCCAACAATGGCTGCCATTGTACCTTGAGTAGCTTCACAGGCTGCATTCATCGCTTCTCCACGGGCATGGACTAAGGGAAGCCCTTGCGTAAATGTGACTCTTCCACTCGCAGTCAGGGCTGTATATTCTCCCAAGCTGAGTCCCGCACATACAGTAGGCTGTAGCGCAGGAAATTGTTCCTGCAATACAGTCAAAATAGCCAAGCTTGTCACATAGATTCCTGCCTGACTATTCCGCGTCTCTGTCAGGTTCTCCATAGGCCCTTCGAAAATGATTTTCGATAAGGAGCGGCCTAAAATATCGTCCCCTTGCTGAAAAAGCTCGCGGGCCTTGCCATAGTGAAGGTAGAAATCGTTCCCCATCCCCACCACTTGAGCCCCTTGTCCGGGGAATAAAAAAGCAAATCGTTTACCCATCTACTCTTTCCCAATTTTTTTTAGGATTGACGCTCCCCATGTAAATCCAGCGCCAAACGCAACCAGGAGCAGGTTATCACCCTCTTTTACCTCTTTTTGACGGATCAATTCATCGAGAGCAATCGCTATCGCCGATGCCGAGGTATTCCCATACTTATGTACCGTCTTAAAGACTCTATCTTCCGCAATGGCAAACCGTTTGGCAATCGCATCAATGATTCTCTCATTGGCTTGATGAGGCACCAGCCAATCGATTTCATTTTCACCCATATTAGCCTTGATCAGACACTCCTTGGCCGCCATTTCCATCCTGCGGACAGCGTGTTTAAAGACCTCTTTTCCCTCCATGGAGATATAATGCTCCCCTTTCGCTACACTCTCCTGTGAGGCAGGTTTGCGACATCCACCCGCGGGAAGCATCAACAGCTCGGCAACTTCACCATCGGCTCCCAAGCACACCTCCTCTATTGCATACCCCGCCCCCCGTCCGCTGATCACAGCCGCGGCGGCTCCATCACCAAATAAAACACAGGTATTTCGATCTGTATAATTCACAATGGAAGAGAGCTTTTCTGAGGCAATAAGGAGAATATTTTGATAGAGTCCCGCTTCAATAAAGCCTTTTGCCATCGCCAGGCCGTAGAGATAACCAGTGCAAGCCGCTTGAAAGTCAAAGGCAGCTGCTTGGGGCGCCTGAAGCGCTCTCTGGATCAAGGCCGCTGTGCTCGGAAATACAAAATCGGGTGTGATCGTGGCAACAACGATCAAATCGATCTCTTGAGCGGTAATCCCTGCAGCTTCAAGCGCCCGTTGAGCAGCCTTGACTCCCATATCTGAGGTAAATTCATTGCTGTGCGCAATCCGACGTTGCTCAATACCAGTTCTGGTTTTGATCCACTCATCAGAAGTTTCTACCCTCTTTTCAAGATCGAAATTGGAAAGAATCTGCTCGGGCAGGGAGGAACCCGTTCCAATAATCCGTACCTGCTGTTTAATGGTTGTTTTGGCGACCATAACTATTAAGGGAATCACTCACTGTGAAAGTTCGAAGGAAACATTTTAGCAAATGAACCTTTAAATTAAAACAGATTAACTGCATCATGAAAAACGATGAATTATCCCGATCATTTACTAAAATTGATTGCTATTTTAAAAAAACTCCCTGGAGTTGGCACAAGGAATGCCGAACGGTTTGCTTTCCATCTCCTCGATTGGCCCGAGGAGAAATTGGTGGAGATGGGGCAAACCATTGCAATGACAAGTAAAAATTTAAATCACTGCCCCAAGTGCCACTGCTTAATGGAAAAGGAGTGCCCCTTTTGCCCTACCCCCAATCGCCTGAGCCATCGCTTGAACGATACAGTGTGCATTGTGGCTTCTCCTAAAGATGTCTTTGCCATTGAACAAACCCACGAATTCCGTGGTTTGTATCATGTGCTCGGAGCCCTTTTCTCCCCTTTGCACGGAATCGCACCTGCTCCCGAGGCTTTGGAAACTCTCAAAAAAAGAATCGCTCAATTAAATGTGAAAGAACTTATTTTAGCTTTAGATTCCACTCTGGGGGGGATACGACGGCTCTCTATCTCAAAAAAGAGCTTCAACAAGAAGGAATAACGATTTCCCGTCTCGCTCTCGGCTTACCTATGGGTAGCTCGATCGATTACATCGATGGGGGCACCTTAGGTCGCGCCCTCGCCGGCCGCCATATCTATTGATTTTACTTGCACTATAGGGAGGGTTTCCCTACGATCTCTGTACTTTATGAGATTGAATAAACGGTTCTTACTTCTAGTTTTGGCACTGTTTACCCCGTTCCTTCTTCAGGGGGAGCAGTCTGAACAAATGAGGGTGGCTAAGATCGATATCTCCGCGGAGAACTTAGCCGAAGGAGTTTCTTTTAATCCTAATACCCTACGCACCCCGAATGCACACCAAAACAGGGAATTTTTTTTCCCAAGCCGAGTTCGACAATGATTTAAAGTTGCTTGCTGATGAATACGATCGAATTGAGCCCCATATCGACGTCATCAACCATGAAATCTATATCACTCTACATGTGTGGTTTAAACCGACAATTCGAGAGATACGGTTTTGCGGCAATGAACGGATTTCCTCCAAAAAACTCAATAAAACGCTCGAAATAGAACCCGGTACTGTATTTGAAAGAGAGGAGTTTATCAAAGCGGTTAATAAGCTCCGTCTTCTCTATGTTAAAAAAGGATATTTTGAATCGGAGCTCAACTATGAAGTGATTCCCATAGAGATCTCTGGTGCAGGTAATCAAATCGATGTTGAAATACAGATCTGCGAGGGTCGCTCGGGCAAAATTCGCGAGATCTGTTTTTCCGGTCTTACACCTCAGGAGGAAAACGATCTTCTCGAACTGCTCATTACGAAAAGGTATAATATCTTAATGAGTTGGTGGACAGGGCGAGGTGTCTACCATCCCGAAATGATCGAGCATGATCGCCTTCAAATCATTAATTATTTCCAAAATCTTGGGTATGCAGATGCCACAGTGGATCTAGCGATTGAAGAGGCCGATTGCGATGACCGGATCGTCTTAGTGATCAACGTCAATAAAGGAATCTGCTATAACATTGGCCAGCTTACCTTGAGAGGCAACCAGTTATTCGAAGCCAGTGAGATTTGGAAGCAATTTTCTTTTGGAATGGGGAGTGTCTATTCCCCTGAAGAGTTCCGCACAACCATTGAGGCCATTACCAATTTGTATGGTGAGTGTGGATATATCGATACTAATATTGATTTTCAGATTGCCTTGCGCGAAGACGCCCCAGTTTATGATGTGGTTGTTGCGATCGATGAAGGGGAGCAATTCTACGTCGGCCTGATCAAAGTGTTTGGCAACAGTTACACGCAGACACGGGTTATTTTACACGAATGCCTTCTCTGTCCTGGTGAGGTCTTTGATATCCGCAAATTAGAAGCGACGGAAGCCCGTTTGGCCTATACAGGTTTTTTTGGCGCTGTAAACGTCTACGCCGTCCGCTCTCAAATCGAAGACCCAAGGTGTGAGCGAAACTACCGCGATGTCTATATCGAAGTCGAAGAAACCGATACTGGAAATCTCGGCCTCTTTGCCGGCTTTAGCTCCCTCGACCGACTCTTTGGTGGCGTGGAGATTACTGAGAGGAATTTCAATATTGCCGGGATCACAAAGGTGTTTCAATCAGGACCCAATAGTCTCCGAGGTGCCGGTGAATTTGCCAATGCCAAGATCAATATTGGAGACAAGCAAACGAGTTATGGGGTTCAATGGTCGAAGCCCTATTTCTTAGATACCCCTTGGATTTTAGGGATTGACTTAGAAAAAGCGAATAACCGAGCTCTTTCAAAAGCTTATGAAATAAAGACTTACGGTGGGCATATCCATGCCACTTACATCATCAACCCATTCCTAAAATATGACATTCACTACCGAGCCCGCCACACCAAAGTCGCAATCAACGATAGGCATAATGCACTTCTACTCCGAGAGGGCAATCGGACCGGCTTTATCTCAGCTGCAGGGATGTCATTAATCTATGACTCTACAGACAACCCCAGAAGGGCTTCCTGCGGCTTCCGTTCCCGATTGATGTATGAGCTGGCAGGCTTAGGTGGGCATTTCAAATTTATGAAATTTGCCTATCTCAATGCCTATTACTACCCACTCTCGGAACGAGGGACCTTGAAATTTAGAGGGGAATTGCAATTTATCAAAACTTACGGTTCGACCCATCCTACCGATCTGCCCCTCAGCGAACGCCTCTACTTAGGAGGCGAAACTACGGTCCGCGGTTACCGCTCCTTTATCATCGGCCCCAAATTTGCCAATGGAGAGCCTCGCGGAGGCGTTTCCTCTTCTTCTTTCTGAAGAATACCAGTACAATCTTCTTGCAGCGCCTTGTTTAGATGGCTTTCTCTTTGTCGACGCGGGTTATGTCACCCTCTCAGAATTTACAATTAGACGATTGGCAGCCTCAGTGGGTGGCGGATCCGGATTGAAATCATGAGAAACATGCCTCTGATGTTGGGACTTGGGTGGCCCATTCACCCAGTGGAAAGATTAAACGGCCACCGCGTCAATAATGCACAACGTTTCTTCTTCGCGATCGGTGGTACCTTCTAGATTTAATAACCCCGAAACTCAGGTTCCATTGGAGAACCGGGAAGTATTTTTGTTGTTATTCTGGAGGTAAACATAAAATTTCTATCGTTCATATCGTTCAACCGTTTCTATCGTTGCTTTGCGTGTGCACAATCGATCCGCTAACGATTGAAACGATTGAACGATAATTTGTGCGCAGTACAAAGGGAATGATTCCATTATTTTTGAATTGGTATTAACCCCTTCTCAGTTTATGATGGTAGCTTTCTGGAATTAGGAAAAAGGAGATGTTCCATCATGAAAAAACAATCAATAATGTTTTGGGTAGTAGCTTGTGCTTTGATACTCGGAAAGGCAAGCGGTGCGGATGTTGGGATTGGATTTGTCAATTTCAAATCATGCATTGAAAAATCAAAACAGGGACAGCATGAAAAAAATGCTTTTGAAAATTTAAAAAAACAGATGTCCGATGCTTTAGAGAAAACCGACAAAGAGCTAGAGGAACTGGCCAAAAAACTCGAGGATCAAGATTATATGGATGGCCTCTCCCCGACCGCTGAAACGGAATTGAAAGAGAAATTCCAAATGCTCAGCCAAGATTACGCCCGCTATCAAAACCAGTTTTATCAACTCCTTAATCAAGCGAATTATAAAATGTTGCAGACGATGCATGATGAGGTCAGTATTGCCGCAGAGAAAGTGCGGGAAAGCAAACAACTCGCTTTAATGCTGAGTGAAGACTCCACCTTTGCTCACGTTGCTTCACTTGATTTCACACAATCCATTATCGAAGAAATGGATAGGCAGTTTGAAGTCGAAAATAAAAGAGAAATGGAAGTGGAGTAACCGATGAAAAAATATACCCTTGGTGAACTCGCGACACTGACAGGTGCAAAGCTGATTGGCGATGCGCACTATGAGATCATCGGGGTAGAAAATCTCGATGCGGCCTCAGAACATGAGGCCGCTTTTTTAGAAAATCCCCGCTATGAAAAACAGCTTTTGAGTTCCAAAGCCGGGGTTATCTTTATTAACCCATCGATCCAGCCTCTCCCTGGCCGCAATTTTCTGATCGCTGCACACCCTTCCCTGGCTTTCCAGAAGATCATCG
This sequence comes from uncultured Chlamydiales bacterium, assembly GCA_963705695.1. Lineage (GTDB taxonomy): Bacteria > Chlamydiota > Chlamydiia > Chlamydiales > JAAKFR01 > CAVPKN01. Next base: position 41,452 of record CAVPKN010000032.1, read on the forward strand.
AGCTTTTTATGGCCACTAAAGAATCTGGTTTTTCTGGAATCCATCCCACGGCCGTGATCCACTCTTCGGCACAAATTGAATACGGGGTCACGATCGGGCCTTATGCGGTCATTGACCGGAATGTCAGGCTGGGAAGGGCCACCCGTGTGGGTGCACATGTCTTTATTGGCGCAGAGACGGTGGTCGGTTCTGAATGCCTGATCCATCCCCATGTTACCCTGCGAGAAGGGTGTGAGATTGGAAATCGTGTTGTTCTTCAGCCGGGCGTTGTGATCGGCTCATGCGGCTTTGGTTATTTTACTGATTCTCAGGGAAAACACACTTTTCTCAAACAAGTTGGCAATGTCATCATTGAAGATGATGTAGAGATCGGAGCCAATACAACGGTCGATCGCGCCCGCTTTAAAACGACCCGCATTTGCAAAGGGAGCAAGATCGATAATTTGGTTCAGATCGGCCACCAAGTCGAGATCGGCCCTGACAATCTTATTGTTTCCCAAGTGGGGATTGCCGGATCGACTAAAACAGGGCGCAATGTCATCATCGGAGGACAAGCTGGGATTGTGGGCCATATCGAAATTAAAGACCGCGTAATCCTCGCCGCCCGAACCGGAGTGAGCAAATCGCTCACCCAACCCGGAGTTTATGCCGGCGAACCCGCCTCGCCGATCAAAGAAGCCGCCGAACAGTTTGCCCATGTGCGGAACGCCGGCAAATGGTTTAAGCGGATCAAAGACCTCGAGGAAAAAATCACCCAATTCGAAAAACTCCTCCCCACAAACCCCCATAAATAATCCTTAACAATTTCTTGACAAATAACTTAAGCTTGATAGTCTAGCTAAACTGAAATAAGGAGAAGCAAATGCAACCCACAGGATCTCGATCAATAGGCGACCAAACTCTCGTTTCTTGCATAAAAAACAATTGCTGTGTTTTGAGTGTCCTGGCAGCGGTCATCCTTGGTGGTGGTCCTCACTATACTGGGTGTAAATGATTTTCAGACCCTCCCTCCTCAGGGAGTGGGAGTCATTTTAGCCACCACACTGACCTTATCATGCGGCCTGACCATAGCCTATTGTATGTTATGCGGCGCCGCTCGGTGAAGAACAACATGGTTGGTAGGAACAATTCGGCACCTCACAGTGTAGCTGCACAGTTGACCCATCCGATTTGTATAAATGCACAGCCAGTGATTTGGCGGCTTATAAATTGCATGGAAAATGATTGGTCCTTATTGCATCTGTTGATTGTGCGAAAGCCAGAAAACGGTGTTCAAGTGATTCAAATCTCAGACGCATGTAATAAAATTGCTGAAATTGAAACATTTATCTATAATCAGGATCAATCTCTCGGGCTTACAGTGAAGGATCGCTTTCAATTCGTCTTAATCGCTAAGCGGGGTACCATTTATTCAATTGATGATTTTGAATATACCATGCAGGCAGATAATTTTTTCACCCAAACTTCTTCCCCCAACCATCATAAAAATAATTTTGGTCAGTTTAAACATGACCTGCCGGCACAAATAAAGAGACTAGGGATTGATATCGAACCCTCCGCAATGCCCAAACTCTTTTTCAGTGCATAAAAAGCCTCCATCGCTCTGGACGATGTGCTCTACACGGTATATCCAAGATCTACGATTTTACTTAT
>CAVPKN010000033.1:0-14803 GCA_963705695.1 uncultured Chlamydiales bacterium
GATTATACTTGGCAGCAAGTATTTGGTGCTCGGCTTGATTGAGATCTTCTGCATTTAGAGCAGCTACACTGCGATTGAAAGCATTGCGAAGGGAACTGGAGGCCTCTTTCCGTATCAGAAAAGATGGTGTGTGGTTTCTAAAACCAACCCCTCAAGGACTGGAAGCAATATTTGTTTGCGGTCTCCTTTATGTCATCGCCTATGCGCATGATGAACGACATGAGGCTATTGCAAACTTTTAGAATTTACCAATCACGATGGACATGTACAGAAATGGCTCACGCCCCAAGAACTATTAGCTGGTGATGGCGGTGACGTAAGAAAAGCTCTTTTATCGAAGGGATTGAAGCTTGGTGAGGATAGAAAAGCTAAAGAACTATTGCATCGCTATCTTTTATCGTGTGATCCGCCTGACCGGGTCAGAAGTATTGACCGAACTGGGTGGCATGGGCAAACTTACTGCTGCCTAAAGAAACGCTTGGTAAGCAAACCGAAGAAGAAGTGCTGTTTTTAGGACCTTCAAGTAGCCAGGCAGCAAGATGTACGATGATAAGCTCGATGGGCTGATTGATACCGAAACCTATTGCCTAAAGCTTAAAGAGTATAAAGAGAAGCAATACGAAATTTTGGAGCAGATGCAACGACATACGGTCGCCGACGAAAAATTTCATATTACGGCCAGTACAGTGATGAGCTTGGCTCAAAGAGCCAGGTCTATCTTCGAGAGTTCTGAAGTGGGCGAAAAAAGGCAAATTCTCGATTTGGTGTTTCAGAACTTGAAATTAGAGAGTAAAAAGTTGGCCCTCGAGCTGCGTGAGCCATTTTCCATGCTCGTCAGATCAAGGGCCGTCCAATGAATTGGAGGTGGAGAGACTCGAACTCTCGTCCTTGGCAAACTCCCCATGAAACACTACATGCTTAGTACCCAATCGTTGCGTGAATTCCTCAGTTGGATACCCCTATGGAACTCACCGGTTTCGTTTAATCTCGAAAACAGTAGCCTAGAAACCTTCGGCTATTGCCTCATACCGAGTAAAATGACAGCAGTTTTGAAACCCCCGGTCCAATTTCAAACTACCGGGTTATCGAGACGGTTAAGTCCCGATTAACAGCTTAGCATGTTCCAGTCATCTGAAGCATTTCAACTTCGTCCGCATGAACGAAAGCTGGATGATCAAAGATAGACTCAACTTTGCTATTTGCCTGATTTTTGGCATTTAATGTTTTATCGGCTTTTTAAGGAGGCCAACCGAATACCTCCGCATGCGTTTAATGCTTCATTTCCAAGTCGAAACCTATACACCCCCATAAATATTTTACCACATTCTTGATATATTGGCAAATGATGAGGTTTTTGTAAAGATTTTTGAAAGGATCAAATTAATATAAAAAACATAATTTTATGTTATAATTTTTTTTAAATAATTTTGGGTACAATCATGACTTCTTTTAATACATCGGACATCCATTCAATGCCCCTTACAGGATATGAGGAGTTAGCACTCAATAGAAAGATCCATGTCGGGTTACGTTCTTTCGTCTTAATCGGTAGTGCCACATTGGCAGTGACTGGATTGACTTTAGGGATTTTGGGTTTTGGAATCATGCCTTTATCCCAGATTGAGTCCTATACCCTATTTGGAACTGGCGCATTTATTGCTGGAACGTTAATCCTTGCTCTCTATATAGAATCTCAAAATGCTCCTGCGTATCTTTCGATTAAATTTGCACAGTGGAATATGGGGGCTAATTGCGATGATTATATGGTCTGTCGACACGGTTACAAAGAGTGGCAGTTACTCAAGACTGAAGATATAAAGCGCAATCTTATACAAGGGAAAAATTGTCGATTTGTAAATGATGGCAGTCCAGCAGATTCAATTAAGTTTTATAATAAGAGATTAGCGTTGCTCCGAGATAATTTAAACACATTAAGCTCCTTTCCTATCATTACCCTTCAGGAAACAAAGACAAACTTGGCAGATCTGAATCTTGGCCTATCAACAATATTGAGCGATCAACACCACGATTATCAATGTGATAGCCAGGGGGAAAATCTAGTTGCTTGGGACAGAAGATTATTTAGATTCATAGGGCATCAAGATATCTTATTCCAAGGTAATTACTATGGGGTTGCGGTCGATTTATTAGAGATTAAAAGTGGGACTTTAGTTCGGGTGATATCTGCTCATTTCCCAGGTCATGATATTACGAATCCCTCAACGGAAATCGATGTACCATTATGTAAAGCGGTGTCTGAGGCCACCATTGAAGCTTCTGCACAGTCCGTGAGAACGGAATTCACAACGGTTGCGGCTGCTCCCGATCTTTGTTGTATTGGTATGGATGCAAATACAGAGAGAAATCGGCTCGATCGAGTAATTGAAGCAATCGAAGAAGCAGGATTTAAAGCAGATTTTTGGCCGGAGCAGACCTGCTACAATGCAAAAGTAATTGAAGCACAACTTGATTGGATCCATGTGAAAGGGGTGCATGGTGAAGTTGATATTAGACTTGTGCCCGAAAATGAGATTCCTGATATTCCTCTAGGGGATCCAGAGAAAAATGGAAGTGATCATAAACCGGTGGTGAAAAGGATAGAATTTAGCCGGGCGTGGAATCCTCTGACCGGTTGGCTTTGATGAGGGAAACAATCCGGACGCCGAAATGATCATCGACGGCGACCACTTCCCCTTTGCCGATGCGCGCGCCATTGATCAAAATATCGACGGGATCATCACTTAGATTTTCTAAGGGCAGAAGAGATCCCTCATGGAGGCGTTGCAGCTCTTTCAGGGGAAGGCGGGTTTTCCCAAACACAACTTCAACATCAACCTCTAAATCGGTCAACTCGAGTTTCTTTTCTTGTTTGAGAGGATCTAAAGAGGGCTCTAGGGGTGTAAAGGCAAGTTTAACCATTTTGCCGTAGGTGCCAGGGGGGCGGATGGGGATTTTGGTCTCATGAGGATCACGCGGTCCCTGCATAGACATAGCGGTTACGATCCCTTCAAGCTCTTCCGGGGTAAATGCACTCATCGAGTACCACAGCTTTATGTGAATTAAAAAGTCCCAAAGTGCCTAAAAAACGACTCTGCTCCCCAAAACGGATCTCCACCCTTTCCTGAATCGGCTGATCTAAAACAATGATATCGCCAATTTGGAGTTCTAAGTAGTCGCTTTTAGAAAGTATTTTTTTTCCCAAAACGGCTGTCACAGGGATGGGGATAGAGTTTATTTCCATAATCGGCATCGTATAGAAACTTGCTTTTAAAGACAAAAAAATCTATTCTATTTTCACATTTTTTAAATTAAGAACGAGCGCCGAAAATTGGGGAGGCGCGCCCTTTCTTGAGCAGAGAAGACCATGTTCCGGGAAATTAAGGAAGAAACATTTGATGAACGGGAGAAGAGGATTCTTCAATTGTGGCACTCTCGGGGTATTTTTCAAAACACGTTGGCTAATAGAGAGGGTGCTCCCTATTTTGTGTTTTACGATGGTCCTCCTTTTGCGACAGGTCTTCCTCACTACGGCCACCTCCTTGCCGGAACGTTAAAAGATGTGGTTCCCCGTTATAAAACCATGAAGGGGTATTATGTTCCTCGCCGCTTCGGCTGGGATTGCCATGGCTTACCGGTTGAAAATGAGATCGAGAAGAGCTTTGAGCTCTCAGGTGCCCCTGCTATAGAGAATTTTGGGGTCTTCCGCTTCAATGAAGAGTGCCGAAAAATTGTTTTGCGTTATACCGAGGAGTGGGAAAAAAAGGTAACCCGATTTGGTCGGTGGGTTGACTTTTCTCAAACCTGGAGAACCATGGACCGCCCTTTTATGGAGTCGGTGTGGTGGGTGTTTAAGCAGGTCTATGAGAAAGGCTTGATCTACGAGGGATTCAAGGTGATGCCCTTCTCGGCCAAATTAGGTACTCCACTTTCTAATTTTGAAGCGAGTGAAAACTATCAAGAAGTGGATGACCCTTCTATCGTGGTTGCGCTGCCGCTATTGAATCAGGAAAAAACGTCTCTCCTGGTGTGGACGACAACGCCGTGGACCCTGATCTCGAATATGGCAGCCACAGTAGGAGCCAAAATTCGGTATGTGAAGGTGGCTTATCATGGGGAGACATACATTCTTGCTGAAGCAGCCGTACCCCGTTGGTTTAAAGAGGCTGACTCGTATCGTATTGTGGGGTCATGTCTTGGAGAAGAGCTCATCGGCTTCCATTACCGCCCTCCTTTTCCCTATTTTGCTCATTTGGAGAACGAGGGAGCCTTCCGGGTGATTGCGGATGACTTTGTCTCAACTGAGGAGGGGACAGGGATTGTCCATACGGCACCCGCCTTTGGCGAGGTCGATTTTTACGCAGCGCAAAAAGCAAAAATCCCCTTTGTATGCCCTGTCGATAACAATGGACGATTCACCGCTGAGATCCCAGAATATCAGGGTCAATTTGTCAAAGAGGTCGATAAAGAGATCATTCAGCGTTTAAAGGAGGCGGGACACCTTTTTTACCGGGGCACCATTCACCACCGGTACCCTTTTTGTTGGCGCTCAGATACCCCTTTAATTTACAAAGCAATCTCGACGTGGTTTTTAAAGGTGGAAGCACTTAAAGAACAAATGATCGCTGCCAATCAACATGTCCATTGGACCCCCTCCCACCTAAAAGAGGGGCGTTTTGGCAATTGGTTAGAGGGAGCACGCGATTGGGCCATCAGCCGCAACCGGTATTGGGGGACTCCAATTCCAATCTGGAGGGCAGAGGATGGGGAGATCCATGTAGTAGGATCGATCGGTGAACTCGAAGAGCTCACGGGGCAAAAAATCGACGATCTCCACCGCCACTTCATCGATCATTTGACGTTTAATAAAAATGGGAAAAAATTTAGCCGGATTTTCGAGGTATTCGATTGTTGGTTTGAATCGGGTTCGATGCCTTACGCCCAAAATCACTACCCTTTTGAAAACAAAACGTTAACCGAACAAAACTTCCCTGCCGACTTCATTGCAGAGGGGGTGGATCAGACACGGGCGTGGTTTTATACGCTGATGGTGTTATCCGTGGCTCTTTTTAATAAGCCGGCCTTCAAGAATGTGATCGCCAATGGCATTTTGCTTGCCGAAGATGGAAGTAAAGATGTCAAAGCGGCTCAAAAACTACCCTGAACCTGATATTGTCGTTGAAAAGTGTGGCGCTGATGCCGTGCGGCTCTATATGTTGAGTAGCCCTGCTGTAAAGGCTGAAGATCTCCGTTTTTCAGAGAAGGGGGTAGAGCTTGTCTTAAGGCAATTTTTAATTCCATTATGGAATGCCCACTCCTTCTTCATTACCTACGCTCGTATTTACCACTGGGAACCCAAGGTTCCCCTACAACGACCTCATGCCATTATCGACCGCTGGATTTTAGCACAGCTCAATCGCCTCATCAAAGACGTGGAAGAGGGAATGGATGATTACGATTTAAGCCGCGCTGTCGAGCCTTTTATCACGTTTATCGATCAATTGACCAATTGGTATATTAGGAGGAGTCGAAGGCGATTTTGGGCCGATGAAGATACGGAGGATCGTCAGGAGGCTTTTGCCACACTTTACCATGTATTGATCGAATTGTGTAAAATTGCCGCCCCATTTATCCCCTTTTTGAGTGAGGCGATCTACCAGAATTTAAAAACGGAGCCGATGGCGGAATCTGTCCATCTCTGCGATTACCCCGCCTATCACCCTGAAAGTCGCGATCGTTCCCTTGAAGAGGGAATGGATGCATTGCAAGTAGCTGTCAGCTTAGGACATGCGCTTCGCAAGGAGAACAAACTCAAAGTCAGACAACCCTTGCCAGCAGCTCATATTGTATGTGCTGACGGATCCCTCCTTGATTTCCTTCATCATCAAGAGCACTTAATCGCTGACGAACTCAACGTAAAAAAAGTCTTTTTTCATCAAGAGAGTCATGAATTTGTGAAGCTTTCGATCAAGCCGAATTTTCGTGTATTGGGAAAAAAAGTGGGTGCTCACATGAAAGAGGCACAGATTTTGATCAATATGCTTTCCCAAGAGCAGATCAACCGTCTTCTGGAGGGAAACGATCTCCCTGTCCTCCTTGGAGGTGCTCATTTTGTATTGACGCAAGGGGACGTTGAAATTACTCGAGAAGTCCACGAGGGTTGGATTGCGATGAATGCCGGAGTGATCACGATAGCGCTCGACACTGAACTCAACGAAGAATTGATTTTGGAGGGGATCGCCCGAGAGCTGGTCAATAAAATCAACACGATGCGACGTAATGCCAATTTTGCTGTCTCCGACCGGATCCATGTTAGCCTAGGGACATCGGAGAAAGTTAAAAAGGCCCTTGCCCAATTTGCCCCCTATGTCAAAGAGGAAGTCTTAGCACTCTCCATTGATCTCACGTTTCATCCCGAGGGGACCTCCTGGGATATCAACGGCGAACCCACATCCATCTTCATCGAAAAAGCCCGCTCAACCTAAAAAAATTAGGGGAAAATCGAGCGGCGATTGCGGCGCCAGATATAGATGAGAAATAAGATAATAATTAATGCGGCAAGGCACCAGATGAGGAGGTTGGGCAGGGTGATCCAAGGGTAGCTTGGTTGAGGAAGGGGCCCGACGCGACGGCCAGGGGGCCAAAAAGTAAAAGAAGGAGCGCCACGGAGATTTTCTGTAGGCACGGGGCCAAAATCACGGCTGTCTGCACTCATTGCATAGTTATCTCCTAAGGCGATCAAGCCATCATCGGGAACTTTTAACCCAAAGGATTTGATGAATTCAATATTCAACGATCCGTCCTCCTTCAAGGGTGGACCATGATCGACGAAGGCGATGACTGGCTTCTCACGGCTGGAGTTTTTCTGATTCTCCATTTCATGCTGCACAAACCGAATCAGCGTAGGATCGGTTTTTTTGAGAATGGGAGCCCCCATCACATAGAGATCGCCGTTATGATAGTAAGCAAACCGTTGCGGGTTATAGGGTTGGTGAGGAGCCGTGGGTTCAAAAAGTACGTTAAATGCAATCCCTAAGTTAAACAACTTCATGATGTTTTCAGGAGTGGACGCATAAAGAGGGTGGTTTTCTGGTAGCCGTGTCACGATCCCTCCAAAGTGGACACGGTAGCCTTTCCCATAGTAAAATTCGTAACAACCATCAGGAACTCCCAAAAATCGGGGATCAAATTCCATCCGCTGAGGGCGTCCCCGCCCTTCATGGTATCGAAAGGCATGTCCATTCCTAATAATAAACCTTGCTGTAAAAAGCGCCTCTTGGATGCTTTTAAGATGGCTTTGTTTGAGGGGAATGAGGGAGACAAACGGCGTGATCATAGGGACAAGAATACCAAGATCATTTTGTCGCAGCTGTGGTTTAGGATAGGTCAGATTAGGGGTGTGACGGAGCTCTAAGTAAGCCACCGCTTCTTCTTCTTCGGGGAGAGTCTCGTAAAAATTCTCCACTTGAGCTTTTGTCAGAAGGCGTGCCATTGCGTAATTGCCAATCCCCCATAAATCGCTATAGGAAACTGGTTTTTCATGAGGCGCTTTCAAAGCATCGACACGATCGGAGATCCACTCTTGGCCATTGTAGAAACGTCCTTCAAATTCCCCTTTCCCTTTGGCCTCGAGCTTGCCGACAGGTGTATTCATTTGTTTGAGGGTGACCGCGGCAAAAACTCCAGGAGCTGCCGCTTTTGAGGGTTTCGGTTTCCCATCCTGAGAGATGTAGGGAATATGATCGATTTTTGTGATTCGGGACCTGTTGAGAAATTCGGGATCGGCTTGGGTTAAAACGGCATTTCCCTCTCGATCGACAATGTAGATCTCTCCGCCGTAAAAATAGAGTGTATCCCCAGGCTTTCCTACACATCTTTTGATATACCGTTTTTTGCCTGGAAAGAGATAGAAATAGAGCATATCGGCATCAGCTACATCCATATCTTCGACGGTAAAAACGATAATGCCCGATCTCTGGATGTAATCATCGGAGTAGAGAAGGGGTCTTTTTTGAAAGGGGAGATTAATCCCAAACGTTGTTTTGGAGACGACCATCCGATCGAGCTCCTCTACAGTGGGCCGCATCGAACCCGTGGGCACTTCGTAGAGTTCAAACCAAAATTGGCGGATAAAGAAGGCCACAACGATGGCAAAAGCAAGCGCACAGACCACTTCCCGTGCTTGATCCCACACAGTTTTAGGGAATCTTTTTTGACAAAGGTTTCAACCTGTTTCGCATGTTGTGTCGCAGCTGTTCGATCGCAGGCCAGCACAGCTTGATCTAAAGCACGTAGATCCCCCTCAAGTTGTTGCCGCTCACTTTCAGATAAAAGATCTTTTTTTTATTATAAAGTTTGAAGCCTGCTCTTAACGTGCGGCGGCATTTCCGCAATGAATAATTTCGCATGCACCGTAGCATCGCATTTTCCTTCATTTGTTGAAAAGAGGAAGGATCAAGCCCTGCCGGAAAACAGGTGTTTTTCGACGTGTCAATTGCATAAAAGCGTTGCGAAATAATATTACAACCAATACACTTTTGTTCAGTTACAATTAAACTACGCTACAAGCCTCAGACTCAATGTTTTTTACAATCGATTTGATAGCATCCTGTAACAAATGGCCTCATCCGGAAGTCAAAAATTCAAAGTTGGATCTGCAGGGTCGGCTTTTTTTTGGCAGCATTGTAGGTGATGCCCTCCTTCTCATTACAACCGTCATAGTAGGATTGGGGCTGCTTTCAACTCAAGGCATTCCTCCTGCCGCCTCTTATATTCTTTTAGGAGTCAGTGGCGTTATTATAATAACATGGTTATTTCTGATCATTGGATCTAAGGGGGATGTAGCAAGATTTTCCAAAAATTTAATAAAAGCAGCTTTCTCGGACAATTTGCCTTTAAGGTATATGATTACTAGCTCTGGCTTGTCGGCAAAGAAGTAAACTCTCCCTCCTGAATCTTCAAAAAATTTTTGTCTCAGCAGTAACCAAATTTTGAGCATTCATCCTGCCGGAAAACATGTGTTTTGCGATGTGGTTCTTCCCTCTATTGCAGCTAAAATTGACCCATTTATTTCCAATTTGATTTTTTTGGCAAAATAATCTAAAATCTACGGAAAGGAATACTGCATGGCCTATAAACCTCTTCAAGAGCGTACCTATCTAGAATACTTAAAGAGCGTTGGATGGAAATTAATTAAGGGTTCCATTGATTACAACCTCATGGATGATAGAGGCATTTTCATGTGCTCGATTAAAATCTGCCATGGTAATGGTAAGAAGAGAGAAGTTGTCGCATTCAGTGTCCATAAAACAGAAAAAAAATTTAAAGAGAGAGGATTAAAATGGCCTCCAAAAAAGAAATAGATCTTCATTTAAAAGTAGCCTTGGAAGAAATTGGTGAAATTAACCCTATTTTTAATAAGCGATTCAAGGCGTGGATTTTTAAACACCCTGCTTATCCAGATGTTGAGTATGCTGGTGAATCTGAAGAGGAAGTGATCGAAAATTATCCTCTCTATTTACGTGACTTTATAAAGCACAGACTGAACGCAAATATTGATCCATTGATCGAGAAAAAGACAAAAGGAAGAGGTGGCTTAAGAAAGGGGGCTGGGAGACCCAGAGGAACAACAAAGGAGCCAACAGAGCGTATTTCACTCCCTAAAGACATAGCTCAATGGATCAAAAATCCAGATGCTATTTCAAAAGTACGAGCTTTGATTGCAAAACAAAGATAGAAAGGCTCAATATTCTATTCAACTGGCTATTTAACCTGAGTTTTGGGTTGATCTTCCTCTGATTATGAGGAAGATCAACCCAAAACTCAGGTTATTTAATTAATTTGAGAAATGCGCTCTTAAAAAAAAGCGATTTAATGTGGGGGTGAGTGGATCAGTCCTGGAGGGTGATGACGGTGATTGATTTGATTCCTAAAAGAGTCGCTTCCTCGACGATCAACTCAAAGTTGCCAATCACGACAGCATCGCCGGGGGAGGGGGGATGATCGAGAAGGGTGATCATGAGTTGTGCAAAGGTCTCTACCCCATGAGTCTCTAAATTTGTTTTATACTCCCGATTGAAATCCTCTATTTTTGTTTTCCAGGAAATGTGCGGTGGATGACGGGAAGGCGGGGCATTCTTTTAAGTTCAGCGTCCGAGGGGTACTCTCCAAAAATTTCTTCTAAAATGGTGTCGAGCGTAAGTATCCCGATTGCTGAGCCGTTTGGATTGAGGACGACTGCGACCGATTGTTGGTTCCTCCTGAACTGCGCCAAAATCGGCATCAGCTTGGTGGAAGCGGTAATGAACCAGGGGGGACGCGCATATTCGCGGATGTAACGCTCATCAGTTAAACGGACCAGGTCGCGCACATTGGCAATGGCGACAATGTTGGAGGAGATGTTTTGAAAAAGGGGGAGAAAATGTTGCTCCGAATTTGAAATCGTATGGCGCAACTCGGCCACCGTGGCATTCGCTATGATCATATCGATTTTTGAAAGGGGTGTCATCACATGTTCTGCGGAAATATTTTTAAGGGCAAAGATCCCTTCGATGACGATATTAAATTCATTCTCCTCTTCATGACTTTCTAAAACTTTTTGCAGTTCTTCCCGACTGATCAAAAGCTCGAAAGATTCCCCTTTTCTGCCAAAGATCCTAAAAGTCAGATGCATCATCTGACTGATGAGCCAAATCACTGGTGCGAACAGACGACTTGTGGCATAGACGAGGGGAATGCCGATCATCACTGTATGTTCTGGATAACGGCGGGCAGCAAATAAGGGGGCTAGCTCTGCGAAAATGACGACGATAAAGACCTGGCTTAAAGGGGTCCAATCGGGATCTAATCCAATCGCTCTATAAAATTCACGAGCCGTTTGTGAACCTACCTGCAGGGCGATATTGACCCCTAACATGACAGTGCCAAAAAGGCGTGAGGGTTTTTGCAACAAATAGTGAAGCCAGACCGCTCTCTTGATCTTTTTGCTGACGTAATATTCTAACCGGACTCGATTAAAAGAGACTGCCGCCAACTCCAGCATCGAATAAATTCCCTGGATGGCGATACACAAGAGAGTGATCACAAACCAAAATAAGGCATCATTCATATTTGAGTCGCCTCACGTAGATTCTCCGGACACGATTTGGGTCCGCAGCAAGAACTTGAAATAAAAATCCTTTCCAGATGTATTTAGTGCCGCTTTTAGGAATATTTCCCAATTGCTCAGTTAGCCATCCCCCTAATGTCACCATATTGTTTTCACTGGGAAGAATGACCTGAAATAATTCCTCAAATTCTGCAAGCTCTAGCTTCCCGCTTGCAATGATCACATCTTTGCCTGCCGGCGTGTAGCGGATTTTTTCATCTCGCCGATCGGCAATCTCACCCACGACGATCTCAAAGAGATCTTCTTGTGTGATCAACCCCGATATAGAGCTATATTCATCGATCACGATCCCCATCTCTTCTTTCCTCTCAAAAAAATGGCGCAGTAATGTACGGGCCATGATCGTTTCCGGCACATAATACGGCTTTTTCAGAAAAGGGAGGAGATCTTCACTCTGACGGATTGCATCTCGATTTAAGAAATACCGCTTTGCTGAGAGAATGCCATGTAAATTTTGTAATCCTCCACGGCAGATGGGGACCCGTGAGCACTCCTTTTCGACATATAAATAGGTTAATTGCGCCAGCGAATCGTTCAAATCGTAATACAAAATTTCATGGCGGTGGCGCATCCGTTCTTTTACGATAAAATCGGTCAATGAGAGGTAACCATCGACGAGTTTGGCCTCCTCTCGACTCAATATTCCATAGCTTTCCGAGCTGCGGAGCAAGACCCGTAATTCCTCATTGGAGATCTCCTCCTCCTTTTTAAGGAAGAAAAATAAAATATTTGCCAAGTGTGTGGTCAGCTGTGTGATCAACGTCCGGATGGGTCCTAACATTCTATGAAGAAAATGAAGGGCAGGGGCGATCCGATAAGCAATTTGTGTATTAAAGGGGAGAGCCATTGTTTTAGGTAAAATTTCCCCTAAAATAAGGGTCAACACAAGGGGCACTCCCACCGTCAAAAGCCAAAAAGAGGAATCGCCGAATATTTTGGCGGCCACGTTTTGGATCAAAATATTTGCAGCGATATCGTAGAACAGCAACGTGACGAGAAGATCCCTCGGCTTACTCAGCAAAGAGAGAATCTGCCTCTTCCGTTTATCGGGATCTGTGGAATACGATTTGATTTCAGAGGAGGAGAGGGAAAAAATCGCAATAAATGCCAGTGAGAAGAAACCGGAAGCCAGGGTGAACAGAACTAATAGCGTGACGAGAAAAAACGTCATTTTGAAGTCGGTATAAAATGCACTTTGGTCTGCCCTTCTGGAACCAAACCGAGTTTGTCCATCAATACAAGCTCAATCCAGCTGGGATCGTTTTGACTGGCGATTTCTCGTAATAAATCTTCCTGCAGCAAACGAGCCTCTTCTTCAGCTAACAGCACTTGTTCCCACTTGGCTTGCAGCCCCTCCTGCTCTCTGTTTCTTCTTTTAGCTGCCTGATCGTAGGCAAACAAACAGCCGAGAAAAAAAAGGATGACCCACCACGATTTGATGATCAGCTCTTCAAAAAGGCGAGATCTTTTTCTGGCAACCATTAGACCTTTTCCGTAATTAAATGACGTCATAAAATGGCCCTTTTATTCCTCTTTTTCTGCCCCTTTTTCGCCTACTCAATTGGAGTATGTCAAAAAAGGGTCAGAAAAAATAGGGACAAAAACTACTCATTTTTTGATCGCCATTTAATTACACAAGAACTCTATTTTCACACAAAAGGGACAGTGATGCCGCGCTGTTTTTGATATCTCCCTCCCCGATCGGCGTACGATACGGTACAGATCTGGGCAGCTTCAAAGAAAATAACCTGAGCGATCCCCTCATTCGCATAGATTTTTGCTGGCAACGGGGTTGTGTTTGAAATTTCTAACGTCACATACCCCTCCCACTCCGGCTCAAAAGGGGTGACATTGACGATGATCCCACACCGCGCATACGTTGATTTCCCAAGACAGATCGTGAGGATATTGCGGGGAATACGGAAATACTCGCAACTGCGCGCCAATGCAAACGAATTGGGAGGGATGATACACTCTTTGGCCACGATATCGACAAAGGCATCCTCTGTGAAATTTTTGGGATCGACAACGGTATTGTACACATTGGTAAAGACTTTAAATTCGTCTGAGACACGGATATCGTAACCGTAGCTCGACAGGCCGTAACTGACTAATCTTTCACCAGCGGTGCCGCTACGGATTTGCCCATCGACAAAAGGTTCAATCATCTTTTGTTCCAGTGCCATCCGGCGGATCCATTGATCTTCTTTTATGCTCACTCAATCGCTCCCTAAAGGTTTCTAAATTGCGCAATTATAAGTTGAATCGACTATAGGTATAGCGTTTGATTCCCTTTTTTGCTAGAGTCTTCTCTATGTCAAAGATGAATACCTCCAATCGACGCTGGTAAAACAGGATTTTTCCTTCGAGGTTCCCCTCCGCCCCCAATCACTGAATGACTTTCTAGGGCAAGATGAGATCAAAGCGCGACTCAATGTTTTTATGGGGGCTGCCAAAAAAAGAGGGGAGGCGCTGGGTCATTGTCTCTTCTGCGGCCCTCCAGGTCTTGGTAAAACGACACTGGCAAACATTATCGCAAAAGCCATGGGGACCTCCACTGTCGTGACTTCGGGCCCCATGTCAGAAAAGGCCGGCGATCTCGCAGGGATATTAACCAACTTACAAAAGGGGATATTCTTTTTATCGACGAGATCCATCGGATCAATCGGAGTGTCGAAGAGTATCTTTACCCTGCCATGGAAGATTTTATGCTTGATCTGCTCATCGATACGGGTCCAAATGCGCGTAGCGTTCAGGTCAAATTAAATCGGTTTACACTGGTCGGGCCCACAGACGCGGAGCGGATCCTTCTGACAGCCCCGATGCGTTCCCGCTTCGCATTGACCTGCCGACTTGACTATTATCCCCCCGCCGTTTTAGAACAAATTCTCTCCCGTTCTAGTGGGATTTTAAAATTACCCATTGATCCACAGGCCATCAAAGAGATTGCCAAACGGGCTCGCGGCACGCCCCGTATTGCAAATAATTTGCTCCGTTGGGTTCGCGATTTTGCTCAAGTGAGAGGAAATGCCTATGCCGATCTGCAAGTTGCCCTTCTTGCTCTGGAGATGCTCTCCATCGATGAGCGAGGATTGGATGAAATGGGTAGAAAAAGCTTCTCTCCGTTTTAATCGACCATTATCAAGGGGGTCCAGTTGGCATAAATACTTTAGCCATTGCTCTTGGCGAAGGAGCAGCTGGAAGAGGTCTATGAACCTTTCCCTGATACTCCAAGGATTTTTAAAGAGAACTCCCCGGGGGCGTATGGCCACCGATCTGGCTTACCAACATCTGGGAAGAAGAAAAGAGGTAAATACATTATTCTAAATGCATGAGGATTTTATGAACATGGGGTCTTTTTCTCGATGGATATTGGCAGTGATGCTTACGTCAGCTCCTATTTTTCTCCATGGAGCAGAGTCACAAAAAACGGTGTCACGGAGCAATCATGCGGAGGGTCCGAAAATAAAGGTTCTTTTAAAAAAGAATATATTGCCCTTCTGCATTCTTAGAGGCAAAGGGGAGCTATAAAGTTGTACAGAAAAGATAATGGGGCGTATTTAAGCTCTGGGAAAGTGGGGAACAGATGTGTTCTAGCCACGCCCTGCAAGATGGCCTTCGCTGGGGAGAGGAATATCC
>CAVPKN010000034.1:0-15397 GCA_963705695.1 uncultured Chlamydiales bacterium
TCAAAACGATGATCTTCTCATCATCGTCGATTAGCCCCAGTTTTTCAGCTTGCTTTAAGAGCTTCATGGCCGAAGGGTATTTCTCTTCGACGAGTTTGATGAAATCTTTTGCGAGAGTTTCAAAGGTGAGGGGCTTCGGAGAGACTTAAATCTTGTAGATCGTAAAGAGATTGGATAAGTCGCATCCGTGATTTAAAGAATAGATAGATCCAGAGGATAGATTGGAGGTTGCGCGTCTCTGTCATCAGCCGCATGAGTTCAGCCGCTTGAATCGATGGTCCTTTCGATTTCAGATCGTACGCCATCCCTTTTAAAAGAAACGCCACAACCAGTTTTAATTGATCGAAAGGGTATTGATTGGAAAGTTCCGAGAAAAGCACATTATGATCGCGAGGATTGCCTGTAATCTCTCGGTAGAGATTGCGCAAGTCGGTAGGACTTGAACCAATCCCTTTTTTATGAAATGATTTGGCAACGGAGTCGACATTGCGCCCTGCAATGATTTCTCGCCCGCTTAATTCGTTGAGCAATTCTCTTGCTCGCCGCACATTATTTTGTAAGGTGCCTTGCGTTTGTTTTTCTAAGTATTCAAGAGCCTCGTCCGCGAGGGTAGGATCGTGGTCAAAAGCTTCATTGACATCGCGGAGGAGCTCTTCAACCGATTGGCTGGAACGCAAACTATCTCGCAACTGCCGCAATTTGTCAGGGGGAAGTTCAGGATTGCGCCGGTAGTAGCTGTGAGCCAGATCGTCTTCCGTTTTTTTGGCGACCTCCTTAATGGCCCGCTCTGTAGCTTCACTCGCCTTGCGCCGGCTCTCTAAAGTCCTAAAACGCCCGAGTCTTGCCTGTTGCCGCTCCACCGCGGCAGGGTTGAACCCTCTCTCCACGTCTTCTACAAATCGATCTTGAGGAACCTGCTGAGCCATCTCTTGCCGGGCCAATTTCTGACCTGCCCGTTGTTCAATAGCTGCCAGGTTGACCGGAATGGGATCGGTCATGCCAAAAAATCCTCAGTGCCTAAAAAAAATCATTATACTACGAAATTTGAATCCTTCCTAGAGGTTGGATTCGAATTTCAGGAAGAATTTCTTGGTAGGAAACAACTGAGATATCGGGATACTCAGTTTCAATGAGTTTGCGCACAAACCTGACGGACGTCGATTGCGGTTAGCAAAACGGGAGGCTGCCCCCCCGGAGGAAACTGGTGTAATCGTGATTGCCGCATCGCCTTGAGAATCAGATTGACGGTAGTCGGGATCGAGAGCTAAGCTAGGAGCCTGCCGAAGTTTGTTTAATGGCTCCTCTGACTATCTCTTCGATTTCAGGATCAAGGAGATAAACAGAAAGGGTCGACTTGTCCTTGGGTGAAAGATTTGATAGCTTGATATACCGCTTCAACGAGGCCCGCACATACTCAGTCAGCAAAAACGGTATCTTTTTCTGTTTGCGCCCATCGCTAAAGGGCTTCCATAATAGTGCGTAAATCTTTGATTGAGACCTGCTCTTGCACCAATGCGGCGGAAGATTTCTGTGAGCTTTCTGGCAGAGGAATGGAGGCGGGTAACCTCTTTAACCAGGTCGGGAAAGGAGCGCTCCATGAACTCCAACATCGAGCGCACTTCCTGAATTCCAATAAATTCTTTGCCCATTTTGTCGGAAAAAATAAGAGAGGTGGAGGATCACAACTTCGAGTGCGCCTCCAAAACTTAATACCTGCTTTTTCCATCACATCGCGGTACCGATCTTCGACCCACAAAGAGGGTAATCCTGAGGCATTTTTGTAAGTGATATAGGGGAGGTTGTAGCGGCGTAAATTCTCCTCAGTTTCATTTGTTAGGAGATACCCTTCGGGAATTTTGCCACGAGTGACTGGAACTTCATTGAGTAAAATGGCATACTCGTCATTCTCCAAAGAGGGGGAGTCGGTTCTCACATGAACACCAGGGTAGCGAATCCCTAGATCTTGATAGAGCGCTTGGCGCATTTTAGGAATCAGCTCTTCAACGAGATTTGGGGTGCCCTTTCCCCGATGCTTACCACCAGTTCTGAAAGATTTTTCCGACCTCTAAAATTACGGGGAGGGTGAGGGCAAAATCCTCCATTCCCCCCTTGACCATGACGTGCCCTTCCACGTCCGTTTCGATCGTGCCCGACCCGCCTGCTGCGATCTTAGCCGCCTCTTTCTTTTTCTTTCGCCACAATGCAATACCTGCTGTGCCAAGGACAGCTGCTAAAATAGCAAAGGTCCACAGGGGAAATCCCTTAAAAAATCCAAGGCCCAAAGTCGCGGCTGCAGCGATCAGGATGGCGCGTGGTTCTCGGAGTAACTGAGTAGAGATCTCTTTACCGAGGTTAGCATCCCGCCGATCACTGGAGACGCGGGTGGTGACAATACCAGCTGTCAGAGAGATCAAAAGGGAGGGGATTTGGAAACAAGTCCGTCACCGATGAGAGAAGGGTATACACCTTAGCCGCTTGTGCCATCGTCATTTTGTGCATTCCAACCCCGATAATCAACCCCCCACGATATTCACGAAGGCAATCACCATACCGGCGATCACATCCCCTTTGACGAACTTCATCGCACCGTCCATAGCGCCGTAGAGTTCGCTCTCCCTTTGGATCGGTGCTCGTTTCTCTCGGGCTTGCGTCGCATCGATAGAGCCAGCGCGTAAGTCGGCATCGATCGCCATTTGTTTACCGGGCATAGCATCCAAGCGAAAACGGGCGGCCACTTCAGCAACCCGCTCAGCACCTTTTGTGACCACGATAAATTGGACAATGGTGATGATGATAAAGACCACCAAGCCGACTACGTAGTTACCTCCCACGACAAAATTACCGAAGGCGGAGATGATATGTCCTGCGTAGGCGTTAAAAGAATTTGGCGCGTAGAGGAGATGTTAACCCCTAAACGGAATAGTGTGGTTATTAAGAGGAGGGAGGGAAACATCGATAAATGGATCGCGCTAGGGATATAGAGTGCAACCATCAGGAGGGCGACGGCCGCCGTGAGATTGAATGTAATGGATAAGTCGATGATCGGCGGGGGGACGGGCAAAACGATCATGACAATCACAGCAATGATCCAAACTGCTAAGATCAAGTCACTCGATCGATTGATCGTATTGAGGGCATTTTCGCCACTGAAGGTCCGTGAAAGAAATTGACGAATTTATTCATTCATTTGCTCTCCCTCTTCTGCGCGCAATGTCGCGACATATAAGAGGATCTCTCCAATTGCATCGTAGGTGGATTCTGGCACTAAGCTTATTTACCTCTCCCTCGTCTAGCAACTGATGTGCCAGAGGGACGTTGCGCATGATGGGAATTCCATATTTTTCCGCTTCTGCAATAATAGCGACTGCCCGTTTTTCTGTCCCCATCGCAATGATCCAAGGGGCTTTATATTTTGTAGGTTCATAACCGATAGCCACAGCAATATCGGTGGGATTAGTGACGATGGCTTTGGCCCTTCGAATGTTTGTAGTTCCCTCATCGTAGGCAATCTCTTGCGCCAATTGTCTTCGTTTACTTTTAATTTCTGGGTTACCCTCAGTATCTTTATACTCTTGCTTGACCTCGAATTTTTCCATCTTCATCTCTTTGGAGAAATCGAATCGTTGGTAGACCAAATCGATGACTGCGATCAGGATAAAGTAGATACCCACCCAAATGGCAACTTTGTAGATGATTTTCTTGAAAATGGCTAGACTCACTTCCGGGGGGAGCGCCACTGTCGCAACGATGGTTGAAATATCGTTGTAGATGGCAAAATAAAGAAGGACAGCCGCCCCAAAGATTTTCAAGACCGATTTGATCAATTCAACCAAAGTCTTCATCTTGAATTTTTGCTTGATGTTTTCGACCGGGTTGAACTTCTTAAAATTGGGCTTAAATACTTCAACTGCAAAAGTGGGTCCCACTACCAAAAAAGTCACAAGCACTCCAACCACCGAAACCAAAATTGCTATTGGGAGAGAGGCCTTTAAAATGACGTTAATCAGTCTCGTTTTGACGTAATATTCCGCCGTTTTAGTGAGATCTGCTTTTGGCGCCGCCTTGAAAATTTCGATCATGTAGTCGACGATTTGATCGTAGAGATATTCACCTAGATAGAGAGTGACTGCAATGGCAACAATAAAGGTAATAGCGGAAGGAAAATCTTGAGATTTAGCAACTTGCCCCTTTTTTCTCGCATCGCGAAGCTTTTTTGGGGTGGCCTTTTCGGTTTTCTCTGCCATGGTTTCCGGAGTATATCTGAAAGCTCCGAAAAGTGGAGAGAGATTTTATCTTATGCTAAACTGGCGTTTATTTAGGGAGAATGAGGATAGCGTCAGAGACAGCTCTGAGTGACCCTTGTTCATCAACATCTCCCTGTGGATGGTTGACGATCCGATTATCATAGAACAAGGTAGAGGAGCCGCCCCCGTCAAGATTCAGTGCCTCAGTGCATCCTAACGAGGCCATATAAGAGGCGAGCTCGTCCATCGTCATTCCCACATCTCCAGACTGATCTTTGTCGACAACTACAAATATCCAATTGCCATTTCTTAGAAGGCCTATGGCTGATCGCGCGTGCCGTTCAGTCAGAAAACTTTGAGAGGTTTTTTCTGGGGAAAAATCGTAAATCCTCATTCCGCTATGTACGAGTAGAGGTGTGCCTCCGACAACATGGTCCACACTTTGCCATTGCTCGCTTGTCGTCGTGTTTGTTTGTGGATCGATATAAAAGTCGATCCCACCGAGATGGGTTAATACGCGATCGAAAAGTACGGTTCCCCCTTCTTGCCATCCAATTGCCCCTCGTGGTTTGATAGGCAACCCGAACCATGTTTTATCGATTTTCAAGATCCCTACGGGAGAGCCATCATGATTCCCCCCGATGGAGAAAAAACCTCCATTGATGGCGGCAATTGCTCCTTTCCTGGTCGCTAAGGAGAGGACCGGCTCCCTCCCCACACACTTATCCAACGCCCTCGCAGGGCGAATAATAAATTCCTTAGGATCGACTTCCACATGATAAACAGCACTTTGACCAGCTGTCACCGACCAACAAGTAATCCCCTCCTGCGCCCCCACCGACCCAACAAGGAGTGATAAAATGAATAAAGCTACAACCCGTTTCATACCTGTCATGATACAATCCAACCTATATCCTCGCAATCTCTAATACCCGCTAAATGATGATTGATAAAATAGAAGAAGCTCAGAAAATCTGGGCTTCCCCCTCTCTCCTACCCAAATGATCATTTACCTTTTGAAATAAAAAGATTCGCAATACATGACCATGCAGTATTTAATAGAAAGCCAACAATGGCCCCTACAATTTGAAAACGCATTAACCACCTTCCACATATAAGAAAAAGAGCGCGAGTTGCGTCTCGCACTTTACATG
Organism: uncultured Chlamydiales bacterium; assembly: GCA_963705695.1. Taxonomy (GTDB): domain Bacteria; phylum Chlamydiota; class Chlamydiia; order Chlamydiales; family JAAKFR01; genus CAVPKN01. The sequence goes on from CAVPKN010000034.1 coordinate 5,399, forward strand.
GATGGAGTACCGTCCATGGCTGTTCCACAAATCTTCTAGCAAGTTTGTGTGAAATCTTAAACTTAAATACCAGATCAAACTTTACTTTTTTCGGAATAATCGACCATTCAAGATTCGTAGAGATCAAATCTGATATTCGTATATCTGAGGATTCAGGGGTTGTAATTATTTTATAATCACCCGTCTCCTTCAATTGGAGGGAGAGGCTAAGTGGATTTTTTTCGATATCGATTACAGCGTATGTTGGAACTTCCTTCCATCTTATTTTAAAAATAGATGTTTTTTCAAAGCCCAGATTGCCACATTCCACAACCATTTGTTCACTTATTTCTTCCATGCGAAGTTTGTCGTCGCCATCCATTTTTCCATCCTTAAATATTTTTCCATTATTCGTGAAAGAAGAGTTTACTTATGCAGATGAAAGTTTTTTGAATGAAGGTTTTTTTTGCCGCCTATCAAAAATTCGCAGAGGCAGCATAATACGCCAAACTTTTTCCACATCTTCGTCTCGGTGTAGATGATTGGGTGGGGGAGGGGGGGGTTGCGGAGCAAAAAGGGCCCTTCCCTAATATGACTGCGAGTCGACACGAAAGGGGCCCTACTAAGAGACGAAGTCCGGTGGGGGATTCGTGCACGAAGCAGCCGGCGCGTAGCGCACCCGCAGCGATAGCCCATTAGGGCGGGTGGGCTAGTACTGTGTACAGCCCACAAGCGAGGATGCGATATGGCGAAGCGAGATGAGGCTCAATGGGGTCGCAGGGTCGCAGGGGGCCGTCGACACGTCAGTGACTCGGCCACCCGACATGTCTATTCGTTTCCTATTTCACAAAACATATCTACTCATTTTCTAAATTTGCTAGCTATGTTCTCTTCTGATGGGAAAAAGAGGGGGATGTGGTAAGATTTTTGGTGTTATGGGAGAGTTAGCGTGTGGGATTGTGGGGTTGCCCAATGTGGGGAAGTCGACGCTATTCAATGCGTTGACAAGGGCGGGTGCCGCTTCAGCTAATTTCCCGTTCTGCACGATCGATCCCAATGTCGGAGTGGTTGATGTCTTTGATCCCCGGATTGGCGTGTTGTCTGAGATTTCCAATAGTGAAAAATCGTTTATGCAACGATGCGCTTTGTCGATATCGCCGGCTTGGTGAAAGGTGCTTCGAAAGGGGAGGGGCTCGGTAATCAATTTTTATCCCATATCCGGGAAACCGATGCCATTGTCCATGTCGTCAGGTGCTTTGAAGATGAAGAGATTATTCACGTGGAAGGAAAACTTCATCCGATTTCTGACATTGAAACAATCAACTTAGAGCTCATTTTAGCCGACTTGCAGAGCACACAAAATAACATATCTCGGTTGGAAAAGCAGATAAAAAGCAAAAAAGACCTATTGCCGACATTCCAGGCACTCGAAAAAGCAGCTGTTCACCTCGACAAAGGTCTCCCTCTAAGGAGACTGCAGCTGAGCCCTGAGGAGCGCTCGCTGCTCAAACCGTATTGCTTTCTTTCAGAGAAGAAAGTGATCTACGCAGCCAATGTCTCAGAGGCAGATCTCCCCTCCATGGAGAATCAATATGTCCAGCAAGTGAGGGAATATGCCACTCAAGAGGGGAATCGGGTGGTGCCGATCGCAGCAAATTAGAAGCTGAAGTTGCGGAGCTTGAGCTCGAGGAGCAAGATGATTTTCTCGCGAGTGTTGGTTTAAAAGAGAGTGGTCTCAACCGTTTGATCCACGCTTCTTTTGATATGCTGGGGTTGATCTCCTTTTTGACAACTGGGGAGATGGAGAGTCGGGCGTGGACAATCCCTAGAGGGTGGAGCGCTCAGGAAGCAGCTGGGAAAATCCATACCGATATTCAGAAGGGATTTATCCGTGCTGAGGTGATCACCTATGACGATATAGTAAATACCATGGAAGGGGTGGCGCTCGAGAAGCAGGAAAACTCCGCTCCGAGGGAAGGGACTATATCATTCAGGATGGAGATGTCATCCTTTTTCTTCACAATTAATTAGGGCGACTTCCTAAAAATGCATGCGCCGCCCCGACATCGCTTATGATTTGTTCTTTAAGAGCAGCGGGGGAGTCAAATTTCTTTTCAGGTCTGAGAAATTGGATGAAATGGACATCGAGATCACACCCATAAAGCTCTTTATTTTCTTTCAAGAGATGGACCTCTAGGAAAGGAGGGCGGTTTTTGTGGAGTGTAGGTGCATAGCCCAGATTGGCAATCGCTGGAAAATGCTCTGTACCGATAGTGACATTCACGATGTAAACACCCATTGGAGGAAGGACTAGCTGCTCTACGGGAAGATTTGCCGTGTGAAATCCGATCACTTTACCCATACCGGCCCCCGCTTCAACCGTTGCTTTGATGGAATAGGGTCGCCCCAAAAGATCTCCTGCCTCCTCTAACTTCCCCATGCGGATCTGGTTTCTAATTTCACTACTTGAAACGATTTTGCCATCGACACGGATGGGATCGAGATACTCGACACTAAAGCGAAGCTCCTCTCCAATTGCGCGTAAATCACGATTGCGGTCGCTACCAATGACTCCATCATGGCCTAAAATCAAACATTCAAAGGGGAGGGTTTTTTTGAGTTCGGTTAAAAATTGCTGAGCTGTCTGAGCTGCAAATTCTTTGTTAAAGGGAAGAAGAAAGAGAAGATCGATCCCTAGTTCTTCCAAAAGATTTAACCGGTGGGAAAGGGTGGTTAAACGCTGGACCTGTATATTATAAAGTAATTCACTGGGATGATTTGAAAACGTGATTAGAGCTGCATAGGGGGCACTTTTTCGAAGATGGAGATGATCGCTTGATGGCCCAGATGGACGCCGTCAAAATTGCCAATAGAGAGAGCGATAGGATCAGAAATTGCAGGTAAATCATGGTAGCTGTTTAGGATCTTCATATTTTTGAAGAAATGGGGTGATGTCGAAACCGATTTGATCAAGGAGAATTCCATCGAGGCAGTGATCTAAATGGAACGAGCCGCTTCGGGTTCTTTTCAGTTGGGGAAGATGAGCACCGCAGCCTAATAATTGTCCCATCTCATGCGCGACGCTTCGAATATAAGTTCCCTTGCTACAAGCGATTCGTAGTTTTAGATTGGGATATTGATAAGTGAGGATCTCTGTTTTCAAACACACTTTAGCCGGTGTCCGTTCAATCGTTTCCCCTTTCCGTGCCCATTCGTATAGCTTTTTGCCTGCAATTTTTTTAGCGGAATACATAGGGGGGATTTGCTCAATTTCACCTTGAAATTTGGCAGCGACCGATTCAATCTCCTCTAGCGTTGCAATTTTTTTGGAGCGGGCAACAACCTTTCCGTCACAATCGTAGGTATCCGTTGTAATTCCCAGATAGAGATTAGCTAGATATTCTTTCTCTTGGAGCAAAAGCTTATCTGATAAGCGGGTGTATTCCCTTCCTACCAGCAAGATCATCACGCCTGTTGCAAAAGGATCCAGTGTCCCTGCGTGGCCAATTTTTTTAATTCCAGTCAGTTTTCGCAATGTACGGATCAAACTAAAGGAAGTTCTCCCCTGAGGCTTATTGACGAGAAGTAGCCCTGATTTGGCCTCTGCCTGTGGATCGGGCTCCGGTTTATTCACGCTCTCTCCGCTCTTTTTCAATTTCCTGGATCAAGTGTTCAATATGAAGCTGCTTATCCAATGTATCATCTAACAGAAACTTCAGTTCGGGAAAGAATCGAATGACAACCTGCTTTGAGGCTTGAACGGCAATAAAGCCGGCCGCCGAATTTAAAGTATCAATGGCTTCCTTCTTTTTGGCAGCTTCCCCAATGACGCTGACGTATACTTTAGCATAGTGCAAATCTTTCGTGATCTCGACTTGAGTAATGGTGATTAATTGAGGCAGATGGGGGTTTTTTACCTCCTTGCGGATCACATCGGATATTACCTCTTTTAACAAAGAGTTTAAACGCTCGACTCGTCGAGTCATTAGAGTTCCTGTGTCAGATAGATAATTTCATAGGCTTGAATCAAATCTCCCTCCTGAACCTCGCTAAATCCAGCAAGTAGAATCCCACATTCAAACCCTTTCTTAACTTCCTTCACATCCTCCTTCACTCTTTTGAGAGAGGCAATTTCACCTTTCCAGATCACATTTCCTTTGCGCACCACTCGGACACGGTTGTTACGAGAAATCGTCCCCTCCACTACCTGGCATCCAGCGATCACGCCGAGTTGCGAAGCTTTAAAGGTCATTTTAACTTCAGCAACACCTGTGTCTTTCTCCTCTTCAATTCGATCGAGCAGGCCGAGCATCATCGCTTTGACCTCTTCAATCGCATGGTAGATGATGTCGAAAAGACGGACCTTGACGCCTAATTCTTTAATCAAACTTTCCGCATGGCTTTCAATGGCGGTATGGAAACCGATAATGACCGCATTTGATGCAGCGGCCAGTTGGATATCAGATTCAGAGATCTCACCAACACCGGTAAAAATAACATCGGCTGCGGCCTTCGAAGATTCTATTTTCAAGATGGAATTTTTCAGGGCTTCCACAGATCCTTGCACATCGGCTCGGAGGATTAATTTGAGGATCTTTTTCTCAACGCCCTTCTGCATAAATGTTTCAAGAGTGGGGACTTTCCTTTGCTGTAGCGCTATACGCTCCCTACCGACCTCACGAGATTCAATAATATCGCGCGCCTCTTTTTCAGAAGCCACTACAATGAAAGGATCTCCTGCCTTAGGAATTCCGGAGAGGCCGGTAATTTCTACTGGAGTCGAGGGTCCCGCTGTTTGTAGCAGTTTGCCATGCTCATCATGCATGGTTTTGATTCTACCCCAATGCCGTTCAAAAACGAGTGCATCGCCTAATGAAAGAGTTCCGTTTTGCACAAGCACGCGTGCCACAGATCCAAGACCTTTATGGAGCTCCGATTCTAAGACGGCTCCCCGCGCACGCATCTTTGGATTTGCCTTCAACTCCAACACTTCAGATTGGAGGGCTAACATTTCCAAAAGTTGTTGAATGCCCTCTCCCGTGACAGCAGAGGTGTTCACGGTAATGACCGGGCCGCCCCAAGCCTCAGGAACCAGTTCCCGCTCCGCAAGCTCTCTGTAGACAGTTTCCGCGTTAAAGGTCGGCTTATCACATTTGTTAATGGCAACAACAATGGTGACTTTTGCTGCTTTCGCATGCTGTATCGCCTCGATCGTTTGATCACGCATCCCTTCGTCACCTGCAACAACGAGTACTACGATATCGGTGACCTCAGCTCCGCGGGCTCTCATTGCAGAAAAGGCCTCATGGCCGGGAGTGTCTAAAATGGTAATGTCACCCACTGCCGTCTTACATCTAAATGCTCCGATGTGCTGTGTAATCGCACCCGCCTCTCCAGCCGCTACATTGGTTTTCCGGATGGCATCGATGAGGCTCGTTTTTCCATGATCGACATGTCCCATAAAAGCCACAACCGGGGGGCGGATGATCAGATCTTTTTCATCAGAGCTCGTGATTTCAGCCCGAATCGTTTGGGCCGTTACTCTGGAGTCGTTCCTCTTCTGAAGTATCGATTTTGATTTCGCAACCAAACTCGGCACCAATATATTGAACTGTGGTTTCATCATCGAGAAGATCGTTGAGTGTATAGGTCATTCCATGTAAGAAAAGTTTCTGGATCACTTCAGACGATTTCAACTTCATTTCAGATGCGAGATCTTTGATTAAGATCGGAAGCCGGATTTTGAGTTTTGTCGGCCGGATGATCTGCTCTTCGCGACCGGAGGAAGGTCCCCCTTCGCTGCTCGTTTTTTCCTCCATCGCTCCTCTTCCCCTTCAGAAAGACCATGACGGTCCCTAGCATCAAAAGATTTTTCCCGCTCTTTTTTAAGTGGTTTGAGATCCTTAAATTCTTTGACCTTTTTCCCCTTTTTGAGATCCTTTTTTCCCTCCTCTTCGCCTGCTTTTTCACCCTCTTGGGTTTTTGGCGCAGGGGGCTTTGCCGGTGGAGGTGTTTTGAGTTCTTTTTCGGCGGCGACTTCTTTTTTACGTGGAAGGAGATCGTTGATATGGCGACCCGTTGGTCCTAATTTCCCTCCCTGACTAGGTGCTTGGGTAGGAGCTTCTCGAGGAGAAGGTGTCGCTACTCGAGGCGTTTCCGTTTTAACAGGTTCCTCTACTTGTGCACGTGGTTCTTCAACATGAGTTGGAGAGGGAGTAGGTGCTGTCTCGGGGAGGACCTGAACCTCAGGCACGATCTCTTCAATCGGGGCCAGCGGCTCAGAAGGGAGGGTGACCTCAATCTCCTCGGCCTCCGAAGTGATTTTCGACTCGGTTACTTCTTCTTTTGCAAAAGAGGATTTCGATTTTGCCCGGATACGAGGGGGTTTTTGTTCCTCGGGGGCACTCTCCGATCCTTTAGGTTGCTTGCTCTCTTTTTCCTTGACTTCAGGCTGTTCTTTACCAGCGAGCTTTGCCTTCAATTTGTCGAGGCCGGCAACTTTTGCCAATTGTGTATTTTTAATGTTTATCTTTAAATTTTTAGCCAAGCTTATTCTCTCCGAGGTTTGCTCACTTCTTCTAAAATTTTGTAAGCCATGTCGATGCTGACACCAGGAACTTTCGCCAACTCATCAACTTGAGCTTGCAATACCTTTCTCAATGTGTCAAAGCCAGACTGGATGATACTTTCCACAATGAGACGATTAAATCCAACGATCTCCAATGGCTTATCCAAATTAGGATCATTACTTTCAGCAATCTGCATCCTTTGGATTTCAAGCGCCTTATTGTATTCACTCATCCTCTGAACTTCAAGCTCATATCTAATCAGCTGCCCCGTTAGACGGGCATTCATTCCTCTTTTCCCAATCACAGCCGCATAGTCAGCATCGTCAACCACAATGGCGACAACCTTCTCTTCCTCATTAACACCGATTTTACGGATTTCGATGGGTGATAAGATATTTTGAAGCAGTTCGATTGGATCTTTGCTATAGGGAACAATATCGATCTTTTCATTATTGAGTTCCCGGATCACATTTTTAACCCGATTCCCTCTCATCCCCACACAGGCACCCACAGGATCGACTTTAGGATCGGTTGAGCGGACCGTTAATTTGGTTCTGTAACCTGCATCCCTTTCTATGGCTACAATTTCGATAGTGCTGTCTTCCAATTCAGGAACTTCTTGGTAAAAAAGTTGTTTAACAAATTCCGGGTGGCTCCGTGTCAAAATCACTTCAGCACTGCCATTCTCTAAATCCTGCACTTGATAAATTAAGGCATAGATCTTATCGCCAACCTTATACTTCTCTGTTTTGGGATAATTACGCGCTGGAAGAAGCGCTTCCACCTTCCCCAAATCGATCACTAAATTAGCTCCGCGGGAAAAACGTTTTACAACACCGGAAATGATTTCGTTGATCCTGTGTCGGTATTCTTCATAAATGACGTCTCTTTCTGCCCCACGCAATTTTTGTGCGATAATTTGACGCGCTGTTTGAGCGGCGATCCGTCCAAAATTTTTAGGTGTCACAGGAACATCGATAAACTGACCGATTTGGCTTTCAGGGTCGAGCTCCTGCGCTGCGGCGAGGGAAATCTCAAAGGTAGGGTAATCGACCTCTTCTACAATCTCTTTTTCACAAAAAACTTCGATGTCCCCCGTTTTAGGATTGATTTGAACAGAGACATTAGCTTCATCTTTGATACTTTTTCGAGCCGCTGCTTTTAGGGCGCTTTCGATCGCTCCAATAACGACATTGCGATTAATGCCCTTTTCACGTTCCATGTATTCAAAAATGGCAACGAGATCTTTATTCATGCAAATTATACTCCTATACTAACCTAAACTCTGTTCCAGCCGCTCTATTTTAGGGAATTTGAAGCGGTAGCAAAACTAAAGGGCGCCCCATTCTCGCATCCTACTACCCATCTCTTTATCTCGAGGAGGGGCTGCGACTTTGTAAAATCGACCCTCCTCCTCACCCATAGCGCTGCGGCTATGGCTTTCGTCGTTCGGATCGCTAGCGCTTCAATTTTACTTTGCCTCGCTTCCTCTTCGAGATAAAGATAGGGGCAATAGGATGCGTTCTCGGGCGCCGTTCTACCAAAAGAGATAACTCATTTGGGCAACAAGATTTAGTCTCTCCGAGGACGCTCCTTGGCCCATTCCTTAGCATCGCCCTCCTCTTCTCCGAGGCTCTCATTGTCACCGCCGACGAAGATATCGTCACGATTCACTTGGTTTCTTTCGACCATATATTCTTTAATGGAGAGAGAGACCTTCTTATGTTCTGGATCGAGCTTGATCACTTTTGCGGTCACTGGACTTCCCAAGGAAAGAACATCTTCAACTTTCGCAAATGCTTGATCAGAAAGCTCCGTCACATGGATAAGCCCTTCAATCCCATTTTCCAATTCTACGAATGCCCCAAAAGCCGTGATTTTCGTCACATTCCCTTTCACGAGTGAACCGACTGGAATTGTTTTCTCAATGGCCTCCCATGGATTGGTACTTAATTGCTTGACACCTAGGGTAATTTTCTTACTTTCTTTATCGACAGAGAGGATGATCGCTTCAACCAAATCTCCCTTTTTGAATAATTCGGAAGGGTGGGAGACTTTTTTTATCCAGCTCATATCTGAGATATGGATCAATCCTTCGATCCCGGGTTCCAGCTCAACAAAAGCTCCGTAGTTTGTGAGGCTTTTGACTTCCGCTTTAACGCTGGAATTAATGGGATATTTCCGTTCCACATCATCCCAAGGATTGTGTTCCGTCTGTTTGATGCCGAGAGAGATCTTCCCTTCCTCTTTTTGTACGGAGAGGACAATCGCTTCGATCTCATCCCCTTTATTCACAATTTCACTGGGGTCTGATACGTTTTTAACCCAAGACATTTCGGAGACATGGATCAAGCCTTCAATGCCAGGTTCGATTTCGATAAAGGCGCCGTAGGGAAGGAGCTTTACAATTTTACCTTTGACCCGCGTTCCTGGTGGGTATTTCTTCTCGATATCATCCCATGGGTTGTGCTCTTTTTGCTTGAGTCCCAAAGCTACGCGACCTTTATCTTTGTCGATACTCAAGATCATGACCTCGAGTTCTTGACCTAAATCAACCATTTCAGAGGGGTGTTTGATTCGCTTCCAAGTCATGTCGGTAATGTGGAGCAATCCATCGATCCCTTCGAGATCCAAAAAGACACCGAAATCAGTAATGTTCTTAACAACGCCACTGCGGACATCGCCCACTTGGATGGTTTCCAAAAGCTCCGCTTTTTTGGAGATCCGCTCCGCCTCGAGAAGTTCCCGACGAGAGACGACGACATTCTTCCGATCGATGTTGATCTTAAGAATTTTAAATTCACAGGTCTTCCCGAGATATTCATCGAGATTTTTAATCCGCTTATTGTCGATTTGAGAACCGGGAAGAAAGGCTTCCATCCCAATATCTACCATCAAACCGCCCTTCACCTTCCGGATAATTTTCCCTTTGACGATCGCCAGCGAAAGCCAGGATCCGGGATTCTCCAGCACGAGGTGGCCGGATGCCCAAATAGGCCAGGTGCGAGTCTGGTGCGGCTGCCCAGAAAGATCAGCCACGGCCCACCGCCCGTCCTGGCGTTCGATGCACGCCAGGCGGCGGTCGAGCGTGCCCGCCACGCGCACGCGGCCGGCGGTTCCAGCCAGCGCGACCTCAAGTAAGCCCCGCAGCCTGTCCGGCTCCAGGAGCATCATGTCCTCCACCACAGGCAGCTCGATGCCGGCGGCATAACGGACGGTTTCGGTTAACCGTCGAGCGGCTGTTCCCATTGTGCTCATCACATCTCCACGAGTGCCCATACCACTTTCCCGCCCATGTCTTGCGGGAAATACCAATCCCATTTATCGCTGATGGTTTCCACCAGCAGCAGCCCCCGGCCGCTCTCACTATCTCCGCTTATGTTCACGCGTTCCGGTGGCTGCGGGCTGGCATCCCAGACGAGAATCTTGACCCGGGTCTTATCCGTGACAA
>CAVPKN010000035.1:0-7744 GCA_963705695.1 uncultured Chlamydiales bacterium
CGACGATTCGCCAGTGGCGCTGGATTTGAGTTTGTCAGAGTTGTTTTAGGGGGGATTTTGGTTGGGCTGAGCCTTGGATGGATTATCCAAAGTCTTTCAAAAAAATATTTAGAGCCCGTTGTGGCTGTTTTGGTTTCCTTTACTATCCCCTATGTCACCTATTTTGTGGCTGAGTATTTCGGGGTTTCTGGAGTTCTTGCAGTGGTCATCAATGGGTTAATCGGTTCCCACATGTTGGCAAAACACCCTTCTTCTTTGAGACGGATCCTTGGTTTTACTTTTTGGGACATCTTCAACATTGCTTTGAATTGTTTTGTATTCATACTCATCGGACTTGTTACAACTCAAATCCCTTGTCTCTTCCATGGCACCTCGTCAAATCCTTTTGTACGCCTTCTATGGCTTATACTTGACAGTGGCTTTGATCATCATCCGCCTCGTATGGGTCTATGCCAAAACTGGCCTCGCGTATATGAAAGCCCGCTCTTGTCCCCAGAAAGAAAACCTTTGTCCAGAAATCCTGCGAGGGGCAGCTATCCTGGGATGGTCGGGCATGCGAGGTATAGTCTCTCTAACTGCCGCTTTAGCTCTTCCTTATATCGAAGGGCGAGATGAGGTCGTTTTTATCACCTATGTGATCATTTTATTGACACTGCTTCTGCCAAGCACCACCTGAAGTATCCATCCTCCTCATGAAAATTCAGCACGGATGAGGACCATGGCAGTGTGCATCAGGCAAGAAAACGGCTGGCCAAAGTTGCCGAAGAGAAAATCGAGCGATTATATGAGGGGGGAAATATCACAAATAAAGAATACGCTTTTCTGAACCGCTATTTTAGTTTACAGCGCTTGATTTACGAAATTTCAAGTTCCAATCTGAAGAAAATGTCGACATTAGAATCAGCTCGATTGAAAGTGTTCAAAGCGCAGAGAGGCGAATTGCTCATCATGTGGGAAAAGAAAGAGATCGATGATCGCCTCTTTCGGCAGCTAGAGCATGAACTAGACTCGAGGAATCACACAGCGCCCGTGCAAAACTCAAATATTAGGATGGTGGCATTTCAGGATGAGGGAGGAGTAAGGAGCCATTGTGAAGGAGTCTCCTTCGATCTGAGGGGTGTGCCACTGATCGACAATGTCTTCAGGCGAAGGTAGAAACGTATAGACATGGCGATGCCAGGGTGTCTCTTTTTTCGGAAGGTGAAAGGTGGACTTCCTGAGAGAAAGCGTTGAAAGCGATATAAAGTGTGTAGTGATTGGGAGCGTCATGGAGAGAGCAAGCCAAGAAACGGTTTTTACCGCTCCAATCTGCTTTCTCTGGTTCGGTGCCATGCCATGTGATCTCTTTTTGGCTTAAAAAACTCCCCCGCATCAAAACAGGGTGAGCCTTTCTAAAAGCAATCATCTGCTGATAGAAACGGAAAAATGGGGCATTTTTTTCTAAGGTATCCCACTGGAACCAATTTAAGCGGGAATCATGCCCCCAGGTATTATTGTTTCCCCCTTTCGTATGGCCATACTCATCCCCCATTAATATCATCGGTACACCCTGCGAAACCATCAAGGCCACATGAAAATTTTTTCTCTGTCGCTCCCGTAGGCCCAAAATAGCCGGGTCATCAGTTGCTCCTTCTGCGCCGCAATTCCAACTTAAATTGTTATTATCCCCATCTCGATTTCCCTCCCCGTTATTTTCATTGTGTTTTCCGTTATAAGAAACGAGATCGGCCAGAGTAAATCCGTCATGGCAGGTAATGAAGTTGATGCTTTTGTTTGAAAAATGGCCTTTTCCATAGAGATCTTCCGAGCCACTAATACGGGTCGCCAAAGTGCCAACAATGCCATCGCTCCCTTTCATGAAGCTGCGCACATCATCGCGGAACTTTCCGTTCCATTCCGCCCACACTCCTTTCCCTGGAAAAGAGCCCACTTGATAGAGTCCTCCCGCATCCCATGCTTCAGCAATGAGTTTTGTATCAGCAAGAATAGGATCTTGAGAGAGGGCTTCGATTAAAGGGGGATTTGCCAACGGGATTCCATCATGGGAGCGCACGAGAATGGAGGCTAAGTCAAAACGGAATCCATCGACATGCATCTCCACCACCCAATAGCGGAGACTGTCGCGGATGAGCTCTCTAACAACGGGGGTATTGCAATTAAAAGTGTTCCCACACCCTGAAAAATTGTAGTACTCTCCATCGGGTGAAAGCATGTAGTAGACCGTATTTTCTAATCCTTTAAAAGAGAGGATTGGACCACTTTGATTTCCCTCTGCTGTGTGGTTGTAGACCACATCGAGGATCACCTCAATGCCTTCTGCATGGAGGGCCTTCACCAAGGTTTTAAATTCCGTCAAGGTACTGAATTTCCCTGTGCCATATCGATTCATTGGGGAGAAGTAATTAATCGTGGAATATCCCCAGTAATTGTACAACTGTTCTTTAGTCTCAGGATTGATAAGGGGATTATCCATTTCATTGAATTCATGGATCGGCATCAATTCGACGGCATTGACGCCTAAAGATTTTAAGTAGGGTATTTTTTCAATGATGCCAAGAAATGTTCCAGGGTGGCGCACATGGCTCGATGGATCTTGGGTAAAGCCTCGCACATGCATTTCGTAAATGAACAAACCACTCATCGGAATTTTAGGGTGGATATCTTCTTCCCAATCAAACGGCTCATCGGCATAGACGATCGACTTATGAACATGAGGGGTCTCTTTGAAGTAGCTCGATCCCCATTTTGGAGGGGAGCCCATCTGCTTTGAATAGGGATCTAACAGGATAAGGCGATTATCAAAAAAATGACCGGCGAGGGGATTGTAAGGCCCTCCAACACGGTAGCCATACCGATATTCGATGGGAATTCCTCTCACCAAAATATGCCATATTTGCCCTGTTTTATTGATTTCAGGATCTAATGGAATTTCAACAAAAGGGGTTTGTTCCTGAGGTTTAAAAAGACAAAGGGTGAGTTGGGTGGCGTGTTTTGAAAAAACTGCAAAATTGACACCTTCAGGATGTTTTGTGGTTCCAAAAGGATAGGGAAAGCCGCGTTCAGTATCCAATATTTTGTCCTTCTACTTGTAGAAGCCGTTTTATAACCATTTCGAAGATATAATTGCTTTTCGGCAGTTTCTACATCGTCTCCTTCAGCCATACCCTCGTCTGATATCGCCCTCTCTCGACGCTGTAAAAGCTGCTCGAAAATATCAACTATCTCTTCTGAAAGCAGGTTACAAAACAGCTTCTTAGAATGTGTTTACAAAATTTATGTAATACCCTTTTTGGTTTGAAAGAGCAATTAAAACGTGCGTGAAAAAAGAACGGTGTGCTATAAGGATGGAAAATTAAGAACAGGAGCTTTTAGAAGGATAATATGTCATTTGAAAATGCTAAGGAAAATTTAAAAGAATTTGGGAAGGAGTTGGGATTAGAGGGGCTCGTTTACGATGAGAATAATACCTGTATTCTCGGCATCGATGATGAATTTTCGATGCACCTCACCTATGAGCCCAATTCAGATCGTCTCTATGTTTATTCTCCTCTGTTAGACGGCCTCCCAAAAGATGACCGAATTAAAGTAAAGCTTTACGAAAAATTGCTCGAAGGGTCGATGCTTGGCGGTCAAATGGCTGGCGGTGGTGTTGGCGTAGCTGTTAAGGAAGAGCTGATTTTGATGCATTGCGTCATCGATATGGCTTACGCAGTGCCCTCCCTGCTCCGAGCCTTTGCTCCTCTCTACGTTGAGACTGTCGAAAAATGGCGTACGGTGTGCCGCGATATCTGCGAAGGAAGAGAGCCCTCTGTAGACACCATGCCCAAACCCCCTCCACAAGCAGCTCCCCCACGCCCAGGTACTGGAATCCGCGCCTAAACCAAGGCTTTTTCATGAACGTTTGTGTGCCCGTGATCGATTTGAATTGCAGTTTCGGGCATGGGCACGCAAACGCTCGCGTTCGCGAAATAAAATTTATTTTTGACTTGGCAGCCTGGATCTACTGAGCAGCATCTCCCGCCGGTTGATTCCATCGAGTAGGCTTGATAAAAGTTTTCGTAAATTTTTTTATAACCACAGAGAGCACAGAGCCAGCCAAGCCCGCATAAACGGGCCTAGGCCGAGCGCTATCGTTTGTGCGCGACTGCACGCAAGCAATTAACTCTGTGTGCTCTGTGGTAAAAAATTAACCGCATAAAATTGTCGGTGGAAATTGCTGATCTACTGAGCAGCATTCCGAAAATTAAAATCAGATTTTTAATGGGTCGGTGCCGTGATTTTTAGAGTGCAGTGCGAGTATAGGTATCTAGCCATTTTTCTATGGACTGCTCTTGCAAGGCGATAGTGTTTTTCAAACGTACCATTTCTTCCTCTAGGTCACCGATCAGTCGGTGCAGTTGGCGGTAAAAAAGGGGGAAATGACCTCGGTAGAGCGAGTGATTGGAAGGATCGCCTGCCTCCTTAATAAATTTGTCTAAAAAAGCTTGAATAGGCTCCCCTTTGGCTTGGGGATAAATGTGCTCTGCGATTCTTAAAGCATGGTGGATAATACGGGCCAGTAGTGCTTTAGGATTTTTGCCTTTGAGCATCTTAAACAAATTATTTTTTAAATCGATCTCCTGACCTGATTGTAGAGCGAGGAGAAGAGGTTCCAACAACTCCTTTTGTTGAGCCGCGTCTTTTAATCGAATTTGAGCCTCTTGCAAACGGGTGTCGTATTGATACAGCTCCTCTGCCGCATGGGGGAATTCTTTTTTTATTTGGGAAATAAGCTGATCCTTAATTTCCGCGCACCGTGTTTCATCGGCTAAAAGATCGATTTCGTGATCGAGTCGGAGGATCTCCTTTTTGAGATGATCGATCTTTTCACTCTCTTCCACGATCTGCTTTTTGAGAGTCGCAGCACGGTTCGGATCGGATGGGGAGAGACGGTGCATTTCAACAAAATGATGGGCAACATTCTCTTTCAGCACATTGAGTTGTTTCATCTGCTCCTCCCGATGCTCTGAAAGAGAGTGGTAGCGCTCATGATCGGATTTGCATCTTTCGAACTCTTTTCTTAAATCTTGAAGTTGCATTTTCTTATCTATTACTTTATGCTGCAAGATCTCTATATCGTATCAAATATAAGGATAGTGGTCATGATTCTTGTTGAGATCGCAGGTTTTTTAGGAGCCGATCCTGAAGAGCGCTTTACTTCAAATGGAAAACGAGTGGTAACACTCCGTGTGGCAACTCGTGTCCGCAAAGGAGGAAACGATGAAACCGTATGGTGGCGTGTGAATATTTGGGATGATCGTTTTGATAAAATGCTTCCCCATCTTAAAAAAGGCTCTCCAATTATCGTGGTTGGCGAAATGACAAAGCCGGAGATCTACACATCGCGCGATGGCACAACCCAAGTTTCTCTCAATATTAGTGCTGAGATTATTAAATTTAGCCCCTTTGGCAAACCCGACCGTCCTGCCGATGCCCATGGCAAGGAGGAGGGAATGGGGCAACAAGATCCCTTTGCAACACGTGCCCCCAAAAGCAAGCCAGAATATGAAACAGTGGGTTATGTAGGAGTTGGCCCAGGTGGTGACGCTGCCTTCGCCGGCGATGATCTCCCATTTTAGAAAAGGATTTTCCCATGTTATTTACTGTCACAGAACAGCTGAAAAAACGGCGAGAGGCGGATCTCATTGTTCTTCCTTTTTGGCAAAAACCTAAAAAGAGTAAACAGCTCGTCAAACCCGCTGCAGTGATTGCGTCTTTCGAAGAGGTGCTCCAACCTGCGCTTGAGGCCCAAGATTTTGAAGCCGCACCTGGACAGACATTATTAATTTACTGCAAGGGAGAGAAGGAAAATCGGATCTTACTTCTCGGTTTGGGAAAAGAGGAAGAGCTTTCGATGGAGGTGCTCCGAAAAGCTTATTCCAATGTTGTTAAAGAGTGTCAGAAAAAGAAAATCGGCACAATGAATGTCGTTGTGCCAACCGTATCTGAACTGAGGAGAATTAATGTTGAAGAGTGCCTTCACGCAATCAGTGAGGGGATTTTACTTACCAACTATCGTTGGGAAAAAATGGCTTCCCTAGATGAAGAAACTGTACTCCTCAAAAGCGTCTGTCTGGTTGGCGTCTTGCCCAAACTCCAAGAACTCATTCATGAAAGGGAACAGATCGCTGAAGGCGTTTATCTAGCCCGTGATCTGATCAATGGCAATGCCGATATCGTGACTCCTCAATACCTGGCAGAGGCTGCAAAAAATATCGCTCAGAAATTTTCATCTGTTAAAGCAACCATCTTCGATCAAAAAAGGATCGAGAAGAAAAAATGGGGCTTTTTTTAGCAGTGGCGAGAGGGGCAGCTGTAGAGCCTGCCTTTATTATTTTACAATACCGGGGTTATCCGGCATCGAAAGACCATACTGTGCTCGTAGGGAAAGGGGTGACTTTTGATACAGGTGGTTTAAATCTAAAAGCGACAGGTTCCATGGAAACCATGCGGTGTGACATGGCGGGCGCAGCAGCGGTTCTTTCGACAATTGGGGTC
The DNA here is from genome assembly GCA_963705695.1 of uncultured Chlamydiales bacterium. Taxonomy (GTDB): domain Bacteria; phylum Chlamydiota; class Chlamydiia; order Chlamydiales; family JAAKFR01; genus CAVPKN01. Next base: position 6,538 of record CAVPKN010000035.1, read on the forward strand.
ATCGCTTCTTTAAAATTAAAAATCAATGTAACAGCTGTGGTTGCTGCAGCTGAGAATGCTATTGGAAGCAGAAGTTATAAACCGGGTGATGTGTATAAAAGTTACTCCGGAGTCACAGTGGAAATTGGAAATACCGATGCGGAAGGGCGTTTGACCTTGGCAGATGCTTTAGCCTATAGCTTAGATCAATTGAAGCCGACCCGCATGATCGATCTAGCCACTTTAACCGGTTCTGTCGTTGTCGCATTGGGTGAAGAATTGTCGGGTCTTTTTTGTAACGATGACGATTTAGCACAACAATTGTTGGAAGCGAGCAAAAAAACGGCGGAAGGAATGTGGAGAATGCCGTTATTCGCTCCCTATAAAGAACAAATTAAATCTGATATCGCCGATATTAAGAATACAGGAGGAAGACCGGCGGGGTCTATCACTGCGGCTCTTTTTCTGCAAAAATTTGTGGCGGATGTCCCGTGGGCTCACCTCGATATCGCGGGGCCAGCTTGGCAGCAAGGAGAGAGGGTACTGGCCAAAGAATGGCGTCGGATTTGGAGTTCGTTTCTCACAGATTTATCATCCATCTTTCAAAAAAAAATTATTAAATATTGGTATTTCATCTTTAAGTCTTTAAGAGAATTGTCTCGGTCTCGAGATATTTTTTTTAATTTTTTCGCTAAAGTCTCTCGGTAGGTTTGCCGATAAACCCTAGGCAATTGCTTTAATTAACACCATAGGAGGCAAGCCATGTTGGTAACTCAACGAAGTCGAGCTTCAACAGCGACTACCGGCCGACGCACACGAAAGAGCTCCACAACCTCAAAGAGAGGGACAGCAACTCGTGCTAGAGTGGCGAAAAAAGTCTGGATCTGCTCGAAAAACAACCACAAAACGAACAACAGCTCGATCATCAGCTGCTACACGAAAGAGATCAACTCGCACAACTGGCGCACGAAAAACTGCTGTAGGCAGAAAATCGACAACTGCCAGAAAATCGTCAACACGTACCACTGCGAGAGGGGGAGCAAAAAAATCTTCCACTCGAAAAAGCCCATGGAAAATTCCTAGGCTATGGAGCCAGTCAATAATTCAAATCATGGTCCTTCTTCGAAAAAACGTCGCTCCGTCTCTGCAAGTGCTGCGAATCGTAGCCGTAGAGGGCAGCGTCGTACGAGTCGACCTAAAGTGCAAACTGCAGAAGGGTGGCGCCGCA
>CAVPKN010000036.1:0-16433 GCA_963705695.1 uncultured Chlamydiales bacterium
CAGAGTTGTCAAATCTTTCACGAATGAAGCGGCGGAGACCAAGAAATTCCATTACGAAAACAACCGTTTCCTTGACAGCAGACGAGATGGCTATAGAAATGAGGCCTATTTTTATGACGGCTTAATTACCCTCACGCAACTCATGACGATTACGGTTGTCATCTTTGGAGCAGTCAGCATCGTCAAAGGGTCCCTAGATTTAGCGGACTTAATCACATTTTTACTCTACACCGTTATTTTGATTGAGCCCATACAACGACTGGGTAATTTCGTTAGGCTATATCAAGAGGGAATGACAGGTTTTAGCCGATTTATGGAGGCATTGGAGGTAGAGCCCGATATACAAGATGCTCCCGGTGCAATAGACCTTACTCAGGTTCAAGGAAATATAGAGTTTAAAAACGTAAGCTTTAAATATCGAGAAGGCTATGACCATGTACTAAAAAACATTTCTTTAAACATAGGAGTTGGAGAATACGTTGCACTTAGTGGGGCCCTCTGGGGCTGGAAAAACAACTCTCTGTTCCCTGATCCCACGATTTCTATGAGGTCAGCACGGGAGAAATATTCATCGATGGCAAGAACATTAAAAATGCCACACTTGAGTCATTAAGGAAACAAATAGGTCTTGTCCAACAAGATGTGTATTTATTTGCTGGAACAGTCATAGACAATATTTGCTATGGTAACCTCAATGCCACAGAAGATGAGATTATCCTCGCTGCTAAAAAAGCTCATGCTCACGAATTTATTATGTCACTACCTAATGGATATGCAACAGATATTGGGCAACGCGGCGTAAAACTATCAGGCGGTCAGAAGCAGCGCCTAAGTGTGGCTCGTGTTTTCTTGAAAAATCCACCCATCATCATTTTCGATGAGGCTACCAGTGCGCTAGACAACGAAAGTGAGAAAGCCGTGCAAGCTGCTTTTGGAAAAATTAATTAAAAACCGCACTATGATTGTCATCGCCCATCGCCTCTCAACCATACGAAATGCGAAAAGAATTTTAGTACTAACGATAATGGCATCGAAGAACAAGGGTCGCATAAAGAGTTGATTGCATTAAATGGAATATATGCAAATTTATACAACATGCAATTGATGATCGAGGATATAGATAATGTATGAAATCGAAGGATTGCATCAACGCTAGAGACAAATTTGACAAAATCCTCTCTATTCCTCTTTACGCAGCTTTTGAGGTGGTGGAAGGAGGAAGAGAGCGAATTCAATATCTAATGAATAGTTAAAAATTCATTATAGGCTAGATGAGGACCGCTCTCCTGACATAAAAGTTGTGCTGATTTAATTCCGCTGTTCATATTATTATTTTCCCTATGTCTTCATCTATGCAAATTGGCCCCTGTGATTGTTTATTTTCCTCATCGTGTACGATGCCGGTCGGCTGGAAATCGATTTCCATCATTACAGGTATTGCATCGTTTGCATTGGCCGCCCTAGGCATTGCCATTTTAGGGCTCATTGCAACACAGAATCCCCTTCAGTTTAAAATAGGGATCCAAATGGGCCTTGAAGGCAGTGTTATACTTTTGACGATTGGCATTGTTGCTACTTTTATAGTCGTCAGAGCCATATTGTGTTTGAGAACCAAACAAAAATGTATACCTCTAGAAAATCATTCAAATTCCACATCCTCGAGTTCAGCATTACCTTCGAAGCCACAAGCACAACAAGTCGATCAGCCATCCAGTATAATTCCGACGCCTACTCTTTCTATCGAACCATCGGCTCCAAGTGTTTCAACTCAAGAACCATCTCCTCAATTAGTTATTGAAAATTTCAGCGATTCGAAAGCTGCTTCAACTTTACCTAGTAGCCCAAGCATGGAGATACTGTAAGTGCTTCTTTCCCGCAAGTAATGGGCAAACCCGTTCAACCGACCACGCTATCGCTGACAACGATTACATCTATTCCCGAACCACCTGTTCAGTCAACATCTCTGAATACCCCATCAAATCAGGAAGCGTCTAATGTACAAATAGAAGATGTTCTATCTTTGAAATCCCATGAGATAATTGATAGTGTTGAAGAAGATGGGGAGATAATTGAGGATTTTGAATTTGATAATATCTTCGATATGCAGTTTCATAGTCGATATCAGCTCAATTTTGAAGCCGATCATCTCCTTTTAGAATGGACTAATGAGCAATGGGATATCCCGAAACCAGAGCAAGAAAATGCGTCTCAAAAAAGGAAAGGCTAAAACAAATTGCTGAAAATCAGAAGCGCATTTGTGAGCCCATTATCTCGAAACTCAAAGAGATTTATATCAATAAAGAGGCGTTACCCAGCATTTTGCTGCTTGGTCGCCAATACGATCTAAACACTATTTTCCTACTGATTTTGCGCACTGACCAGGAAATCTTGGATCAGGAACTTAACCAAATCAAGACCTTTTCATCAGATGTAATGAATATCCTGATCCAGCGTCTGACTTTAATTGACTCTAGTCAAAAAGAGCAAAAAACTGATGATAAGAAAGCACTAACATGTTCAACTTTGAGTCAACTGAGAAGTCTAAAAGAGAAGAACAGATCCTTGAACATATTAAACAATCCTCTCGGTGGGCTTGTTTGCTTGCTGCGTACCAAATTGCGACTCTCATCTCTGATCCAAAAATACGATCCCATCGAGATGTTATTTTCGAAATCTTGCCACTAGGAACAGCTGCAACTAAAAATTATGCCAGACAGCGACTCCAAGTGCTGATGAATAGAGCACCTCTTAATTCGATGTTATGTCAGCTACCAGAAGAGCATCTGCGACTTTTGCCCATTTCCTATTTTGATAGCGAGTTATGGCAATGGTCTTCAGAGCGTGTTAAGGCCCTATTTTCTGAGGACAATTATGATGTTGACGAAATCAAACGCCTCATATCAGGTTTAAAGGTCTCAAACATTCTTATGTGGGTAGAGGATTTTGGAGTGCACATATTTGAATACTTCGATCCTCCACAGCTCCTAGACCTTCAATTTCCTTGGGTTTCCTCTCAAATAAAAAGAATTGGGGTGCAAAAGCTGTACCAGTATCAAACTCAAAAAAATAGCAGCCACATCTGTAACTGCGCCGATTTCTTCTCGAACAACAAATGTCAGAGGTAGAGGAAGGGCGCGCTTAAGACCTATTCACGACACGCAGCCTATAGACAAAAGGATCCTTGTTCCTCAAGAAAATATTCCTTGGGATAAAATGAATCAAACGGCCTTAGAACAATGGTTTAGAATAGATAATCGATCTTGTGGTGAGATTGAAAACTTCACAATTGAGACCCTTTTACTTCTTCCCTCCTTGTGGCATGTAAAATACCTGAAGTATTTCTCCTTTATCCAGATGAAAGAGGCACAATTCCCATGGGCACCCATAATGAAAGAGAAAGACTTAGGAAAAACACTCAAAGAACGCTTTTCCGTCTCTCCCAATGAACTTGGCCAGATCTCTCTCCCATGGAATCAACTAGATGCTCAAAGAAGAGCTTGGCTTTGTTTGATCTATCAAATGCAGGCATGGTCTCACGGATGCTACAAAGCTTTAGTGAGTCGTACGATAAACTTATAATGATTTTACCAAAGCTTACTGTTAAACATCTTGATTGTTTGGGAGATAAGATACTTTGTCATGACAAGTTTCCCTGGGATATTTGCATAAAATACGAAGGGATTGGTAATTGGCTGAGTGAATATAAGCAATTTGCAACAGTTCAGAAAAGGATCCCCTGGGAGTCTTTTGTTACCAATTTCCCGAACGAGACAAAAAAGTATTTACCATCTCTTCACAACAATACAACGAACAAAATCGGATAGGCAAAAAGCTTGAGGTTTTATCATTAGATATTATCAAAATCTTGCGCTTGATTTGGGAAACACATATCATCTTCCCTGCTTCCCTTTTGATAAGTTAGAAAATCGAGAATTCCCCTGGAGCGATTTTCTTAAGCAAGATGGTGTTGGCAATGCAATTAGAAATCGGTATGGGAATAAACCTCAACTGTTAGCACAGGCATCCCTTGCTTGGGACGAAGTTACTCAGAAAGAAGTTGATGCACTGTTCGATCTGAACAATATGGAGATACAACCAATCTATTATTACGATCTCTCGCAAACAAGATGGATGCCATAGGGAAATTAATGCCCAAATTACAGATTGGACACCTCCAATTGCTAACGGATAATACATTTGAACATGAGCAATTCCCTTGGCACGAGTGTATCAAACTCAAAGGAATTGGGTATTGGTTGTCTCAACGAAAAAATTTCCCCGCCCTCCAGCCTAATATCCCCTGGTTAACATTTGCTCAGGAGCATCGATCAGAATTCGACGTGCTTTTTATTTCCGAGCAGGAGAGTATTCCCAAACCCTTGATATTCAAACACGGCTAAAAAGCATGCAACATCACCCTGATTTCGAAACCCTCTTTACTAATCAATATTTAACCCAAAAGCATCGCGATTTACTCAATTAAGAAGAGATTAGGCAACCAACCCACCTAATTTGAGAACACTACCCCATAGAAACACATCTTCCCAGCAAACTATTGAGAAGAAAAAAATGAGAAGTTTGCCGATTGCAGAGAATGTCCAATAAAATATAGAATTTTCACTCGCAATCGAGCAGATCAAACAGCATGCAAGATAAACACGCTCTAGGGAGTTTTCCGTGAAACTATTTTTTAGATTGAGCCTTCTCCTTTCGCTGCTCTATTTTCATACGAGTGTTTTAATTGGTAGTGAACTTATTGAATGTAGTACGGTCTTTGATCAAAATGGAGTCCGCTACCAGTTAGTAAGTAGCAATACGATCAATAAAAAGGATTGGAATTGGTTATTTATTCCTGGAGGACCTGGTTGTGATTCCTCATCTTTGCTGGGTCTAGTCGAGCTTCTAAATCTTCCCGGTAATACCTGGCTAATCGATTTTCCTGGGAATGGCGACAATATAAATGAGATTCCAGAGAATTATGATTACAACGAGTGGTTTGAGTGCGTTATACCAATGGTAAAACGTTTTGAAAACCCAATTATTGTTGGCCTCTCTTTTGGAGGGATTATTACACTATTGACTCCTGAGCTAGAAGACTATCTAAAAGGTGTTGTCATTCTTAGTTCAACCCCAAGGATATGGTTTGAGGAAGCTGCTGCATGTGCTAAAAAATACAATTTGCCAGATTTTAATCCACAGTTGCAAGAATTCATTCTAAACCCATCCGATGAGACCTGTAAAAAGTTATTAGATGTGTGTGCCCCCTACTATTTTTACAAAAAGGAATCTCTAGCCAAAGGACGGGCATTGCTCCTTTCAACTCCTTTTGCCTTTCAACCAGCCTTTTGGTTTATGCACAAGGTTACCTCCCAGGGCTACACCGCCACATGGATCCCCGAACATGTCCCTACATTAATCATAGGGAGCGAATTTGATTGTATGACCCCTTTTAAAATCTTTCAAAACGATCCACGTTTTGTACGTCCAAATATCGAACTCATTGAAATAAAAGAGGCTAGTCATTTCAACTGGATCGATAACCCTGATGCTGTAAAAGCTGCATTTCAAAACTTTTCTGACTCTCTAGACGAGCGTTTTTGTAAAACCAAATAACGCATCCTTGGCAATCTCTTGCGGTTCTAATAAAAGAGCTTGTTCCACCTCCCTCGACTTTGGGCTTTTTTAGCCGCTTGTTCTTAAATTGACGCCATTGAGTCTTAAATTTCTTGAGAAAAAATTTTAAGATTGTCATAGTAGTGCAAAAATATCACATAAAACTTTTGCAACAAAAAAAATAGATAATAATAATATGTCAATTCAATCATTTAACTATCTTTTAGGGCAATCTATATATGGCCACGACATTTGGGGCGACGGAATAAAGAGGTATTATCTTTCTGATATCGGACTTCGTGTCATCACTGCAATAGGGGCTTTACTAGCGCTAGCTGGAACATTCTCTCTTGTAGCTTCTCAAGGATATTTTTCGACATTACTCCCCTTGGATGCGCTAAAAATTGCAGGAACAGTTGGAATCTCAATTGGCGCAATAGTTGCGCTGGTGCATGGCTGGATGCTAATCTGTAAAGAAGCATACGGACGAACAATTAATAGAAAAGGTCCTCCATTAATAATATGCTGCTTTAATGTGCTTGAACCGGGGGCTTACCGTTAAATTGAACTCTTTTCCCGACTTCGACATTTTCAAGCGAAAAAATGATCGGGTTTCTCTCTGCAGAAAACGAAATTTGATTTTGTAGTGCTTAGTGAAAAAAAATAAAGCTTTTTAACACTGTTCACTAATTTTAACTGTTCAATAAATATTGAACAGTTAAAAGCAACGATCACCTCGACGCCAATTCCCTCGGTATTGTTCGAAATAGGCAGATAGAAAGACTCGTTTTTCCGTGGACCACTGGCGTACAAAAACTAATAAGGAGACGCCATGAACATACCCCCGAGAATTGATCGAATTACTTTAAAAGACGGCTCGCAAAGATATCGAGTCCGCGTTCGCATTAAGCAACGAAAGAGTCGCAATGGATCCACGAAAACCCTTGCCTCCTACCATTGTCATCGCCTATCGTCTCTCAACCATACGAAATGCGAAGAGAATTTTAGTACTGACTGATAATGACTAAAAAAATTGTGGTGACAACTTATAACCCAGACTGGCCTAAAATCTTTGATACAGAGGTTTTAAAAATCAAAAAAGCATTAGGTATTAATTGCATTGCTATTCATCATATTGGATCCACTTCTGTGCCCGGCCTTTCGGCTAAGCCTGTCATTGATATGATTGGTGTTATTAAAGATCCCGAAAAAGCTATTCAACCTCTCGAAAATTTGGGGTTCAAATATAAAGGAGAATACAACATTCCCATGCGGTTTTATTTTAACCGGTCTGAAGGTGTAAAAACCAATCTACATGTATATGAAGAGGGAAATCCTGAAATCGAACTCAATCTCCTTTTTAGAAATTATTTGAGAGCTCACCCAGAAGCAAAAGATGAATATGCGATCTTGAAAGAAAATCTATTAAAAGAAAAGTCGTCTTACGAGAAGAACAATTGCGTCTTTACAGGATACAATCTCGGTAAGGATGCTTTCATTAGGAAAACCTTAAAAGCAGCAAATTTTAATCGCATACGCATTATGAAGTGCACCCATTATGCAGAATGGGAGACAGCTAAGCGTTTAAGACAAAAATATTTTTTCGATCCTTTATCTCTTGAAGAGCCTTATACATGGACGTTTAATCACAAAGACCATGCACATCTCATTCTTTATCAAGGTGTAGAAATAATTGGATATGCTCACATTCAATTTTGGCCTAATTACCGGGCCGCTTTGAGAATCCTTGTCATAGACGAGTCACATCGACATCAAGGCTTGGGCAGCCAGTTTTTACAACTATGCGAGCACTGGCTAAAAAAACAAGGTATTAAATCCCTTCACGACGAAGCAAGACCCGATGCAATAAAGTTTTACCGCAAAAACGGCTATATAGAAATGCCTTTTAATGACCCCAGCGGTGAACCTCCAAGTCTTCAGGATCTTGCTATGGGGAAAATGTTATGACAAGTCCACCCGATGATAAGTTAATTATTCGCCCTATGCGTGAAACTGACATAGATGTAATTGCGATTGAACGGTGTCCACCTTGGTCGACCATCCAAGATGTCAAGGAAAAATGGAATAAATATTATTTGGATCAGCAAAATGCAATCCGCATTGTAGGCATCGTAGAAAAGGGTCTAAAAATATTTGGTTATGGAAGTCTACTCCTGCAATCTCAATATCCTTATTTTACCGACATACCAGAGATCCATGACGTGTGGATCTATCAAGAATATCGAGAAAGAGGCACAGGCAGTCAATTGATCGGTTGGCTCGAAGAACTTGCAAGAGAAAAGGGATACAAAGAAATCGGCATTGGCGTTGGACTTTATGCAGACTATGGTTCCGCACAACGGCTTTATATTCGTTTAGGATATATACCTGATGGACATGGCGTTACATATCAATATCAGCCTGTAGTGCCAGGAGAACCATATCCTTTAGATGATGAATTGCTTTTGTGGTTGAAAAAAGATTTATAAAATTGGAGAAAAATGAGTTATCGAGATAATAATCTCAGGCCAATAGACTCTCTTGGATTGCTTAAAGGATTATCATTAGATATTTGCATTAAATGAACAAGCAGCCCTTTCTATCCCATACGCAAAACCAAGTAGTTCTCTATACGGCTCCTGATGGAAAGGTAATGGCAAACGTTTTCTTTGCTAATGATACGTTTTGGCTAACTCAATCTGTTATGTCTGAGTTGTTTGGTGTCAAAATACCAGCAATTTCTAAACATCTGAAAAACATCTATGAGAGCAAAGAGCTAAATCCTGAGCAACTGTTTCCAAAATGGAAATAGTTCGAACGGAGAGAGAGCGCCAGGTTACCCGTGAAGTCGAAGTTTATAACCTAGACGCAGCAATTGCTGTAGGGTATCTGCTGAATCTCTAAAAATCATTAATCAGATGATCTAAAGCATCCATTACTTTTTCATATCCCCTAGAAGCGGGATATTTTTTAGTAATGATTTTTAATACTTCCTCTTATTGTCAATTTGTAAATTATTAATTGCTTTTACAAACTGACTCAACTTTTCCTGAAAAGAAGGAGGGGCACCTAGAAAAAAAATGTGAATTGAACCCCATGGATTATTGTGATGCAATGCACTGCAAAAAGTAAGCGATCAAAACAGCAGTGCTTAAAATGGGCCGTACGTGGACGGAATACATGCCATATGCATGGGGGAACAGCCAAAGGTGCCAAAACAAAAGTGGGGAAAGCACATTCACTGCAAGCAGCTCTCCGTCATGGAGGCTATACAAAAGGAGCTAAAACTTTGCATAAAGAAGCGATGGCTTTAATTCGGGAAAGCAAAAATATGATTCAAGTTTACACAAGTCGATAATGAATTAATGTTGCCTCTTCTTTTTCCTCTAATGGCAAAATGGAAATTTTTCCCACTTCAGCCGTGCTATGCACCTGTGTCCCACCGTCTGCTACACTACCAACGCCTGTTAATGTTAAAAGTCTCAAGGGCTTATTTTTGGGTAAACCTGGCTGAAGATAAATAGCCTCTTTCTCAAGTTCTTCATAGCTTGCAAAACGAAATGAAAAGGATATATCTTGCTTAACCAAATCATTGGATTTTTTCTCTAAATTTTGTCTAATATCTTCATCAATAGTGCCTTGATAAAAAATGACTGGCTTTTTCCCATGATCCCCTTTGAATGGTTTGAGTGGGCTTGGAGAATAACCTAAAAGATACATAGCAAAATCGATAACATGACCAGCGGAATGTAATCTCATGTTGAGATATCTTCTATCCCAGTCAAGAATACATTTGAGCAAAGATCCAACAGGCGGCGGTTCATCTGATTCTACGTAATGAATAATTTTATCCTCTTTTTGTAAGGCTTGGGCTACTTTTCCTTTCCAACTTTTAGAGAGGAGAATTCCTTGATCAGTGGATTGTCCTCCACCTCTCGGATAAAAAATAGTTTTATCCAGAACGATTTGCCAACGACGATCGCCTTCCTTAATGATCTCAACAATTGAAGCATCTGTTTCTTTGAGATAGGCATCTTCAAGATAAAGTGGAACTGTCATAAAAACTCTCTAAATGGAATTTTGGGATATATCAATCAAAACTGATCGAACAATTTTCACATCTCTTTCAGAAGTATTCCAGGACGTAATGAAGCGCACTTCGCTTTTTTCTTTGTCCCATGGATAACAAAAAATTTTCTCTTGAATAAGCGGAATCCAGGAATTGGGTAGAGTAAAAAAAATCTGATTAGACTCAACTGAATAACTGAGAGCAAACTGAGGAATTTCTTTGATAATCGTCGCAATTTCTTGCGCCCTTTGATTAGCATTTTTGGCTAACTCTAACCATAAATTATCTTTAAAAAATGGAATATATTGAGCAGAAAGATAGCGCATTTTAGACAGCAGCTGTAGTGTCTGCTTTTGAAGATGATCGCTACCCTCATATAATGCAGGGTTGAAAATGACAAGTGCTTCAGCCCCCATTAATCCATTTTTAGTTCCGCCTAATGAAAGAATATCGAGTTGTGATGCACGAATAATTGTCTCCAAACTCACTTTTAAACTAGCTGCAGCATTGTATAAACGGCTGCCGTCGATATGAAAAAGCAAATTTTCTTCTTTGCACAGACCAGACAAAACAGCAAGTTCATCGAGTGTATAAACTGTCCCTACTTCAGTGGGTTGTGCTATGGAGAGCACACGGGGAGAAGTGGAATGCTTCCCAAAAGCTCTTTCGCTGCTTAGCTTTTTTATGATAGAAGAAGCAGTGATTTTCCCTTCCACATGTGGCACAGTCAAAAGTTTACACCCAATAATAGATTCTGCCGCACCTGATTCTTGATATTGAATATGCGCAATATCCGTGCATATGACTGATTCATGTCTACGACATGCCAACTTGAGTGCAACGATATTTGCTCCTGTTCCAGTGGGCATCATGAAAACTTTACATTTAGCTCCAAGAGCATCTTGAATCAATTTTTGAGCTATCTCCGTATAGCCATCAGAACCATAGGAAGGGGCATAATCCTGATTTGCTTCCATTACGGCGTTCATTATCAACGGATGAGCTGAAGACCAATTATCGCTCGCTAAGTTAATCTTACTCTGGGTCATATTTATTTTTCCAAACTACGCAAGTATAGTCATGCCAGTGCAAAAATGCAATCATCCAATCCTCTCTGATCCCAAAGGCAGTTATTTTTGATTTTGGCGGTGTCATGACAGGTGAACTAAGGAAAGAAGCCGTCGTTCAATTCCTGAGATCTACACTCGGCTTATCCGCTGCAGTCTGTATGTTAGCTTTCGCAATGATTCCCCTTTCCATGCCTTTTAGTGTTTATTTGACGTACAAACGATTTGTAGGTGCGCGGTATGGACAAATGTTTTTGTTCTGCTGTCTACCCTTATTTTGCTGCATCTCAGCGCCATTATTATCCTTTACACTCATGTACCTCTACGATCCCTTATTAATTCCCTGGCGTAAACTTGTAAGTTTTTACGCATTTTTTCCGCAAATGACTATAAGAAGTGGGGAAATTTTGGAACAATATGACTACACTTACACCACCCCCTATGAATGAGAGAGATTTTGTAAATCGAGAGGATGAAAAATGGAAGGAAACTGCACAAAAATGGCTGACTATCCGTTTTTGCACACACTAAACGCTACTTCTCAAGCGAAAACATATCAGTTAGTCTATATACAAGGACCTCTTGAAAACTCGTGATTTTCAAGAAAAGAGATAAGCATCATGTCATTCAAGCACTATGAAAGCCCGTGGGAATTAGTCCCCGCTACAATAGCAGATTACCAAAAAAAAGCTGTCGGAATTTTCTCTCTTGAAATGGGAGTAGATCAGCTAACAGATCGTTTTTTATCTTTACGAACCGGCGCTCCAGGTGAGTCTTTGAAAGGGGAACCTTCAACAAGCAACAATTAGAGCGCCTCAAAGAAGAAGCAGAGGCACTAAAACAGGTGCCTCTTTTTTTCCATGACCAAGGCTGCCATACCATCTCGCAAGTTACGGCAAAAGCTCGCCGCCTGAAGGAGACATACGACATTCGCCTCTTAATCATAGATTATCTCCAGCTCCTTGGAACCCATAAACAGACAGAGAGCCGACAATATGAAGTAGCAGAAGTATCAAGGGGATTAAAATTGCTTGCGATGGAGCTACAAATCCCCGTTATTTGCATATCACAATTATCTCGAAAAGCTGAAGATAGGACAAACAAGCGACCAGTGCTTTCAGACTTGAGAGACAGCGGCCAGGTGGAGCAAGATGCCGATATAGTTCTTTTCATTTACCGAAGGGATTATTACGATCCTAATGATAAACCAGGACAAGTAGAGGTGTTTACAGGCAAAAACCGAAATGGCTCTGATTTTACAGGTTTTATGCATTTTAACCGTAATTCCGGAAAATTTTCACCCCTGTCGCCCCTAGAATATCCTAATGAAGAGCACGAAGAAATACTTGCTTCTTCCATCCAAAAAGCGCGAACTGCTTCTAAAGCGAGCCCATCAACATCCCCTTTTAAGAAGGTTTAAGATGGATGAATTAGAAAAGTTCCCGGACGAACTCGGAGAAGATTTAAAGCAACTGTGGGAAATAGTTACAGAACTAAAAGAAACAGATTCTGAATTTCGTCGTCTTACAGCCACTTTGCATATTATTAATTTTTATAGCTGTGTCCCGATCCAACCCCCGTGCATTTTCGGGTTGTGAGAGAATATTTAGAAACACATGGGATAACAGATAACAGATCAATAGATGCCCTTGTCAGGGAGCTACACACTTACTGTCTAAAATTTCAACAAGTAGTGGTCTCTGAATTTTCAGGAAAAGAACACCCCATCAAAGTGCCAATGTATACAGATGATGGCGAATGTCTGATGCCGAACAAAAACAAATTAAAAAATTCCTTTTGGGAAGAAGAGGGATGTGACGTTATAGATTTACGGTTTTCCAAATTTTGAAACCATTGGCAAGCATGGAGAGAGGGTAGCCAAAAAGATTCTCAAGCAATCAAAGGAAAACCACAGACTACTTAAACAAAATGATTTCGAACACAAGTTCAGAGCTAGAACTTGGAACCTATGGATTAATAAAGATCAAAGCGCAAAAAACTCCATCGTAAGCCCATATCTCAAAATATTAACCGGAATAATGGATTGATGTTGTAAAAAAGGTATTAGAAGAAGCTCCTCAACCTCAATCCTTACAAAAAATCCCAGTAAATATTTTTAACGGTAATATTAACCACCAAAGATGCCACTTTTGAAGAAGAAACTACAAAAAAGAATAATCGAGATTTCAAACAAAATTCCAGAAACATCTGATGAAAAGAACTGCATGTACAATTAAAAAAACAGTTAAACTTGCAAATGGGATAATAAAAACGCATCCCTAAAAATTTCCCGAAGACTTTCATTTTAGTGTGTACGAGCAGTATGCAATATATGAAGGAGACTAAACTTCTCAGTGACAATAAATTCTACTTCCGGTTGAGATGTACATCTCTGACATTCTAAAAGCTTTGAATTTTGATAAAATTAATGGAAAGGAGGTGCGGGAGATACGGGAAAGCGTTCAATAAACTCACTAAACAAAAGTTTCCGTGTTACATGATATTCCCAGATAAAGAAGATCCTAACAAATATAACTTCTATGATGGTGATGAGCCGATCTTTAAAATCTGGGAATTTGGTTCTGTTGACTTAAACATAGACTTGTCCGACCAAAACATCGTCAAGAAAAAATTATTTCTATCTATCTCCAACCCAGCGCTCTTTGAATGACCTGAATAACTTCTATGCGATTATAAATAGCAACCTACTTGCTGAATTGAGAAATTTTAAAAAAGTTTCGGAGGATGACCTTTATTTTATCGCGTTCTTATTAAAAGAAATGCGTTTCCGAACAAACACAAGCTTTTCTCTATCTGAGATTTGCAAAAGAATCCAAAAAACTAACTGGTTGTCCGCAGATGGAGCATTTCTCACTCGCGAGCATAAAAGACAGATGAAAGATAAGGTTGCAAAACTTCTTGAATTCTCCAGCTTACAGCGCTTGGTTCTAGACTTCGAAATCAGCAATGACATGGTGTCTGTCAAATTCAAAAATAACACCAAAAACAGCACCCTACTCCTTCAAGAAGTCTAATATTCTTCACTTTCTTCCCACGGATTCTTCACTTTCTTCCCACGCTTAATTTCCACAAGTCAATTACAATTAAAAACTTAAAGGCACGCCAAAGACTTCTTAATATTCTTTAATATCCCCCTAAGGGGGATAAAGCACTCGCCACCGCTTTGAGGCGGTGCGCTATGCTTTATGATTCGGATTACTCCGGCATCAAATCTTTTGGAGAGCATTGGAGTGCTTTGGCCAAGGAAAGAATATTTTCCAGGGCAATATTGCGTTCTCCCCTTTCGACGGAGCCAACGTAATTTGTGTGAAGATTTGCCCTTTCTGCCAATTGTTCTTGGGAAAGGTCAAGCTCATATCTTCTGCGTCGTACAAGGTTTCCAAATGCAATGCGTGCTGGAGTACGTTTTCTGTTGTGTGTTTCTTTCATGGCTCTGTTCTAAAAGAACCAAACTAGAACACATTTAGTGGCTTGGGCTATACACTATGGGTGTGAAAATAAATCCCATAGTGTGTATGATTTATCCGTATTTTAGGAGTTTAAACTGTTTATTTTTATGATTATAAAAAACATTTGCCTGCTTTTGACATTCGTGTCTTTTGTATCTAGCTTTGCTCGCGGCGAAGAATTAAACAAAAATTCTAATTCGTATTTGATAGAGGAAGATTATTACAACTCAGCACGTTATCATTTTTTTGAAACCAAATGCTATAGGAAGGCCATGTACTACGCAATGACCGGTGCGAATCTTGGGTCGTCGGATTGTATGCTTCTATTGAGAAAGGCATACGGGTCGGGATTGGGTGTGGTTCAGGATACAGTGGAATGTGTGAAGTGGCTATTTTTAGCATCTGCTTTAGGGAATGAAGAGGCTCGAGCGGAAGTAAAGAAACTTGAATGCCTTCATATCAAACTCATTCCGGTTGATTATAAGGCAGTTCAAAGTTCCATGATAACGTGGGAAGAGGCAAGAAAAAATGCAAAGAAGTGGATGGATGAGCACCCTGAGCTGTTCTTTAGTCTAAATTAACTCTTTTTGGTGTGTGCAACGTTGCACACATCATCGTTGTAGCGATTCTTGGAGACTTAAAATAATTTCTTCTATCATTGTTTTTTGGCTAGTGGAGATCTGCGCCTTGCGAGATCGGATCTTCTGGGCCATAGCATCCATTTTTTCAAGCAGTTGAGTGGTGGCGTCTTTGGGTAAGGGGTTCTTATCTTTCGACAATGGGAGCCTTTCTTGGATCACTGGGATAATTTCTTCGGCCTTTTGTTGATGGTAATCGCGAACTATTTCGGTTTTGATCTCAATCTCTCCCTCTCTTGAAGCTAGGACATAGGCTGCTTTTTGAGGCATTTTTTTAAGCAGGAGACGTGATTTTTCATCTGGAAGGGATTGATGAAAATCAAAGTAGGCGAGGGCGTTATAGGCAGTGCGACGGGAATTACTAAATGTAATCTCAAGCCACTTCTTTAAAGACCCATTACCATCTCCATAATTTTTGAGAATCTCTCGAGCTTCGTGGATTCTTTCTCCAATGAGAAGAACCCCTTGTTTGCTAATGCTTTTCACTTCCGCTGTAATATGCTTAAGCGTTTCTATATCTTGCGACACTTGCTCTTCCGAAACGGCCTGCCCTGGCTTGAATTCATCAACCAAAAGTTTTTCTAATCGTCTTTCTTCAAGCTCGTCTAACTTTTGAATATCGAAAATGGATCTTAATGCATTTGGAGGAGATGGCTGCGCTGTGAGTGTTGAGGAGGTAGCGTTCTTATTAAAAAAACCGGAGGCAATAGATTTTGTATTACTCATGCTTAACCTCAATTGGGGTAGAGTCGATAACATTTTGCAATTTTTCTTGAAGGCTATCGGTTCCCGCCCTCTTCATAAACTCATCTGCTAATTTAGCGTAATCTTCCGACACGCGAGAGGATGGCTCAGTCTCGATCACTGGTTTTTCTTTTAAAATTGCTCGGTTGACGGCCATATCTCTACGAACTTTTGTATCGAAGGTTTTACCAGGGAACGAAGATTCAATAGAATCAAGATAGGCGTCATTGGTAGCGCCTCTGGTGTCCCAAAAGGTAACCAATACACCAAGAGCTTCGATATCATGATTTTCTTTGATGGCAATGTGATAATCTTTCAGGCGTTGCAACCCGAGAAGAGAGTAGGGTTCTGGAGTTACGCAAATGAGGGAACCCTGGGATCCATAAAAAGCTGACTGTGTAAGCCACCCAAGGCTGGGAGGGGTGTCAATAAAGCAAAAATCATACTCCAAGCCTTTAAGTGATTTGCGGAGTCGCTCGTGGCTATATAGGTCACTTGTTAAGGGATGTGTTGCCTCTATCCCATCTAAAAAAATATTTGCCGGAGCTGCATCTAATCCTTCGATACTGGTTGGGCGGATGATCTCTGCCATTGTTTTCTCACCTCTCAATACTTGCGGCATCGCGTCCAGGCAATCTCTGCCAAATCCCATGCCAAGTACTCAAGTTTGCTTGAGAATCAAAGTCGATTAAGAGCACTTTTTTCTTGTGAAATTTTGCTAAGCAAGCTCCTAAACAAGAGCACTTGAAGTTTTTCCCGTTCCACCCTTGAAAGAGCAGCACACTATAGTTTTCATGTTGTACCTCTTAGCTCTCTTTATAAAAAAGCAGCG
>CAVPKN010000037.1:0-59989 GCA_963705695.1 uncultured Chlamydiales bacterium
AGTGAGTTGACACCCCACGTCAGCGAGGCCATGATTCGATTATGGGAGGGGCTTCCTCAAGGTGTGATCCAACTGCTTCAAGGAGGAGGAGATGTTGGACACCACATTGTGACCCATCCCCAACTAGATGGCCTTTTTTTTACGGGCAGTTACGCGACTGGATGCCTTATCAATCAAAGTCTCAGTGCCCATCCTGAAAAGATTTTTGGCATTAGAAATGGGGGGGAATAATCCCCTGATCGTCAGTGCCATCTCAAGAACTAGAACCTGCCGCCTACCTGACCATCCAATCCCGCCTTTCTCACTTCAGGGCAACGCTGCACCTCAGCCCGCCGCCTGATTGTTCTCGATGATGCCACTGGCGATGCATTTTTAAAGACGTTGGTGGAGATGACGGAAACGATTCAGGTCGGCCCCTACACGCGAAGACCAGAGCCCTTTATGGGACCGGTTATCAACAGGCGCAGCTGAAGCACTCCTCCACACTCAGGCGACACTGAAAACAGATCGGGGTGTTTGTTTAACTGAGATGAGAGTTTTGCACGAAAATTCCCTCTTTCTGACACCTGGAATCACCGACGTGACACAGATCCCACACCGGAGAGATGAAGAGGTTTTTGGGCCCCTCCTACAATTGATCCGAGTTCCCACATTTGAAGCGGCCCTTGAAGAAGCGAATCGAACTGAGTATGGTCTTTCCGCCTCTTTGATCAGCGAGAGTCAATCCCACTATGAACAGTTTTATCATGAAATCAAGGCTGGCGTCATCAATTGGAACACCCCAACGACAGGTGCTAGCTCACAAGCGCCCTTTGGGGGCGTTGGCAAGAGTGGTAATAACCGTCCCAGTGGCTCTCTGGGCTGTCCGGTACTGCACCTACCCTGTCGCTTCCTTAATGAACGAAATCCCCCTTCTTCCTCACACACTTACTCCTGGAATTTCACGATTATCAAAGGTAACGCCATGACCCGTTTCTATGAAATCAACTTTGATGGACTTGTGGGACCGACCGCCGTTTTGGCGACATGCATTTGGCAATTTGGCCTCAATGGAGCACCGGAAGATGGTCTCAAGTCCCAAAAAAGGGGCCCTTCAGGGTTTAGAAAAAATGAAACTTCTTGCCGATTTGGGTCTCTACCAGGCTATCCTTCCACCTCGCTTCAGGCCCTCCATTGCCGCCTTGCACGCTCTTGGATTTAACGGAAGCGATCGGGAGATTTTCCAAAAAGCTGCCCGGGAAAACCGCTTTCTTCTCTATATCCTTTCCTCCTCAGCTGCGATGTGGACTGCTAATAGTGCTACCGTTTCCCCCTCGTCCGATACAGAAGATGGACGCCTCCATATTACAATCGCTAACCAAGCCTCCCAATTTCACCGCAGTGTAGAATCTGATGAGACCTATAGATTATTTACCACCCTGTTTGCCGATGAGCGCCTTTTTGCGCTCCATGCTGCCCTCCCAAAAGCGGCCAATTTTGGTGATGAGGGAGCTGCCAATCATACCCGATTTTGTTCCGAATATGGTGAAAAGGGATCCACCTTTTCGTGTATGGAAAAAGCCTTTTCGAAGAGAGAAGAAAACCCGTTTTCCTTTGAGGCAAACAAGAGAGGCCTCGGAAGCAATCGCACGAGTGCATGGACTCTCCCCTCACTCCCTCCTCTTTGCAGCACAAAATCCGGAAGTCGTTGACGCCGGTGTGATTCACAATGATGTGATCTCCACTGGAAATAAATCGTTTTTCATCTACCATGAAAAAGCCTTTGTCGACACGCCTAAAGTGATTGGCCAATTAAAAGAAAAAATGCCCCTCAACACTTTTTGTGTCACAGAAAAAATGCTCTCCGTCACTGAGGCGGTCACCACATACTTTTTTAATGGGCAAATTGTCACCCTTCCCAATGGAGAAGATCTGATGGTGCTCCCCGAGGAGTGCCAGATTCTGAATCTCGAATGGCTTCCTCTTCGTAAGGTGTTTATCAATCTTCAAGAGAGCATGTCAAATGGAGGAGGTCCTGCTTGCTTGCGTTTGCGTTTTGAGATGAATGAGGAGCAGAAAAATGCCCTTCCCTCCTCCATTTTCCTCACCGAATCTCTCTATACCGCACTCAAAGAATGGATTGAAAAACACTACAGAGAGGAGCTTTCTTGGGGCGATCTGCAAGACCCATTGCTCTTTGAGGAAGTGGAAGAGGCTTATGCCACCTTGACGGAGATACTCGACCTGGGATTATTTTATGAATTCCAACGTACACTTACCTAAGATCGCTGGGGATCTCAGGGGAGATTCCATCACCCAACTGATCTATAGTGTGGATGCCTCCATTTTGGAGATCAAACCCCACCTGGTGGCTCTTCCAAAACACAGGGAGGATCTCCTTCACCTTGTCAATTGGGCACGCGCCCACCAAGTTCCCATCACACCACGAGGCGGTGGAACTGGGATCGCCGGTGGTTGCCTTGGAGAAGGAATCATTGTCGATACCAGCAAATACCTCACGCAAATTGTAGAATACAATCCTACGCAAGGATATGTCATCTGTGAACCCGGTGTCATTCAAGATCAACTGAATGTCTTCCTTGCCCCTGATGGCTTCCGGCTAGGTCCTGACACCTCGACGGGAAATCGTGCCACCCTCGGCGGCATGTGTGCCACGAATGCAGCAGGAATGCATTTTCTCAAATATGGAAACATGGTCGACCATGTGATCGGTGTAGAGATGATTCTTTCAAATGGAGAGGTCGTGTGGCTAGATGAAAATACCCGTTGGCCTAATCTTCCTACCCCCTCCTCTCCCCCTCATTTTCATCGGAGTAGTTCAGGATATCCCCTCTACATTCTCAACAAAACACCGTGTAACGTGGCCAAACTCACCGTAGGCTCTGAAGGAACATTGGGGCTGATTTCAAAGATTAAACTCAAGCTCTCCCCACAGCTTCCCTCCGCTCTTTGGTTCTGTTTCCTTTTCCATCTGTAGAAGAGAGCTTTAAAGCCGTACCCTATCTTCTTACTTATAAGCCGCTCTCTCGGAATTGATCGACCACCATATTATCGAAATGGGGCGGCTCTCTCCTCTAATGAAAGGGAAACTGGAGTGGCTAGCTCCAACCAAAACCTTTTAATCGCCGAGTTTGAAGGGGAAAATGCTCCCTCCTTTCATTACAACAACCGTGTCATTATTGACCCACATGAGCAAGAACATGTGTGCACGTTAAGAAAAGCAGGACTAGGGCTTCTTCTTCCCGCCGCAGCTACACCAGAGCTATTGCGTTCATTGAAGACTTAGCCATTCCTCCTGATCAGATTTCCCCCTTTTACGAGGACTTAAAAAAGATTCTCCCGTGGGAATTTGGGGTTTATGGACATGTCGGTGACGCCTGCCTCCATCTCCGTCCCTACTTAAACCTTGCGACGGACAATGTTTTGAAGGCAATGTTGGATGTGATGCCCCCTGTGGCAGATCTTGTTCGTCGCTACGGAGGCGCTCTAAGTGGAGAACATGGAGATGGATTGATCCGCTCCTGGTTAAACCCCAGGCAATTTAACAAAGAAACCTATGAAGCAATGATCGCCGTTAAAGAGGCCTTTGACCCTCTTTATTTGATGAACCCAGGAAAAATCGTCAAAGGAAGGGCACCTCAGAGAGAACAATTCAGAGAAAGCCATCCCATCTCCTTACCAACTTTTCTCGATTTTCAAAAGGAGGGGGGCTTTCATCTCGCCGTCGATCTGTGCAATGGAAATGGCGCTTGCCGAAAAACAGAGGGTCTCATGTGCCCCTCTTTCCATGCTTATAAAGATGAGAGGCACACAACACGGGCGCGGGCGCAGTCACTGAGAGCCATCATGAATGGTCGCCTTCCCCTCGAGGAATTGACAGAGAAAGGGGTGATCGATGTTCTCGATTATTGCCTCTCCTGCAAAGGATGTAAAACCGAATGCCCCTCCCAGGTCGATATGGCTAAAATAAAAATGGAGATTCTCTATCAACATCAAGAAAAGAGAGGTTATCCACTGAAAAATCTCCTTTTTGGCCATCTCAATCGCCTCGCCTCCTTGGGATCTTTGACTCCCCATCTCACTAACCGCCTTCTTAACTTCCCTCTTTTAAAAAAATTTTTCCCCTATCTCAAATTGAGTGAAAAAAGAGCTTTCCCACCCCTTGCTTCCGAGAGATTTTCCCATTGGTGGCAAAAGCGACCCCCTCTTCTCGGGAAGAAAAAATTTTATCTTTTTGTAGACACATTTACCGAATTTTATGAACCCCAAATCGGAATTGCCACCGTAAAGCTTCTCGAGATGTTCGATTATAAGGTAGAGCCCCTCCCTTTGATGTGCTGTGGAAGAACTTACCTTTCAGTGGGAATGTTAAAAGAGGCTAAAAAACGAGCCCAACGCCTGATTTCCCATCTACAACAGATTAAGGAACCCATTATTGCTTTAGAACCGAGCTGTTTGAGCGCCATTGAAGATGACTATCCTTCTCTAGTAGGCTCTTCAATCCGCCTCTTCCGTTTAGAAGAGATTCTCCCCCCTCTTGCTTTAACCACTCCCATTCTCTACCATCCCCATTGCCACGAACAGGCCCTACAAAAAAATTTCCATTCTTTAAAAAAAATTTTCCCCATCTGCTGGCCAGTGGGGGTGGGTGTTGCGGCTTGGCGGGATCGTTTGGGTATGAGGCGAACCACTATGAGATGTCGATGGCCATCGGGGAAAAGCACCTTTTCCCACAAGTGAGAGCCCACTCCGATCTCGATGTCGTCGCTTCAGGCTTCTCCTGCCGAAGCCAACTGACCCATGGCTTAGGCATCACCCCCTATCATCCTGCTGAAATCATCTTGAAAAACATATAAAGACTTTATTAATGTAAATAATCAACTGGCTAATTATGAATAATTTAGTTGATTTTTTAAATAATAAATTGATATAATGGTTATGTTTTAAATAAACGCTAGTTTTGCGTAAGATCTCTCTGTAGAAGCCCAGATTTTTGAGGAGATTCGACTGAAAATCGAGTGAAACGGGCGAAGGAGGTAGTCAAAGCGCTTGCGCGCTGTCCAGTTCTTTTAGGTGCTCACTTTGAGCATGTGGATCAGTAAATTTGCTAATCCTGCCTAGCAACGGGCGCTACCTTCGAGCCGATTTTCAGTCGAAGATCGCAAAAAGATGGGCTTCTACAGAGAGATCTTGCGCTAAACTGCCGTTAAATAAAGGAGTCTTATGACAGAACATATTTCTGCTCCAAAAAATATCCCTTCTCCAGCACCTGGAACAAAACCTTCAGATGATCCCTCTCCATTTGAGTTTAATAAACTCAATTATTTTTCCGTCTTGTTTATCCTTCTTCTCTCTGCGATGTCAAACAGGGAAGAGACGGTTTACACAGCCTCTAAAGAGATCTCTGCGAATGCTACTGCTCAGAATCGTTTGAATGCCTTGAATGCTGCTATTCGATACGTAACGCTTCCACCAAATGCCACGCAGGGTGAAATCGACAGAGTTCAAGATCAGAACCAGCAGATCACGGCTATTCGCTCAGATATTCAAAACGCTCTGCTCACAACACGGCAAACGGGACAGGTGATGATGACCCAAGCTTCAACAAACGTCGATATTCTGCAGCAAGATGCTTCACAAACATCGGGATTACTCGATACCATGAAGACCATCCTGCAAGAGATCGCCGATATCACACAGATGTAATTATAAAATGATTATGAGAGGATCAGTCGATAAAAGGTATTGGCTGTATCGTGCACGTATCTCGCATCCAAAGAGACAGTACCCGGTGTGGTACCACGCTTTGCCGCTTCCTGCAGACCTGCCAAGCTGCTTGAAGCTGCATCTTTAAAAGCCTGTGGCATATCTGGATCGTTTTTTACAGTTTCCAATAGGCCAACAAACTTATTGTATTGTTCTACAGAGAAATTCCAATTGTTTTGATCACCATTTGCAAGCATTTTCGATAGGCAAGCAAGCAATTGATCGACCTCGTCCTTCTGCTTTGGCCCCAGTGAGGGTCCTGCCTCCCGACTGTCTCGAAGTGGCTCCGAGCCACCAACACCTGAAACGCCCATATTTACTCCTTTTGTGATCGACTGAACTCCTGCATGGGCTCCCCTCGAGAACTACTTCCCTCTAGTCGATGATAGGGCGCAGAGCCGCCAATCCAGAACTACCCATAATATCCCCCTATATTTATTGTTATAATAAGAACAAAAACTATATCGAATCAATAATTTTTTTATTATTTAAATTAAATAACCTGAAATTATAATAAATGCCGTATAGTTGCCTATGATTTCCTTGCGAGTATCGCATGAGCGGTTAATCAATTTAATGCTCGATCACCTGCAACACACTCAACTTTCATTGCCTTTAATCCCATTCAAATTTAAATTCCTTGCTCTAACATGGAGATTTTTATGTCTGCTTCTCCAATGCCCTCCGTTCTCAAACAGCTCCCTCCCTATCCATCCTTTTTTCGATCCTCATGCAAAATCTCCACTTGCTCAAACGACTTTACAACTTATCGAGGAAAATTTATCTTTACTATCTTGTTGAGGATGTAATGAAAAAAACGAGTGAAGGGTGGCTCCTTTTTTTAAAATTGTGTTTGGATATTGAATCGCCTGAAGAACTGGCTCAGATGTTGGAACTCTTTTTAACAATAGAGGAAAAAAAACAATTGGGTGCACGTTTTTTAATTTTAAAGGCCTTATTAGAAGATGAGATTACACAGAGAGAAATAGCAAAAAATTTCCATGTCAGCATTGCCCAAATCACTCGGGGATCAAATGCTTTAAAACAAATTTCACCTACTCTAAAAAAGTTCTTAAAAGAAAGAATGACTGGATAAGGTTTCAATTCAATCGCGGTATTAGCCAAGTGTTGATGTGTCTGACATATTCCTCATCCTTAAAAAGGTGGCAAGATCAACCCTCATGTTCTACAAAATTTGCTCCACTTTATGTCCTTAGAAAGTTGTGGCTCAAAATACATTCTGTAACGTTGCGCTAGCTCAAGAACCATTGACGTATGCCGGCCTATTGTATAGCCCTCAGCAACGCCGGCCGATTTAGCATAATACTCTTTGATTCTTGCATCCTCAGAAAGCGCATTGATAATTTCTTTAGCTGAAAGGATAGGATCTGAGAACGCACTTAAAACTCTATCACGCCACGCATTTGTGGAAACTTGTTGATTCTTCAAATAGCGAATTTCTTTCAAATACATTCGCAAGATATTTTCTAAACAAAGAAGTTTCGCCTTCTCTTGTATTCCGTTTACTAACAAAATTTTCTTTCCTATCTCCTTTAACACCCCGTTAATTTTTTTAATATCATCATCAAAATACGGCCTGATAGAAATATACAATTTCATGGCATCAACACCCAATGGCCATTTATTTTCAAAATCTTGATTGCCCTGAATTGCTGACCTCTCTTGTTGCTGCAAAATATTATCGAGTACCAGATCAGCATCCTTCTCAATACTTTCTGGATTTGCAAGCTCTATTTTTGCTGCCAACATTGAGCGTAATGTATAACGTAACAAATTAACATATTTTTGAAAAAATTCGAAAGCCTTAGCCTTGTCCCCTCCTCGTAGTGCTTGAATTAGGTTTCTCAGTATTTTTTTAAATTGATCCTCTCTTAGATCGATCATTAGATGGAGTTCGAATGGGGTAAAAAAGTGAGATGTGTCAACGGAATCGGAGTAGAGGATACTCATCATATCGGCATAAATTGTCTCTTTCAGAATATAATTCCCTGCTTCTCCAGCTCTTGTTTGGGGAGAAAATTGATGCATTTGATCATGGAATTCTAAAGCTTTCAAAACCAAAAGCTTGTCAATACAATCCCTGATTTTTTTATATCCAGCAAAACAAGTTTTACCGATAATTGAGGTCGGATTTTCTTTAAAGGGAGTTAAATGCTGCGAGAAATCACCTTTTTCATCTTCTAACCAATAAGTGACGCAATGGTTATGAATTCCAATATACTTACCCGATTTGACAGCATTTTTAATAGCGCTTGCCCTCATTTGCACAGGGAGTCTCCCTTCTTTGGAAATCAATACGATCCTATCCCCATTTCGCTTCTCGACACAGGTTATCTCAGAATAACCTGCTGAAGTGATATGAGTTTCAGATCCAATTTTATGTCCACTTTTATGGTCAATGACATGCCATGTTTCGGGATAGTTTCTTTGAATTACCTTAAAAACTTCCTCCCTTAATGGAAATTCCTGTTCTTTTGCTGTATAGCCCACGATTTTTCCTTGAAAACCTACCAAATACTGCTTGACTACTTCCACAATAACATCTGGAACAAGCACTATAGAATCTTTAGAGAGTTTATGACTGCCCATAGTAAAGGTGTCATAAGGGGCAATTCCCAAGGCAGCTGAGCCCTGGGATGTATCTTCGAAAGCAATTAAGGGTTCAAAAATGGCGATTTTAGCATCTTCCCATTTTGATACTGAGTGCCCTTGCACAAGTTGATTCCAGCTCCAATGAATGTGTGGACGAAAGTTTAACTGACCTTTATATTGTCTATTTCTGCTATCTAAATTACTTCCTATAACTCCGTTATCCGTGAGCACTTTTTTTATCGCGAATTGGCAATTGTATTCTGTACTTGCCAAACTCCAATCAAATTCCTCTTCAAAAAGATTAACCAATCTGTCTGGCTGAACCGCATGAACCAAAACCACGTGCCTTGCTAATTCAAGCCAATCTTCTTCATCGACAAATGTCATCAGCGTTTGCGGTGTTATTTTCTTCAGTTCAATTAATTGTAAGTTACTTTTTATAGATAAAACCAATTGCCGATAGTCATTATAGGGGCAATCACCGGCCATCCGGCATTTGCCATTTCTTTTCTAAATAAAATAGCGTCTTTGTCAAATCCACCTTTATTCTCAAAATCGATTACTGGATTTCGAGTACCAAGAAAATAAGTACTTAAATCATTCATCAGCGCAGTTCCAAAAAAAGAAACATTAGAAACGAAATCAGAAGAGCGATCTTCTAGCCGTCCGATAATTTTGGCAGCATCTATAAAACAACTCCCTGTAAATGGATTAAAATGGTCATCTCTTAATTGAAGGACATCATATTTAAATGATTTATCCACAAGATCACAGAAAAGAGTTTTATTCTTTATTAACAGCTTTTGTAACTGCTCATCTTCTATTTTAAAAATTTCGAGGCTTTGCTTGAAATAAGACCATCTGCAAAATAGGGTAAAGGATGAGCTAGTTAGGTCTTCAAAAAATTCATGGTCCTCGAGAAGTTTATCTAAAACTTCTGGGTCCTTCAGAAGTTCATCCTCGAAAACTTCTGGAGAAGCGGAAGATGCCGTCGAATTCGAAAACAGACCCTTCTTTAGTAAATTGCGTATTTTTTTAGGATTTTCTAGCCAAGTTGCTGACTTAATTTCAAAGTTGATTTGTTCGTTATTTTGTAATTCCCTGACATTTTGCCAATCTTTGCTATCATAAATATAATATCGATAATTTCCTATCCTTATCCAATTATTTGAATTTCTGAAATCAGAGTGTGCATTAAGATCAACAATTCTTCTAAAGCGATCACCTTTTTCAATACCTTCGATCACTAGCTTATACCCAATAAGTGTCACAGCCCACTTATTTTCACTAATCAGTTGGGTTGGATCGAAATAACTCGGACAAGAATATTTAAATTCATCTTTAGGGCGTTTTTGGAATATATGTGTTTGGGAGGAGTTTGCAATGCCAAACGTATTCGATTGGCTACTAGAAGGTGGTACATAATTTTCTAGTTCTAAATTCGGCAATTTTAGTCTACCATCAATAAATATCTGTGCCCTATCAAACTGATTGAAACTTTTCTTATCAATAACGCGAATTTTAGCCTCAGATTTATACATCAATAATACTAATTGCTTGAGATCATCGAGCAACTGTTTTTTATTATCAACAAACTGCTTACTAACAATAAAATGTATATCGTAATATTTTTTTTCCTGACGGTACTTTCCGAGCTCACTTGTAATATGTTTGATATCTATAGGTTCATCCAAACACCAGCCAGCAATGCGTGTGGCTTTAAATTGCCAATTTATCTCTATAAATTTTTCGATCCTCATTTTTTCTAAAGCAAAAATAATCAGGTTTGTTCCATTTACTCTTGAATTAATTGAACTACAAGGATCTAAAGTAACAACAGATTTATTGATTGGAATGTATTGTCCACATATCGTTTTTTTAGGAATTTTATATTTTGCGTCGTCAATCACACTTTTCCAGCCTTCTATAATAATGCGAAACAGTAAGGATACTTTTGCCGCCGAACCATAATTCAGATTTACTATAGCAAGAACACACGCTTGCAATTTTTGTTCTGAACGATATTCCTCAAAGCATTCGAAAAGGCCATTGTGATCTAACAATTTCTTCAACTGACGATCCCGGCTCACGCGCGCCATAAAATCTCGATCCCAGAATGCCACTTTTATAGCTATATCTACCAGTAACCACGCCTCTACCAAAGGAAGATTGTATTTGGATAATAATTCTGCGCGTTGCTCGAGAGATCTATCCCCCCCATGTGGCCAGAAGAACCTTAGCTTGAGGATTGCCCAGCAGCTTGTAGTAATGGACAAATTTCGCCTTAAATGATGAATGAGTGATACCTAAGATAGATTCTATTATTGCGAGCCTTCCTCTATGCTTTTTGTAAACTGGATCGTTTTCAATTAAATAGTACTTATTGTTTTCCATTACACTTAAAAATTTTTGAAAATCGATGTCGTTTAAATTGGCAAAAAGTGTTTCATAAACACTTTCTCCCTGCAAACTTTTGAGAGCAACTAAATCTATCGCAAAAGCTTCACTCCAGCAGCCTCTAGCATCTACAACTTTTGCAAAACACCAAGCCTGTAGTGCTTCGTCACTGAGATTGGGATTTTTCCGATAAATTTTTAAAGAGATTAAATTTGCAATTTTTTCTAGCCTATCTCTGGGCATTAGGTATGAATAATTTATAGTGTTAGATAATTGGCCCCATACCAAGGAATTTTTGTTAATGCTCCACATATTTCCTCCTCATTTTTCTGGAAAGAAGAAAATATTATTTATAAAGAAATTGTCAAGCCAAAATATACCGGCTAGCGCGAAGGCGCTCAAAGATCGAAATTGTTAACGCAGTCTTTTATATTTTACGTTCAGGATGTTCATGAAGATTACTTACTCTTAGAGCTGAGTGCTTAATATAAATGTAGCGCCGGCTTTTTTCATCGTCTCAAGCGCCTTTTCTATATCATTGGGATGCAAGTTGATACCGCAACAACAATCTAAAATCACATGAGCTTGAAAACCAAGGTGCAAGGCATCTAACACGGAATACTTCACACAATAATCCGTTGCCAAGCCTGCGATATAGATTGAGTCGACGCCCTGCTCTTTCAAATACTCCCCAAGTCCTGTGGAACGGCTATGGACGTTATCAAAAAAGGCGCTGTAGCTATCGATTGTGGGATCAATTCCCTTAAAAAAGATCTTTTTGATACGGCCTATCTCGAGTTTGGAGGAGAATTCAGAACCGAAGGTTCCTTGTATACAATGGTCGGGCCACAGCTCTTGCTTCCCCTCCTTGACAGCAATGCTCTCTCCCGGTTTTTTTTGATGAGTGGAGGCGAAACTGATATGATTGGGGGGGTGGCAATCTTTGGTGGCTACGATGAGAGGGAAATGGGGTTGAATTTCATTAATTTGATCGATAATTTTATCCCCCTCGGGAATGGCGAGAGCTCCTCCCGGAAGAAAATCATTTTGCACATCAACAATGAGAAGGGCTTTCATTAGAGGTCTATTCTTTTTCTATATATTCCTTTCTGATTTGATCGATCATTTTCCATTTGAGATGGTATAACCGCTCCTCCAACCCTACAGGATAGATATGTGGGTTGTAAAATCTTTTGATCCCTCTGTCAAAATTAAGGAGCTCATGGCGACAAAAGGATTGTATTTCTGGCAAGCTTGGTTTTTGATAACAACATTCTCCCTCTCGGAAAATGGGGATGAGTAGATCGCGCTGACCTCCACGTGAAAATAGTGTGCGGGAGCGGGAAGCATCTGTCGGATCGATGATACGACATTTCTCTTCAATTCCAATGGGAAGATCAAAAATGGCGTCCGCCACCGTTTTGCCCGCGGCGTCATAAAAACGGCGCACCTGAAGAATTCCTGGATCGGAGATTTTTGCCAATTTTTCAGACAGCTTGAGCTTATAGTGCCAGGGCAGCTCCCGGTGTTTTCGAAATGCCGAAAGTTTATAAACGCCATCTAAGGCAGGGTGGTCGAACCCAGTTACCAAATGGGTCCCCACTCCCCAAACAGCAATTTTAGCCCCTTGCCGTTTGAGATCGGCGATAAGCCACTCGTTGAGCTCGTTGCTGGCATAAATTTTAGCTTCGTGAAATCCGGCAGCATCGAGCAATTTCCGGCTCTCAACACTTAAATAATGCATATCACCCGAGTCGAGGCGGATCCCCAAGAAGGGCTTCCCATGCTCTCTTAACCACTGCGCTGCCTCAATAGCATGCTTGACGCCTTGTAGCGTGTCATACGTATCGACCAGAAAAATCGCATTATTTGGCAAGGCCTTAGCATAAGCTTTAAACGATTCCAGTTCTGAATCGAAAGCCATCACCCAACTATGGGCATGTGTCCCACGCACGGGAATGTTATAAAGTTTACCAGCCAGTGTGTTTGAGGTGGCGCTACATCCGCCGATAAAACTGCTTCGGGATGCTGTCATCGCCCCGTCGATTCCCTGCGCTCGTCGCAAACCAAACTCCAATACAGGATCTTCTCCCGCTGCTAAACAAATACGCGCTGCCTTTGTGGCAATCAAGGAAGCAAAATTAGTTAAAGTCAGCAGTGGAGTCTCTAAAAGTTGCGCCTGTATGATTGGCCCTGAAACTCGGATCAACGGCTCAAAAGGAAAAACGACATCACCCTCCCGGATCGCGTCGATATCACATTGAAATCTCATCTCGCTCAGATAATTCAGAAACCCCTCTTCAAAGAGAGGGCCTTTTTCCCCCTGAACAGATGCCAGAAAATCGAGATCGGATCGATTGAATTTCCATCGAGATAGATAGTCGATCACACTCTCAAGTCCAGCCGCAATCGTAAATCCCCCTTGAAACGGAGTCCTGCGAAAGAAAAGATGGAAAACGGCCTCATGATTCTCCATTTGACTTTTCCAGTAACCATAGGCCATGGTAAGTTCATACAGATCGGTCATTAATGCCAGTGACTGGCCGTAGAGAGAATTCATATACTCATAACCTGAGTTTTGGGTTGATCTTCCTCATAATCAGAGGGCTTTTTTGAGCGCAAATTGCGACTTTTTGCGCTGATCATAGCCGCAGGCGCTATTTTCAAGCAAAAAAGCGCGATTTGCGCCAAAAAAGGCCCTGAGGATGAGGAAAATCAACCCAAAACTCAGGTTTATAGTACTATTTATTAGATATGCAGCAATCCCCTTTTTTTGCAGGACCTCGTCATCAGCAAACCGGTAACTTGGGACTCAAGTGGATCATCTGGATCACGGTCCTTGCCACTCTTTTGAGCCCTCTTGTGAGTTATGGGCTTGAACATCTGTTTCACTTTTCAGGGCCGGCCGCATGGCTCCCCCTTTCCCGCTTTGGCTTACAACAAGGTTGGCTATGGGAACCCCTGACCTATTTTTTCCTTCATTCTGCAGGCATGGGGATCTCTTTATCTTTGCTGATCGGATTATTTTTTAATATGGTTCTTCTCTGGTTTTCCGGTTCCGATTTTGCAATGAGGCATGGGACGCTCAATTTCTTATTGTTTTATTTGGGAGCAGGTTTAGCGGCGGGTCTGGTCTCTACGCTCCTTATCCTCCTCTTCTCAAGCCAAGCGATCTTGGTCGGCAGCACGCCTGCCATTTTTGCCTTAATTATGATCTGGGCCATGCACTATCCAGATCTGGAGCTTTTTTTCTTTTTTGTGATCCGGATCAAAGCAAAGTGGCTGGCTGCTCTTTTCCTCTCACTCTCTCTTCTGATCAAACTTTCGGCAGGAGCTTTTATCCCCTTTTGGGCAGACATCACCGGCATTGTGTGGGGATTTTGTATCGGGCGTTTTATGTGGAAAATGCCAAATCCCTTTCCTCTCAATCTTGATTTGCCAAGAAGGAAAAAACCGCCCCCATCCTACGATGATAAAATCATCGACATTGCCGTCTTTCAAGAAGATGACGATGCGTTTATGGATCGAATGCTCGAAAAAATTGCAACCGAAGGGAAAGAAAGCCTGACAAAACGGGAGCAAGAGCGGATGCGCAAAATCTCCGAACGGAAACACAAAAGCCATTAATACTCGATCAAACTTCAATTAATTAATCGGGCACGGGCTCGGACGCGGGCTCGTTCACGAGGTTTATGCCAGTTACGAAATCTTCTTTCTCTCTTAAAAGGGCAAGAAGGGCGGAGCGGGTTGTGTGGAGTCCTTCTAACACGCCTTCTTCGTAGCGGAAATAGGGGTTTGTTTCTAAGATGGGGTAGTCGTTTGGTTGCAAGAGATCGTCTGCCGTTAGCGTGGGGATAAAGGAGCGCCCACATTTAAGCAATTTCTCCTGCTGCGCTCCGATCAACTCATCCATGAGTTTGAGAATCTGTTCTTTTTCTTTGTTCACGAAAAAAATCCTGCATCAGGGCAGCGCTCTCCTCTGCCAAAATATTCTTAGTGACTTCAATGTGGTGCATAGGATGTTTAATGGAGAATAGATCGATCAAGCTCCCATTGGCACCATGACGGATATCGGGGGCTCCCCACACGAGCCTTCCGATCCGCGACAAAAACATCGCTCCTGCACACATCATGCATGGCTCGATTGAGCAATAAAGGGTAGTATCTAGAAGACGCCAATTATCCAGTGCCTGCGCGCCACTGCCGATGGAGATCATCTCAGCATGTGCTGTGGCATCTTTTAAAAGCTCCACTTGATTGTGAGCACGTGCGATGATTTTATGATTCAGAACTAACACAGCCCCCACAGGTACTTCCCCTTCCCGATACGCTTTTTTTGCTTCCTTAAGCGCTTCCCGCATAAAATAGGCATCATCCATGACTCCGCTCCGCTAAACTTCTAAGTTGAGCATAAATGGAGGGGGGAAAAACGACCGAATTAAATACGGAAAAAACATAGATTTTTTTGGCACCAAATTGCTGTGTTCCCTCTTTGATCAATCCCTCTGAAAAGGGGATCGGTAACTCCACTAAAGCCTCAAAATCCTCTGTCATTTTTTTGAGCGCCGTTTCAAAAAAAGTATAGATCTCTGTATGTTTCAATATCCACCGCGTGGCGATAAATTCACCTAAACCGATGTTTCCCTCTTTGATGTCGATCCGGTACGCAAAGGCCATTTCAGCTGCAGTAATGCGGGCGGGGGCTTTGCCAAGGAAATATTTTTTGCGAAAACGGTGATCGATTTTGAGATGCTCATTCTTCAAATCTTTTTTTACCGTCTCAATAATCTCCTCAAGCCACGGGGAAACCATCTCAATTTTTTCTTGATACCCAGTCTCTTTCAACATACCTATTCTCCATATGGCAGGATTTTAACGATGATCTCTTTTTACCACAAAGAGATCAGCCGCGCTGCCGTTTAAAAAAAGTAGGAGTGTTGCTCTTTAACGGATTCTGCGGTATAATGGTGTTCTCAAAAATACAAATCGGGAGACGAATGAATGTCGCTAGATAAAGGCACAAAGGAAGAGATTACAAAGAAATTTCAACTGCACGAAAAAGATACCGGTTCCGCCGATGTTCAAATTGCTATTCTCACAGAGCGTATTGCAGAGCTTACCGATCATTTAAAACGGGCTCCAAAAGATCACAATTCACGCCTTGCTCTGCTGAAACTGGTAGGGCAAAGACGGAAACTTCTCGAGTATTTGAATTCTACAGACACTGAGCGTTATAAAAATTTGATCAAACGTTTGAATCTAAGAAAATAATCCTTAAACATTTCCCGCCCTATTATAGTAAAAAATTTGTTATCTCTGCTTCCCTATTTCCAAACATAATTTAACACGGACACATATTGATGAATCGCAAATTCAAAAAAGTACTGCTTCCAGGAAACAAAGAACTCTCTTTTGAAACCGGAAAAATTGCCAAACAGGCGAGTGGGGCGGTCTTAATTACTTTGGGTGAGACAGTGGTTTTCACAACTGCCTGTGCTTCCCCCCAAGCTGAAGAGGAGACAGATTTTCTCCCTTTACGCGTTGATTACCAAGAAAAGTTTTTTTCTGCGGGCAAAACCCTGGGTGGGTTTATAAAGCGAGAGGGACGCCCCACTGAAAAGGAGATCTTAGTCTCTCGCCTCATCGACCGCCCACTGCGCCCTTTTTTTGAGGAAGGGTATTATAATGAAGTCCAGATTCTCTCCTATGTCTGGTCCTACGATGGGATCCATTCTCCCGATCCACTAGCGATCTGCGCCGCTTCTGCCGCTTTAGTCATCTCAGAAATTCCGCTGATTAAGCCCATAGCTGGGGTGAGGGTTGGCATGATTGAAGAGCAATTTGTGATTAATCCCACAATAGAGGAGATGAAAAAGTCCCGACTCGACCTTATTTTAGCCGGTACAGAAGATGCCATTTTAATGATCGAGGGGTATTGCGATTTCTTAACGGAAGAGCAGGTGATCCGCGCGATTGAAACCGGACATCAGTCGATCCGTACGATTTGTTCAGCCTTGAGCGAGTGGCAAAAGGAAGTTGGCAAACCCAAAAAACGGGAAGGGCTCCGTATTTTGCCAGATAAACTCCTTGCTGAGATCGAATCACTCACTGCGCACTCTTTGCAAAAGGCCATCCGAATCCCTAATAAATTAGAAAGGGAAGACAAAATCGATACGCTCGAAATGGAGCTCTTGGACAAATTGGCGCCAGAGAATGGCGAGGCGCGATATTCAGCAGCCAATGTGAAAACGGCCTATAAGAACATTTCCTCCAAGTATATGAGAAGGCTTATCCTTGAAGAGGGTGTGCGTTCTGATGGACGCGGGGTTAAAGAGATTAGAAATATCGATGTTGAGGTTGGCATCCTTCCCCGCACTCATGGAAATTGCCTCTTTACCCGTGGTGAAACACAGACCATGGCAGTATGCACTCTTGGCGGGGAAAGTATGGGGCAACGCTTTGAGGATCTCAACGGTGAAGGATTGAGCCGTTTTTTTCTCCACTATTTTTTCCCTCCCTTTTCTGTGGGAGAAGTGGGAAGAATCGGCGCCCCAGGTCGGCGTGAAGTGGGTCATGGAAAGCTTGCGGAAAGGGCTTTGAAAGCGGCTATTCCCCATTTGGAGGATTTTCCCTATACGATTCGCCTAGAGTCAAACATCACCGAATCGAACGGCTCCTCATCGATGGCCTCCGTGTGTGGCGGATGCCTGGCAATGATGGATGCTGGGATCCCGATTAAGCGCCCTGTTGCGGGAATTGCCATGGGTCTTATTTTAGAAAGTGACAAAGTAGCTATTTTATCCGATATCTTGGGCTTGGAAGATGCCCTGGGTGATATGGATTTTAAAGTGACTGGAGATGCTGAAGGGATTACTGCCTTTCAAATGGATATTAAAGTGGAAGGGATAACGATCGAGATCATGAAGGCGGCTCTTGCTCAAGCCAAAGAGGGGCGGCTCCATATTTTGCAAAAAATGCTCGAGGTGATGCCCCATTCTCGTAAAGACATGTCTGTCTATGCTCCACGCATTGAAACAATGCAGGTCAATCCGAGCAAGATCGCCATCATCATAGGTCCTGGTGGGAAGCAGATCCGGCAGATCATCGAAGTGACAGGCGTCCAAATCGATATTGACGATTCCGGTCTTATCAGCATTGCATCGAGTAATCCAGAATCGATGACTAAAGCCAAGCAGATTATCGAAGGGTTAGTTGGCGATGTTGAAATTGGCAAGGTCTATCAAGGAAAAGTGACCTCCGTAGTGGCTTTTGGAGCCTTTGTTGAGATTTTACCCGGAAAAGAGGGACTCTGCCACATCTCCGAGCTTTCTGATACCCGTGTAGGCAATATCTTTGAATACATTAAGCAGGGAGATGCTATCTCGGTTAAAGTTCTCGACATTAACGAACGGGGACAACTTAAACTCAGCCGTAAAGCCACGCTCGCCCAATAAGAACTAGAAGCCCAAACCAAAAAGGATGGCACCCTCAGTGTGCCATCGATGTTTTCCCTCTCCGCTCAAAGGGAGCGCCTTTTGATGAAGTTCCAGTTGGATAAAGGTCTTCAAATGGGGCGTATGTCTAAACTCGTAACCACACACTTCCCCCACACCTACAAAACCTCCTGAACGAGTTCCTCCTCCAAAAGGCTGACCCATAAGAACGGCATCTAGGAAATAACCCACTTCGGGCCCGATGCCACAATAAAATGGATACCCTTTGTTTATAAGGGGATACAACAAGAGGTGACTCTTAAGCTTCGCTTGATTAATGAAAAGCACTGAGGCGAGCTGGGCACAAAGATCGAAACCTAGTTGATTTTTTTGCCACCGGGCGCCCAACCCTACAGTTGGAATAGGGACAAAAGAATCCTGCCCCAGATAGGTTCCCCCCATCTCAATATAATAGAGAGAAGAGCGCATTTCTTGTGCAGAAAGCGAACCGCCCAGCAAGAAAAAGAATAGGAATATTCGTAACCAGATCATCTTTCGTGCTTCAAAAGATGACAGTTATCTGACTTAATTTCAAGTGGTTAATCAATGAGATAACGATGAGCCCTTAAGGGGGGAACTCCCCTTAAGGTGATTGAAATTTTAATTGTGGTTAGTTTCTGAGGCAGTTTTAAATCGCTCATGTAGGGTATGGGCTTTTTCCTCTACCTCGATGTGTTTGGCAATCATGCTTGCCGTTTGGGCAGCTTCTCTTGCTCTTTGAGCTGCTTTTTTCGACTGCATGTTGTAATCGAAAGCCTCTTTTTCTGCCTTTTCTTTGGCACGTGCTGCAGCTTTCAAATAATGCTCATATTTCTTTTGCGCATTATCTTCATAAACCACGTAGTTAGGATCTCGTGTTTCCTCATGCTGTGCAATCGCTTTTTGCTCATCCTCTATCAGTTCCGCTATCTGTTTAGCGCGCTGAGCAGCGTCTTGTGCATTCTGAGCAGTCTCTTCAGATTCTGCCAGAAGATCGTTCGCTTTTTTCTCTGCTTTAGCTTTTGCATCATGAGCGGCTTTCATTCGGTGCTCATAGGCTTTTTTTTCAATACCCTCCTTAACATTGCGCACCACTTCCTTTGATTTTTCTGCAACGCTCAGCGTTTTTTTGTGTTCGACCCCACCCACACGATGACGTGAGCAATGTTTTGCTTCGCAATGTTTTGTGGGTTGTGTTTCAAGTTGGCCGATCTCTTCTGCAGCTCCTATTGCTAAGATAGGTGCATGGCAAAATAAGACCATAAGAGTAGTCAAATTGAGTGC
This sequence comes from uncultured Chlamydiales bacterium, assembly GCA_963705695.1. GTDB lineage: Bacteria > Chlamydiota > Chlamydiia > Chlamydiales > JAAKFR01 > CAVPKN01. The sequence goes on from CAVPKN010000037.1 coordinate 19,533, forward strand.
GAAAATTTCTTTTCTCATTTTCTTCCTCCTCTTTTTGTTCATGTCGAACGTTTTCAAGTTTCATGCCCTATCCAGATCGTGTTGATCTTATAGGCGCATGCATATCCAAGATAATCCCCCTTCGGCGTTGCACGCAACCTTTTTTTCGTAAGTAAATCTCAATCATCTATATAAATTTTCGCAGAATGTCCCAAAACGCAAATCATCACATGTTCATCCTTTACCTGATAATCAGGCAGTGTGATAAGACGTGTCATTATACGGACTTCTCCATCATTAGAAATTCGATATGTCACGTTTTCCAATACGGGAATTTTCTCAAAACCAGGATGGTTCGTGGTCAGATGGGTATTAGCAAATTGCAAATAAGTGGGCCGTAAGATGACCGAGTTTGCTTCGGTAAAAAACGAAAGTGCGCTCTTTCCGGAATCACAGCTGTTAGATTGGATCACCACCCTAATGTTGTTTCCACCCATTATAGACTTAGAAACCTTGCTAAACGAATCCAGCTCTTTCCCATACGCTAAAGTTGATATTCCAAAAATGATCAAGATCCATACTTTCTTCATCATACCTCCCTTTCCACAAAATGCAGTTATTGGTCGATTTTACATTACCAGGCAGGATTAACAAAATAACAAGATACGCACTCCGTGCGGGCCCACCACGGCCTGGGGCTGTTTTAACGCTATGAAGCTACAAAGCAAGGAAGATATTATCTTTTATTCAATGAGTTAACTAATCCTGCCTGCCAGTGGGCGCACTCCGTGCTGCAGGATCGGCTACGCCGGCAGGATAAAGATATGGAGATTAGGGGGTGCTTAGACCTGGGGCTCGCCCATCATCCTTTTTTAATTCGTGGGAAATGGAAGGGGGTGGAGGTGGTGAGCCGGGCTGCCTTTTAAAGAGCTGATCTTGCTCCTTCATTCTTTTTCGCTTTTTCTCAGAATCCCACTCCTTGTTGATGATATCGCGGACATCTTGCGCATCCAAGGTCTCAAATTCGATCAACATCGCCGTCATGAGCTCCACTTCATTCCGATATTGTTCAATGATATCGACTGCTCTTTTATGCGCTTCGTCGAGTAAGGAGCGGACTTCATCGTCAATGGCTCGTGCCGTCTCTTCAGAATAACTCTTTTCATGATAATTCAACCCTGTATATCCGCCCCCATTATCAGATCTTTCATCGTAAGCCACAGCACCTAAGTTGTCACTCATCCCCCATTCGCAAACCATGCTTCGGGCTAACCGAGTTGCTTGAGAGATATCTTGTTGTGCTCCACTAGAAATATCGCTGACGAAGATCTCCTCTGCAGCCCTTCCTCCCATTAACATGGCCAGTTGGTCGAGAATCTCTTTTTTCCAATAACTAAGGCGGTTTTTCACAGGGAGAAAATGGGTTGCACCCAAAGAGAGACCTCGAGGAATAATCGTCACTTTGTCAACGGGATCTGCATGTTCAACAGTGAGCCCTACAATGGCATGTCCTGCCTCATGGTAGGCTGTCGTTTTTCTCTCTTGTTCGCCGATTTCAAGACTGCGCCGCTCCTTACCATAGAGCACTTTATCTCGTGCTTCAGCAACGTCGGTATTTGTCACCGCACTTCTCCCCTTGCGAGCCGCCAAAAGAGCCGCTTCGTTGAGGAGATTTTCTAAGTCAGCACCTGATGCACCTGGGGTGCTTCGAGCCACTGCCATCAAATCGACCGTCGGATCGATTTTGATTTTCCGCGCATGGACCTTTAAGATCTCATAACGTCCCTTGATATCAGGAAGACCTATCACGACCCGCCGATCAAATCGTCCTGGGCGGAGAAGCGCTTTATCGAGCACATCGGGTCGGTTTGTGGCCGCCATTAAAATCACACCCTCATTGGTATCAAAACCATCCATCTCAACCAATAACTGGTTTAAGGTCTGCTCTCGTCGTGACCGCCACCGATACCGGCACCACGGTGACGCCCTACAGCATCGATCTCATCGATAAAAATAATACAGGGTGCGTTTTTCTTGGCCTGATCGAACATATCTCGGATCCGGCTCGCTCCTACACCGACAAACATCTCGACAAAGCCGAGCTATCGATGGAGCAGGCGATAAAGGGGCGGTCCCAGCTCCACCAGCCACTGCCTTGGCAATCATGGTCTTCCCACAACCCGGCGGCCCAATCAAAAGAACTCCTTTAGCGAATCCGTCCACCTAAAGTCGTGAATTTGGTCGGATTTTTTAAAAACTCGACGATTTCGACCAGTTCTCTCCTTCGCCTCGTCAATTCCCGCCACATCTTTAAAAGTTCACTTTATTTTAACCTTTCTGCAACATCTTTGCTGGCGATTTTCCGAAAGTCATCGCAGTTCCACCGACCCCCTTCATCTGTCTCGAAAAGACAAAATAGAGGAGTAAAACCACCAAAAGAATAGGTAAAATGGTCAGAATGTAGCTGAAGTAATTAGGCGCAGGCTCTTCACTCTTAAAGGTTTTCTCTAATACCAAATTGCGGGGTTGATCGGGGGCCTTAAAGGAGAGTCCTTTATTCTGAATAAAATGCTCCATCTCCTCTTTAGCATTCGCAAACCAATGTCCAAACGTTTCATAATCTTGCCGCTCTAACGCACGGGTAGAGAGTTCTTTATTATTAAAGAACCAAATCACTTGAGATACAGAGGCTCTTGCCTTGTCTAATTGGACTTCATTTTGTTCAAGATCATGGGAGAGGGCATTGTATCGAGCCATCTCCTCTTTATACTGACGCACCGAACGGAGCTCAGAGAGCCGAATGTTATCGACAGGGCGATCGAGCTCATTCACTATCATTTGTAATTGATTCAAAATGGAAAGATAGGCCGCCCCTTTTTCCATGGGCGAAATGTGAGGGCCCGAAATCTCTTCTAGATTTTTTTCTAAAGTTTTGAGCTCCTGTTTCATCGATTCGGCCCCAATCCCCAAAACTGGAGAACGGAAATTGCCGATTAAAACATTGAGCCTCCCTTAAATCGCTTAGAGCACCAGGATCTGAAGGATGTATTCGTGTCAATTCAAGCTCAAGCCCACGGAGGTTGATCATCCTTCGACTGCTCGTGTTTGATGACGATGCTATTTTTCCGTGTCGGCAGATCGTAGGTCTCTTCGACAACACGATACCCACCGATAGGGAGGGGTTCACCGCTGATCTCTAAAAACCAATTAGCAGCTTCCCGGATCTCCCCTTCGAGATGGGCGAGGTTGGAAGTGCTCTCCTCGAGGGCATTTTTCAAATTATGATTAGCGTCCAACAGCTCCGGTACTTATACCGTTTGAGACCCTCTTCATTCACATGCTCGCGGAATTTGCCACTGAATGTACCAAGTTATCGTTGAGCGAGACCTTCCGACTCCTCAGGAGAATGAGATTCAAATTGACGAGATGCTCAACCTGATGACTAAAGGAGACTGCCGCAGGCTTGGACGACATGAAATTCTTCACAGTGATCACAATGAGAATCACTGCGAGAAGGAATAGAAAAAATGTCGTCGGGAAATTTTTCTTTTGATCTATTTTTGGTTTTTTTTCGTTCGCCATACCGAATAAAAATTCTTATAACGCCTACAAATAAATTATAAATACTATTTATTTATTATATAATAGATTTTGTGACAAATGCCATCCAAAATAAAGCGAACGCCTTAAATTTTTCAAGACAAGACATATCATAACCGATTTTCCCTTTCTTCTCTATTATTTTTTGTACACTCCCGTAGAACCTATTCGAAAAGTAAGCGCGAGATGAACTGTATGAGATTGTCGATGAGACTCGTAAAGCGTCAGCAGGGCCGGGCAGCGCGCAGAGCCCTTACGAGGATCGCGACAGATCATGCAGGTCATCCGCGGGTACTTTTAGGATAGGTTCCAAGTATAATCCTTTTGCAATGTAGGATCACTTCCCTCCCCCCTATATTCAAAGATTTATGGCGACTTCCTTTCTCCATATGGGCGATAATCGTGTCAACCGTAGCTTGAGAAAGGGAAATTTTTTGCAGATTAAAAAAACTTCTAATTACCATTTTCAGTAAATAAGGGTGACTCGGAGGATGTGCTCCTAAATCAAGCTGGATCGTATCATTAATACTCTGGATGCGTGAAAGATAGGGAGATATCAGTTGTTCTAAAAAAGAGGAGAGTTCTGCGGCTGATTCCCCCATGCGGCATAGGGTCGGGGTGATTTGCTTTCCAAAATACTCAGTCAGGGTAGGGAGGAGGACATGACGTAACCGGGCTCTTAAAAATTGGGGGTCGTGATTCGTAGCATCCTCGAAAAAGTGAATATTTTCCTTTTTAAGCCACGAGATAATCTCATCCTTTCTGACTTTTAAGAGAGGGCGGTAGAGTGTGATCTCCCCGATTTGCTTCTTTGGAGTCAATCCTCTTAATTTGGCAAAAGTCGCCCCTTCAAAAATGCGTTTTAAAACAGTTTCTGCTTGATCATCAGCGTGATGCGCTAAAAAAACGCCCTTCAATGCCTCTGTACAATCTCTTTAAAAAAGAGAAGACGTGCGTCCCTACCTTGTTCTTCCAGGTTATTAATTTTTAACGGTGCGGCAAGACGAGAGGTGTGGAATAAGATTTTTTTTTGGCGACAGAGCTCTTCAAGGTGGAGACTCTCCTTTTCACTCCCCTTGCGCCACCCATGATCCAGGTGGGCTGCTTCAAAGGGGTAGCCACTATCGTGTAAAAGATGAAACAGGGCCATCGAATCGGTCCACCCGACAAGCCTAGAAGCATTGGGGATACTCTTGGCACTGCTCCTTGACAAACTCCAAAAAAACCGTTTTTATCGTTAATGCCATTCCTATTAAAATACCGGCAACTCGTTTATCATTCCATTAAAAATCAGGTTTTTCGAATATTGGGATAGGTCCATTGTATGCCCATCTTTTGGTGGTACTTATTAAAAAATTATATCAAAGTTCTCCTCCTATCGGTTCTCTCTTTTTTATTGCGATTTTATTAGTAAGCCGATTGGAGGAAGTGGCTCAATTTGCGGCTTTAGGGGCTAAATTCTCTTACTTAATCCGCTTTACTCTCTATCAAATTCCTTATGTACTACCGATCGCCATTCCCATCTCCTGCCTTCTTTCGGCCATGCTCCTCTTTCAAAGACTCTCCCATACCCATGAGCTAACCGCTTTGCGAGCAGGGGGGATCGGTTTAATGAAACTCCTTATCCCCATCTTGTACGGAGCCACTCTGCTCTCCCTTGGCACCTTCTATATCGTCTCAGAATTGGCAACTGCCTCCCATCTAGCGACGAAAAGAATGATCCACGAGCTCTCATCGGGCAATCCCTTTCTTTTGCTTCAAAACGCAAAAATTGCTCGATTGCAAAACGCATTCGTGCAACTCGATCCTATACGTAACGGAGAGGCAGCCCGCGACATTGTCATTGCCGTGAATAACCCTTCTAAAAACCGATTGAACCTGGGATTGATCAAAGAGATAGAGATGAAAGAGGGAGAATTGCAAGCGAAGCAGGTCAGTTTGATATCGAGCATTCCCTCAAATGTCCCCTACGATCACTTGATGATCGAAAATCAACAATGGAGCACCGCTTCGGCGCAAGGAGCGGCTTCTCTGCTGAGAAAGTGGGGTTGGCAAATGGCAAACGATCATTTAAAAATGAGCGTGTTGAGGATCCGACTGCGTGAATTGCGCAATCAACTTGAATCGGGAATCTGTAGTGTGAAGCGGAATTACAATAAATGCTGCTCCGAAATTGTCAGAAGGATCGCTGTCGGATGTTGCTCCTTCACATTCACCCTCATGGGAGCCCTCTTTGCATGGAAATTGGGCGCAATCGCTCAAAAAAGAGGCTTGGCCTCGTTCTTCTTTTGACCACAATGACACTCACTGCCTTTTGCATGGGCAAGGCGATGGGACACCTTTTTTGGTTGGCCACTCTCCTTTTTCTCGTGCCCCATGCCCTCATCCTGACTGCCTCACTGATGACTTTAAACCAAATCAATAAAGGGATCGAGTGAACCGGATTTGGAAGAGATATTTTATTTGGGAGCTTACGAAAGTCTTCCTCCTTTTTATGCTCTCCTTCTACTTTCTCTATGTGTTGATCGACTACTCTACCCACACAAAAGTATTTCACCGCCAAACGATCAACCTTCCCCTCATGGTCCTTTATTATGCTTTCCAATTTGTTAATAGAGCTGACATCTTAATCCCAGTAGCGTTAATGATTGCGACCATTAAAGTCTTGACGACTTCAAACATGCGGAACGAAATCGTAGCCTTAACCACAGGTGGAATTTCGTTGAAAAAGATCGTTTCCCCTTTTTTGTGGTTTGCAGCGCTCTCTTCACTGTTTCTCTATCTCAATATCGAATTTCTGCAACCCGCTTCGCTCAAGTGGATCGATTCATTTGAAGAGCGGTATTTCCATGGGAAAACGAGAAGCAACGAGATGACGGTCCGATCCTTGCTGTTGCAGGATAAATCTTTATTGATCTACCAAAATTTCAACCACCACAACAACAGCTTTTTCGATGCCTACTGGTTAAAAAATGAACATTCCATCTACAGGATAAAAGAACTATTTCCGTATGAAGAGATCCCTATGGGAAAGTGGGTGGATCTCCTTGAAAGAAAAAGCAATGGGGAAATTGGAAAAATGGACTCATATGATCAGCTTCCCTTACCAGGAATCACAATCGATCCTAAGACACTCTTTCACGCTGCCTATCCTCCCAGAATGCAATCGTTGAGCCAGTTATCCTCCTCATTGAATTGGCGCTTGGGAGATTTATGGGGGAAAATGAGCGATCGGGAAGCAGAGATTGCGACCTACTTTTATTTTAAATTGACTCTCCCCTTACTCTGTTTTCTAGTTGTCATTGGACCTGTGCCATTTTGTCTTAGGGTGACACGGAATCTCCCCACTTTTTTTATCTTTGCCTTAAGTTTATTTGGATTAATCTCTTTTATTACCCTGGCAAAGTCCTCTCTAATTTTGGGAGAAACCCAAGTGATTCCCCCTCTTCTTGCGATAGTACTACCACAAATGCCGTTTTATCTGATATTGATATCAAAGTATGGAAAGATTTAGCAACAGCTCCCTAACGATCAACCTAGCCACCATTGTTCATAATTTAAACAGCTATATCAAAGCTTGTGGCAATGTCATGGTCATGGTGAAGGCAAATGCTTATGGAACTGACCTCATTTTATTCTCCAAATTCATCAATACTCTGAGTTGGAAAAAAATTCCCTTTTTAGGGGTCTCACATGTCGGAGAAGGGATCAAACTCAGGGAGGTGGGGATTCGGTTGCCGATTTTTGTCATTTCCGTCTCGCCATGGGAGGCGGAATACGCAGCGCTCTACAATCTCACTGCTGCCGTGGGGTGCCAAGAAGAGGCTGAAGCCTTAAATGCGCAGGGAAGAAAACTGGGGAAAGCTGTTTCCGTCCATCTTCTGGTCGATACTGGGATGAACCGCTCTGGGGTTTCCTTAGACGCAGCTCACGCACTACATTCTTATGTTATAAATACTCCACATCTAAATTTAGAAGGCATTTTAACTCATTTTGTGGCTGCCGAATCCCCCCGGTTCGATTCTTTTACTCACGAACAGATCTCCCTTTTTAAACAATTTCTCACGTCGCTCCCCTCCCTACCTAAGTGGATCCATGCAGCCAATTCGGGAGGTGCCGCACGTTTTCACTTGCCCTTTTGCAACATGGCTCGCATCGGTTTAGGTTATGTGGGCCTTGGACCCAGTTTTCCTGGGACCCAAACCGCTCTCAGTCTGAAAACGCACCTTGCCGCCATCAAGCGTGCCAAAAGGGGAGAAACGGTGGGCTATAACCGCTCCCATCAAGTCGCGCATGAGGAAGCTCGTATTGGTGTCCTCCCCTTTGGATATTTTGATGGATTTCCCCGCTCTCTTTCTGGTAAAGGGTATGTTTTGATCCGGCAGAAAAAAGCTCCCATGGTAGGCACTGTCTGCATGGATTTCATGATGATCGACCTGACAGAGATCCCTGAAGCGTCTGTCGGTGATGAAGTGATCTTGTTCGATGCCCATCTTTCAGCTGAAACAGTGGCAGCATGGGCTCAAACGGATGTTAGGGAGATTTTAGTAGGGCTACCAAACCGAGTGAAACGAATATGGGAAAACGAAACAACCTTTAAAGAGATCTGCACCATTGCTGAGGAAAGGCATGTCGACATCACACATCCAGAACGATTTTCAAACGCTCTTTTCCATTTCGAAACGGATCCGGCTTCTCGATAGTATCTCTTACTTGCTTGAGTGGGATCAAGAGACCTATATGCCGAAAAAGGGGAGCAGTGTGCGAGCCGATCAACTCGAGTTGATGGCGAGTCTCTCCCATCAGGAGCGCACCAGCAAAAAATTCGAAAAAGCGCTCGGCAAATTAATCGATCTTGAGAGTGGAGAGGTCTTATCCACGCATTTAACATTAAATCAAAAGGCAGCACTGCGCGAGTGGCGGAGAGATTTTTTAAAAGCCGTAGCTCTTCCTCTCACCTTTGTCAAAGACTCTGCCCGACTCTCCTCAGAGTCGATTATCGCATGGGCAGATGCGAGAAAAAAAAACCGCTTTGCCGATTTTGCCCCCTTTTTAGAGAAAACCGTTCAGATGGCGCAACAAAAAGCTGAGTTTTTGGGGTACAAAAATCACCCATATGATGCGCTGTTAGATACCTTTGAACCCAATCTCACGACAGCGACGGTAGAGAGTACATTTAACAAACTCAAAAAAGCGATCCGAGAATTATTGACCAAAATCACGGCCTGCAAACAAGTTGACGATCGATGCCTCCATGGCAAATTTTCGACTGAAAAACAGCTCGATTTCGGGAGAAAGCTCCTCGAAGCAATGGGATATGATTTAGAAAAAGGGAGACTCGATCTCTCTAATCACCCGTTCTCGATGGCGATCCATCCCTCCGACAGTCGTGTGACAACACGGATCCACCGGAGCTCACTTTTTGATTCCATCTCGGCTGTCTTGCATGAAGGGGGGCATAGCCTTTATGAAATGGGACTCATGCCCGAATATTATGGCTCCCCCCTCTGCGAAACCGTCTCTCTAGGAATCCATGAGAGCCAGTCACGCCTTTGGGAAACTCGGATCGGCCAGAGCAAACCCTTTTGGAAACATTTTCTTCCCTTACTAAAACGTGATTTCAAGAAATTGCAACCGATCTCTTTGGAAACCTTTTATAGGGCGATCAATCGGGTGGCTCCCTCACCGATCCGGATCGAATCAGATGAGGTGACCTATTCCCTCCATATCATTATCCGTTTTGAAATCGAAAAAAAACTGATCGAAGGAACCCTACACGTATCGGAGATACCCGATCTCTGGAACCAACTCATGCATGATTATTTAGGCATTACGCCCCAGACAGATAGTGAGGGAGCTCTTCAAGACATTCACTGGTCGATGGGGGCATTTGGATATTTTCCAACATACACTTTGGGCAATCTCTATGCCGCCCATTTTTTTTCAGCGTTTGAAAAAGAGTATCCTGATTGGGAAAAAAGAGTTTCTAAGGGAGAGCTCCTCTTTTTCAGGGAGTGGCTAAGAGAGCGGATCCACCAACACGGCCGTATCTTCAGTGCTGAGCAATTAGTTAAACAAATCAGCGGCCAAAAACTATCGGAGCGCCCCTATTTGGCCTATTTGACCACTAAATACAAGGAGATCTATTGCTACTAAAACGGACATATTCTTTGGGCATTTTAATGATCGTGTGCACCCACTTTTCCCCCGCTGCCCAGACAGCACAGAAGGTGAATAAACTCGTTACAATCGGGGGAGGTCTGTTTGACTGCCTCAGAGAACAGAATAGAGGGGTTGCACAAGCAGAGCTCCGCTTTGCAAAACACTTGTTAGGGTATTTGCGACCCCAAGCGACGTTGATTCTCCCGGAATTCAAAGGTCTCTTTTTTGGGGCCGGTTTGGGATTTGAATTTTATGTGAATCGCCATCTTGTAATCACTCCCAGCTTTGAACCGGGTCTCTATTACAGAGGAAGAGCGAAGAATCTAGGGCATTTTGTGGAATTTCGTACTTGCATCGATATGGCGTATGAAGGGAATGCAGGGTGGCGCCTTGGAGTCCAATTCTACCACCTTTCCCATGCCCATCTCGGTAAACACAATCCGGGCGCTGAGGTTGCCCTGATCTATATCGGCATCCCCATCTCTTTATAGTCAGTCTCTATCTCATCATCAATAAAGTTTGGCATAGAAGCCTGCTGCCGCTTTTTTAGCGCAGACAAACCAGCCGATCCGGAGTAGAAGAGACATTCTGTGGCCAATACGATACCAATCACTCCCCATCCCAACTGTGTATTAGCTAGAAACTCCACACCCCCCATACTTCCAATCGCAATGAATGTTAATGCAGCTAAGGTGGCTGGTACGAATGTAATGAAACGTTTTTTCACTGTGCAATCTGTGAGATTAATAATGAGTAACCCTGCACCAACGCCTACAGCGCCCCAACCCAAATGAGCGCCAGGGCATGCGCCGGTAACAGCGAGAATTCCGATGACGACAAGCGCACATAAAAACGTTTGCGAGACGCATTGTCTTAACATAAAGTGAGGATCGGGTTCCAAACCCAGATTCCTTAAAGCAGGCCCAATACGGCTTAAAACACTCCCACAAGAAGACATAACTCCCCTATAAACATAGCTATAAAATGGAAATTATATATTAAAAAAGGATAAAGATCAATCCTCCTTTTCCCCAGGGGTGCCACTCAAAGGTGTACGAAATCTGTCTTAGCTGAGTGTGGGATGCCAGTGAAGGCTTGAGGGTTGGTAAAGAAATTCGAATTCTTTGAAAATTTTGACTTTATTTTCGCAGAGATGAATTAAGGAGAGAAGGCGTTCGAAGCGCTCAGGATGGATGGCTCTCTCACGATTGATCAGAGTGGGGCCGAAAAGCAGGGCATTGATTTGGTCTAATTCTTTCTCCTTCCACTCTTTTTTGTGAATAGATCCTAAACATGAAATTAAGCCAACACTAGAGACGGCCGTCACATCGAGCCCATCTTTGGAGCCAAAGACCAGGTGTGTGGGATCGGTCAATTCGATGAGTTTCAGCTCTATAAAATGGTAGGTCAGCGAAATAAAATCGAGACGATCATGAAGGGTCAGCTCTGTTTTATTTTGGAAAAAAAGGGCGTGGATTCGATCGAGTAGGCTCTCAATAAACGTGGGAAAGAGTTCTTTTTTCAGATGGGGGGGAAATAGTAGCCCGTGATTTCATCCCCTAAATGTTGGGTAAAGTGATCTATAAAAACTGCTGGATCGGAAATATCGGCATAGAGTCCCACTTGATTATAAAAGTCGGTGTCTTTCGCTAACGTCACCACTGTCAGTACTTTTGCGAATTCAGCTTGTCGCGATAGCTCTTCCATCGCCAAACATCTAGCATGCTCTTTCCAGGAGGTACGATCTTGGTAGTTGATAAAGAGAAGGTGTTCCTTGGGATCGAGGGCTCTCAAAAACGTCTTAAACTCTACAGTCGGGTATGCCTTATCGATCATCTCTTGCACAATAGGGCAGGGCATCCGCAAAACGACAACCTCTCGCCCCTCTTGCGATAAAATCCACTCTTTGGCAGGTATATTGCCTTGAAAAAGAGGGTCGAAGAGATGTTCGGCTTCATCACGAATCACATCGACGGCTTTAAAAACGGGCCCGTTGGGGTGCCTCTTTAGAACTTCAGTGAGAGCGACCTGCGCCTGTTGCAAGCTATCGGCCAGGTTATGAATAGCATGGTCTTTAGAGCGCTCCACCATCTGCTTTAGAGCATTCTTGATCTCTTCGTTCTCTTCTTGGCATAAGAATAAGTTCAGGCAAAGAAGATGGATGGTGTCCAATAAGTCTTGGAAAAACGGTTTCCCCGGTGGCGGTGCATAGATCAAAAATTTCTCATAATCGCGATTGTGAAGCGCTTGCCTCAAAAATAAAAGAAAATCGTGGAAATAGAGGTGGCATCCTTTGAGTGAAAATTGTCGGATTAAATTATGGGGATTGGCAGCTAACATCAGAGCCATGATTGCGTAGTTGACCGAGGTCACAACCTCCATCTCCTTATAGCGCATTGCTTCCTTATAAAATTTAGCAATCACGCGGGAACACCGCTTTAAGATCTGTTGCGCCATTGATTGGAGCGTCTTATCTTCCCAGTTTTTGATCTGCAGAAGGGGATCATCGCCAAAATATTCATCGGTAAACTCACCAAAATCGCAGGCTAATTTGATGTTTCGAGCCAAATTCTGAGTATAAAAATTATGCCCTGCCTCATTTTTTAAATAAAACAGTTCATAGAGATGATCTTTTTTGATCACCTCGAGATCGTTAAGAATATGCACTCCTGCAATTTCTTCAACCTCTTCGATACCAATAAGTTCCTCTGTCAATTCCTCCTCGACGCCAGCCTCTCGTACGAGGGATTCCAATGCGTCGACTCGCTGTTCTGAAAGAGGGGGTTTCTCTTTTGCGATCGGTATCTTAGCAAATTCTCTGAACGTCTCCCTAATGACTTTATTGCGATAAAACTCTTGGAGCTCTTTATATTCTTCGAACTCATGCACTCGACTTTTAAAAAGAACGCCTAAGTTGTCGAAATTGCGGGCCGCCTCTCCCACCAGCACCATGATCGTATTAATCCCCTCAACGAGGCGCCTGGTGTCCCCACCCTGACGCATTTTTGAATAAAACGCCTGGAGGTAGGAGTAGACCGATCGAAACGTCTCTTTAATCGCCCTAAGCGTTTGATCATCAGGTCCCGCTTTGGACCAAAAGATCTCCCGCCCCTTTTTTTCCTCCTCTTTATGCGGAATCAACAGTGCGTCGTCAGTAACTTCGATTTCTTCTAAAGAATCCGCATCAACAAGAGTGTTGAGGTTTTCAAGGGCATCGAGGATATCTAATCCCCCCTTCTCTTTCATATACTAACTCATTGTTTTTCAAACATTTCTTTTACTCATTATCACCATTTATAAAATTAACCCGCAAAGTAAAAACTCGATTTTTTAAAAAAAATTTGATTTAGAATTGATTAATTACGAGATAAAAACATGAATTACGATCAAATAGATTGACAACATCCATCTCTTCTTAAAGAAGAGATGGATGAAAAGAATTAGGTACCGGTAGAGGAACTTCCGCTTGAAGAAGAAGTGCCTGTATTTGGGGTAGAGGAAGAAGGCAAGGAGGGAGCATTTGGATTCATGTTTTGATTCATGTTGCTAGAGCCACCTCCATAGCTAGGGCTTGTGTAACTTGTGCCATAGCTTGGGTTGCTGTAGTTTCCTGAATTATAATTGCTTCCAGCGCCTTGATTCATATTGCTACCACTTGAAGGATTGGTATTTGTGCCATTTCCTAAGCCGTAGTTGCTTCCCCCGTTGGGGTTAGAGTAGCTTCCTGAATTATAGTTACTTCCAGAGTAGCCTTGGTTCATAGTATTTCCATAGGAGGGATTGTTATACCCACTTCCACCCATGCCATAGCTACTGCTGCCATAACTTGGATTCATATTGCTACTTCCATAGGGAGAACTATAGTTTCCTCCATAAGTGGAGCCGTTATAGGTGCTTCCGTATGGATAGCTCATACCCGAGCTATTGCTACTTCCATAAGAGGGATTGTTATAGCTGCTTCCATATGGCATGCTAGCTCCTGAGTTGTAGCTGCTTCCATATGGCATGCTATTGCTATTTCCATATGGCATGATATTGTTGCTTCCATAATTGGAACCGTTATAGCTACTTCCATAGGGGTAAGAATTAGTATTTGTACCTGAGCTATGGTTACTTCCATAGCTTGGATTGACATAGCTGCTACCATACCCTGCATCGCCTCCTTGGGCAAATACAAAGCCGGAGCTAGCCAGCGCAAAAATAAATAAAATTTTTTTCATAACTACCTTAAGGGTTTAAACTTTATGAAAACACTTCTTACTTTTATAAAAAAAATAATCGGCAATTTCTTGTTAACAGTTACACACTATTCAAACTTGATTATCATTTAAATAATAAATTTAGTTCCACCGATAAAAAGATGATGAAAAAAAGAAGAATTGCCTTGCCTAAAAGGGGCTGCATTGCATCGTTAAAAAGGGAGGGAATGCATGAAAGCAACAGGGAAAAATAGCTATATAGAAGCCAGCTTCAGAGATCGATTCGTGGCTTCCCTTGTCAGTTTCGACAAAAGAGCACGCGACAGGTTAAGCCACAAAACACAAAACTTAAAATAAATAGGCAAAGAGATCCTCCCACCCCCATATCTAAAACTGGGGTCGCAGCTAAAATGGCAAGAACAAATAACGTGAGCGCCAACGCTCCACCACAAAAACCAGGACAGGTCTCTGCCGCTCCTCCAACACCCATTATGCAGCATGTTTGACATAAAATGTGTGCACACGCGTCGCCAACACTACTCATTTTGTTTCTCCTCAGAAATTAACGCGACCATTTTATCACAAAACTTCTTTCCTAAACAGAATAAACATTATTTAAAACAAGCTAGCCTTGCGAGTCAATAAACAACCTGCTACTCTTGCCGACTTTCTACACACATGGAAGAGTGGCAGAGTGGCCGAATGCGTCTGATTCGAAACCAGATATACCTTTACAGGTATCGGGGGTTCAAATCCCTCCTCTTCCAAGAGAGCAAGCCGATCGGTCGGCTTGCGTGAGGGATTTGAAGGGTTTTGCGATGCCGAGTAGGCAGTAAAACCCAGCCCAGAGGGCAAATCCCTCCTCTTCCAAGAGAGCAAGCCGATCGGTCGGCTTGCGTGAGGGATTTGAAGGGTTTTGCGATGCCGAGTAGGCAGTAAAACCCAGCCCAGAGGGCAAATCCCTCCTCTTCCAAGAGAGCAAGCCGATCGGTCGGCTTGCGTGAAGGGGGTTTGAAGGGTTTTGCGATGCCGAGTAGGCAGTAAAACCCAGCCCAGAGGGCAAATCCCTCCTCTTCCGAGAGAAAGTCGGAAGATTTTTGGTTTTAAAAACCGTTTTGGTGATATTTCCGTGAACGAGCCCGAGCCCGAAAATAAATGAGTCATTTTGATCACACAAAACTTCTAGATCATAGATTATCGGGCTCGGGCTCGGGTGTATGATGTCAGGACATAGTTTACACTGTGTGTCAGGACATGGTTTACACTTCTTGCGAACTCTGAATCTGCAAATCCTGTTTTTTTCTTTCGCTATTTTCTTTTAGGGTTATTCCACCAATTCTGCTTTTGAAATAATAAATGTCCCATGAGTATCCTTATTAGAGAATTTTAACAACGCCAAGTGTAAACTATGTCCTAACGCAGACTGTAAACTATCTCATGATACCATACACCCGAGCTCGTTCACGAAGAAAAGAAAAAGGGAATAGATTGTTTTTATCCGGTTAGGAGGAGCTGCAGACTTTTGACATCCTTGAAGATCTGATCGAGTTTTTCTTGATCGGGTTGATCGCGGAAGTGTTCGTAGTCGCCGATGAGTTTTTCAATTAAAAAACGGAATTCAGAGCCAAGTTCCTGGGCTGAAGCGCGGAGAGAAATATACCGCGTCTCCATGATGATGGTCATGTGAAACTCACCAGGCACATGTTGATGAAACACCGACTGCACCTTGTCGAGCTCTTCTTCGAGTTCCCCGAGAAGTCGTTTTAAGCGTTGCACGGGAATCACAGATTCATCGTCGTATCCAGAAGGGGGGAGCGACATCGTAAAAAATATCCTTTTCGTTTTCCAGTAGCATGAAAAAACGGAAGGAAAAAATCAAATGCTATTCTTGTTCAAATTGCGGGCGCAAGGGAGAGAGGAGGGGTATTCCTTTTGAATGTAATCGATCAACTTTTCCCTTAAAAAGGCGCGCAGCTCAAAGGCAGAGGCTGCATCATTGGCTGAAGCATAAATCCTTACCTCCATTGTTTTCTCTGTACAGTCAGTGATGTGGACATTCCATGACTTTTTATTCCAGTAGGGAGTGCGTTGTAACAGCTCCTCTGTCTTTTTGCGGAACATCTCCATGGGCAATGAATAATCACAGTAGAGGAGGACAACTCCATGGATTTCAAGATCCACAGCTTCCCAATTTTGGAATGGCTTATCGATAAAGTAAGAGATCGGAATAATAATCCGTCGTAAATCCCAGGTGCGACAAACAATATGAGTGAGATGGATGGCCTCAACGAGGGCTGAATCCCCCTCAATAAAAACGGTATCACCCAATTTTATCGATTTTGTCATGGCGATCTGAAAGCCAGCCATCAAGTTGAGAAGAATGGGACGGGCAGCGACACCAAGCGCAATACCGGCAATACCTGCAGAACCTAAAATTCCAATACCGACATTTTTAATATAGGGAAAGGTCAATAAAATGGCCGCCGCTGTGAGGACACAGATCAGAAACATCGCAATTCTGTAGAGAAAAAGGAGTTGAGTAAGAAGAGAGCGTGCCGCGGGTTTCGCCTTTTCACTGAAACCCACTCTGGAGGTGTAATTACGAAAGTAGGCTCGCAGGGTTCCTGCTGCAAACCACCCCAAGGTTGCAATCATCAATACAATCAAAATGTGGGTGGCCATTTTTAAAAATCTTCCATGGAAATCAAATAATTCCAAAGAAATAATTGCGGCTAATTCAAAAAGAAATAGCAATAGGGGGAGGCGAATCTCTTTTACAAACTGGGAGAGGAACCCGCTTTTTTTACCTAATTTTTTTAAAGAGAAAAGGGAAATCCAATAAAAAATATAAGCACAAATAAAAAGCGCTGCCACGGGTATTAAAGCCCCCCAAGCAGGAAAATGGCACCATTTTGCTAAATTTTCCATAATTCCCCTTTTAACAGATCAATTTCGCCTATATTATAACCATCCCTCTTCAACTCGTCAAAGGAAAGAACCTTATACCCGGCGCACCCCGAAAACGCCTCTATATTTAATTCAACATTTGCAATGAGAAGCTTAATTTCACTCTTTATGGACAATTAATATTCCATGCCCTATCATATTATTTCATTAATTCATCACAAGGAAGAATATTATGGATTCTACTACAGGCTATCCCGGTGGACCTGCTACGGAAACTCGCATGATCACGATACCTGTCCCTACTAAAAACACCCGTTCAGTTACCTGCAACAAGGTCATGATGGCGGTAGGGGTGGTTTTCATACTGGCAGCTATTGCCTTTGGCGTCTATGGGGGTCTCAACAATTTCCCGATGGAACAGTTAGTTCCTATAACAGCCGGTTTAGCCGTCATCGGCATTGCTCTTCTTACCATTGGTTGCTGTCGTATCAAAGGGGCGGTAGCCCCTCAAAATGGACCTGGAACTCCTACGAATCCGAGTTCTCACAGAGGGGGGAACCCTGGTGGAACACGAGGCGATTCACATCATCGTAGTGGATCTTCTGCCGCACGTCGGGGACATGGGGAACCCCATGCAACACGACGAGGAGGGCATAGAGGTACCCACCATTCAAGGCGGCATCCAGAAGCTCCTTCTACACCTACTTTCGTATATTCAGAAAGCTCATGGGGGGGTCCGATTCGCTTGCACCGGGGTGGAGCTCCACGAGCTAATGCCCAACCTGATCAAAGACGAATAGATCTAATTACGCGCCGATTGGTAAACTTGAGCCGAACAGGAGGAGCTATACCTCAAGGTTTTATGTTGGTAAACTTGAGCCGAACAGGAGGAGCTATACCTCAAGGTTTTATGTTTATGACTAGTGACATGGTAGCCCAAATTAATAGCATGTCTACTTCGACTTACTACGTGAAGGAGACAAGTCTCATCGTAAAAACAGAGAATGGTCCTTTTGCTGCAGTACTGGACAACGTGGGTGATGACTCCGATATGGAGTACTATGTAGCCTATTTGGAATCGCAGGGTTTCAAAGAGGTTGATATTACCAGGTAATGACGCTTTGTAACTCGAAACTATCTCAGGGGATGTTCAGGTTTTTTCCTTAAAGGAAAAAATACGTACACATCAAGAATTCAGTAAAAAGGGAAGAGTATTATGTCTATGTCTGAATCATCCGTTCATAACAGACGCCAGCCTGATCACATACCTCGTTCTACTGGAGGCCCTAAAACCGCAAAGTTGCAACAACGTAGTGTGGATCTCAATCAAAGTTCAGCGACATGCAACAAGGTCATGATGGCGGTAGGGGTGGTTTTCATACTGGCTGCTATCGCTTTTGGTGTCTATGGGGGTCTCAACAATTTCCCAATGGAGCAGTTAGCTCCTATAACAGCCGGTTTAGCCGTCATCGGCATTGCTCTTCTTACCATTGGTTGTGGTCGTCACAAAGGGGCAGGAGCCCCTCAAAATGGACCTGGAACTCCTACGAATCCGAGTTCTCACAGAGGGGAGAACCCTGGTGGAACACGAGGCGATTCACATCATCGTGGTGGATCTTCTGCCGCACGTCGGGGACATGGGGAACCCCATGCAACACGACGAGGAGGGCATAGAGGTACCCACCATTCAAGGCGGCGTCCAGAAGCTCCTTCTACACCTACTTTCGTATATAATGAAGTCCGAACAATGCAAATTAAGAACCGATT
The DNA here is from genome assembly GCA_963705695.1 of uncultured Chlamydiales bacterium. GTDB lineage: Bacteria > Chlamydiota > Chlamydiia > Chlamydiales > JAAKFR01 > CAVPKN01. Next base: position 38,147 of record CAVPKN010000037.1, read on the forward strand.
CGCAAACTTAGATCAAGGGCAAAGTCCTGGTCAAGGTTTTATGACCATAACAGATCATATAGCTACCCAAATTAATAGCATGCCTGAATGGAGTTACTATGTGCATGGAAAAAGTATCATCGGAAAGCAGATAGATAATAGGATTTCGGGAGCAGTACTAGACGACAGGGGTGATAACTCCGACATGAAGTATTTTGTAGCCTATTTGGAATCGCAGCATTGGACACGCGTTTATTTTTAACTAGTAACCCATATAGAAGAGTATTGTGTCTGATTCATCCGTTCAAGGCAAAGTCCAGCATGACCAGGTCACTCATTCTGCTGGAAACCCTAAAACCGCAACGTTGCAGCAACGTAGTGTAGATCTCAATCAAAGTTCAGCGACATGCAACAAAGTCATGATGGCGGTTGGGGTAGTTTTCATACTGGCAGCTATTGCCTTTGGCGTCTATGGGGGCCTCAACAATTCCCCAATGGAACAATTAACTCCTATAACAGCCGGTTTAGCCGTCATCGGCATTGCGCTTCTTACCATTGGTTGCTGTCGTCTTAAAGGGGCAGAAGTCCAACCTGATCCAAGCCGAATAAGACAACTTAAGAACCGATTGATAAATTTGAACCAACAAAGAGTAGCTATGCCTGATGAGTTTATGAATCTGAGTCATGACACGATAACCAGAATGCCTTTACGCTCTTACTACGTGAAGGGGAAAAGTATCATCATAAAAGAGAAACGTGGTACTTATGGTGGGGTACTAGATGACGCGGGTGATGACTCCGACATGAAGTGCTATTTAGCCCATTTGCAATCGATGAATTACTGGCGTGTTGTTTAAAGGCATAAACTAACTCAGGGGATGTGCAGAGTTTAGTTTTTAGTGTCCAGCGAGGGCGGGGAGAGTCTCGAAGGAGATGGCGCCCTGTGAAAGGCTGAGGTGGACCTCTTGTTGGGAGGAGATTTTCCCTTCGAGGATGGCGAGAGAGAGTTTGTTGACAATTTCGTGCTGGATGAGCCTCTTTAGAGGGCGGGCGCCAAATGCGGGTTCATATCCTTCTTTGGCTAGGTAATGGATAACCTCCTCCTCCCAGGTCAGCTTAATCGATTTTTCCTGCATCCGCTGAGCCACCCGTTTCATTTGGATCGTGACAATTTTGGCCATCTCCCTTTCATGTAGTGGCAAGAAGGGAAGCACTTCATCGAGGCGATTGAGAAATTCGGGACGGAAGTGTTTTTTTAAAATCGGATCGACTGTTTGGAGAATTTGTTCTTTGGTGACATCTCCTCTTCTCTTTTCCACCAGTTCCATCAATTGCTCAGAGCCTAAGTTAGAGGTCATGATAAAAAGGGCATTTTTGCAATTCACCTTTCTCCCTTTGCTATCTGTTAACCGCCCTTCATCAAAAATCTGGAGCAAAATGTTGAAGACATCATGGTGCGCTTTTTCAATCTCGTCGAGCAAAACTAAGGCGTAGGGGCGGCGGCGCAGCGCTTCTGAAAGTTGCCCCCCCTCTTCGAATCCCACGTACCCTGGTGGGGAACCGATCAGTTTAGAGACGGTATGTTTCTCCATGTATTCAGACATATCGAGACGGATAATCGCATCTTCCCGAGTGAATAATTGTTCAGCAAGTGCCTTCGCCAATTCCGTCTTTCCAACCCCTGTCGGTCCTAAAAAGAGAAATACCCCTATGGGTCGGTTAGGATCGTTTAGTCCCGCACGCGAGGCTCGGATCGCGTCGCTCACCGCCTTCACCGCAAACGGTTGCCCCACGACTCTCTCTTCTAAAGCCTCTTCGATATGGAGGAGCTTGGCACTCTCCCCTTCTAACATTTTCTGAACGGGAATTCCGGTCCATTTCGAAACAATTTGAGCGACTAATGACTCATCGACCTCTTCTTGGAGCAATCGATTTTCTTGATGGCTCAATGATTCACTAGCAGCTTCAATCTCCTTTTGCAAAGCGGGTATTTTGCTGTACCGCAGCTCCGCCACTTTGTTGTAATCTGAAGCCCGCTCCGCTTCCTCTTCTTGAAATCGCAGTTTTTCAAGTAGATCTTTTTTCTCTTTCAACCCTTGCAAAATCCCCTTCTCACTCTCCCACCGATGGCGTAAAAGGGAGAGCTCCTCCTTCAGTTGAGCGATTTTTTTCTCAATGGCACCCAATTCCGCGCGAGCCACAGGGGATTCCTCGTGCTTCAATGACTCCTGTTTAACGATCAGCGACGCCAATTCCCTCTCTTTCACATCGATGGGGAGCGGCCGAGACCCAAGCTGCATCCGAATGAGGCTCGCCGCCTCGTCGATTAAATCGATCGCTTTATCGGGAAGGAACCGGTCGGAAATGTAGCGGTGAGATAAAAAGACGGCAGCGTGGAGAGCTCCTTCGGTGATGCGCACCCCGTGATAAATTTCATACCGCTCCTTAAGCCCCCGCAAAATGGCAATCGCATCTTCAAGAGAGGGTTCTGCAATGTAGACAGGCTGAAATCTCCGCTCTAAAGCCGCATCTTTCTCTATATATTTTTGGTATTCGTTCAGTGTGGTAGCTCCAATACAGTGGAGCGTTCCTCTTGCTAAAGCAGGTTTTAAGAGATTGGCCGCATCGATAGCCCCTTCGGCAGCCCCAGCACCCACTAAAGTATGCACCTCATCGATAAAGAGGATCACATTCCCCTCACTCTTCTCGATCTCCTGCAGAATTGACTTGAGCCGCTCCTCAAATTCCCCTCTGAATTTTGTCCCTGCGATCAAACTTCCCAGATCGAGGGCAACCAATTCTTTTCCCTTTAAAGAGTCGGGGATATCACCTTGGATGATCCGCTGCGCCAAACCTTCCGCGATCGCTGTTTTCCCCACCCCAGGCTCACCGATCAGCATGGGATTATTTTTCGTCCGGCGACTTAAGACCTGAATCGTGCGCCGGATCTCTTCATCTCGCCCAATCACGGGATCCAACTTCCCCTCTTTGGCCAATTTCGTATAATTTTTACAAAATTTTTCGAGGCTTTTCATGTGTGACTCTGCTGTCGGTGAATCCATATGGCGATCGCCCCTCATCTTTTGAATCTTTTCCTGAAGCTCCTTCAAAGAGATCCCACTCTTTTTTTTCCAGGAAGCAAACGGCTCTCCCCCCCCTTTCCAAAAACTGAGTAGAAAGTGATCACTCGAAAGATAGGTATCTCCCCATTCTTTGGCCACATTTTGGGCACCAACAATCAGATGTTGCAAATCTCTAGAGGCTTGTGGCTCCCCTCCCCCTTCGGTAAAGGTAGGCAGATGCAAGATCGACTGCTCCACCTCGTTTTTTAACTTTGCTGTGTCCCACTTCAGCTCTTCCAGAATCGTATTGAAATATCCCTTAGGATCTTCAAGAAAGCTGAGCAGAAGGTGATTTTCAGTCACTTCACTATTTCGATTCTGCTGAGCGATCTCTAACGCTCGTTGAAACGCTGCCTGTGTTGCCTCTGAAAAGTTCTGAGCCATGCAATTGCCTTTTTACCAAATAAAATACAGTTTTCAGAGATTTTGTAAACGCTACCGTTTCGCGTTGGGCGTCATGTTCATAATCTCAGTTGTAGAGATCCATTCACCTAGAGTTACAGGATCGAGATTGCAGGAGTCTAGAAATGTTTGAAGGATATCTCTCCCCTCACGACCTTTTTCATCTCGAATGCGCTGAACTAAAGAATCCTTTTCCCGGCTTAATAAGAGACTAATTTGGCTGATCGATTCCATACCGGCCCCCGCTAAATTTAATTTTGGGCAGCTGAATTCAAATACATTGATGCCAAATGAATTTTCAGGAAATTTCCCCCCAGCATATTTCTCAAAGAACTCATTAAATAAATATTTAAGAAATGCCTTGCACATTTCACTCTGTTCCTTTCGCCACTTTCCGCGCATATCTAAATTCACTCTAATCAAGCTATTATTATCGATGCTCCTCAACATGGCACAAAGCTTAATTAAGGTTTTAACGTACTCTGCAGAAAGGGCATTGGAAGGAGACTGTTGTTCTAAAATTTCATCAGCAAAAATAACGATTTCGAGAATGCGTCCAGTGAGAACGTGTCCAGTAACACCCGACACAACAGTTCTTTTTAGCGTGTGGTTGACCATGATATTTTGATCCGCATGATGATTTACACTCTCGGTAAACAGTTCGACTCCCTCCATTGAATCGACCGGTGAGGGTGACTGTGTTTGTGTCTGTGCCAAAACGGATGGTGTTTGCGCAGCGGGCGCTACATTGGGTGCGGGCTCTTCATTAAAAGCGCATTGCATGATAGCGGTCATGGGAATTGCCTCTTGCTTGTCATAAAGAAAAATGGTCTCACATTTTTTTAATAATCGTCCCAGCTTAAGCCCCCCACTAGGATCATAAATTTTGGGCAAATGTAGTAATAATCGCGCTTTAAGAGCACCTGTCTCTTCTATAATTGCTCTTCCCCATCCTCCCGTGTGGAGACCTACTGGATAAGTAAAATCTGCCAGATTGATCCTTCGAGAACCACGATACTTTGAAATCAAACCACTGTAGAGTGTTCGAAAAAAATCTGAAGTATCTATGCCTTTTCTGGAGTCGCAGACAATTCTCAAATGAAATGTTGCATGGGGATCATAATCCTGCAGAGTTCCCATCAGGTTCACTAAATTAGGAATATATTCAGAATTGTTGGAGATTTCTTCTCGCAGTGTAATATCAATCGTCATCTCATGGATGACGAGCGACCCATTAGAAGACGCATTAATTTTTTTCTGCACCGCGATTGTGTCGACGATCGTTACCTCCTTTTTCTGAGTATCAATGGCCTTTGGCTTTTCGATCTGCGGGGGTACTTTTGTTTCCTTAATGGGTGCTTCCTGTTTTTTAGGCGGATAAAGCTCCAATAGTTTTTTTTCCCGATCATAGGCATCTTTATTCAAGCCCAGTGTTTCAGGATTGGGCAGAATTTGATGCAAAACATGGTTTTGTGCCATTTCCCTTTTAAACACTTCATCAGTGGCCACCAGTTCCATAAATGCTAAACATTCACTCTCTGGAAGCTGAATGAGTAGTTCGGCGGCAAATCGGAAAAGACCCTCTATTTTACGAGAGGTGAGCGCATACTCATAAACATCTTTGAGAATGGCCACTTGCGTGTGGAGAGCTGATTCCTGAAATACGGCCCTCACATGATCATAAGAACAGTCGAGACCGTATAAGCTTTTCAGCGCCTGAGGCGGATATTTTTGGACGATAGGATCTAGTGCCATTGAGCCACCTTTGTTAACTATTTCTTCATATGGGTGACTATCGTAGCCCTCAAATATAAAAATATCAATGAGAAGGAAATTTTTTAATTTTAAGGTTAGTAATTTTTTAAATTTCTGTTTTTGAAAACTTAATCAAAAATTAACAATCTTTAGATATAATATTTATTAAAATAAAAAATTAAATAGCAGTAAAAGGAATCTATATGTTTTTAGCCGCCACTATTCATGCATCGTACAATCCTCCACCAGGGATCTTATCAAAACCGCAGAAAGTAACAGGAGTCATCGATATTGCGCTCAATGGGACAACCTTAGCGGTTGCTCTCTTTGTCATCTTAAACAATCTTTTTGGTTGGTTCCCCGGCTTTGACTTCAGCAATCAAGCCGCGGCTTACATGCTGTTAGCCGTCGGTGGCGTGGTGATTATCGATCTCATTGCTTTAGCCATCTTCCTCAACAAGCAAGCCAACAAGCACGCAAATCAAGCCATTAATACAAAGGGGAAATTACAACAACACACAACGAAAAAGCAATTGACTGACGCTCAGATTGTGCAAAAAATTGAAAATGAAGTGACTAAACGTGTTAATCAAACTGAAAAAGATAATGAACAACTTACCAATGCAAAAATTGCAACACTGACTAATCAGGTCAAAGAAGCTCAGGTGCAATTCCAGAAGCATGAAGAGACTGTAAAAACTCTCACTCAAGAAATAGAGGCACTTAGAAAGCAAAATACCGCTCTCTCACAAGCAAGTACAAGTACACAACAAGAGAATGCACAAAAATTACAAGCCAGCGAAGAGTCACTTCGAATCAAAGAGAACGAACTGCAGATTCTCTCTGAAAAGTGTCAAGAAGCAGAAAGTCGATTAAACGAGGCCAATATAAAATTGGGAGAGGCCCAAAAACTTCAAACTCGGCTTAACGATTTGGGAGAGAAGTCACGCGCAAATGCAGCAGAACATGAGCGTGTCAAAAATCAGGCCGCACAACTCCAGGTTGAACTGAAGACGCAAACCGAGTCCTCTAAAGCTCTCCAAAAACAAGTAGAGGACTTAAAAGGAGAAAAAAAAGCCCTTGAGCAATCAAGTAAACACGATTTGCAAGCGCTTCAGGAAAAAGTAACGCAAGCGGAAGAACACGTGCGGCAGCTGAAAGAACATGAAGCGGCTGATCAGAAAAAGCTCGGAGAATTGGAAGTAGAGAAACGGCAACTCACCTCTCAAGCAAATGATAGAGCTAATTTATCCAAAACGGAGGAAGAACTCAGAAAGGAGATCGAGCAATTGCGAGCCGGCAAAGAGGAGTTGCTACAGAAACAGCGAGAAGCGAATGAGACGTTACTCTTGCTCCAGCAGAAATTTGAAGAACAGAAAGGAAATTTGGAAGCTGAAAAAGGGAGAATTGGTGGAGAGCTTTTCACCACAAACAAAGAATTAGAAAAGAAAAAGCAAGATATAGAAAGGGTAAACAAAGAGCTCGCAGAAGCACAAAAAGCATGTGAGCTGCAATTGCAGCACGATGCGGATTTGAGAAATCGAATCGAGGGCGCAAGAAACCAGCTTAAAGAGTTAGCTCAAGAGCTAGATACAGCTCGCTCCGAACTTGGTAAAATCACTGCTGAGATCGAGTCGAAAAAAGGAGCTGCTACCGCAACGAGTACCACAGATTCTGACTCCACAGATTCGGAAGAGCTCAAACTTAAAGAGGAACAAATTAAAAGTTTGAATGCAGAACTTGAAAACATGAAGAGACAACTGACAGAGACAAGTCAACCAGTGCTTGCGACCGAAGATGGGGATAACTACCTTAATAAAATGAAGATAGAGATAAAGGGTCTGAGAACCAAACTGCATCGACTCGAGACTGATAACGAGACTCTTCAAAAGGCTTCCTCACCCCCAAGCATTTCAGCGACAACAACAACGACAACAACGCCACCGCCCATTAATTTCGCAGGTGGAGCGCCACCACCTCCTCCTCCGCCCCCTCCGATGAAAGCGGCAGGTTCTGGTGTGAATTCTCCACCTCCAGTGCCTGGGGAGGTGCTCCAAGAGATCGAAGCATGGGGAAAAGCGCATCCGAAAGAAGTTAAAAGTGTGCTTACCTCACTTAAATCTTATCTTAAGAAAAGGGAAATGACACAGCAACTCGCTACGGCTGAGAGCATGATTATGGTTACAAACGAGCTGGATAAATTGTCTAATAAACCGTTGGCGGATTACTTAAAGACTCTACAGGAATTTGTGAATGCACCGAATTTGGAGCCTAAGGATAGGAAAAAGCGCGCACAGCTCTGTTTAACCACAGTAGAGAATGCATTGGCAAAGTACCTTCCTGAGAACCAACAAAAAGCCAAGGAGCCTGATATTGGTTCGATTATGGAAAGGCAAAAACAACGGGAACGAAATAAAGCTAAAGAGGTACCTCCAGCGGCCGAGCAGGAGATAAAAGCTATGATTACACAACAAAAAGAAAGCAAGGAACATGCGGCTCAATTTAAGCGACTTAAGGAGCTTGCCGATATGTTCAAATCTGCCTGAAAAAAAATGAAGTCAATGAAACAATTGCTGGAGACGGCACTATGTCTGCTCTTGCAGGATTGATTGGGGGCCTGCCTGAGAATTTAAGAAACTATTTACTTGAGCTTCAAATATTTGTAAACGATAAAACTTTAGCAAAAGATGATATCAAAATGAGAGCTAGGAACTGCCAGATTAAACTCGATGCCGCTATCACTAAGCATATAGATACTAAGGACACAACTCAAGAGGCATTCATGAGAAATATTCTTGCACGGCGCCATGATGCCATTACAAAGGAGAGACAAGATTTAGTCGATGAATGGGACCTCGACACCTAAAAAGGGTTTCCAATAGAGAGAAGGAGGCTTTTAAGGTAAGCGCTTTCGGGATGGAAGAGATTGATTGGATGATCAGAGGCGAGGCGGTGGCGGCCGAGGATACGGATCGGACGCCCTGCCTCGAGCGCAGCTGCAAGAATGATTTGTTCAAAGTGGGTCTCTGTGACATAGTGGGAGCACGAGGAGAGGAGAAGCAGGCTTGACGGTGGCATTTTTTGCATCGCAAGTGTGAAGAGCCTTTTATATCCTTTGGTTGCTGAGGGGAGATCTTTCCTCTTTTTGGCAAAAGCAGGGGGATCAAGGATGACGAGATCGTAGTCGCACCCATGTCGAGCCAGAAAATCAAAAAGATCCTCCTCCACAATCCCACCTCCAGAAAAGCCATTGAGCTCCAGGTTGCGCTTACAAAGCTCTAACGCTGATGAGGAGATATCGACTGAGTCGACTGAGCGTGCCCCCCCTTTTAAAGCGGCTAACGAAAATCCCCCCGTATAGCAAAATCCGTTTAGAACCTTTTTTCCCTGTGCCAATTCCCCCACCCAGCGGCGCATCTCCCTTTGATCGAGAAAAAATCCTGTCTTTTGCCCCGTTTTCACTCCGACCAGGTAGCGAATTCCATTTTCCAAAATTTCAATCAGCTCGGGCACTTCTCCCCAAATCACTTCTTCCCGGGGCAACACCCCCTCCTCTTTGAGGGAGCTCCCTTTTGATTTGTCATAGATCCCTTCGATCGGAAGAGATTTTTTGAGCTCCTCAATGAAAAAAGGGAGTAATCTCCTCATTCCAAGTGCCCCTGTCTGGGTGACTAAATAGGGCCCATACTTATCAACAATTAAACCGGGAAAACCATCCCCCTCTCCATTGATCAAACGGCATGCCGTCGTTGTTGGAGAGGTCAGAAGCGATGCTCTCAGTTTGAGCGCCTCTCTCAAACCTTGCCTCATCTGTTCGTCGGGGTCGACATTGCCAAAGGAAACAATCCGCCCCGCTAAAGAGACCTTCCGATTGAAAAAACCGTACGCGACTATTTGGCCGCCGGAACTCCGGATGGCAGCGAGCTCCCCATCCTTATACCCTTCCCCATACCGCTCAATAGCGCCAGAAAAAATCCAATGGTGCCGCTTTCGGATAATCCCCTCTTTCCCCTTCTTCAAAAAGACATCATTCATCTGTTTTCCTGATTTTAAGGTACTGTTATAAACCGGGGGAGATTATTCCGGGCAGAGAAGAGTGAGTTCACGGCGCAAATCGCGGAGCACTTTGGGGGAAAATTTTTCTTGTGCTGAGATCGCTTCCGCTATTTTTAAGTATTTCCAGCAATTTTTATAATCGCGTCGCTCTCCATAGAGGGCGGAGAGGTAGTAAGCAGTGGTGAGATCTTCGGGATCGAGCGCAAAGCTACGTAACAAGATCTCGATCGCTTCACGGAAGCGGTTGAGTTGGATCCACGTCACAGCGAGTTGGTGGAGCCCATCTTTAAATTGGGGGAACCGCTCGAGTGCTTTTTGCAATTTTTTTTGTTTCTCTAGAATGGAATCCCTCGTTTCATCCACCAACATAAAAACTGCCTCCATCCCTTCGAGATCGATTCTTTGAGCCAGATAGTCATCTCCCATGGAATGACTTTTGTCGACCAGACTCATCAGGAGAGTTTCCCCTTCCTGTTTTCGCTCCAAAAAAAGGTATGTGTAGGCCAAAAGTTCTTTCAGAAGAGGATCTTCCGGCATATAGGGGAGAGCTTTTTCATAGGAATGGGCGGCCTTACCGTAAGTGCCTTTGTAAAGGTAAGTGGAGGCCTGGTTGACATGTGTCATCCCAATCACTTCTTTTAAGGTCCTGAGCTCCAATTCGGGATTGTCTAAGCTTAAATAAGTTTCATCGGGAAGATCGATCCCTCGCGCCGTTGTCTCGATATTGATATGCCTTTTTTCCAAGGAGCATCGCACATAAATATGGCCTGGAGGAGTCACGATTTCAAGGGGAAGATCGATTCTTTGGGCAATCGCCAAATAGAGGGCCGTAACCCCCAAGCATACCCCCAAATGGTTGTCCATGACAGAAGGGAGAAAGGTGTATAGATCGACATTCTCCGCATACACAGAGTGGGGAGGAAAACGGAAATGCATCTGATCAAAAATAAAGGTGTTAGTCGCCTGAATTTTATCTAACAGAGTGGCCTTTTCCGGAAGTTGCGTCATAATTTGCAGGGCAATGAGATCGAGAAGCGCGGAGTAGTGCCTCGCTTGTTGCAGGGCATCTTCTGCACCCTCGAGTTGCGACAAGATTAATGCACGTCCCAAATCGATCTCCTCTGAAGGGAGTTTAATGATCTCTTCCTCACTTTGAGCTAGGTATCCTTTCAGGTTGCGATTCGGAAAATGAATCGCTATCTGCTCAATGAGCTCCATCTCCGTTTCACTGAGCTGTTTTGTCTTTTTGAACCGGTTGATGAGGTGAGGAAGGGGTGTGATCTGTTCTTCAGAGGTCGCTTTTAATAACGTTTTGACCCGCTCAAGGGCGCTTTTTCCCTCTTCGGAATCGGGGTAGAGTTCATAAAAAGCGAGTGCCTCTGCAACTGACGAGGGATTCAACGTATTGTAGAGAGCGCTCCTTCTCCGCCATATAGAGGGAGAAAGAGAGAGATCAGAAGGAAAAGTAGTATCAATAGACCTCCTGCGTAATTAAATGGCGATCAGAAAATGAGCAGTTTTTGTTCCTATTTTTTCTGACCCTTTTTTGACATACTCAAATTGAGTAGGCGAAAAAGGGCCATTTTATGACGTCATTTAATTACGCAGGAGGTCTAATTTTTAAGCTCCAGGACGCACCTTATTGAGGCCATTTAGAGCTGCAATACGGTAACCTTCGGCGAAGGTAGGATAATTGAAGACCTGATCGACAAAATAGTCGAGTTTGGCTCCAAAAGAGATCGCTACTTGCCCAATGTGGATTAATTCTGTGGCATTTCGGCCTAAAATATGGACCCCCAAAAGGGAGAAATCCTCTTTGTTAAATAGGATTTTAAACAATCCTAAGTGACTGCTTCCCGCGATGTGGGAGCGGGCAATCTCATAATAATAGGCTCGCCCCACCTCGTAAGCTATCCCTTTTAATTGCAGCTCCTCTTCAGTATAGCCACAGCAAGAGATTTCAGGAATGGTATAGATCCCGACGGGGAAGAAATTGGGAAAAGTATGGGTTTTAGCACCAAATGCATGACGACTGGCAAGCCTTCCTTGCTCCATACTGGTAGAAGCCAGCGACGGGTGGCCGATCACATCCCCTGCGGCATAGATATGGTCGATATTGGTCTGAAAAAAAGCATTAACAGGGATATATCCTCTTTCGTTCAATGTGACTCCGGCCCGCTCGATATGGAGCCCCTTCACATTTGCCTCCCGCCCTAACGCATATAGTAGCACATCCCCCTTGTAAAAAGTCCCATCGTCACACGCAACGTGCGCGTGTCCACCAATTCTTTTAATCGCAATCGGCGTTTTTTTAGGGAAAAATTCCAACCCAACTTCTTTAAGTCCCACCTGCAGATGGGTTCCAATTTCGGCATCAAGGGTGGGGAGAAGACGCTCCCTTTTGTCCAATACCTTCACCTGGCACCCTAACGTCGCAAAAAAACTGGCGTACTCCGATCCAATCACCCCTCCACCCAGCACAATCATGGTTTCAGGAACGCGATCGATCGCGAGCAAGCGATTCGAGTCTAAAATGACCTCATTGTCAAATGGTATAGAAAGAGGATTTCTCGGCTCGGAACCGGTAGCGATTAGAATTTTTTCTGCATGAACGCGCCCTATAAGCCCCCCCTCCTCATTAGAGATAACAAGGGTGTGGGCATTTTCAAATGTGGCACTTCCCTCTAAATAACGGATTTGATTCCGTTTGAATTGCCGCAATAAAATGAGCCGCTCCCCCTCTAATACCGTGTTTAAACGGTAATTGAGATCGCCAATCGTCACTTCTCGCAGGCAACTGGAGCCGTAAAAGCTCCTCTCATTATATCTCGTAAGATCGATGATTGCTTCACGGAGCGATTTCGAAGGTATCGTGCCTGAATTGAGGCAAAACCCCCCTACAGTCTCCCTGTCAATCAACGCCACTTTTTTGCCAAATTTAGCGGCTTGAATCGCCCCTTTTTTGTCCCGCCGGCCCCGATCCAATAACGGCAAAATCAACTCTGATCTCTTCCATAATTTTTTTTGGATGCAACTAAATTTATTATTTAATTGACAACATCATGACTCCGCAATGATGGGAACGATACAACGATATGAACGATGACAAAAAAAGAGCTCTTCTCTTATTTTTTTGATACTTTCTATCGTTTTTATCGTTGTATCATTTTATCGTTTCTAGGGGTGGGTATATGCTAAAAGATACACCCTGTTCTTTTTGCTCTCTTGCAAGATAGATGCCAGGTTGCTATACTGGCGCGCTAAACGGAGTTATTTATGACAAAGAGATGTCAAGTCACGGGAAGAAGACCCCATGTCGGGATGACTTATACGATTCGAGGGATCGCCAAAAAAAAGAAAGGGATCGGTTTGAATATTGTCGGTAAAGATACGTCGCCGGTTTCTTCCCAATGTGAGAAAAAAACGGTTTTGGTTCTCTGAAGAAAATCGATTTATCACCTTGAAACTCACCCCTGCGGCCATGCGCATAATCGATAAAAAAGGATTGGGGTGTGTCATCAATGAAATGAGAGCTCGGGGAGAGAGAATTTAATGTGTCTCCTCTGATTAATTTACGGCAATTTCTTAAGCTATTGAGGGAAGAGAAAGAAATTGTCGATATTTATGAAGAGGTCGATCCTTATTTAGAAATCGCAGAGATCCATCGTCGCATTGCTGCTGCTGAGGGACCTGCCCTTTTTTTTCACTCGGTCAAAAATTCCCCATTCCCTGTCACAACAAACCTATTCGGCTCACGGAAAAGGATCGATCTTGCCTTCCGTAACCGACCTGAGAAGATCGTTGCATCACTTGTAGAATTATTGACAACCCATTTTCCCCCCTCCCCAAGCATACTTTGGGAGAAGCGGAGCACGCTCAAACATCTTTTAAAGCTTGGAACTAAAAGGCAACGACGAGCCCCTGTCCAAGCGGTTAATCACTCCCCCCCCGATTTGGAGCAACTCCCTCTTCTGACCTCATGGCCCCTCGATGGGGGTCCTTTTATAACCCTTCCTCTTGTTTATACTGAGCCTCCTGGTGGGGGGCCCTCAAATCTCGGGATGTATCGGATCCAAAGATATTCCAAAACAACGACGGGGCTTCATTTCCAAATCCAAAAGGGGGGAGGGTTCCATTACCATCAAGCGGAATTACGCGAGGAATCTCTCCCCGTCTCCATTTTTATTGGGGGTGCTCCCGCTCTTATGCTCAGCGCAATCACCCCCCTCCCTGAAAACTTACCTGAACTTCTCTTTGCGGGCTTAATGCAAGGGGAAAAACTGGCGGTGACTCCAACCCCTCACTCCCCCTATCCCCTTCTTGCAGAGTGTGAGTTTGCTTTAATCGGGAGCACACGACCCCATCTCCGGCAAGGGGAGGGTCCTTTTGGTGACCATTACGGGTACTACAGCTTAAAACATGATTATCCTATCTTTGAATGTGAAAGGCTTTGCCATCGGAAAGACGCCATCTACCCCGCTACCGTAGTGGGTAAACCTAAGCAGGAAGATCATTATATCGGCGATTACTTACAACAGTTGTTGTCCCCTCTGTTTCCGATTGTGATGCCAGGGGTGAAAAGCTTGTGGAGTTATGGGGAGACTGGTTTCCACTCCCTTTCAGCTGCCGTCGTCACAGAACGGTACTACCGGGAATGCATGAGAAGCGCATTCCGCATTTTAGGTGAAGGGCAGCTCTCATTGACAAAATTCCTTCTCCTCACCGATCAAAACGTCGATCTTCGAGATTTCCGCGACACTTTAACCCACATTTTAGAACGATTCCGTCCTGAAACCGATCTTTTTATTTTCTCCAATCTCTCTTTAGATACCCTCGATTATACGGGCCCTGCTCTTAATAAAGGTTCGAGAGGCGTTATGCTAGGGATCGGGGAGAAGGTGCGCACGCTACCCACTGAATTTTTAGGGGAGCTCCCAAGACCGTTCAAAAAAGCGGCCCCATTTTCTCCCGGATGCCTCTTAGTAGAAAGTGAACCGATGGCTATGGAGGAGATCGCCCCTTCTTTGAAACACCCTACCTTTTCCTCTTGGCCCCTTCTGATTGTGGTCGATCATCTCGATCAGACAATCAAAACCGAAACCAGTTTTCTCTGGCGCGTCTTTACTCGTTTTGAGCCTGCCGCCGATATTTATGCCGCTCAAAAAACAATTGTTCGAAACCACATTAGTTATTCTGGCCCCATTCTCATCGATGCCCGCATGAAACCGAATTACCCCCCTGAGCTATTCTGCGATCCAAAAACGGCCGCTCTTGTCGAACAAAAGTGGCACCGCTATTTTCCCCAGGGGATGGAAATGGGTAGCAGCGACCTGGCACATGTATAGTCGATTCAGCCCAACGAAACGGCTCTAAAATCTGCAAAAAAATCCTTTAAAAATCACATTTTTCGAATAGTGAGATAACGCCGTGTGCAACTTTTTTGCCACTCAGGAGCGAGCGAGGCAAAGCCAGATCAAAACGAAGTGCCCGGTGGCGGGCAGGATTGGCCAACGTTCCAAGATCATATCTCTTGGGGGCGCAATCTTGCAGTAGGCGGGCTCTAAGTGAGTCCCAGGCATTCCCGGGCAGCACGAAGTGCCCCGAATGAGGACATTGGACACTTAGCCAACCTCCGGTGGAGATTGGCTAAGGGAAACGTCCAAGAGTGCCCAAAGGGCACCGAGGCGGCCCGGAGCGAAGCGTAGGTGGCATAGCCTTGTGCTATGTCCGACGAGGGAGGATTGATATGGCAAAGCCACAGCCGCTCCTGAGTCACAAAAAAGTTGCACACGGCGTGAGATAGATTCATATCATCAATGCCACTGGAAAAGATCGGGATCCATGACTGTCAGGTAATAGACTTCCTGAAAGGCTTTTTGAAATTCGGTATCTCCGAGGCGCACACATTCTTTACCATGATAAAGTCCTCTTAGGCCGTGAGGGATCGGGATTCCGATCTCTCTCATTTCATGCTCGAGGAATTTATTATGGATCAACGTATTGCCTTCTCTAAATTCCACGATCGGTTGTTTTGTTTGGGTATTAACAAGTTGCTTTTTCATGAACCTATCCCACTATTCGAAAAATGTGATTTTTAAAGGATTTTTTTGCAGATTTTAGAGCCGCTTCGAAGGGCATACTTTGGTAAGTAGGCCAAGAAGCGGCTCTAAAAGATGCGGAAAAAGACTTAAAAACCTGAGTTTTGGGTTGATCTTCCTCATCCTCAGGGCCTTTTTTGGCGCAAATCGCGCTTTTTTGCTTGAATATAGCGCCTGCAGCTATGATCATCGCAAAAAATCGCAATTTGCGCCAAAAAAGCCCTCTGATTATGAGAAAGATAAACCCAAAACTCAGGTTTAAAATGCACTTTTTGCCCATAGTGGGATAGGTTCATATGTAGTATCTAGGGTTTTTTTAACTTCATCATAAACACACGGGGAAAAAAGGGACCAGTTGGGAGGATTTTTTTTTCTGAGCTTCTCAATGATAAATTCAAAGGGGGAGAGGTCGTTATGCTCTTTTTTGTTTAAAAGTTTCCCAATTTCAAGAGGGGTTAAACCGCGGAGAGCCCCCAGCTTAAGTAAAACCGTGGCGATAAAAAGACGATTGGCCCTCCTCTCCTCAAAATAGAGCTCGTCGATCAATATTCTTCGATCCTCCTCAGGGTCAAGGAGGGAGATATATGAGAGCTCGAATTCAGAAAAGGGGGTGGCCGCCTGTTGCCATTCAAGCCACACAAAATCCCCTCTATCCAATCTCCTGGGTAAAATGAAGCCGTGATCGATAGGGATCGGTTTTTTTTCATCCACGACTAAAAGGTTGGAAGTGTGGCGGTCTTCATTCATCGTCCGAATATCCAAAGAGGCAATTCGCCTCACCATAGAGGGTAAAAAATGGCGAAATTGGTTTTTTTCCAGTTCAACCGCCGTTATACTGTGAGGCACGTAGAGTTGGCAAGAGCCTGTCGCTTTCCCCCAGAAAGGATGTTCCAATGTGGTCAGCACCGTTTGTGGAACTCCCGCGAAGTGATCGTAATCGAGGCGGTAGGCTGCCAATTCCCTGTAAAAATTAAATCTTTTAAAGACAGCGATGGGAACACCCTCGCAGTCGTTCAGAAAATAAGTTTGAGAGGTGCCATGCGTGCTCCGAGTTGGTTCGATCCCTTTTGCAAAAGCGCGCTTGACTTCCCAAATCACTTCCGCCATATCAGGTGCATATTTTAACGTAGCTAAATGATACGACTCATCAGGGAGAACAAAAGGTCTCTTCTCTACCATCAAATGTTTGATTTTCTGAGCGGTTTTTCTCAAACGTGCCTTTAGTACTCGATGAGTGGAGTTTCTGCTAATATTATAATTTTGAATTATTTTCTCTATTATGAAAAGAACTAAGAAGAAATTAAAACAGAAGAAGAAAAAAGGACCTCTTTCCCTCTACCGCTGGCTTTTCTCCCTTCTTGTCGTGTTCCTCCTCTATTATTTTTCTGAAACGCACATCTTAGAAAAAATAGAGCCAGGGGAAGCTCCTATTCTCTATTCCAATGTGTGTCACGATGATCTGGCAAAGATGTTCACTGAAGCGATCCAGAGTGCACATCAATCAATCTTATTGATTATCTATTCCTTAAGTGATACGAAATTGATCCATGCGCTCAATGCCCAAGCCGAAAAAGGAGTCGTTGTCAAAGTCATCCACGACGGATCGACCCCCCCTGCAGGTTTTCAAAAACTCTGCGCGGGGATCGATCATGAAAAAGCCCAGCAATCAGGTCTGATGCACCAAAAAATATTAGTCATTGACTCTGAGAAAGTTTTGATAGGATCGGCCAATATGACCGGCGAATCATTGCGGATCCACGACAACCTTGTGGTCGGCTTGATCAATCCGCAGCTTGCCAAGGTCATCGAGAGAGAAATTCCCTATGCCAAAATCATCAGTGGCGGACAGCCGATTGAATTTTGGGTCTTGCCCGAAAGAGGGGAAAGAGGGGTTGAGGAGGGTGATTGCCCTTCTTGATGGGGCTAAAAAAACGGTGCGAGTGGCGATGTATACTTGGACACATCCTGCTCTTACTGAGGCGGTGATTAGGGCGCATCAGAGAGGCCTACAGGTGGAAGTCGTGTTGGATCGAGGGCAGGCTCAAGGGGTGGGTCAAAAAACAGTGGAGCAGTTAATTGAAGGAGGAATTGAGCCGTGCATTACTTCGGGTTTAGGTCTTGTGCATCATAAATTTGCATGGATCGATGGGGAATATCTTATTAATGGATCCGCCAATTGGACTAAAGCGGCCTTTACCCGGAATCGTGACTGTTTCCTCATCCTCCATCAGCTGACAGAGCAGCAGAACGCCAAAATGGAGGCCCTATGGAAAAAAACCTACTCCCTTCTTCTCGATTCCTCCCCTTACGATTTATTAGCGGCATAAGTGTGGGAATATTATAGTGTCAGCATGAAAATTGGATTATTTGGCCACGGTAAGATGGGGGAAGTTGTTGAGCTCGAGGCAAAAAGGCTTCACTATCCCATTGTGGAGCCGAGTGGCGCTGATGTGTGTATCGATTTTTCCCACTCTGATGTGGCGATCGATCATGTGGAGTGGGCGATCACTCATCAAATCCCCCTCATTATTGGAACGACCGGATGGGAATCACAACTCCCTCATGCTCAAAAGCGGGTAGAAGAGACCGAGTCCACTGCCATCTTGGCTTCCCCCAATTTTTCTTTAGGGGTTGCTCTATTTATTCAACTGGCAAAGCACGCTAAAGCTCTTTTCGCCGAATACGATCTGGCTGGGATTGAGTGCCATCACAAAGAGAAAACGGACGCCCCTTCAGGAACTGCTCTAAAGATTGCCCACCAACTCGACATGAAAAACCCCTTTTCGAGCGTGAGATGTGGAACGATTACAGGCAAACACATGTTGCTTTTTGATTCCCCTTCTGATTCAATTACGCTCACTCACGAAGCGCACAGCCGCGCTGGTTTTGCTCGAGGAGCACTCAAAGCAGCAGCTTGGATCTTAGGTAAAAAAGGATGGTTCACCCTTGAAGAAATGCTCGGGGATCTATACAGCTCTCATTACCCCTTTCAAAGAGAGAGGGGAAATTGACCTCGATGGGGTCCGTCTCCATGTGGAAAGACAGATCGAGGCCAACATAGATGGCTTTACCCTATTAGGGACAACCGGGGAAGCGTTTTCACTCAATGCAAAAGAGCGGGGCGAGGTCATCGACTGTGTTCGGAAAACCACTTCCCTCCCTATCATGGTGGGGTGCGGTTCCACATCGATTCAACAAACGCTTGAATATCTCTCCCAAGCCGCCGATCTGGGTGCCAATTCTGCTTTAGTCTTGACCCCATTTTACAACCGACCGAATCAAGAAGGGATTTTTCGTCACTTTGAAGCGATCTGTAGCCGCTCCCCGTTGCCAATCGTGATTTACAATAATCCCCCCCGAACCGGCGTTCACATCGATACGGAGTGTGTTTTTCGCTTGGCAGACCACCCCAAAATCATCGGCATCAAGGAGAGTTCGGGTAACCTCGCTTTTTTTGGGGATCTTTTGGCCACTGTCAAACAACGATTTCCCCATTTTACATGTATCGCAGGAGATGATCACCTTTTCTTCCGGCCATGGCGATCGGAGCTGAAGGGGTCATTTCAGGCACGGCGAATCTCATTCCCCACGTCATGGTCTCTCTATTTAGGGCCTGCCTAGAAAAAAATTGGGATGAGGGGCAGAAGATCCATCTCACCCTTTCCCCCTTGTTTAAGGCGCTCAGTATCGAAGGAAATCCCGTCCCTCTCAAGGCCGCGCTTAACCTCTGTGGGCTACCAGCAGGAAATCCCCGACTCCCTCTTCTCCCTTTACATGGACATTTTTTACCCTTAATCAAGCAAGTGATTGAGCCATTGGCAGCGCATGGGCATATTCCGCATTTCACAACCCGTCGTTGATCTCTGCTCCAAACCGGATGTAGAGTTTCCGAGCGATTATTCCCATCAAGAGTATCGAGAGACACAGCTTCTTTATGGAGAAGCGGTTTCGATCTTGGATTCCGAGCGCGGGTGGCTCAAAATCGGAGCATTAGAGCAACCTGTCTTTGATAAACACGTGGGTTGGCGCCCCTATATCGGTTGGATCAAGGACTCCCAAGTCAAAGCACAAGTTAAAGCCCAAGTTAAAAAAAGTCTCTCCCTATCCCCATCGCACGTGGTGATCCGCTCAGAACAATTTTCTTTTGGCACGTGGATTGGTACCCAACAAGCAGGTGCGCGACTCCTCCCCACAAAACCGTGCCGCCACACTCTCGTTGCTGATGCCCATCTTTTTTTAGGTGCCCCCTACCTGTGGGGAGGGCGCTCCTTCTACTCCCAATCGATCTCAAGCGTGGTATCAAGTGTGGATTGCTCGGGTCTGATCAATTTGCTCTACCGCGCGCAAGGGATCATCCTCCCCCGCAATTGTTACGATCAGTACCTAAAAGGGGATCCCACACCCACACTTCTCCCCGGCGATCCCCTCTATTTAGCCAAAGAGGAGCGCCCCCACCATGTCATTTTAAAAATTTCCGACACCCAATTTATCGAAGCCCCTGAAACAGGGAAACAGATCCGCCTCCTCACCTGGGGAGACGACATTTGGCAAGAAGGAGGGCGGATCCACATCTTCGACCGCTCCTACCTCTCCTACCCTCGCACCTTCATCTCCTAATGGCTTGATTTTAACCTTGTTATTTGTTAGAATTAAAAATATAAATTGACAAAAGGGGGGAGTTATGGGAATCTCTGGCATTTCCGGAGGTGGAAACATTTATCAACCCAGAGAATCAAATCAGCCTGATTTTTCTCAGTTTAAACATCAAATAAACGATTATTTTAGCAATCCGACCGAGGGAAATTATTTTCAACTGAAGATAACAGCACGACAATTAGAGGGAGATCGAAATCTTTTGCCCGATCAATTGAAAACCGTGCAGGAGCTTAGCGCCAACCTAACGCAATTTAATGACCTGCAGATCGAGATCGGCCAACTCAAGTTAACGAATCCTGACAATCCGAACATACAGGAGGATGAAGACTTACAATCGCATCTTCAAATGACAATCGAACAGGCCGCATCTAGCCTAAAATGAGCCTTTCAGCGCATCTCTTTTTTGAGCAATGTGCTTATACTAAGCCCCTAACCTTCTACTGATTCCAATATTCTGTTTGGTTGGAAGAAATTTACCATTTTTGATTATAGGTTGAATACATTCGTGCTCATTTGAATTTTCTTCAATCCAAAGATCGTAATTTTGCTGCAGATTAAGCCATAATTCGGGAGTAGTATCGAATGCTTCTGCTAGAGCAATAGCGACAGCAGGTGTCACCCTTGCTTTACCGGCTCTAATCTTAAACAATGTATTCCGAGCAATTCCTAAACGATCAGCGAGCTTTTGTAAATTCAAATTAAGAGGCTTAATATAGTCTTCGTCAAGGATAAATCCTGGGTGAGTCGGTTTTCTTTTTTTTGCCATAAATAACCCTTGCTAATGATAATCGATTAAATCTACGTCTAAGGCTTTGCCACTTTCAAAACGAAAAATAATTCTCCAATTTCCATTAACGTGAACTGAATAAAAACCTTGAAGCTCCCCCTTTAATGGATGAAAATCATATCCAGGAGCATTCATATCTTTTACATCTCCTGCTGAATTAAGACGATCTAATATCCTTCCAATTTTATTTGAATGAGCAGCGTGGATGCCCGCCTTACTGCCAGACTCAAAAAACTTCTGCAATCCCTTGTGTTTAAAAGTCTTTATTGTCACAAACTTATCATTTGCTTTCATTGTAACCCATTAGATTACACTATGTCAAATGAAAGAGTACATTGCCTGTTTCCGACACTCAATTTATCGAAGCCCCTGAAACAGGAAAACAGATCCGCCTCCTCACTTGGGGACACGACATTTGGCAAGAAGGAGGGCGAATCCATATCTTCGACCGCTCCTACCTCTCCTACCACCGCACCTTCATCTCCTAATGAATTGATTTTACAGCAAATAGACGATTATCTTCGCAATCTTAATAACCTGCAGATCGAGATCGGGCATATCGGATGCGTGAGCCTTCCTATCTTTGTTTTGCAATCAAAGCGCGTACTTTTGAAATTGCACCTGGATTCTTGATCCATTGAGCAATATCCTTAGGGAGAGAAATACGTTCAGTTGGTTCTTTTGTTGTTCCTCTTGGTCTTCCTGCACCCTTTCTCAATCCACCTCTGCCTTTTGTTTTTTTCTCGATTAATGGATCAATATTTGCGTTCAGTCTGTGTTTAATAAAGTCACGTAAATAGAGAGGATAATTTTTTACAACTTCCTCTTCAGATGCACCGGCATACTCAACATCTGGATAAGCAGGGTGTTTAAAAATCCATACCTTAAATCGCCTACTAAAAATAGGATTAATTTCACCAATTTCTTCCAATGCTATTTTTAAATGAAGATCTATTTCTTTTTTGGAGGCCATTTTAATCCTCTTTCT
>CAVPKN010000038.1:0-35834 GCA_963705695.1 uncultured Chlamydiales bacterium
GGCCGCCACCGCCGCCGTGGCCGCCGCGTTCGCCTGATTTACCTGCACCTGGGCCTGTGCCTCAGCCTGCCGCGCGCGTTCGCGAGCATTGGCTGCGTCGGCTTCGGCGCGCTCGCGCGCCGCACGTTCCGCCTCCACTTGAGCTTGCGCCTGACGCGGTTTCTCGACGTGCGCGCTCGGCGCTTGGCTCGCGGCTTGCAGTCTGGCTCGCTCAGCGTCCGCGATCTGGGCAAAAAAATCCCCATCCCCGGTCTCATTCCTTATCTTGAAGAGGCGCTCTTAAAAGCGGATGCCTTTTATCGGAAAGCGAAACAAATCCCGCATCCCCCCTTCAATCTTTAAAGGTTTCCCCTGTTGGAATGAAGAGATTGCGGAACTGTTCAGCAAATTGAAAGCCATCTCTTAACCTGAGCGGTCGACCTTGCCTCTTTATAAAGCGCTATAGCGATTCGAACGTGAGTTTGAGTTTCTCAAGAGCTTTTGCGCGGTGGGAGATCTGATTTTTGCGACTCTCGTCGAGCTCAGCAAAACTTAGATTATATCCATGTTTGAGAAAGAGGGGATCGTAACCAAAGCCATTCCCACCCCTTTCTTCCTCTTAAAATAGAGCCTTCGCAGCGGCCTGAGACGACCTTTTTTATGCCATCAGGGGCAGCAAGGATCATGCAACATTCAAAATAGGCGGAGCGTGCAAGCTCTTCGAATTGGGCCATCTGTTTGAGAAGTTTTTGCCGGTTTTCTTTATCGGTTGCGCCGGCCCCTGCATAGCGAGCTGAATAAACCCCTGGTGCACCCTCCAATGCAGGCACCACAAGTCCAGATCATTGGCCAAGGCCCATTTATTAAAATGGTGTGCGGCATGGCGCGCTTTGATCGTCGCGTTTTCTTCTTCAAATGTTCTCCCGCTCTCTTCGAGGCTGGCAGGCACATAATTTGGAAAATCGAGTACTAGTAGACTTCAAATTTTTGAAAGGGTCTTCAGGAGCGCTCGGATTTCTCGGATTTTGTGTCCATTTGTCGTTGCGAGAATAATGTCCATTCTTACTTTTGGGATAGGTTCATATGTTTAAAATACGTCTCAATTTTCAGGATGGTGTATTTTTCGTTTTGAAATTCAAATGTATCTCCCTCTTTGTGGCCAATCATCGCTTGACGAGTTTAGATTGAAACGAAAGAATGTATTTCTCAGGATCTGCATCCCAGGGACCAAGTAAGGTGTATTGCAACTTATTGCCCTTTGAATCGCGCAAATAGACAATCGATCCTACATTCACTTCATTGACCGCGAGATCGTGTTTTGTGAGAACCCGTGCTTGATTGATCTGTTTGGAAAGAGTTTGAAGCTCCGCTTGGAGACGCGATCTCCGTTCAAGAGCAAATTTGTACTCAGCATTTTCTCTGAGATCCCCTAATGCCCGGGCCGCTTCAATCTCCCTTGCATTATCGACTGTTTCCACCGTACCCAGATGATGGATCCGCTCTTGCAGTTTTTGCAACCCTTCCTGAGTGGTCCAGATGACCTCTATTTTCTCCTCTTCTTGAATCACTTTCTTCTTTCTGCTAAGAGCCGGTTGAACAACTTCAGCTAAATTATGGAGAATTTTAAGATCGTGTTTTGTGAAACTATGGCATTTGCTAACCAAAAGGAGAAACTCTTCTAAATATTCTTATCCAAGAGTCCTTGATAAAGAGGCGAACCAGTTCATATCTTTTTTCTAGAGATCCGCTGAACGATTTTTTTCCGAGATCCCTCATGTCGGGTTTATCTTCGATGAAATGGAGAAGAATCGAGCAGGGCTTCAAAAATTGCCAGCGCCCCTCTTGAGTATTGAAAAAGAGCTCCTCATCTCCTGTAATTTTTTGCAAATACCAGAAGAAGGCTTCAGGGTAGAGCGTCATTCTATTGAGGAGCTCATTGATTTTTTCCTTAAGAAGCTCTCGACTTTCAGGATGATGGTAGAGTTCTTTGAACAGTATAATCACGAGTGGATTCTGTGATACAGGGAATAATAAATGGAGAAAAGAGGGTAACCCAGTCACTTCGTTGTTCCCAACAACCGCTAGTGATCATCTTTTTAAAAAGCGGCAATGTCGATGAGTCTAAGATATTTTCTAGATTGTTGATCGGTTAATCAAGTGGACTGCAGCCTCTGGAAATTCTTCAGGAAAAATATCTTGTAACAAAAACGAGATTTGAATTTTTCGAGCCACGCTAAATCAGGCACGGTTTCATCGAAACTCAGCCCCTCTAACAAGTGTTGCTTGATGCTGGCTTTAAGTTCTTGATTTTTGGTAATTTCCGGGAAATCGCGGATCGAGTTATAGATGACGAAAATTTGGGCGTCGACCCCTTTTGCATTTTTTAAAACCTCTTTGACCCGTTGCTCGTGAGGGACCTCTTCCAAAAGCAAGGATAAAGGGCTCCTTAGAGGTATGGGGGAACTGAATAATGGTATCTTTTTTAATCTTCGCTCGTGCCGCTTGCCACCATTTTGACCATTCCTTTTCTGGGATGACAAGTTCAGCAAGCTCTTCCTTGATCTCTTGGGCAGTTTTAGGACCAAATCCCTCAATAACAATCTGATAATAGTATAAAGGATCTTCTTTTCCTTCTTTTTCGAGAGAATCGGGATTACCCAAAAATCTCTTCGGGCCAAAAAATGATCTGATGGAATAGGCGTTAAGTTTTTAAATGCGTTTTCAAACGAAAGATCTTTGATCGCAGCTGTCCCCTCAAATTCAAGCAAAACGTGCTCTCTGAGAAGGGAGATATCCATCACTTCACCGACGCCCCATCCTCCCGTGTGGAAAACAAATTTTCCCTTTTGCATGTGTGTAAATAGCTTAAATAAGAGATCGCACCTTGAAAATTTCTCCGGCTCAAGAGACCGACGATCCCTAATTTTCTGATTAAAGGCATCCTCTTTCCCATGGTTTCTTTTTAAAAATTCAGTCGCTAAATCGGCAAAAATTGGGGAGTTAGTCGTTTGTAGATCGAGAATAAGTTTGAGAACATCATCTGCCGCTTTCCCCCCTTCGATTTTTTTCCACAATGGGATATTGTCTCGGCAATTTATCAAAGGTCGAGGAGACTATTGAATTTTTTATTAGGCAAAGAACATTTTTAAGTTCCTCCCACCGTCAACATCATCGGCCAAACCCGCAATACCTTCCCAAAGTCGAAGAAGTGAGTAAGCTTTTCCCCTTGCAGGAGAAAGCGAAATTCTTCGGAAACAATTATTTTCTACCTCTCTAAACCTTATTTCATAAAATATAACCACCAACGTCAAAAAGATCAATAAAAACTCGATAAACCATTAACAATTTAAAATTTTCTAGGTAAAATAAGGAGAGGAACTTAAAAGCAAATTAGATCAAAAATAGTAACAATTTCAGGTGGGGTAGTGCGGCTGTGTTGAAAAATTTAAACGCACTTGAGTTTAGTCAGATTGGAGACTTCTCTCGAGCTGTTCGCTCAAAAGGAAAAATGGAGGATCGTATGGCAAGCAGTGGTGAAGAAGAAATTAGAGAAGCGCTTGCTGAAGTTTTAAATTTGTACGATATACAGATCAATCAGGCTCCGAAATCGGAAGTCAAAGGTGAAACCCGAGCAGATTACTCCGACCACCATCAGTCAAACGCAAGAAAAGTTGGACGATCTCAATGAAAAAGCAGAGGAAATCTTTAAAAGGACGGGAATGAGCCGGAAGGAGTTGGAGGCGTATGCCGCTGATCCGAATCATTTTTCTAAGGATCAATGGGAGGGGCGCTGCAAAAAGTAAAGGTTGCCTGCGAAAAATATAAAAGAGAAAAGCTCGGAGTCGTATTCACGATCCGCAGTTTGAGCAAAAGGTAGAAAAGCAGGAGCGAAAAAAAGAGATTCATCGTTTCGCAAAGAAAAAAACTGGATCCCACTCTAATGAAAACATTATAGTCCTCGTCGATTTAGAGTGTGTTCACACACTCTTAGGCCGCATTCATATTGGCTTGAATTTCCCTCACTCTAGGACTATGAAGATTATAAGTGAAAAGGGTCTCTATATCCCCATTCAAGGGGGACCCAAAAAGGGGAGCGAACAAAGATCTCCCTCCCTTGCCCCCTCCACAACAAGTCGCTCTTAATCTCGAACCGTTTGAAGAGATTCGTTTCCGCGTCCTTGTTAAGGTTGGTGATGTTGTCAAAATCGGGCAACCTTTACTTGAGAGCAAAATCATTCCGGGTCAGATGTTTCTCTCGCCTGCAAGCAGGCGGAGTTGTGACTGAAATACGAAGAGGCCTCAAGGAAGGCTGTTAGATCTGCGATAACAAAATTGACTAAGAGGAAAAAGAGGAAGGGATCGAACCGATTGACGTGGAAAAGAGCCTGACTCGGGATCAACTCCTCTCCTTTTTTAATGCAGCGAGGCCTTTTCCCACATATCCGGTTTCGTCCTTTCAATCTAGTGCCCGATCCTAAACACCTACCCCGCGCCATTTTTATAACGGCAATTGAAACAAGACCCTTTCTACCCCCCTTTGAGATGCATGTTGAGGGGGAGGAGATCTATTTTGCAGAGGGCCTGAAAGCCCTTTCAAAATTGGCGCCAGGTAGAGTGCATCTCGTGTATAGAAGCCATTCCGACTTTCCCCCTTTCATCCATGCAGAACAGGTCGAAAAACATACAGTCGAGGGTCCCCATCCGGCGGGTTGCGGTTCGGTGCATATCCATGCTATTGATCCGATTCGCCGCCCTAATGATTACGTATGGACATTAACGGCCTTGGATGTTGTGATCGTAGGCAAGATGGTTCGCGAGGGTCGATACCACGTAAAAAGAATCATTTCGTTGGCTGGACCCGGCATCGCGGACGAGAAGCGCGGCTTTTTTATCGGCAGGCAAGGTTATCCTGTGAAAGAATTGATGAAATACCGGAGTTCCGATCCCCTTATCCGATTTATCTCTGGCGATCCCCTTACAGGAACTGAAGTTGAAACTACCCATTTTTTAGGCTTTAATCACACCTGTTTTTCTGCTTTCCCGATCAACATCACCAGAGAGCCTTTTCATTTTTTCCAACTTGGGAGAAAAAAATATTCGGCAACTCGTGCCTATCTTTCAGGCCATATTTCCCCCCCTCCGGAAGGTTACCACTTCACCACGAATCAACATGGGGAAGAGCGGGCTTTTATCGATCCTTCCGTGTATGACAAAGTGATGCCTTTGGAAATCCCTACGATGCTTTTGGTAAAGGCAATCTTGGCCGAAGATTTTGAGAAGGCGGAACGGTTAGGTGTTCTCGAAGTTGTGCCGGAAGATTTCGCCCTCCCCGACATTTATCTGTCCCTCAAAGATCGAAATGGTGGAGATCGTAAAACAGGGACTGCATCGTTATGCTAAAGAAATGGGATATTAAATTCGCGTTTCACCCACTTATCTGGTTCCTGCTCCTATGTCCTACGTTGCTCCTCGGGGAACAAAATCTCGATGAACTCTTTCATTCTTTAGA
Source organism: uncultured Chlamydiales bacterium (assembly GCA_963705695.1). Lineage (GTDB taxonomy): Bacteria > Chlamydiota > Chlamydiia > Chlamydiales > JAAKFR01 > CAVPKN01. The sequence continues at coordinate 5,489 of CAVPKN010000038.1, forward strand.
AATAGCTGCCTATTGGGATAAAAAACAGACCGAGCGTTTCCCAATTACATTTAATCACACTTTGTCCACAGGATATTTTGTCACCCACTCTGCACGAATGGGGGTAGCCGGTGAGATTGGCATTGGGGGAGCATGGGCCCCTCCATATTTAATATTGAACGGTCGGATTCAACCTTATGGCCAGCTTGAATTGAGCGCCAATTATCGAATATTCAGGGGATTTGAAGACCCCGTTTTAGGCCCCTATGGATTTGGCAATCATGCAGATAGAGGAGCAAATGTCAAACTCGCTCTTTGGACCCCAGAACACAGTTGCTACCGTTTTCCTGGGTTTGCCGTAGGCATAGACGATTTTATTGGGACGAAACCGTTTACTACGTACTACCTGGTAGGAACCCATGTCTTTATCAATTATGGAATTGAAGGCAGTTTGGGTTGGGGGTATGGAAGGTACTCAAAAGGCCCTTCAAGAGGTTTTTTTGGGGGGGTTGACTGGTTTCCCTATTGGGACAAGAGCTCCAACGACTGGTTGCGAGGCATTGGTTTTGGAGCAGAATTAGACCCCACAAATTACAGGAAAGATCCCCACCCAGAAAAACGCACGTTGCTTTCCCAGTCAATATCGGATTGAAATACCGCTTTCGTAACTTAATTGAGTTTTCAGCCAGCTCGCTTAGAGGAAACTGTTTTGCGGCGGCAGGCTCGTTTCACTACAACTGGGGAAAGTCGGAAGGTTTATTGCCTAAAGTTAAAGATCCCCTGCCCTATACCTCTCCTGTTGATACCGAACCGCTCGGTTGTGTAAGAAACGAGAAGATCATGATCCAAAGTTTGAACTACTCCCTCGAAAGACAAGGGTTTCAGTTGACAAGCGCTTGGTTACATGCCTGTTCCGACGATGCCTACACGCTTTATCTCCGTCTTTTTAATTTTAGCTACAGGCAAGAGAGGATCGCACGGATGAGGCTACAACTGCTTTTAGCCGCACTTGCCCCTAATAATGTGACACAGGTGGTCGTGATTTTGGAATCGTATGGCCTCCCCTGTCAACAATATGTTTACAATCGGGAGCAGCTCAATCAATTTGCTGCGCACACGATACTGCCATACGAATTTGAACTGATCTCTCCGCGTGCCAATGTACAACCTTTAAACAAGGAAAGCGTCCGCATTTTTCAAAGAAGATCAGATCTATGGCGCGCCCGTTTTAATCCCCGATTTGAAACGTTTTTAAACAACGCTCGAGGCAAATTTAAATATGATGTCGGTATTAAGGCCTGTTTGGAGGGCTTTTTGTTTTATGATTGGTATTATGAAGTGCAAGGCAGTTATACTTTTCTCTCCACATGTAAAGATATCGCCGATTTTGATTTTTTCCATCCCTCGCAATTGCCTAATGTCGCAACAGACTATATCCGGTATAGACAGGCGGGTGCTTATACCTGGGATATGCTCTATTTGCAAAAAACATGGAATTGTGGAAAAGGGTTCTTTTCCCGAATCGCCGGCGGGTATTTCCAGGTTAACTACGGAGGCATTGGGGGGGAAATGTTATGGTATCCTGCCCATGCGCGGATCGCCATCGGCTTAGAAGGGGCTGTGGTGAAAAAAAGAAAATACAACGGTTTAGGATTTCAATCGAAACTTCGTCGCTTCAAAGGGAAACGGCCGGTTTTTAGGCCCTATACCACGCTCCAACAATATTTTCTCGATTTCTATATCGATTTGCCAGCTCTCCGCACTTTCACTAAAATTGGGCTTGGACAGTTTCTTGCCAGGGATAAAGGAGTGAAGGTGGAAGTCACTCGCTACTTTGATAATGGATTGAGATTGACCGCTTGGGCCACTTTTACGAATGCCAAAGATATGGTGCATGGCGCCGTCTATTATGATAAAGGGATTGCCCTTGAAGTGCCGTTAGATCTCTTTTATAGGCGGAGTAGTCGTCGCGTATGGAACTATGCCACGGCCGCTTGGCTGCGCGATGCTGGCTACACTACATATACAGGGAAAACACTTTTCGAAATTATCAACAGAGAGCGCCGCTGGTGATCCATTGAGCAATTTGGGGGGCAGCATAAGTAAAGATCATGTCAGCCCCCGCTCTTTTGATGCTCAAAAGAGACTCCAAAAGCGTTTTTTCCCCATCCAGCCATCCTTTTTGTGCCGCAGCCATGATCATGGCATATTCCCCACTCACCTGATACGCTGAAATCGGAAGATAGGTCTGCTCTTTAAGCCTTGTGATGATATCGAGATAGGGAAGGGCTGGTTTCACCATTAAAATATCGGCGCCCTCTTCCTCATCCAGCATTCCCTCTCGCAGAGCTTCTCGCCAGTTTGCCGGGTTTAACTGATAGGTCTTTTTGTTGCCGATTTTCACATGAGAGGAGAGAGCATCGCGAAAAGGGCCGTAAAATGAAGAGGCGTATTTTGCCGAGTAGGCATGGATACTGATTTGAGAAAAACCATTTGCATCAAGGGCCAATCGAATCGCCCTAACTCTGCCATCCATCATATCGCTTGGAGCCACCATATCAACGCCCGCCTCAGCTTGGACTAACGCCATTTTGACAAGCGCCTCAATGGTAGGATCGTTTTCCACGTCCCCCTCCGCATTGATTAAACCATCATGCCCATGCGTAGTATAGGGATCTAACGCCACATCCGCGATGATACAAAGATGGGGGAATTCCTTTTTGATCCTTTGAATGGCCCGCTGCATCAAACCCTGTGGATTAACCGCCTCGCTACCGTGTGCATCTTTTTGTTCTGAGTTGATAACGGGAAATAGAGCAATTGCAGGAATTTTGAATCGTACCGCCCGCTCAATTTCATTTAGAACCCGATCCAGGCTATATCGGTAGATCTGCGGCATGCTGATGATTGGATCTTTTACCCCGTCCCCTTCTATGACAAAGAGTGGATAAATCAAATCTCCTACATTGAGGCGCACCTCCTGCAGCAGATCACGAATTGCGCCCGATTTTCTATTTCTACGCGGCCGGTGTAATAGGTCGATAGTGGATTTTGTGATCATTTTCCCATCCTTCGATAATGAGTAATCTTATACATTTAACTTTCTCCTCTTCATCTAAGGGTGTGGGAATGTAGATAACCCAATCCCTTACTCTCTAAATGACATTGTCAACACCCTGTTCACACCCAGATAAAAAGGGGAAATCAAGTTAACAAATTTTAATTTGCCAACAAGTTATTTACCACTTATCTACACTTCTCAAACACATTTTTTCTTGATACTTCAGTTGAGTTTGTGGCAACTTCGTTCCACCTATGAAGGATTATGAAGAATTTTCTGAAGCGCAGATCCGCATTCTAGAACGGTTTGTCACCAATACACATTCCTCTGTTTTTGTGTTGCGCAACCTGCCCGAGGTGATTAAAGGGGCCCTTTTTCTCGCTACTCCCGCTCAAGTTTAGGACTTCGATCTCTTCTTTTAAAAGAATTTGTACAAGGGGAAGAGACCGCTTTTAACTTACTCGTTGGTAGCGAAAAGGAGAATCCCGAAACCCAGATGCTGGCGCTTCAAAAGGCGCAAAATTTTTACGATAGAATATTGGATGGTTATGGGGATGATTCGATTGGGGAGCTAGGGGGGGCGCATCTGGCGATTGAAAATATCTCCATGCTGGCGGCCAAAGCCATTGAGGATAGCAGAATCGGAGGCTCCCCCCTTGAGAAATCAACCCGATATATCTATTTCGACCAAAAGGTAAACGATCAGTACCTTTACTATCGGGAGCCGATATTGATGACTTCCGCCTTCCGAGAAATCTATCTCAAAACCTGCGACCATCTCTTTGAGACGTATTCTAAATTGATCCCTCCATTGACCGAATTAATGGAAAAAAAATTTCCTAAAGAACAAGAAAAGTCAAAAGCTGCCTATTCGGCCGCTCTCCGTGCAAAAGTTCTCGATTGTCTCCGTGGCATACTTCCTGCAGGCACCTTGACAAACATGGGGCTTTTTGGCAATGGCCGTTTTTGGGAGGGATTGCTCAATAAGTTACACTGCCAAAACCTTGTGGAATTACAAGAGATTGGCAAGCAGGCTTTCGAAGAGCTTGCTAAGGTGATCCCTTCTTTTGTCAGGCGGGCTGAGCTCAACCATCGCCACCATGTATCCTATGCACAAGCGTACGAATCAATGCGAGAGCAATTAAAAAATCTCGCAGAGAAAGATCATGTCGATCAGGGGCATGGGAAGGCAGGTGTTTGGCTGATCGATTATGACGAGGGCTCTGTTTCGAAGGTAGCGGCGGCCCTACTCTATGCATTTAGCAGCAGTAGCCTCGAAGAACTGCAACTTCATTGTCGCACCCTTTCTTCTGAGGAGATTGCTAAAATCTTTGATGCCGCCTCCTCGATGCGGGAAAATAGAAGGCATAAATCACCACGTGCCCTTGAACACGCTCGATTTACTTTTGAGATTGTAGCCGATTTTGGTATTTATCGTGACCTGCATCGCCATCGGATGTTAACGCAGGAGCGGCAGATCTTAACCACCGACTACGGTTATTGGATTCCAGAGGAAATTCTCGATACGCCGATGGAAAAAGGTTATCGAGAGGCAATGGAGGAGGCGGAAGAGGTTCATAAACGGATTGCGCAGGAGTTCCCTGAAGAGGCCCAATACGTCGTGCCTATGGCGTACAATGTCCGTTGGTATTTCCACGTCAATTTAAGAGCACTGCAATGGCTTTGCGAACTCCGTTCACAACCAGCTGGTCATCCTGGCTACCGATTAGTGGCTCAAGAGATGGCTTCCCAAGTCTGTAAAGTCCTCCCTCCCTTCGAGGCTTTTTTCAAATTTGTTGACTATCAAGGCTACTCTTTAGGCCGCCTCGATCAAGAACACCGCAAACACGAAAAAAACTCCTCCTGATAGCTTGCAAAACCCATTTAAACCGTTTTGGTAATATCTCCGTGAACGTTCACGAAAAAAAGAAAAAATCTTCTAAACTATAGGGCCTTGTCCTTAGGGCACGGCAAGGAAATGAAGCGGTTCAACTAAGGTTTTTGGAGAGGATGGAGGCGAGCTTGAACATGTTGAGAGGTTGGGTTGAACCAAAGAGGTGTGCTAGCGTGGGGTCAGGGAGGATTTGCCTTTTGTCGTCGGGATCTTGCAAATTGTTTGCCTTGATGTAGTCCCAGATTTTTTTTGTAGCCTCGCCACGAGTCACAGATTCTGTTCCAATCGCTGCAGCGAGAGCTGGAGAAGGGGTCATTTTGCCACGTCCCTTGCCATTCCCTCTTTTCCCCCCCTTCCCCTTCTTTACATAAGCTGTCTTCTGATGATTGACGTATTTCTCAGCGAGTTGTGAAAGCTCATTGACGATCACATCACAATTAGGGAAATTAGAGCAGGAATAAAAGGTTTTGCCGAAGCGAGATTTTCTGCCAATAATTTTTCCATCGCACCCAATGGCAGGGCAATCAGGTGCATTTTCTGGGATTGATACGACACTCTCCCCTTTTTTGGGGAGATTGACAATCCCTCGGCAGGTGGGGTAATTGGTACATCCCAAAAAGGGGCCGAATCTCCCATGCCGTACTTTCATAGGACTGCCACAAATAGGGCATTTTTGATCCCAATCAATCTCTTCGGAGTAATCCTCTTTTCTAAAACTGAGCTCTTCTGCTGAGGTGGTGTAGTCACAATCGGGGTATCGGGAGCAGCCATAAAAATAACGCGATTTTGACCAAATCTTTTGAAGGTTTGCCAGATGACATTTGGGACATTCGATATCGGTCATGATTTTGGGAACAAAAGCTTCTTTTTCCGCGACATCAACCGTTGGTATGAATTGTTCCCAAAACTCTTTAATGACCCGTTTCCATTCTTTTTTATTCGCGGCAACCAGCTCGAGTGTATCCTCCATATCGGCTGTAAACCCGATATTCATGATCTGCTTAAAATTATCTTCCAAAAATTGGGCGATGACACGACCGAGTTCCGTTGGCTTGAGCCGCTGGTTCTCTTTAATGGTGTAATCTCTGCTCTGAATTTTGTTCATGATGGAAGCATATGTGGAGGGTCTTCCAATCCCCGATTTTTCCAACTCCTTCACTAAAGAGGCTTCACTGAATCGTGGAGGGGGCTTTGTGAAAGCTTGTTCTGAGGTGACTTCAACGAGAAAAAGAGATTGATTGGCCTCCAGTGGGGGAAGTGCGGCCTCTTCACTCTCTTTTTCCTCATCCTCTTTCTCTTCGTAAAGGATCAAAAACCCTTTAAATTTCATCGTCGACCCTGTCGCACGGAGCATGATATTTTGGTTGGTATCGATATCTGCAGAGACCGTGTCGTAGATTGCAGGATTCATCTGTGAAGCAATGAACCGTTTCCAAATGAGCTCATAGAGATAAAATTGTTCTCTTGTGAGATATTTCTTTATTTTGTCAGGAATATGGCGCAAATTTGTAGGGCGGATCGCTTCGTGAGCATCTTGGGCGGTTTTTTTCGTCGAATAGGTACGTGGCGATTCGGGAAGATAATTTTCCCCAAAAGATTTTAAAATAAATTGCCTAGCCTCTTGAACGGCTTCTGGAGCCAATCTGACCGAATCGGTACGCATGTAGGTAATCAACCCTTCCGCACCTTCACTCGCTAGATCGACCCCTTCGTAGAGGGTTTGGGCGATATTCATGGTTTTAGATGCAGAGAAACGGAAATGGCGACTGGCCTCTTGTTGGAGCGTTGACGTAATAAAGGGGGGCTCCGGATTTCTTTTCTTCTCTTTTTTCTCTACTTTTTCAACCGTGTATGAGGCCTTTTCTAAACGGGCAACCACAGATGCGGCGACCTCTTGGTTGGGGATGAGGAAAAAGTCTTTCCCCTCTTGTGCCTCCTTTTCCCACCTTTTTCCGTCGACAGAATAGAGTCGAGCGGGAAATTTTTTGGTCGGATCGCCATCTTTCAGAATGGCTCCAATATTCCAATACTCAACCGGCCTGAAGGCCTCTATCTCTTTTTCCCGATCGACGACCAATTTTAAGGCAACTGACTGCACTCTCCCGGCTGAAACGCCTCTTCTACGCTGAATTTTGCGGGCGAGGATAGGTGAGATTTTATAGCCGACAATGCGGTCTAGAAGGCGTCTTGCTTGTTGCGCATTGACGAGTGCTCCGTCGATATCTGAGGGGTGGGCAATGGCATCGAGCACCGCATCTTTCGTGATCGCATTAAAAGCCGTTCTTTTGATGACCGTATCAGGTGGTAAAATGGCCGCAATGTGCCAAGCGATCGCCTCCCCTTCCCGATCTGGGTCAGGTGAGAGGTAGACGACATCACACTGAAGAGCTGCCTCTTTTAATTTCTCGATCACCTCTTTTTTATCGGGGAGAATTTCGTATTGTGGCTCAAAATCATGTTCCACATCGATCCCAAACCCCTTTTGCGGCAAATCGCGTATGTGCCCGAGCGAGGAGGCAAAAATAAATTCCTTCCCCAGAAATTTTTTAAGGGTCTTGATCTTGGCTGGCGATTCAACAATGATCAGTGCTTTTCCCATGACCCGTCATTTTTTTAAATATTTTCCCCGGAAATTCTTTTATAACTTTTTTCAAAACCAAGCGAGTAAGGTAGACATTCAATTGCATGATGGGCAATTGTGTCAACAAAACAAGTTCCTCGATCGATTTTTCTTCAACAGGCATCTTGGCTAAAAACAAGTTTTCCTCCTCAGTTAAAAGGGGAAGTTGCAGAGAGGAGAAGGATTGATTCACATTGATATTCAAATATTTAAGCATATCACTACCCTTTTCTATCAAATGCGCGCTCTTTTTTTTAATCCAATCATGGTTTCCTTCAAAAGAGGGAAAATCGACCCGCCCCGGCAGAGCAAATAAAAGTTTTCCTTGTTGTTGAGCGAGATTCATGGTGAGCATTCCACCCCCCCTTAATGGGGATTCTATCAAACACACACCCTCACTCAATTCGGCCACAAGTCGGTTTCTTTGAGGGAAGGAACCCTTCGATGCCTCTCTCTCCATAGGGTACTCCGAGATAAGTGCTCCGCTATCAGAAATCTGTTCTGCTAAATTTCGATTTTCCTTGGGGTAGAGATTGCAGATCCCCGATCCAAGCAAGGCGATCGTCTCCCCCTTTGCCATCAGAGCACCCTCATGAGCTGCAGTATCGATGCCCCGAGCCAGTCCGCTAATGATGGATACTCCTGCGGATGCTAACTCATGAGCAATTTTATGCGCTGACTCCCTACCATACAGGGATGCGCTCCGTGTCCCAACGATGGCAATCCGCCGCTTTCCCTCTCTTATAAAATTTCCTTTTACATATAGGAGAAGGGGAAAATCGGGAAGCGCAAAAAATTCTTTGGGATAGAGAGGGTCTGTGTAGGCAATCAGAGAAACTCCGTTTTTGCAGGCCATTTCATAGTCTCGTTCCCAATTGAGAAGCGGGTATTTCCCAAAAAGGATCCGCTTTGTCGGATCAAATCCCTCAGAGAGGACTTGAGCAGGCCCTCCAAAATTTTCTATCAATTTTTTGATAGAGGCACGCCCAAGCCCTTGAAAATGGAGAAGCATCAGTAAAGGAAATAGGTGGTTCATAAGAGTGGAATTTAAAATCTATTGATGTTAAACTATTTGTATTTTTTAGAAGTAGTTCAAGTTTTTTAATATGGCAACAATACCAGAAGGGGCATCCCCTGGCTTAGTACGTATTTCTTATGGGACGAGCGATGGCTTTTACATCCCAAATTCCATTTTGGATCGGAATCGGGATCGTATCTTAACTAACATTGAGATGTTGTTCGCGCGCACCAAGGGAACCCTTTTTCGGACAGATGGGCAAGGAAGACTTGTTGAAATCACCACATGGTCGGAATGGTTTTCGTATAAGTGGAATTTGTGGAACCCGTTCCGAAAAATCGATGAGAGAAAACGTGTCAAACACGTGATCGATGAGGCTCTTGAGGTATTAAATCAATTCTTTTCCGACATGCAAGATCAGAAAGTGGCGACTGCTGCTATCAAATATCTTTTTAATCAAACAGGAAATCAGGGGATTGGACGGTTAGGTAAAGCGCTTTACAACCATAAGCTTTTTCTGACAGGAGACAACGCACTATCTCGGCATGCCATTCCTTCCCACACAATCCGCATTCAGTGTGGAAAGGACACTCGATTTTCCGGTTTTGTCGACGTGGTCTCTAAAGAAGAGATGGCGGAAGGGCAGCTGATCACGCTTGATTTAAGGAATAAAAAGGACAACCACAATCTACGGATGCTCCTCAAACGGAAAAAAGGTGAGATTTATCAGGTCGATGATAAGGGATTCCTTCGGAAGGTATCGTTGAGCCAAAGAGCATGGTATATCACGGATCGGACCTCACATGAAAAACGGGTGCAACAAGTTGTTCACGCTACGGTCAGCAGGTTGAGCGACTACTTATCTAAAAAAAACATTATCGCTGTTCATAAATTTGTTATTAAACAGATCTTTTCTCCTCAAAGTCCGCTCTGCCGGTTGAATCGCAATTTATTTTACAGAGGGATCATTAAGGAAGGATCGGTCCTCGAATCACTCATCGATCCTGAGATGAAGAAAAAGCGCAAAGCATTGCAAACCGCCTTAGCGGCCTTTCAAGGGAGCGATCCGGACGAGGCCAAAGAATTAAAATTAGGCATTGAAACGGCCTTCATGGATCTCGTCTATCAGGAATTTTTATTTGCCCAAAAGTTGGGCCTCGATCTGGAGCGGATCGGTTCGGGTGGATCTGGTGGAGCGCGCTTCGCAAGGGATCGTTATGGGAAAAAAATTCTGGTTATCAAACCTGAAGATGAGGGCCCCACTGGGGTCAACAATCCCAAATGGTATGCACGGATCAAGCGCCTGCTGATTTCGCCGAAAGTCTGTTTAGAGGGTAATTCTGAGCCGATTGCAGAGCTTGAGTCGTGGAGATGCGATCGGAAATTTGATATTTGGTGTGTCCCACCGACAGCGATTATCGATGTTGAGAGTGATGACTTTGTCGGACGCCATCATAAAAAATGTTCCGTTCAAATGTTTGTCGAAAATTGCACTACCCTCGATAAACACCTCGGAATCCCCTCTTTCTTATCTTCCCTTCCCCGCCACTTCTTGCGTTGGTTTTTCGGTAGCAAACACGATACAGGCATTTTTGACGCCTGGGGGCAAAGGATCGATATGAAAGAGTGGATATTGGAGCGACTCCCCCTGTTGGCGCTGATACTGACGGCGATTCATAACTTTTTGATCGAAGATATCGATTGTCATTTTGAAAATATTTTGGTGCAATTAACTCCGGTGACCAAAAATGGAGTCTTCGAACGTTTATTTGCCTACGAAGAGGTCACTGACTCTAAAATCGGTGGAATTTGCACCGATTTCTTTAAAAAGGGAAATCATCAGAAGTTGCTTGCAAATCTCCTCTTCTCTGAACAGATCGAGATCGATGGGGAGAAACATAAAATCTCCTTAATTAAACATGATGGAGGGGCGAGTAGCCCCCACTCCCATCCCAGCACATGGGATTTTCTCTCTCTGCGCAATAAGCACCTCTTTGAAGTTCTCCCTCATTTTGAGGAATTAGCAAACAAATATAAATATGTGATCGAAGGGAGGGAGGAGGATTTTAAGCACTATTTAATCGAAAAGACTGAGTATGCCCTAAAGGCAGTTCTCGATTCTTATGAAATGGAATCGGCCCCAGACGCTCCCCCAAGTTTCCGGATCTTCGATGCCTTTTGGCTTACTCAAGCCAATCGGCGCCGACTGTGGGCATGGATTTTTGCTCCTGCTTCAGGGGATAGTTATGATGCAGGGCGTCGCCAAAAAGATATGATTGCCACACTGCGCAATATAGTAGAAACACAAAATATCAAAGTTGGCTCCGATTTTCCTGAATATTTGGAGCACCATTTCACCCGAATTAAAGACAATCTCAATACCCGAATCGACAGTTTCCGCATGGTAAGAGCCTATCTCGCGACTAATAACGTCCATTTCTTACGCGCTCCATTTACAGAAGTGCAAAGCAGGGGTCAATTCAGGAACAAATTGCAAGGTTTAGAAGATGGGTTCGATGAATTAATGGCAAGGTGGTGCAGTGATTTAAACAATCCATTGAATCAGGTGTTATGAACCTATCCCACTATTGGCAAAAAGTGTTTTTTAAGTCTTTTTTCGCATCTTTTAGAGCCGCTTTTCGGCCTACTTACCAAAGTATGCCCTTCGAAGCGGCTCTAAAATCTGAGAAAAAATCCTTTAAAAATCACATTTTTCGAATAGTGGGATAGGTTCATGAAGTCGATGGAAGAGGGTAAAAAACAGCTCCTTGAATGGAATCGGCGCGGTCTGATCCATGCTCCTGATGAGACGGATGAGACCTTCTTTCAACGGTGTCAAGAAGCCGCACCGATTGAGCAGCCCCCTCGCTCCACGTTGGCACAACAGCTTTTTGATATCGATCCTGACTGGATTGGAGTCGCTTACGAAAATAAAGGACTTCATATTTGGGAAGGGGGGTGTACATGGACGGGAGGCTCTCAAGTCACATTGCAACTCAATAAAGCCTTTTTGAGCCGGGAATTTTATTTTGGATATACCCGAGATGAAATCTTGGCACACGAACTCGTACATGCTGTCAGAGGGGCCTTTGAAGAGCCCATTTTCGAAGAGATTTTAGCCTATCAAACTTCCCACTCCTGGCTCCGTCGCTGTTTGGGACCTCTTTTTAGATCTTCAAAAGAGGTGATCTTCCTCATTACCTCTCTGATACTCTACGCCATTGCTGCCTTATCCGATTTCTTTCATATCCCGCTACTCATCTCTTTGACCACTCTCCTTGCCTACGGCCTAATGCGTCTCTTCACCGCTCACCTCAGTTTTTACCGCGCCCGCAAGAAACTGACCAAGATCACAAATCGAAAAAATGTCTTACCCATCCTGCTTCGCCTCACTGATCGAGAGATCGTCCGTTTTTCGAAAATGAAACCAGCTGAGATCACTACCTACGCCCAAAAGATGGCAAAAACGACCCTTCGTTGGCAGCAAATCTTCTCCGCCTACTTCCCTCATTAGACCAAAGCTCTCCCTAGAAACTCGTGAACGTGAACGTGTGTGTGTGACCGTGCCCGACTTAATCTTTTTTCTGAGTCATTTTCGTTAGCATGGAGTCTGTACTAAGCTGAGTTCGATTTTGAAATTTGCTGCAGAGATAGGTCCCTCTCTGTGCTGCTCTGTGATCTCTGAGGTAGTTAAAAAATCCATAGTCAATTTCTTTCAAGCAGGTTAGGAGTGTTTTTCATAGAGGAAGCATTGGCCATAATGGCGGATATCTTTTTTCATATCTTCGAAGGTGAAGGTTTGATTAGAAACTTCCAGATCGTCGTGTTTGAGCCACTGGTCGTCACTGAGGCGGATAAAGGTATAAGCATGGATTAGCTTGGGATTGCACACGAGGATAGATTGGAGAAGAAGGTAATGACCCTGATAAAAGTTTTGAATGTTAGCACCGTAGCGATCGGGAATGATTGAAGGGATGGGGATTTTTTCCTCGATCTCGCCGTGAAGTTCTTGTCCAAACCCCTCAAGAAATATCAGCGCACCGCGGTCGAAATACAATGTTCCCCAATTCTGTAGTGCAGCTAAATCTCTTTTCTGTTTTTCATTTAAATTGTCGGGAAATCTCAGTAAGTGCTGATCTAACATTTTTTTCAAACAATGAGTCGTAGAGTATTCCTTTTTCCCCATGCGTGCGTAGAGGAAAGGGTCCCAGCCCTGATAAACGTGAGCTTCAGAGAGTGCACTTTTTGGAGGGTTGCAGATGGAACGTGGGTTACATAATGGAGAGAGGGCGAGATCATGAAACAAAAATGTTAAAAAATCTCTTACGTAAAGTCGATCTTGCACCTTTTTATGAGGATGTTTTTCCTTCCATATTTCCCAACCGAGGCTTTGGCATTTCTCCATGGTTTGTAAGTCGATGTTTTTGCCCGCGCGCAAAGGTGCCACCACTTGATTTGCTAAATGATCCAAAAAATCCTCTTTTTGCCTATTCAAATGGGAATAATAACAGATATTACGTTGAGGAGAGAATTTGAGCGAATGCACGAACAGATTTGTTCCCAAAAATAAGAAAGCGATCGTGGAGCTGCCATAACAAAAATTGCTGGCATGTACCATGTGTCCGTAAATGGGGGAAGCCACCTTATTATTTGAAGGAGGAGTTTCGATCTTGTTGTCGGGAGGGCTATCCACGCCATGTGCAACTTTTTTGCCACTCATGAGCGGCTGCGGCTTTGCCATATCAATCCTCCCTCGCGTGCTATCCTGTTTTTTTGGGCTTTCAGGAGGGGGGTCTTGTTTCAGCTGAGTTTTTTCCCGCTGGATTTTTTTGCTTTTCTTTGGAGGAGGGGGTATCGAAGGAGGAGCACTGATTTTTTTCTTTTCCGTTTTCGATTCGGAACGATAAACAATAAATGTTGTTCTTCCGATCGCCATCAATAAGCAAATACTCCCTCCCCCAATACAAGCGATAAACCCTATTGGCTCCTCCGATCCGCAAAAAATCATTCCCAAAATGACAAGCGTGCCCCCGACCGCAGCCGCAACACCAATAGCCACTCTTTCGGCATCAAGGAAAATTTTATTTTGGCGGGTCTCTAAGCTGCCACAACAGCAGAGGGGGATGAGAGAGATTGTGCCCATTAAAAGCTTTTGCGTTTAAAATAGTAAGTCATTATACTTTATATATAAATATAATCTGTAGCGCAAATAAAAGGCAAAAGATATGACATGTTTCGATTGTTGTTTTGGAGTGAGTCACCAGGCAAAAAATCTAGCGACTTCCCCTAAGCGAACGCCGCAGCAAAACTGTTGCGTAGCATTAGGTGTCATTTTAAGCATCGGTAGTGTCGTCGCTGCCGGAGTGCTTTACTCCTATTTAGGCTATGCTTCTTTGGCATGTCTAGTTCTATTTCCCATTGGCAACACCATCATCTGGAAAGCATGCCTTAAATCAAGTGCAAAAGCTCCATCGGTAGACACATCGATTTACTGGGGTAATAGAGTGAGAAACTACTTGCTAGATTATTTAAGCGACGAAGATATTCGATCATGTAAGATCTGTTTGAACGTAAAACGTGGAGGTCTTAGTATGCCGCCAGTTGATATCATTTTAACAAAAAATGACACGAAACTTGTGCTATGGGATACAGTAGTTAATAATGGTGGATTACCTGATACAATAAGTTTTGCAATTGTTTACAAAGCAGGGAAGGATCTATTCAATTGTCGATTACTATCACTAAACATAAATAATAAAGGGGAAATCGCGGAAGGAAATAGGGTTACCTTAGATGGAGCTACATTGCAACGTGTCGGGCAGTATCTTAATGATACTGATATTGAAAGATCAATGGAGGCATTGAGCACAGATTTGGATAAAATTTAAAGGGATCACTTTTTTAGTGGATGCGGCGTTGGGTGGTGTTGCCGATGCCGAGCTCTTGACGGTATTTTGCGACGGTGCGCCGAGCACAATGAATCCCTTCCTCTTTGATCATGGCGGAGATCGTTTCATCGGATAGGGGGGAATTTCGATCCTCCTCTTTAAGAATTTTAATCAGAAGCTCTTTGACTGTTTGGGCAGAAATATTTTCTCCCGATTCGGTGATATAGGCGTGTGTGAAGAAGGAACGGAGGGGAAGGATGCCTCGTACGCAGCTCACGTATTTATTCGCAACTGCGCGGGCAACGGTCGATTCATGCAGCTCGAGTTTTTCAGCGATCTCTTTCATTGTAAGGGGTGTGAGATTGCCCTTGGGGGAGGAGAAAAAGGCAGATTGGTTGTAGACGAGTTGTTGTGCAATCCGAAATAACGTTTGATGCCGCTCATGGAGGTTGCGCAGCAACCATTTTCCCGACGCTATTTTTTCTTGGATATAATGGCGCGTTTCCGTTGGCAGAGTGCCATCTTGCAACATGTGGAGATAGTTTTTATTTAAGCGGAGGTTAGGCACATGCTCTTCGTTGATTTCGATAGAAAATTTCCCCTCCGAATAGGTGATTGTGAGATCTGGAGTGAGGTGTTGGACGGCAAGGCGGTAGTGCCCTTCTGCTTGGTTTGTGCCGGGATGGAGATCGAGACGGGAGATCTCCTCGGAAATGGTCTCCGGATCTCCTGCAGAGACCGGCTGAGCGCCTTAGCGATCACAGGAATGCGATTGTGGAGAACGTCATCGTAATGACTCTCAATAATGCGGAAAGCCAAACTCTCCTCCTTTCCGATTCCCTTTAACTGAATCAAAAGGGCCTCTTGCAGATTTCGAGCGCCTACGCCCAAGGGATCGAATGTTTGAATCACTTCTAAAATTGGGATGAGATGAGCGCAATCGGTGTTTGCAAGGCCAGCCAGCTCTTCTAAATTTGAGGAAAGGATTCCATCATGGTCGAGATTGCCGATGAGGCACTCAGCCAATCTTCTTTCCTCTGGGTCGCTGAAGGTCTCCCCTGCCTGCTTCATGAGATGGGTAAACAGAGAATTTTCCTGAGCGATTGTGTTTTCGATAAACGCCTTGAGATCCTCCTCCTCCCGCTCTGCTTGGAAAGAGGGGGAGGGGCGAATCTCTTCATCGATTGAGCGGAGCAGCTCAAACTCTTCATCGGAAAGAGAGCTTTCCTCGTCCGAAAATTCTAAAATGGGATTTTGGGTGAGTTCCTCTTCAATCACACTCCCTAATTCTAAAACAGGGAGTTGCAATAGATAGAGGGCTTGTTGCATTTGGGGGGAAAGGATCAGCCGTTGGATCTGTTTCACATTTTGTGACGAAACTTGCTCCAAACGCCCTTTCATGCCCCTCTACAATCGTTCGATGTATTCCTTAGGAATCTCCCTCAAAAAGCGGCTAGGACGCATTGTACGTTGCGTTCCCCAAATAAAACGTGTCTCTGCAGCAGTTAGGTAAAGTCGCTCTTTGGCTCTTGTCATTCCTACATAGCACAACCGCCGTTCTTCTTCTAGTGCTGCGTAATCATTTCTTGAATTTGCATGGGGAAAAAGATCTTCCTCCATGCCGACAAGAAAGGCGGAATGAAACTCTAACCCCTTGCTGTTGTGTATGGTCATGAGATTAATCTTTTCAGTCCCAAAATGGGCCTCGTCAAGGGAACTTTTCAGAGCCAACTCTTCTAAAAAAAGATCGAGAGAATTGGAATCATTGAGGAGTTCCCACTCGTGCGCCTTTGAAAGAAATTCATCGATATTTCCTTTCCGGTCTTCATAGCTCTCTTTATCTTCTTTAAGGACATCGAGATAGTGGCTTTGTCTGATCGTTTCGCTCACCACTCTTTCCAAGGCACTCTCTTTTTTCAATTCCCGTAGACTCCGTATCAGTTCGCAGTATTGACCGATCCCCTCTTTCTGCTTTGCCGTTAACCGGATCTCACTTTTTTCCCCTGAGAGGAGCAGCGTGCAGTATTGCAAAATCGGCAGATTGGCTGTTGAAGCGCCATCTCTGATTTTTTCAATGGTAGATTGACCGATCCCCCTCTTTGGCAAATTGATTGTCCGTTCAAAAGAGATAAAATCGTGATCTGAGTTGATCATCCTCAGAAAGGCGAGCAGATCCTTGATCTCTTTTCTCTGGTAGAAGGAGATCCCCCCCACGATGACATAGGGAATACGCTTGCGCAGCAAGAAGTCTTCAAAGATCCGTGATTGGAAATTGGTCCGGTAAAATACCGTCATCTCATTATAAGGAACTTGATGGAAAAGATGGAGTCGCTCCAATTCATTGACGACGAATCCTGCTTCCTCCCGCTCGGTTTGCCCCACAAATAACCCAATTTTGGCTCCGGCGCCTCGATCGCTCCATAAATTTTTTTCATATCGAGACATGTTATTTAGAATCAGTTTATTAGCCGCATCAAGGATGTTTTTCGGCTCCGGTAATTTTGTTCGAGCCGGATAATTTTAGCCCCTGGATAATCTTTTTCAAAATCGAGAATATTTTTAATATTGGCGCCTCGCCACGAATAAATTGACTGATCGGGATCTCCGACGACAAAAAGATTCCTCCTGTGTCCCACGATGAGACGCGCCATCATATATTGGGCGTGATTGGTATCTTGGTATTCATCGATCAAAAGATAGGGCCACCGATTTTGGTAGATCGCCAAGATATCTGGAAATTTTTGAAACAACTTCACAGTCAGGAAGAGGAGGTCGTCGAAATCGAGCGCATTCGCTTCCTTAAGGCGTTCTTGATAGAGTTTATAGAGAGCGGGTAGTGAATTTTGAAATTCATGGGGCAGATCGGAAAGATTGATCTCAGAGGGACTCTGAAGCTGGTTTTTAGCGTTGGAAATGAATGCCCGATATGTTTTAAATTCAATGTCTTTTTTGACATTGAGGGTTTGCAGACATAGGCGCAACAGCCGATTAGAATCTTCCTCGTCATAAATGACAAAATGCTGGGAGTAATTCAGATGATGGATCGATTGCCGCAAAATGCGAACACCTAAACTATGGAAGGTACATACAGTCGGGTGGGAACTTGAACTACCGATCAGTGTACTGACACGCTCTTGCATCTCGGAGGCTGCCTTATTAGTGAAGGTCACCGCCAAAATTTCTGATGGCTTAACACCTTGTTCGATCAAATGGGCTATCCGGAAAGCCACGACTCGCGTTTTTCCCGAACCTGCCCCAGCCAATACCAATAATGGCCCTTGCAGATGTTGAGCCGCCACTAATTGCGCTCTGTTGAGTTCTTTCGTAAGATCCATGCTTTAAATATATTCTCCGAGCGCTAAATATATTATCCGATCACACGCCGTTTGTCACGTTTTCGCTATATATCCATAGCGGTGAGTTGTGACACTCAATGAAATTTCACGGAGATAGTGGAGAAGTTCGAATCGTCCATTGATAAGGGGAGGGGCTGCTAAGAGAGTAGCCCCTCCGATAGCCGCCTTCTGCTTGAGAAGGTCGCTGGGAGGTGCGAGCAATCGAATACGAGAAGGATTTTTTTCAAAAAAAGGATCTTCCCCCTCAACCACAGAGGAGATTTGAGGTAGCGAAAGGGAATAGGGAAGGGTCATTTTGCTAGAAATCTCCAAGGGGGTGCCGCAAAGAAAACTGGCAGCTACGATTTGGAGGAGGGGAAGCGGAGTGGGAGGAATCTTCTCTAAACGTAAAAATATTTTTTCTAGGGGGGCCAAATAAAAGAGGTTAGCTTCTCCAAGAAGATGTGAACAGGGTGTCTCTGTTTTTAAAATTTCCGCCCAATAGCTATAGCTTTCAATACTTTTGCGCCAGATTGTTTCCTCATCGGAAGTTAATTTAAATGGAGCCAAAAATCTCTCAAAATAAATGGGAGGAGATATTTTCGATGGTTGATGCGGCATTTTCGATTGGGTAGCGTGGGCCAACTGCGCCACATAGTTGGGACCTCCGGCCTTAGCTCCCCCACCGAATTGACTCGCCTTACACCCGCCAAAGGGTTGCCTTTTCACAATGGCTCCGGTGATCCCCTTATTGATATAGAGATTTCCTGCGACGATATTTTTTTTCCAATACCTCTGCTCCCGTTCATCAAGGGAAAAAAGGCCACTGGTGAGGCCGTAGGGGGTGGCATTGGCGAGTATCACACCCTCTTCTAAAGAATTTGCTTCCATAACGCCTAAAACAGGTCCAAAAAGCTCCATCTGATGCATGAAGCTATTTTTCTTTACTCCCCATTTAATGCCACAGCTCCATAGTTGAGAATTAGAGGGATCGGCTTTAGGCTCGAGCAACCACGACTCCCCCTCTTCCAATGTTGTCAACGCACGGAGCAGAGGCCCTTCCGGCTGGCGAATCAATGGGGTCATCTTAACGTGGGGATTCCATGCTGAGCCAACAATAAGGCTTTGGGCGGCATCCAAAAGTTGTTTTTTAAATTGAGTATCAGCAAAGACCTCCCTCTCAAGAATGAGAAGGCTGCAGGCGCTACACTTTTGCCCCGCATGGCCAAATGCTGATTGGATAATCTCTCGGATCGCTTGATCTCGATCAGACATGGCGGTCACGATGATTGCATTCTTCCCTCCAGCTTCGGCATGAAGATCAAGGCCGGGGCGGAGTTGCAAAAATCGGCGTGCTGTAGCAGTGCCTCCTGTCAGAAGAACCGTATTGACGGAGGGATGTTGGATCAAATAACTCCCCACCGGATCATCGTCACAGTTGATAAATTGTAGAGCTTCTTGGGGATGCCCGCTCGCCAGAACATTTTGAGCGACATACCAACCGACTTGCACCGCCTCTGGAGCTGGTTTAAAAAGGACACAATTGCCCGCGCACAACGCCGCAGCAATCCCACCTGTGGCAATCGAACAGGGGAAATTCCAGGGCTGGGGCGACTGAGGAGCACCCCCTTTGCTCTCCACTCTACATCATCGCAAGCAAGTACCTCTCGCCAACTTCTTCGGTAATACTCGATAAAATCAATGGCTTCCGACACCTCAGGATCGGCCTCCCAGATCGCTTTTCCACAATTTGCGATCATGGCACCAATTAAAGTGTGACGATGAAGTCTGAATTGATAAGCCGCCTTTCCAAGAAGGCCAAATCGATCTTCAAAACGTGTGGTGGACCATAATGGTGAAAAATGGGCCGCTGCTTGAATCGCTTTTTCGGCGAGAGCGCAATCGGCTACATGGTACGAGAAACTGGGACTTTGCGGCCGTGAAGGATCGAAACCCTGTTTTATTGTGGCCAGAACGCTTTCTCCATCGATCACTAAGGGAATCTCTTTTTCCTTTTTCACCTTCCATTCTTGAAAAATGTCGTGGGCCCATTTTCTATTTTGGGACAAAGAAAAATCGGTATCGGGCTCATTCGTGAACGAGGCTGTTTTCTCCTCCTTCTTTGGGGGAAGAGAGCGATCCTGAATGCGGCGATCTGAATCAGATAAAGTAGCCATTTTGCGGCACGCTGCAATGAATAGGTTGGCTTGCATTTTGAAAATGGAATTGTTGGGGCGAAGCTCATAAAAATGGCGAAGGAAATTCTCGGTCGCGCAATTCTCATCCAATCGCCTTACCAAGTAGGCAATGGCATTGTGAAAATGGTTTTCGTCGAGCTCTGGGCAATAAAGGAGGAGACTTCCTGCTATCTCTTTAACGACCCTTTGCAAGGGAAGAGCCATCCCTTTTAACATTTCAAAATTGACAAACGGCTCCGACTCCTCTTCGGCTCGCAGTAGCAGTGCATAGGCGATATCGAATAAATTATGGCTTGCCACACCAATGTGAGCTGCTCTAGCTCCTTCGTTCTGGCAGGCAAGTTCGAGCAGGCGTTTGAAATTTGCATCTGTGTCGACCTTCTTCTCAAAGGGAGCTTGAGGCCAACCCCTTAATGAGCTTTCTACGGCTTCCATCGCCAAATTGGCTCCCTTGACCAGTCGAATTTTGATCGGGGCTCCCCCCTTTTGAACCCGTTCTTTCGCCCACGTTTGCAATGCATGAAGCACTCTATAAGATTGTGGAAGGTAACTCTGCAACACGATCCCTGCTTTCAAATCAGCAAATTCCTCCTCTGCCAGCACTTTTTGAAACAGGGCCAGGGTCAAATCGAATTCACGAAACTCTTCCATATCGAGATTGACAAACTTGCTAACCTGGGTTCCGTCTCTTCGGACAAATGTATGTGCGAGGGCAGCTCGATAGAGGAGGCGGAGTCGTTCTGCTAAAATGTCGAGAGTTTCCTCATAACCGATAAGATTGATTTGGCTATAGAGAGTGGAAATTTTAACAGAAATATATTCGATGTGGGGATGAGCCAGATCGCGAAGGTAAGTTTCCACTCTTTTCGTCGCTTCCCCCTCTCCTAATATGGCTTCTCCGAGATGGTTAAGATTAATACGGAGATCATGTTCCCTGCTCTGCCGAAAAAAATCCTCTTGCTCCTGGCTCTGCTTAGGCAATAAAACAGGATCTACCTCTCGTCGGATCGCTCTACGAATATGTGGAACAAACATTTGAGGAAATAATTTGCCAACAGCTCGGAAAAAATGAATTTCGATCCTCTCTTTTCCAGTTAAAAATTCGGGAACGCCGAACTGGTCAATGAGGTAGCTGATTTGATCAGCGATTCTTCTAGAATCGGAGCTTCGGAAACATTGATCGGTCATGGCAGTAATGAAAGCGCGCCCCTGAGGATCTTCCACCATCCGTGCCATCCGCTGCTCCATCTTTCTCTCCTCCTTCGTTTTTATATGGTAGATAGCGCTCAAACAAAAGAGAAGTCAAAGCGATCGCTTTTTCCTCACGCTCCTCCCGCGACACCCGCTTTCCCCGCACCGAGTTCACTACTTCCGCAATATCCGCCATCTAAAAAAGCTATACCCTAAACACTCAAGAAACCCGAACATTTTTTTAAATTTATCCTTAAATTGACATAATATTCTAAACAATTGAAACGAGTAGACATGTCGGGTGGCCATGTCACTTACGTGTCATGGGCTGCTTCGTGCACGAATACCCCACCGGGCTCACGCCTCTTAGCGGGGCCCCTTTCGTGTCGACTCGCAGTCATCTTCGGGAAGGGCCCTTTTGCTTCGCAAAACCCCCCTTCCCGTACCCATCCCCACCCATATGCAAAAATCGTTATATCCTGTTTCCCTATTGAATATTTATCCCAAATAATCTAATATGGTGAAAAAAATGGATGCCCATGCAAGAATTTAAAAATCCGAGGTTGGGAATGACCACCAAAAAAGAAATCGACTCACATTTAGCTGTAGCACTTAAAGAAGTTGGAAAACAAACCCAAGTTTGCAAAAGGTGCGGGAGCTTGGGTATTTAGTCATCCCAAATATCCTGTACGGTATGCTGGGGATTCTCCCGATGAAGTGATGCAAAATGACCCACTATATCTACGCGATTTCATTGAAGAAAGGTTGAACAACAACCTAGCTCCTTCCGTTGAAAAGAAAACAAAAGGAAGGGGTGGTAGAAGGGAAGGTGCCGGCAGGCCAAAGGGAACAATAAAAGGAAAAGAAAACGCGCATTTACCTACCGGATGATATCGCTTCATGGATCAAGCAACCTGAAATCAATCCCCCAGGTTCGTAGATTAATGGCTAAAAGTAAATAATTTATGAGTAGAAAGAAATGCCTATGGATAATAATCAAGCGCTTGGTGCTCAAGAGATGATCAGGGCGAGGCTGGCGTATTAAAATGACTATACATTTAGAGATCAGCCAGTTAAAATAAAGATCTCTTTATTTAATTGGCCGTATGTTTTGCTATCTAGCACATTACAAAGAAAGAATACCAGCTCATAATGCTCGTTGGCAGAGCACTGAAGCCTTTGACTCAAACCAAAAACTTCAAATTGAGATTGAGGGGTGCTACTGCTGAATCGTTTGTGCTGATTGCCATAATTGCTTTATTAGTTATCTCTCAATATTCACTACCCCCAACAATCCAACAATCGGTAACAATTGCAAGTGCTATTTTTTTGGGGCTTGGTGGCGTAGATATTCTGGTAGCCATCGCCATGACATTAAGGCGCTATTTCAGCGCGCTAGCTGCGCCTGTTCCTGCCTCGCCTCAACAGAAAATAGGATGGAAAAACCTACCTTGTCTTGGCTCTCAGGACGGGGAAATCCGAAATCATTTCGTTCAAGCTTTAGAAAATCAGGAAATAGCAAATCCAGGATACAAGGCTATTCTTTTTCGAGCGGCTGACGATACTCACCCAGCTTTGATCAGTTATGATGGTGTAGGTGCCGATTTGAAATTCAATAGCCCTAACGCGGGAAAAAATAATCTCTCAAACTATCAATCTAACGAAGTGCTATTTGTAACTTTTTTCGTGCGAGATAAAAATTTTGAGAAATGTGTGATGAAAGACCCATATCATGGAGCCCATAGCGCATGGTTCCAAAACTGCACATATGTCCATTTAAATTCCCACGATATCACAAATCTTATTAAGCACCAGAAACTGTTAACTCAAGTCAGATGGGCAATTGAAAATTACCGGATTTGGAAATCTGAATATTTGCAATTGCACCTGAGTAATATCTTTTACCTGAGTGGCAAAAAAGTTGCACACGGCGTAAAACTCAGGTTAGTTATAAAATGCACTTCACTTTAGCCTGCTTGGCGTAAGAGCTCTTCGGCGTTGCAAAGTTAGGGATGACGCGGTAGATTACGTGTATGTTGAGATATGTGTTATTTCTGTTGATCCCATTGGCTCTTAATGGTTCGATACAAGTGGGAGCCGATCGGTTGTTCGAAGAGCCTTACTTTTCCCATTTAAAAGGAAAGAGAATTGGGATCGTCACAAATCATTCAGCAATTAATCGAGAATTGAAGTCGACCTTTGAGTTACTCAAAGAACGTCAAGATGAGTATACACTAGCTGCGATCTTTGCTCCAGAGCATGGATTTTATGGAAGCGCCTATGCTTATGAAGAGATTGCAGATCAAAATATAGGGGAGATCCCCCTCTACGGCCTTTTTGGATCGAGGCGTCGGCCTACGCAAGAGATGTTATCTCAAATCGATCTGCTGATTTTTGACATTCAAGATATTGGTTCCCGCTCCTATACATTTGTCTCTACGCTGTTTTATTGCATGGAGGAGGCGGCTCAGGCCTCAATTCCAATCCTTGTTCTCGACCGCCCCAATCCCATGGGAGGTCTCACTGTAGATGGCCCCTTAATCGATGAGCAATGGCGCTCTTTTCTCGGATATATTCGGATCCCTTATTGCCATGGGATGACCCTTGGAGAGCTTGCCCTTCTATTTAATCACGAATACAAAGTGGGGTGTAACCTCATTGTCGTACCGATGAAGGGGTGGAATAGGGGAATGACATTTGATGATACGGGGCTTCTTTGGATCCCGACGAGTCCCCAAATTCCCGAATCAGACACCCCCTTTTTTTATCCCACGACTGGTTTAATGGGGCACTGCTCCCTAGTTAACATCGGGATTGGCTACACCCTTCCATTCAAGCTCGTCGGAGCTCCCTGGATCGACGCGGCACAATTAGCGACAGCCCTGAATCAGCAAAAACTTCCAGGTGTTTACTTTCAACCCTATTACTACCGCCCCTTCTTTGGTAAATTCAAGTTGGAGGAGTGTCAAGGTGTACATATTATGATCACCAAACCACAGCTTTTTCTCCCAGTCACCACTCAATATGTGATTATGGGGGTTCTCAAAAATCTCTATCCTAAAGAGTTTCATATGGCAATTGAGGCTGTAAGTACTAACGCCAATAAAAGGGATGTGTTTAATAAGCTGAATGGGAGTGAAGAGATCCTCGCCATTATGAAATCGGAGAGATACATCATTTGGAAACTGCGCGATCTCTGTGCTAAGGCGCGGGAGCAATTTTTGCCCATACGTAATAAATATTTGCTGGCAGAATATGGAGCCTGAGAGATCATTTTTAGCAGTCACTGTCCCTTTTTGCTAAAAAAAATCGATTTCCCTCTTGACAGGAAACGTCTTCTTTTTTAAAATCTCGCTCTATTCACAAGCATATTAAATCGAGGAGTGATGTAGATGGAAACCATTAAGCCTTTAAACAATCGCGTTTTAGTAAAAAGATCTAAAGCTCAAACATCGAAAGGGGGGATTATCCTGCCAGATACCGCCCAAGAGAAGCCAAAAGAGGGTGAGGTCGTCGCTGTAGGACCTGGCACTCGAGATGAGGAGGGGAAAGTTCATCCTCTTGCTGTTAAAGTAGGGGACCGCGTTCTTTTTTCCTCTTATTCTGGTACCGAGATCAAAGATAAGTCTTCAGAAGAAGAGTATCTTATCTTAGGTGAAGATGATATTTTAGGCGTTTTGGTTTAAGTGAAGGAGAATATAGATCATGTCGAAAATGTTTAAATTCAATCAGGAGGCTTTAAAAGCCATTCAGGAGGGGATCCGAAAGCTGGCCAAGGCGGTGATTGTTACCCTCGGCCCAAAGGGACGGAATGTCGTCATTAAAAAAAGCTTTGGCACCCCTCTCTCTACAAAAGACGGTGTTACCGTAGCTAAAGAGATTACTTTAAAAGACAAATTTGAAAATATGGGTGCTCAACTTGTCAAAGAGGTCGCTTCGAAGACTTCAGATGTGGCAGGAGATGGGACAACAACAGCCATTGTCCTCGCAGAGGCCATCTATACCTCTGGCATGAAGAATGTGGCAGCAGGTGCAAATCCGATGAGCCTGAAAAGGGGAATCGACAAAGCAGTCGATGCCGTCACTGCAGAATTAACCCGCATTGCCTCTCCGATAAAAACACATGAAGAGGTCAAACAGATAGCGACAATTTCAGCCAATAACGATGTCGAAATTGGCAAAATTATTGCCGAGGCGATGGAAAAAGTGGGTAAGGATGGAATCATAACGGTGGATGAAGCAAAAGGGATCGAGACCGTTTTGGATGTTGTAGAAGGGATGCAATTCGATAAAGGATACCTCTCCCCCTACTTCATTTCTAACCCAGAAAACATGAGTGTTGAGCTTGAAAATGCCCTGATATTAATCGTTGATAAGAAAATTTCGACGGCGAAAGAGCTCGTTCCCATTTTGGAAAAAACCATGCAGAAGAGCGCAAAGCCCCTTCTGATTATTGCGGAAGAGGTGGATGGGGAAGCCCTTGCTACTCTCGTCGTGAACAAAATTAAAGGGGGACTTCCGATTTGTGCCGTCAAGTCACCCGGTTTTGGCGATAGAAGGAAAGCCATGCTCGAAGACATTGCATGTCTCACGGGAGCGACGGTTGTCTCCGAGGAAATCGGACTTACCCTGGAAGAGGTGGGTAAAGAGGTGCTCGGTACCGCCAAGCAGATCAAGATCACCAAGGAAGAGACAACGATCATTGATGGAGGAGGCAACTTAAAGCGAGTTAAGGCACGCGAGGCTCAGATTCGGAGCGAAATAGCCAATTCAAAATCAGATTACGATCGAGAAAAACTCGAAGAGCGTTTAGCCAAACTGGTAGGCGGTGTGGCTGTGATTAAAGTTGGCGCTGCAACTGAGAGCGAAATGAAAGAGAAAAAGGCGCGTGTGGAAGACGCATTACACGCGACACGAGCAGCCGCCCAAGAAGGAATTGTGCCTGGCGGAGGAGTTGCTCTACTTAAAGCCATCAGATGTTTAGATAAGCTGAAATTAAACGGAGATGAAGCAATTGGAGGCAAGATTGTGTGGCAAGCTGCCTTCGCTCCTGCCTCTGCAATTGCGACGAATTGCGGCAAGCAGGGAGATGTAATTGCCGAAAAAATTTATGAATATGAGGGGAGTGAAGAAAACTGGGGTTACAATGGATTGACAGATGCTTTTATGGATCTCGTTAAAGCCGGTGTGATCGATCCCGTTTTAGTTACAAAGTCAGCGCTCCGCTATGCAGCATCCGTTGCCGGTTTGCTCCTCACTACAGCCGCCATGATTACCGATAAACCCAAGCCAAAAGAAGCTTCCGCCCCAATGGGACGCGGTATGGGAGGCATGGGTGGTATGGGAGGCATGGGTGGAATGGGTGGTATGGGCGGCATGGATGATATGATGATGTAAAACCAAGCCACGTCGTGCCCTTGTCCATTTCCTCTGTGAAAGGCAAGGGCACGAACTGATTTATAGGAGAAAAGAATTATGCCTACATATAATTATTCTTGCTGCCAGTGCAAAGAGGTGTTTGAAATTTCTCACAAAATCTCAGAACCTGCTCGGCAAGACTGTCCCATCTGCAAGGAACCCACACTGCAAAGGGGAATAGGCGGAGGGTCTGCTACGTTCCGCTTTCTAGGTGAAGGTTTCTATATAACAGACTCCAAAAAAGAGTGCGCACCCTCCTCTGGCAGCTGCTGTCCCTGCTCCAAAAACCCCTCTTGAATCCCCAATCCTATGATTTGCGAGACAAACAGTATGTGACGTTGATGGCTTTCTAAAAGATAGCAATACACAGAGAAAAAGTAGAGACGCTGAGGCGCAGAGAAAATCTCCTCTTCCTGCACTTGAGCAAACTCAAGAGAGGTAATTTTTTTCTTCCTCAGTGTCTTAGTGACTCCATTTTCTCTGCGTTCGTCAATATTTTTTAATGATGTATCCTGTTAAATTCTAGAAAGATATATTGCTATGGGATGCGAAAAAGGGTTCATTCAGGGTTGTTTTAGTAGCTGGTGCGCCAGAAGGCGGGGACGAAGGCAATGAGGAGGATGTAGTATTCCAGGCGGCCGGCGATCATCCAAATGCAAGAGATGATTTTACCAAACACGGAGAGAAAAGCGAATGTCTCTGTGGGGCCGCAGATGCGGTAGGAGATCCCGACGTTATTTGCCATGCAAGCAATGGTTGTTAGGCTGGTTTCAGGATCGACTCCATCCAAAATCAGTAAAAAAGTGCCGATAATAGCTAGGGCGGCTGCGATCATGATCAAGCAGAGAATAGTGATTGCTCCGCGGGGCGTCGATGATTGTATGGCCCAGACGGGAGCGTACGGACGGTATCAGGTCGGTAAATGGCTTCAATTTTGTTGAGCATGATGTGGAAAAACGTTTGAACTCGGATCACCTTGATTCCCCCTGCCGTTGATCCCGCCATCCCTCCCACGTACATCAAAATTAACATGAGTGCTTGGATCGAGTAGGGCCATAGATCGTAGTTTGCCGTAGCAAATCCGGTCGATGTCTGGGCCGAGATAATCTGGAAAGAACCGTAGCGCAAAGCCTCCCAGAAACTCAATTTTTCTGCATGGGATGCGGCTTCATTGAGTGGCGCTGATGGTGTTCCCGTCAATTGCCAGGCAGCAAATAGACAGGCAAATCCAATAATGGCTAAAAAAACTCTGAGTTCTGGATCTTTGATGCGGGCAAATCGACCATGAAAGAAATAAAAAAAAGATGAAAAATTGATACTGCCTAAGAGCATAAACAACATCAACACGCAATCTGTAGCGACATTATTATAGGCGGCGATACCCAGATTACGTGGTGTAAAGCCCCCGTTGATAAGGTCGACATTGAGAGAAGGAGGGCATCAAAGAGAGGCATTTTCCAATTTGTCACCATGAGAAGGATCACTTCTGCTAGGGTCAGCGACAGATAGATTTTCCACAATTGGCTTGCGGTCTCTTTAATGCGGGGGAGCATCGATTCTTTAGAGGGACCCGTCACCTCACTTTGAAAAAGAATTTTTCCCCCAACCCCTAGAGCAGGGAGGATGGCCACAAAAAGAAAATAATCCCCCCTCCTCCGAGCCACTGCATGAAACTACGCCAGAATAACAAGGGAGGAGGGAGGGCCTCAATGCCCAACTTTACTCTCCTTGCTGACAGGGTCTATCACAGGGGCCACCGTCCCATAAAATTGGTAATTTGTCTCCCCATCTGCCTCAATGACACTTTTTTGATAAGGGATCTCTCTCCCGTGTTCGGGTCGTATTTTTTAGGAAATAGGAGGGAGGCTCCTGTTGTTGTTAAAGCGAAGCACATTCAAAGTAGCAGTCGATCGGTTTGGTTAACGTTTTACTGAAAAAAAAGGGGAGGCCGCCAATAGCTGGGGTCAAAAAATGGACAATGAGTACGAGGAGGAAAAAATCTCTTTAGAGAGTTGCCCATGCCCGCGCTGTCCGATCAGAAAACTAATTCCCCCTAAAAGAAGCTGTGATGATAAATGTGATCAAAAAAGGGAGCGCTGTTGCAGTTTGGGAAAAACTGTGGGCCCCCCAACCCAATCGCAATAGATCGCAATCACTAACGGTATAATCAAAGGAAGGAGAAGAATCCGAGATAGAAGGGAGAGTGGGAAAATATCTTTAAACAACATGATGATACCTAAAATAGGTTCCTGATCTCGTTGGCATAGCGAGGATTGCTAATCACGACAACGGTATCACCCTTCAGTAAAGTGCGATTCCCATCAGGAATAAGGACTTTACCCTGGCTATGGATCATCACAATGAGGAAGTCTCGTGGCAATTCTGAACTTAACTCCCGAATAGGAATATCAACTACTCTTGAGTGATCAGAGACTTTGACCTCCATAATTTCTGCCTGATTTCCATACATTGAAACCATCGAGGCGATCGTCTGTGTTCCCGGGCAATAGATAATATGCGATTGGTTGCCATCACGCGGGGAGAGGCTGCCTGAGAAATGCCAAACTGGCTGATCAGCGAAATGTAGCTGACATCTGAGAGGGAGATCAATACTTGTTGGGAGCCAAGATCGCGGGCGATGGCGGCTGCGAGAAAATTGACCTCATCGTTCCGTGTGCAAGCCACAAAGACATCTGCCTCCTCAACTCTTTCGGCTCTTAGAAAGCGCAAATCAGTCCCACTGCGGTAAATAACGGTAGCATAGGGAAGGAGTTCTGAAAGGCGTCTGCATTTTTCGTAGTCGTGATCCAAAACTGACTGGATACGGTGTTCATGAAGTCGTTGAGCTAAATTAATGCCGACGAGCGACCCGCCCACAATAATTACGTAATGGGGTTTTTTACTAGGAAGATCTAAAAATAGATTGCAGGGAAGCAATCGCTTCCCTTTCACCAATAAATGTCACTTCATCACCCGGCAGCAGCGTATCGTGGCCATGGGGAAAGATGATTTGCTGATTGACTAAGCTTTGAGGGAGTGTTTGCGACATCTGCCTTCGGATCAACCCTACCATGAGCTGCGGGGGAGGTTTATTTGGTCCCGCTGTGCGAGAGGGATTCCCCCTTTGTTCCAGTGAGAAGGGATTTTCAACGTGCGCATCTGAATCGAACCATGGGCAAAATTCAGCGGCGATCGATCCTGGCATCAAAATCATATCTGCAATCGCATCAGCAGTTAATTTCTCTGGTCCAATGAGATGATCCGCATAGAATAGTTGTTGAAAATTGAGCCTTGTTTGATCGAGATATTGAGGATTTCGTACCCGGGCGATTGTTCGAGGATAGCCAAGGTTTTTAGCAATAGCGCATGCCGTTAGATTGATCTCATCATCATCGGTTAAAGCAATCAGAATATCGGGTGAAAGGCTTAGAAGTTCTTCGAGAAGCCTCCAGTCAGTTCCCGACCCGAGGCGAATGCCCACATCGAGATCGCGTACGGCGTTTTCCAATTTTTGATCGATGTTGATTAATACAATACCGTAATCGACTTGGGAGAAGATGGAAGCAAGGTGGAGACCGATATCCCCAGCTCCGATGATAATGATATTCATATTTCGGGCACGTTCACCGAAATATAGCATAATGCCTTTTAAACACCAGCCCACCTTTCAACATCACAGGTGACCGAGCATTAAATCAGCAATACGTAGTAATTAACCGTTAAGTAATACGTACACCTCCGTAG
>CAVPKN010000039.1:0-4936 GCA_963705695.1 uncultured Chlamydiales bacterium
CAACTGGGTATGGCGTCATCCGCTTGCGCGGTGCCTCATGTGGCCGCGAGTGGCTCGCCCGGGATGCGACTCCCTGCTGGGAAACCGGCCAGGAGCCGGCCGATGAATTGAAGGAGTTCCTGCTCGATCTGGTCTGCCCCGAACATCCATATCAACTTCGGACCCCGCCAACATGATCCTCTACGGCGCCGGTGACCCGATCCCAGCACTGCGAGTCTCTTGCGGGGCACGTCCGCCACGTCCATGTGAAAGACGCAGTTGCGTGGACCTTTAATGTGACAGGGATTTTAACAGCCGCCACCATCTCTGCAATCATCGCACCAATTTTTTCTGGATGTTTTAACATCCCTGACCCACTTCCATCTTTCGTGACTTTGTCAACCGGACAACCGCAGTTGAGATCCACGACATCGAAACCCAGCTCTTCGATGATCTTGGCAGCGGGTGCAGCAAGTGCGACATTGCTCCCACAGATTTGACCCCCAATAGGGCGCATCTCCTCTGAGTAGTCAAGCATCTGGTAGGTGCCTGGCACCTTCCGCAATAACGCTTCCATTTTAACCATTTCGCAAAACATCAAATCGGGTTGGTAACGCGCAGACATCTTTCGGAAGGGGTAATCAGAACATCCCGCTAAGGGGGCATAAACAATTTTAAATAAATTTTTAAACATGTTTCAATATCGCAAATAAAAGCCATTGGATCATTTGTAGAGCAAGAAAGGCAAACATGGGACTGATGTCGAGAATGCCAAAAGGGGGAATTATTTTCCTAAAAACGTTTAGATAAGGGTCGGTATAAAAAGCAATAAACTGCATAAACCGACTGTGCGCAAATGAAGGGAACCAGGAGCCGAAAATGCGCGCTAACAGCAAAAACGTATAGGTAGTAAACAAAGTATTTAAAATATAAATCAACATAATCACGTTCTATGATACACTTCTCTCCTTTCTTTGAATAGCCCCAGAGCAGGGCTAAGTATTAAAAAAATTTTTTTCATGAACACGCCCGAGCCCTTGCCCGAACTAAAAAAATCGGGCTCGGGCTCGTTCACGAGAATGATTTACCGAGATCTCAAATTCATCTTGAAGAAATGCGTTTGTTATTTTATAATTTCATTCAAATAACTCACTTTATTTGGTTTAATGACCTCTTTTTTTCTAGCACAATCATATTATATTGGCATTGAGATGTGCGGTTCCTCGTTGCGCGCGGCTAAATTGTGCAAAAAGGGGGGGCGTTGGAATGTGGTTTCACTCAATGAGATCTCTTCGACAGAACATAGCTCACTTCTGAAAAAGCAGCTGAATGGAGGGCTTGTCATCTCTCCTCTCAATTCACGAGATCTGTTGGTCCGTCCCTGTGAAATTCCTCTGAAAAAAACAAAAGATCTTTTGGCAGCTCTTGATTTTCATATCGAGCCCCTTCTTCCCTACCCAACAGAAAAGGGGGTCGTTCAAATCGAAATTAACGAAAAACTGGAAAATGGAACCGCTATTTCCCTTTTTGCGATCCGTAAAGATCATTTGACCCACCATCTTGAACGGCTACAGGTCTGGAATCTTGAGCCTGAAGTGATCACGACAAAGGGGCATGCTTTGGCAGCCTTTTCGACCCTCCTCCCTCAAACTCTCTCACCCCGTCTTTTGGTCCATGAGGGGGATGGCGAGCTCACGTTTGTCTTGCTTGAAAAGGAAAAAATTTTAGCTCTCCGCGCCATCGAAACAAAGAAAGATCTCAAAAGCGAAATCCAAAAAATTCTCCTCAATTTGGCGTCAACTCATAAAGGGAAATCTTTTGATACGCTCTATTTTTTAGGGAAAGATCTGGAGATTAAAGCATTACTGGAATCGGTTAGCGGCAAAACAATTTCACCACTCACGAGTCCTCTACTGGGTCAAAATAGTGACGATTTAATGACCTATGGACTTGCCATTGGAAGTGCCATTGCCAAAAGCAGAGTTGATTTCCGGCAAAGGGAGTTCGTTTACCCCCATCGTTTCAAAAAATTGCAGAAACCGTTAGTCGCCTTTTTTACCCTGGCTGCTCTCCTTGCAGGATCGGTTTATTTCTCAGGGGAGGCACTCATTAACCGAAAGAAGCACTCTTTAGAGGAGGCCTACCTCTCTTTAGTAAAAGCGGAAGGGGTAGCCTCTGGCGATTTTCGCCCCAAAACTGTGACGGAATATATGACAGCGTTGAACACCCTCGAGGAAGAGATTAGAAGTCGGCCCGATACGTTTCCCCTTTTGCCCCAAATCCCTAAAGTCAAGGATATACTCGGGTGGATTGCCTCTTTACGAGAAAGTCAGGGTATTGCCCTAGAATTGTTTAATTATCAATTCGTCAAATGCCCCGATTTTTCTCACAAGCAAGAAAAATACAAGATCCGTGTAGAAATTGAAATCAGCGCCCACTCTCCCAATGACGCCAAACTCTTTCAGGAGACCTTAAAAGGGAGCAACCCTCTCATCGATGCGAATGAGGAGATCACCTGGGCACCCCTCAAGGGAGGGAAATATAGAGCCACTTTCTACTTAAAAGATAAGACACGGTACCACGGATGAAAGAAAAACCCTCCTTTCGAAATTTTCCCTTAAATCGCCTTCTCACCTATGTCGTTATAATAGGATTTCTCCCTGCCCTTTTCACCCTCTTTAATGTGTATCAAAAAAAACAAGAGTGGCGCACGGTATCGGAAAAAATTATAGCTCTCCATGAAATGTCTGAAGCTAAGGCGCGGAAACAGTATTTAAACACAATCGTCCGAAATACCTATGCCGACACAGATCAATTTTACTTGGAAAATCAACTCGAATCTCTCCTTTTTCTAAGGAAAGAGAGGGAAACCTTGGAACGGCTCTTACAAAATCCGACTTTCACGGGGAATGAAGCTGCAGAGAAGCGATATAACCTCATTACCTCTAAGGCGAATCGGTTTGAATTGATGCAGGGCACTCCCCAAAGTGCAGAAGGAGTTCATGAAACTTCCTGCACGTTGTCGCACTCTGTCGAGATTGACACGAATGATTTAAAGGAAATTTTGAATCGCATCGAGGGGAATCGAAAAGGAAAACCTCAGCTTTTAATCACTGATTTAAAACTCAATAAGAAAACTCACGGGAATGGCAACGAAGTTTATGAGCTGAATTTAAAATTCAAAAAAAGGGAATTTTTACATTCATGAAAATGAGTTATAGAATTTTATTATTAGCTGCATCCCTTTTACTTCTTGCTGGATGTGGTTTTTCCCCCGATCAAATCGATGCAGATAAAATCACCAGTATCAATATCATCGATCGGAATGGACTATCCGAGACCATTAATTCGAAAGATCGTCTCAATGCTTTTGATAAAACCGATTTTTTGGCGACACAACCGTATCAAAAGGTCATGCGTGTCTACGGGAGGCAAGAGAATGGCGATGTGAAATCGTGCATTACCAGCTACCATCCCAATGGGCAGATCAAGCAGTATTTAGAAGCCATCAATAACAGGGCATTTGGCATTTATCGGGAGTGGTACCCGAACGGGACACAGAAAGTGGAGGCAACGATTATCGGTGGGCTCGCCGATATCAATACACAGGCGGAACAAAGTTGGCTTTTCGAAGGTACCAATAAAGCTTGGGACGAAGAGGGAACGCTCGTTGCAGAGATTCGCTATATGAAAGGGGCACTGGAAGGAAGCTCTATTTACTACCACAGCAATGGAAAAATCTGGAAAGACTCTCCTTACAATAAAAATCGCCTCCATGGCGAGGTTAAAATCTATCTTGAAGATGGGGTTCTTTTACAAACGGCGACCTATCAGGATGGGGAGCGGAATGGCCCCTCTTACCGACACTGGAGCCCCTCGCAAATCGCTTACCAAGAAGATTACGAAGAGGGAGCTCTATTGGAAGCTGTCTACTACGATCGTTCAGGCGCATTACTCTCCTCAATCCACGATGGCCGAGGGCAGCGGGCCGTATTTGGCAAAAGAGAGTTATTTGAACTCCAAGAATACCAAAATGGGGTTCCAGAAGGGCGAGTTAAAGTCTTCGATGAGAAACAAAATCTAGTCGCCGTTTATGCCGTTAAAACAGGAGAAAGAGAGGGTGAGGAGATCAACTACTATTCCTCTTCACAACAACCGAAGCTTTTGCTGACCTGGCATCATGGGATCCTGCAAGGACCCATGAAAACCTGGTATGAGAACGGTCAATTAGAAAGTCAAAGAGAGATGAGTGGGAATTGCAAGCAAGGGCTTTTAATGGCTTGGTACCTCAATGGCAGCCTCATGCTTGTCGAAGAATATGATAATGATAAACTGGTCAAAGGGGAATACTACCGGCAAGGGGAGAGGAACGCACTCTCTCAAGTGGAACGGGGGAAAGGAGTGGCAACGCTCTTTCATCCTGAGGGCCATTTTCTACGTAAAATTCACTACGAAGAGGGACGCCCTATTGAATAGCAAACAGGAGTGGCGTCTGGAACTTAAAAAAAGAAGAGCCAGCCTCTCCCATTCGCGACGCACAGAGGCAAGCCACCGTTTGATGGCGTCTCTAGCTCCTCTTTTAACCCCTTTCCGCCTTGTTCTTTCCTTCGCCAGTTTTGGCGATGAAATTGAGACGCAACAATTAAATCTCTATTTAGCACATACAGGGAGACTCCTTCTCCCAAAAATCGATGGTGAAGCATTAAAAATTGTGCGCATTTCACTGTTTGATCTACAACGTACGGAGAGCCGCTCCCTTTTTTTTGAGCCCAATGAGGGAGGGTATCAGGAGGTTAAAGCGGAGCAAATAGATGCTATCTTGATCCCTGGCCTTGGTTTTGATCTAAAAAACCATCGGATCGGCTACGGAAAGGGGTATTATGATCGTTTTCTGATGAAAACTCCGTTAGCAGAGACGATCGGAATCGGCTTTAACGAGCAATTGGTTCCCCACCTT
>CAVPKN010000040.1:0-72120 GCA_963705695.1 uncultured Chlamydiales bacterium
TGAACCTATCCCATTGTATTGCGCACAAATTATCGTTCCTATCGTTCAATTGTTTCTGTCGTTAAGGGCTTGATTGTGCACACACAAAGCTAAGATAGAAACAATTGAACGATATGAACAATAGAAATTTATGGAAAACCGCTCCCTATGAAAATTGCCATTGTCAGAAGAAACGGTCTAGGAGATTTGCTCTGTGCATATCCCTTGATTCTCTATATTCAAAAAAATTTCAAAAATCCGGTCATTACCCTTTTTGTCGATTCCCGTAATGCTCCGCTCCTTCCCTACCTTCCCTCAATTGATCATTCTGTGATTTTCCGCGAGAAAGGGAATAAATATTGGAGGTTTTACAAAACAGCTGCCCCCTATAAAAAACAATTTGATTTGGCAATCTCAGCTAAAACCTCCCCTATGAAATTAAATAATTGTTTCCTCTATTGGCTTAAAGCCAAGGAACGGATCGCTTATGTAGAAGATAACTGGCATGGTCGATTGATCAACCGCCCTATTTTTTACAATCCAAGGGAAGCTCAAAAGGCTCATCAGGCTTTAAAGTGTTTAAGAACAATTGCTCCCCATTTAAATGAAGTTCCCAGAGAATATTATCCAACAGCTACCATTCCGGATGCCATCAAGGGGCTCTATCCCCAACCTGTTTCTAAAGGTGTGGTTCTCCTTCTTTCGGCCACATCAACACTGGAATCGAACAGATTTGAAACACTCCGCTACACTCATCTCCTCAATCGCCTCTATAAAGAGTTCCGTTCTCCGTTCTCATTGTGGGACAAAAACAAGATGAGAGGAGGGCAATGGCGATGGCCTCTGAGCTGAAGATGGAGAAACGTGTGCATTTCCTCGAAATTTTGACGACTTTATGGTAACTCTAGAGAGCGCAGATCTCTTTTTTGTCGGCGATGGTGGTGTCGCACATATTGGGGCTGCTTTGGAGAAAGATGTCGTTGCTCTTTACGGTCAAACCCGTCCTGAAGAGTGGCATCCGTTGAGTCCTAAAGTAGAAATATGTCATCACCCGCACCACGTCAACAATCTCTGCGATGAGGCAATTTTGGTGGCATTAAAGCGTAAAATAGGTGAGGTCTTTTTGTGGAAGAGAGCATTTGTGAAGTCGAGTGGAACGCCATCCGGGTGAGTCCCTTTCAACCCAGGCGGATATTTTCAGAAATAGAGTTAGAGGAATTGGCGGCATCGATCCGCGCTGTGGGATTGATCCATCCACCTGTTGTTCGCGCCATTGAAGGGGGGAGGAAAAATTCTCTATTATGAATTGATTGCTGGGGAGCGAAGATGGCGCGCTGCTGGGAGGGCGGGTCTTAAAACGATTAAAGTCCTAGTGCGTCCATCGAGTGATGAAGAGGCCGCTAAGGCAACATTGATTGAAAATGTTCAGAGGGTGAATCTCGATCCGATTGAGATGGCCCATGCGTTTAAAAAATTAGTCGATGTTTTTCGTATGACCCAAGAAAAAGTCGCCGAAGAGGTTGGCAAAAAACGGTCGACGGTCGCCAATTATCTCCGCCTTCACCCTTCCTGAATCGATTAAAAATTCCATTTCCAGTGGAGCCATCACGATGGGGCACGCTAAAGCCCTGCTTGCTATTGACGACGTTGAGTTGCGTAAGCAATTGGGAGCGTTAATCATTGAAAAACAACTCACGGTAAGAGAAACAGAAAAGGAGAGTCGTAAGTTATCGCGCCACAATAAAGAAAACAGACTCTAAACCGAGTTCCGACCTCCATCTCGAAGAGAATGCGGGGGGCAAGCTCCAACATCGCTTAGGAACAAAAGTGACCATTGAACGGAACAAACATGGTGGGACAATCGGAATCCAATACTATAGCCTTGACGATCTCGATCGTCTCCTCTCCCTATTCGCTGAGCAGCTATAAAAAGAGTCTCCGCATTGCGGCAACGAAATATTTAGACGAGCTGGTCCGAATTGGTCTGCTTTCGAAACATAAAAAATGGAAAAACAATTATTACATGAATGATGCTCTTATGCATCTCTTGATAAATGAAAGTTCTGAAGCAGGATCGCCTCATATTTAAAAATAGGCGAAATCTATCTATGATACATCCATCATGTATAGAAAATAGCCATTTTGTATACATGATTGACTTGTCATGCATAGATACCTACTTTGTGGAATTACGTGTGCATTTTTCTGGCCGGAGGCATGCGAGGGGGTATGGAGTAGAGAAGTTTTTGCGTATAGGGATGTCTTGGTTGTTGAAGGAGAGATTCAGTTTTTCCTTCTTCAACAATGATCCCCCGATGCATGACCAAAACCCGGTCACATAAGTGGCGGATCACAGAGAGATCGTGGGAGATCAAAAGATAGCTTAATTTAAAACTCTGTTTGAGCTGCATCAGAAGATTAAAACCTGGGCTTGGACTGAAAGGTCTAAAGCAGAAGTGATTTCATCACACACGCAGATTGGATTCAAAATCAAAGCCCTTGCAATAGAGATCCGTTGCTGCTGCCCCCCAGAAAATTGATGGGGATATTGATTTAAGATCGTGGGGAGAGAGGCCGACTTTTTCTAAAAGAGCAACAACCTCTTTAATCTGCTCCTCACGGGTGGAGACTAACTTGTGGAAAAGCAACGCTTCACCCACATTTTCCAAAATGGTTTTGCGTGGGTTGAGGGAGGCGAGCGGATCTTGGAACACCATCTGCATCTGCTGCCGCAATTTTCGCAATCTGTGGCGGGGAAGATCTTGGAGCTTTTCACCTAAGAAAAGAGCTCTCCTTCGGTCGGCTCCATGAGTCGGATGACGCAGCGGCCGACGGTACTTTTTCCAGAGCCTGATTCCCCAACAAGGCCGACGATCTCACCCTCTTTGATGTAGAAACTGATCCCATCAACCGCTTTGACATCTCCCACATGGCGGCAAAAACCCCCTTCCTGATGGGGGAATATTTTTTTAAATTACTCACTTCTAGCAGTTTCTTCATAATCAGTTTCTATTTTTGATTCGAGATCTCTGTCATAGAGCCAACATTTTGCTAGATGACCCGTTTCTTTGAGCGGAAATGGGGGAACTATCCCTTCTTTACACATCTTCATCGTATAGCGGCAGCGGGGGTGGAAACGGCATCCTGGGGGGAAAGTGACCAACCCGAGGGACAAAGCCAGGAATTGTGGCTAATTTCCGTTTTGATGCCAGAGAGTTGGGTCTAGCGGAAAAGAGAGCTTGGGTATAGGGGTGCGCGGGAGCCTCAAAGAGGGCGTGAACAGAACCCTGCTCGATCTGGTTCCCTGCGTACATGACAACGACATCATCTGCATTTTGAGCCACTAACCCCATATCATGGGTGATGAGAAGCGTTGCCATCCCCCTTTTCTCTTGTAATTCTTTGAGCAATTCGAGAATCTGCGCTTGGATCGTGACGTCGAGGGCAGTCGTTGGCTCATCAGCAATCAAAATATCGGGGCGGCACATGAGCGCCATGGCGATCATGGCCCGTTGGAGCATTCCTCCAGAGAGTTGATGGGGGTAGAGGTCGATCACAGTTGTAGGAGAAGGAAGGTGGACCTCCTCCAACGCCTTTATAGCCATGGCATTGGCCCCTTCTCCCTCTAAATTAAGGTGGGTCGTGGCGACTTCGCAGAGCTGCTGTCCGATCGTATAAACAGGATTGAGCGCTGAGATCGGATCTTGGAAAATAATGGCAATTCTCCTTCCCCGGATCTCTCTCATCGCTCTCTCACTGAGTGTGAGGAGATTGATCCCGTTATAGAAAATCTCTCCTTCGGGGGGAAGTGCTGGGGGCTGGGGGAGGAGGCGGAGAATGGATAAAGCCGTTATCGATTTACCACAACCAGACTCTCCGACCAACGCTAATGTCTGCCCCTGTTTTAACTCTAATGAGAGATCTTCGATGACGGGAAAAATTTTCCTCTCAATTTTGAGTTTTACTGTGAGATGGGAGAGTTTAAGGAGTGGGTTTTGCATCGCCTTTACAATATCTAAGCTAATCTATTATTATCATGGCAAAAAAAAGGTTTGAGACCATTTCTGCTCACAATCCAGAATTGTTTAGCATAAATGGCTCATTTCAGAGAGTTCTTAAATCATGCAGACCCTCGCACGCCTCTTTGGGCGCTCACCATTTGCTCCATTGCAAACCCACATGGCCAGAGTCGCCTCTTGTGTCCATAAGCTCCTCCCTTTGTTCGACGCGCTGAGTAAAAAAGATTACGACCGGGTGGCTCTCATTTCAAAAGAAATTTCTAAGTTAGAGCACGATGCCGATCTCACTAAAAATGATATCCGCAACAACCTACCCTCTGGGCTATTTATGCCCATAGCTAAGGCGAGTTTGCTTGAAATTCTCGCTTTACAAGACAATATTGCCGACTGCGCTGAAGATGTGGCTGTCCTTTTGACGTTTCGCAATCTTGAGCTTCTCCCCCATTTCTCAACTGAGTTCCATGCTTTTTTGAAAAAAAATTTGGAAACCTTTGAAAAAGGGTACGACATTATTAAAGAAATGGGGCAGCTCTTAGAAAGTTCCTTTGGTGGGATCGAGGCAGAGAAGGTGCGGAAAATCGTCGAGGAGATCGCTCTTCTCGAGCATGAAGCCGACCTCTTGCAGAGAGTGCTATTAAAGAAAATGTTCAACCAAAGCGAGATGACGCCACCTGTGTTTTATTTGTGGATGAAGGTGATTCAAGAACTTGCTGCCCTTGCTGATGAATCTGAAAAACTCGCAAATAGGGTGAGGATGACTCTCGAGATCAAATGACAATCTCATTCATCCTTTTAATCTTAGCTCTTCTTTTTGGATTTTATGTCGCTTGGAATATCGGAGCCAACGATGTAGCGAATGCTGTTGGCACTTCGGTTGGCTCAGGCGCTCTCACGCTCAGACAAGCCGTCCTAGTCGCTGCTATTTTTGAATTTGGCGGTGCCTTTCTCCTCGGCAGCAACGTTTCAGAAACTTTGGAATCGGGGATCGTCAAGACAGAAATATTTTCCAATAATATGACTATCTATGTCTATGGGATGTTGGCTTCCTTACTTGCTTGTGGCGTTTGGCTGCAGATTGCCTCTTATTTTGGCTGGCCGGTATCGACAACCCACTCTATCGTGGGAGCTGTTTTGGGATTTGGAGTTGTCGTTGGAGGGATCGATGGGGTGCATTGGGAAGAGATGATCTCTATCGCATTGAGCTGGGTGATCTCTCCACTGTTGGGAGGGGGGCTTGCATACTGTATCTTCACCCTGATCCGGCGCAAGATTCTCTATGATGTTAACCCCGTAAGTGCGGCAAAAAAAACAACACCTTACCTCGTTGCTCTCGTCTTTACCATTTTAACGCTGATTATTTTATTCAATGGCCTCTCGAACGTCGACCTTCAGCTCAATATTTTTGAAGTGGTCATCATCGCTTTGTTTATGGGGAGTGTCACTTGGTGCATTGCCTATATTTTAGTGCGACGAATTAAAGAGCCAAAACTGCCTGTCCGTAACCAAAATGTGCAGGTCGAGATCGGCCTGAAAAAAGCACAAAGACATCTCCTAAGGGTG
Organism: uncultured Chlamydiales bacterium; assembly: GCA_963705695.1. Taxonomy (GTDB): domain Bacteria; phylum Chlamydiota; class Chlamydiia; order Chlamydiales; family JAAKFR01; genus CAVPKN01. The sequence goes on from CAVPKN010000040.1 coordinate 5,559, forward strand.
GAAGCTGCAGCTTTTGGCAAGCTCCAAACCAAAGTGCATGAACTTCTTATAGAAGTCGATCAGATCTCAAAAGAAGTGGAGGTTCCCGAAGAGGAGCAGTATTCCGAATTTATGGTGGTGGAGAAGATTTTTATTTACCTTCAAATCATCATTGCGTGCTTTATGGCATTTGCCCACGGTTCGAACGATGTGGCAAATGCCATTGGCCCCCTTGCAGCCATTTTCAATATCGTAACCGGTAAAACAATCATCGGAGAGAGTGTTCCCACCTGGCTCCTCCTTCTCGGTGGGGTCGGCATTGTCGCCGGTTTAGCGACCTGGGGGTGGCGTGTGATTGAAACGGTCGGAAAAAAAATCACCGAATTGACCCCCTCTCGGGGTTTTTCCGCAGGCTTTGGGGCAGCGACAACCATTGTTTTAGCCTCGAAATTGGGTCTACCGATCTCAACCACCCATGTCTTAGTCGGAGCCGTACTCGGGGTCGGTTTTGCGCGCGGCATTGGGGCGATCAATTTAAATACCATACGCGATATTGTCGTTTCTTGGGTGGTCACCGTCCCAGCAGGAGCGATCCTCTCGGTCCTATTTTTCTTTGGCCTCCGCCTATTCCTCTCCCTTTTAGTCGTCTAGTTTTCAAAAGATTAATAATATATTAATACTCGTTTGGTATAATATTTTCTATAAAGTTTTTTAATTATAAAGGATTAGTATGAGTACTAGTATTTCTACTGTAGATCATGGCTTTGTAGATAAGGGCTCCATCGGACTCCTGGGTTCTGGAGTAGCTGGAGCTGGCATTTTTGGATTGCGCTACTTGATTACGGTGATCGACTTACCTCTTTTTCTGCAATTAGGAGGGGTGTCAGCAGGACTAGCTGTTGGTGGAGGAGTGGTACAGTATTTTGTTATTAGCGCTGAAAAGGAGGAATACATCCCCATCCTTAAAGGGGGGTGGGAGAAAGTAAAGGCAACAGCTGGAAAATATTTTAATCCAGTTGTAAACAGCGAAGATAAAGATTTAGGGTAGGTTTAAAAATAGGAGAATAAGAATGACTTTTAATGCTGTAGCGCGAAGACTTGACTGTTTCTCTTTTGCGGCTTCCATTTTTGGAGTCGCGAGTTTTGTTTTTGCTGTAGTGTTGGGTAGTGGCAATCACATACAGATTTTTATACCCTGGGAAGTCGTGTCTGTAGGTATTGTCGGAATCAGTATATACGGACAGGTGTTAGTGAACCGCGACCACGGATCTTATGCATGGAAAGCCCGACGAGAAATCCAACCTTTAGATGCAGATATATCAACTGAGGTAGCGTATATACCTATTGCACAAAGAATTGGTTTGATGGTTGGTAAAGTTTTTAGATTTGGCAATAGCGCTTAGGTCAAAACAAGCGGCTAAGGGTCTTTCAGGCCGGCTTGTTCCCGCGTTAGGAGGGAGATGGCAGACCAGTCAAATTTTTCGCCCCCGATTTTATACTGGTCAGTAGCTTTTCATGAAGTTCAGAAAGGAAGGGGAGGGGAACTTGAGCGGCGTCGGCACATTGTTGCAATAGGCGCATATCTTTCAATCCTAAATGGAGAGCAAATCCCCCCTTTTCAAAATTCTGAGACACAAGAAGGGGAATATATGATTTGAAGAGGGGGCAATCAAAGAGACGAGTTGCCCCAAATCTCTGTTGCTTTTTCCTTCGATATACCTCCCTTTTCAAGCAAGGCCGCGGCTTCGGAAAAAAGCTCAAGAACCCTAAAATCATAAAATTGCTACACAATTTAAAGAGGGAGGCTGCTTCACTTTTTTCCCCTAGGTCAAAAATTTCAATACTCATAGTTTCCAAGATGGCAAGGGCTCTTTGTTTAGCATCACTTTTTCCTGCTAAAAAGATCCAAAGAGACCCCTCCTTGGCCCGCTCAGGGCGTCCACTAACAGGTGCTGCAAGGAAAGCAATTTTTTCCCTTCATGCCGCTTTGCCAAGGTAGATGTCGTGTTTGGGGATACAGAGCTCATCGAAATGTGGATCTGCGGCTTTTGTTGTGCCCGCAAAATACCTGAAGGACCCTCTACAATCTCTTTCAAAGCCGCATCATCGGCTACCATAGAGACGATCAATCCACACTGAGCCGCGAGCTCCTCAGGGGTTGCTGCAAACTGGGCGCCCTGATCGAGCAATGGAGCCGCTTTCTCTTTCGTCCTGTTGTAAACAACGAGAGGAAATCCACCTTTCAGTATATTCTGCGCCATGGGAAAACCCATTGCCCCTAACCCAATAAATCCCACCTTCATTTTCTCTACTCCAACGCAGCAAATGCTCCGATTACAAAACATATCAGAAAAGATTTAAATTGAAAATACTCTAAGGCTGTTGGGCCAGCAATCCTGCCGACAATTTTATGCGGTTATTTTTTTACCATAGAGCTCACAGAGCGCACAGAGTTAATCGCTTGCGCGTGTGTTCGCGCACAAGAGATAGCGATCGGCCAGGGCCCGCGTATGGGGGCTTGGCCGGCTCTGTGCGCTCTGTGTTCTCTGTGATATAAAAAAAGTTTACGAAAACTTTTATCAAGCGTACTCGTTGGAATCGATCGGCGGGATTGCTGCTGTTGGGCCTGGGCACCGACCATTTTTATCGTTTCTGTGTGTGGGTATATGGTAGTAGTCGATTAAAAGATAGATTTGCCAACATAGTTGTACCCTAAGCTGTTCCTTGCATTGATTTTAATTTCAAATGTACAATATAATTACAGGCCTTAATTTAAAGAGGCAGTATGGAAAAGAAAGAGAACCCGGGTGTCATCGCAGCAGGGCTCGCCCTGTTTTCCATGTTTTTTGGTGCGGGGGATTTGATCTGGCCTCTCATCTTAGGTGGACACACGGGGGATAAAAATATCTATGCCATGTTCGGGCTTCTGATCAGTGGTGTCAGCCTCCCCTTACTTGGGTTGCTGGCGATGATGTTATTTGAGGGTGATTATAGAAGTTTTTTTAAGCAATCGGGTCGGATTCCTGGAATCGTTCTTGTTTTTATCATTCAAGCCATCTTGGGGCCCTTTGGCTCCATTCCCCGCTTAATCACTCTAGCCCACGCAACGCTGAAGCCGTATTTGCCCTCCTTTATTAATTTAGCCATTTTCAGTGCCCTGGCCGCTCTTTTAGTCTTTTTGTTTACCGTAAAAAAGCAACGCATTATCGATATTTTGGGATTGATTCTCTGCCCCCTCCTCCTGATCGCACTTGGCTGCATTTTGACCCTTGGATTTATTAATCCTCCCGCTCCAGTTCATGTCGAATTAGGTGGTCAAGGGGCCTTCCTGTATGGTCTTAACGTGGGCTATAATACATTAGATATGATTGCTTCCTTTATCTTTGCTCCTCTGGTGTTATCCTATTTTATTTCAGATGGAAATGAAATCTCTGACACAAGGTCGCGACGGCAAATCTTTAAGAAAATGATCAAAGCTTGCATGATTGCAGGGGGGTTGTTGGCTGCCATGTACGTAGGGTTGACCTATTTGGCTTCTTATTACACCCCGGTTTTGCCCGAGCATGCTCCGGAAGAGCGCTTAGCTGTGATTGCCCTCCATTTACTTGGCCCTTGGGGCGCCCTCTTTTCCTGTATCGCCATTTCAATGGCCTGCTTGACAACAGCTATCCCGATTTCAGTGATCTCCGCTGAATATATCCACAAAGATTTTATGGGTAGTAAGAGAAGTTTTAACTGGGCGCTCTTGATTTCCCTGGGGCTCTCCATGCTTGTGGCAAACTTGGGTTTTATGGGGATCGCTAATATGCTTTCTCCGATTCTCCAAATCCTCTGCCCAGGGCTCATTATTCTTTGTATTTTCAATATTTTGCATAAGCTATACGAGATGAGGATGCGCAAAATCCCTATTTACGCTGCGTTTGCGATCTCCTTTGTCTCCTACATAGCTCGCCTCGCCTAAACCCCGCTTTCCATTGTTTGCGAACACGCCCTAGGAGCTGTTTTAATACCTGCTTTCAGAAGAGATAGGTGATATGTAAAGAGGGCAATATAGGGACGATGATATGGTCGAAGGAGACGATGTAGAAGCTGCCGAAAAGAGCGGCTATACCTTCGAAATGAGGTTTCAAAACAACTTCTTAAAGTTTGAATTTTGCTCTTGATTTTGTAATGGGCTGTAGGGTATATCCAGGGCAAAAAAGTTAGCTGCCATGAGCTCCCCTTCCCCCAGCGCTTCCCAAGAATATTTTTTCGATAAAAGGCAGTATCATGAACAGATCTCCCGCCTCTGGTCACCTGCTCTGTACCGTTTGAATGCACTGATCCGCTCCTATGTCTATTTCAATCTCATTTTTTTTCTTATCGCTAGCTTCGAAGGAGTTGCTTTTCTGGCCTTTTTTGCTTTTTTGAGCCAATCGAGTCTTTTGGCATTCACTCTGGCGATCTTTTTTATGACCCTATTTTCTTATTTCGTTTTAAAACTGTATTTCCAGGCAAAGAGGCCCGATCAGCTCATGGCTTTGTGTGAGGCGTATTTTGATAAATGCAAGGAGATTATCCATTACCAAGAGGGGATTGCCGAACACCATGTCGCATTGGGTCATGCGGCACACAAATTTGCAGCTTCCCTCCAAGAAAAGGAGTATACGTTTTACCGCCCTCCCTCTTTTTTGAAATCACTGGCGCCAACTCTGGAGCGGTTCAGCTGTTTTTGCCATTGGAAAGATCTCCATCTTGTTAAAGAAATCTTACTGACAACCGCTGTGGAAGAGCATATTAAAGTCGTAAAATGTGAACCGACTAATTTAGAAATCCATGCCTCGCTAGCCAATGCTTATGTAACCCTTTCCAGTCTCTATGCAGATCCGCGCAAATATAATGATTACGATGAGGAGAGGTATATTCCCGAGGAGAGATTTGCTGAAGAGATGCAAAGCAAATTTCGAGCGACCGCGCAACGTGCCATCGAGGAATTTAAGATTTTAAACGACTATGCTCCAGATGATCCTTGGGTTCATGTGCAGTTAGCCTACTCGTACCACGACCTCCAAATGCCAGAGGAGGAGATCAATGAGTATGAGACTGTTCTCAAGCTGCGTCCTCATGATAAAGATACCCTTTTTAAGCTGGGCATGCTTTACTTTCAGCAAGGTTCTAATGCGAGAGGATTGCGCATCAATGAAATGCTTAAACGGACAAATTATAAAAAAGCGGAAAGCCTCATCAAATTCTACGGCTCCTATGAGGAATAGAAGTCTATTTTTGCTCCTCATCCTTTTCCTCTTTCATTCCGCCCATGGGAATCAACTCCCTTTTCCTGAGCCACACAATGAAGAGGAGGCCTTAGTCGTGCGCCGCATTGTTGGTTTTTGGCGAGATGGGGAAATATTGTTTTGCCCGTGCTGAAATCGAAAACTACTTAAGAGAATGTCCAGATACCCATTTTCAAGAGTGCTTTTGGGGAATATTGGGAGATATGGCAATGGAAAAACGCCTCCTATGATGAGGCGATTAGCTACTATGCCAAAATTCAAAATGCCGAGCTCATGGAGCAAACCCAAATCAAAATGGCGCGCACTTTATCTCAGCGGCAATTACGAACAACTCTATTTGGAAACGAGGGAAAACGATTCTTGTGACGAAGCCCTGTTTTATTGTGCTGAAGCCGCTTTATATCGAGCCCATTCTACCCATCATCAGGAAAACCCTGACTCTCTTTATAACGAGGCCTGTAGCCGTTATGAAAAGCTTTTGAATAGCCCTCAGTTCAAGCACTACGCCAAATTGGGTTTGGCGGAAATGCATCGGATCATGGGACGTATGGAGCAAGGGGCGGCGCTTTATTTGGAACTTGCTGAAGAGGAGATTGACCCCGAGGTTCTCCTTCATGCTGCCATGGGGCTTATCCGGGCTGATCCGGAGCAGGGAGAGCTTCTTTTTAAAAGCTAGCGGCGGCGGGGAAAATTTGTAATGGGGAGGCCGCCTATCAGTGGTTATTGTTACTTGCATCTAGGCAAGATTGGTGCAAAATAGCGCAGCAGCGAGATCTATTTACAACCTTTCTCGAGCCAGACCGTCTCCCGATTGCTTATTTTTACTTAGGTATGATTCATTATGAAAACGAAAAATGGCAAGATGCGATCTGCGACTTGGAACAATGCATTGGCCGCACGCTTCAGTTGCAGCATGAAAAGCAGGCTCTTTTGACTCTCCTCGATGCTGGTGGTCATATGGAAAATTGGGAAATCTGTGAGCACTATCTTAAGGATATAAAGCGCAGCTGTCCCGACATCATCCCCGATGGGACCTACATTTTGGCAGCGGCCTATCAAAGAGGGAAACGGGAAAGTGACGCATTACAACTTTACGATGAGATCATTAATCAATATCCGCTAACACCGATTGCCGAAAAGACGGTTGGAGAAAAAATTGCCCTTCTAATTAATCGGAAACAATTTGAGTCGGCACACCATCTCCTCCTTACATTTCTCGAATCTTTTCCCCATTCGGAGAGAAGAGTAGAGATGATGAAGCTAGCTGTGCGCATTTGTAGGGCCTGGTTGATGGAGGAAGATGTCTATAAAGAGTTGGCTTCCGATATCGAGCGGGGAATGCAAGAAGAGATTTTTGATGGGGCAGAGAGGGAAGAGATGAAGACCCTCTTGGCCAAAGTCTATTTGAAAATGGATCGAAGCCCAGAAGCGATGATCATTTTGAACGGAGTGCTGGATGCAGACCCTCTCTTGATGGCGCAGTGCTGTATTAAGGAGAAGGAAACCCCAGAGCGGATTATTGAGTATGGGGAAAAAGCATTGGCTCTTTATCCCCACGAAAAGGGGCTCCATCTCCATTTATTCAACGCGTACAGGGATCTGGCACAAAAAGAGGAGGCAGTCGAGTCAACGCGGCAGGCAGCTTTCCATTTGAACGAGGTCCTCGATCTCTATCCCATCTCGCTCGAAAATCGACTTTGGCTCGCTCACTATTTCTCTGTGCATAACGTGCAGACTGCCATTGCCATTTTAGAAACCTTGTTAGAAACTGAGAGTAATTTACGGAGGCTCGATCAAGAAGCGCTCCTCTTGGCTGCCCTGTATGTGGAGAACCAACAAGTGGAGGGTGCGGAAATGACTCTTAAAAAAAGTGATTGCTCTCGATCAAGATAGCGCCAAAGAAGCGCAATTAAAACTAGCTGCAATAGCTGCCACCATGCAGCGTGGAGAAGAGGCCAAAGAGCTCTATCAGAGGCTTGAAAATGATAGCCGCTTAGAAGTTGCTTATAGGGCTCGCCTTGAAATGGCTCGCCTTGACTTTTCTCAATCCCCTGAAAAAAATCTCAAAAAGCTTCACGATCTTGGTGTGAAAAAAAACTTGGCCACAGAACCGATCCATTTCGAGGCGGCCTTAGATTTTGCTGAATTAAAGGCCTCGACATATCCGGAACAAGAGAGAGCCGCAGCTCTGTTAGAGCTATTTTATCAGATTAAAACTAATTATACCGAGCAAGTCGATATCTGCTCCAAAGATTATCATGCCAGCCGTCTGTTATTCCCAGAAAAAGATCTTATCTATCAAGCCTATATGCGCTATCTCGACGCTCGCATTTACCTCCTCCAGGCCCACGTATCTCCTGGCATTGACAGTAAAAATAAGACCCATGCTGCTTGGGCTCTTTTTACAACGTTGCGGCAGGGAAATACGCTGTTTCAAAATATTTACAAACGCGGGCAATAGCGGAGCTATATGAATAAAACTCAGCTTTTATGGGTCGCAGTGTTTGTCGGTATCATTGCTCATGTTGCGGCTCTTTTTGCACTCCAACGCTCCAGTTATCTTCTTGAGGGTTACCACTTTGCAAATCGAACAGATTATCAACGAGAGCTTCAAGCCTGGGAGGAGAGGCAAAAAAGAGGTGCCCTACTTGCCACACTCTTTCAACTTTCAGCCACAGGTCCCGTGGAGATCAAAGAAACACTTCATGAATTAAAAAGAGAATATGCCCCTAATATCGAGCCTTGCTTTCCTGAGGAGCTACCCCCCCATATCGAACAGAGCGAATTCGACTTTGAGGGGGAGTGCGCAGATTGCTCAGGCCGGGGGTGATTGGAAAGAGGCTTATAAAGGGGAAAAAAACTCCTCCCCATTGCTGATCGATAAAATCTCACAGGCACTGGGGAAACTGCCACCTCTATCCAACTTTGGTTATGGAAGTCAGCTGCCCGAAGAGCAAGGGGTGCTTGCCAGTTCTGAATATTTCGATATTCAAGTCGATTATGCGCCAAGGAAGTTCCGCCCAGGTTACGTTTTCAGAGTCACCCTAGTTCCCCACACCGATATCACATTTAAAAGAATGCGGCAGAATTGCTATTTCCTCATCGATCGCTCCAACTCGATTCCCCGCACCCGCTATATACTCAACAAAGAGGCTGTATGTGAGGCTCTTACTTATCTTAAGCCGAAGGACCGTTTCAATATCCTTATCTTCGACCACCGTCTTCTCCGTTTTCAAGAAGATGCGGTGGAGTGGTCGCCAGAAAGGATAAAGGCTGCGCAGGAGTTTCTGAGGAATCAGGGGCATGGGGGCATTTTCGCTGCCACAGAGCTCTATGCATCACTCGGCAAAATTATTCCGGCCGAAGTTGCTGAAAATAATTAACACTGCAATTCTCCTTTCTGATGGTGACACCTACCTCTCTCAAGAGAAGCAACGTTTGACGATTGGAGGATGGACTGCGAGAAGCAGAGGGAAGGTGGCTCTATTACCGTCACTTCTGGCACAGGAAACAACCTGGCACTCTTGGAGCTGCTTAGTGCATTTAATAAAGGGAGTTTAATCCATACGCACCAACATCGCGATGTTGCTGCGCGCCTTGGGTATTTGATGAGAACACTTCAGCAACCGATTGGCAAAGATATTGTCGTTACAGCGATTACAGATGACCCATCAATCCATCTCCTTTTGCAACCCAAGCGGGCACGGATGCCCCGATCTCTATCAAAACAAACCCTTTGTCATCTATGGCACAACTAACAAACTCTCAGATTTCTACGTTTACCTTCAGGGGAAATACTACCATAGCCCCTTTGATATTAAAAAGAGGGTTTCCTTCGAACACGCCCGTCTCGATCCTTATTCAGTTGAGAGGGGGTGGACGCAACTGGCTGCGCAAGAGTACTACGAGCATTATTTCGAAGAGGGAAATCTCTCCCACCTAGAAAAAGCAAAGCAGCTCCTCACTCCTCTGAATCTCCCCACGCCCCTTGTCGATTGATAGGTTCATATGCTCTATATCATCGGTGGGAAGTTTAAACGGCGAGCATTGATGGTGCCTAAAGAGAGTCGTGTGCGACCGACGACTGCTCAGACGCAAGAGACACTATTTAATATCTGCCAATATCAGATTGAAGGGGCCGCATTTCTTGATCTTTTTGCGGGATCTGGAGCTATAGGTTTCGAAGCATTGAGCCGGGGAGCGAGTCATGTCACCTTTGTCGAAAGCAACAGGCTGGCCATTCAAGCCATAAAAAAGAATATTCAGACATTGCAAGTCGAGGGGGAAACGACTCTGTATGGATATGATATTTTTAAAGCCCTCTCTTTTTTGAGTCAGAATGGAGTTGGGTTTGATCTCATTTATGCAGATCCTCCCTACGAGGCTGGCTTTAGTGCCCCACTGCTTCAATGCCTTGATCAGCAGCAACTCCTAAAACCAGAGGGAACTCTTTATATTGAAGATGCCCTTTTTCAGGAGCCGCCTCTTAAACATCTCACATGCACCTCCCATCGAAAAATCGGCCGGGCTTATCTCTTTGAATATATGAGAATTCAATAAACATCGCGTTGATAGCGGTTCTTGTGTTTTAATTCTTTGATATAGGTTTTGGCATCAGTTGGGGAGAGTCGACCCTCAAGCTCTGCGATCACGTGGAGCATTTTATCAACCTCTTTGGCCATTTGTGCCGCGTCACCACAGACAAAAAAATAGGCTCCCTCTTGCAGCCATTCCCAAATCAGGAGACTCTGCGCCTCCATCCGATGTTGAACGTAGATTTTTTGCTCCTGGTCCCGAGAGAAGGCGCAATCGAGTTTGAGCACCCCTTGATCCACCATGTGTTCCCACTCTTTTTGATAGTAAAAATCGTGCTCCCTTTTCCTTTCACCGAAAAAAAGCCAATTTCTCGAAATCACCTTTTGCAAAAGGCGTTCTTGGATGAATCCTCGAAAGGGGGCGACGCCTGTGCCAGGCCCAATCATAATCAATGGTTTGTCAAACGATTCAGGTGGAAGAGAAAAATGGGGGGAACGGTGAAGAAAAATAGGGATTATCGCTTCATCTATAGGAGCTCTATAACAGAGAAAATGGGAACAAACCCCATCAACCACGCCGACCGTTAAATGAGCCTCCTGTCCTACAACGTTTTGAGAAGAAGCGATAGAATAAAACCGAGGGAGAAGTGGGGGAAGCTTTTTGCAGATCTGAGTGACACCCTCATTTCCTTGGGGCAGAGTGGCAGGCAAGCGAGATAAATTGGCACGCTTCAAAAATTCTTTTAAAGGATACAAGTTGCCGTATCGATTGAGAACCGGCAATTGGGGGCTCACCTGTAAATCCTTAATGAGTTGATGCACAATAAGGGGGTCATTTTCAGGATAAATACCCAAGCAATCACCCACGGCATATTCAATATCGGACCCCCTGAGATCGATCACAAGGTGGTAAGTCTCCTTGTCAGATCCCGGGTTTAGCCGGTGCCGCTCTCTAATTTTTGCGAGAAAAGTTTTTTTCTGTTCCACAACTAGTAATCTGAGTGTTGGATTGATCTTCCTCATCCTCAGGGCCTTTTTTGGCGCAAATCGCGCTTTTTTGCTTGAAAATAGCGCCTGCGGCTATGATCAGCGCAAAAAGTCGCAATTTGCGCTCAAAAAAGCCCTCTGATTATGAGGAAGATCAACCCAAAACTCAGGTTAGCAATCACGTCCCTCCATCAGCAAAAGAGTAAATTGGCGTTTATAGTCGCCAGCCACTTGGAACGGTCGACAAACCGCAATCCCGGTCCTTTTTTCTGGGACCGCTCGTTTTGCAATTGCCTAGAGCCTGTTCTTTAAGGTGTCGCCAAAGAAAATCGAGTTTAAGCGGCTTTGATCTTAATATCGACGCCAGCAGGAAGTGAAAGAGTTTTAAGCGCATCGATGGTTTTGCCTGTGGGGTCTAAAATATCGATCAATCTTTTATGGGTTCTGATTTCAAATTGCTCCCGTGATTTTCGATCGACGTGGGGCGATCTCAAGACAGTGTAGATTTCCCGTTTGGTGGGTAGAGGGATAGGGCCTACAACACGTGCTCCTGTCCTCTTTGCTGTTTCAACGATGTCGGCGGTAGATCGATCGATTTGACGCTGGTCAAAACCTTTCAGCCGAATACGGATTTTTTGTTTTTGCTGTTTGGTTGACATAATATTTACCTACTTCTTCACAATTTCATCTTGAATTTTCTGTGGAACCTTAGCGAAATAAGCAGGTTCCATTGTGGATGTTGCCCGGCCTGAGCTGTGCGATCGCAAAGAGGTTGTATAACCAAACATTTCGCTGAGTGGCACCTCCGCGTGGACTTTGACTATCCCACCTTTCTGCGATTCTTGTCCCAGAATTTTCCCTCTCCGTTTATTCAAATCACCGATAACGTCACCTAAGCTCTCCTCGGGGGAGATCACATCGACGCGCATGATGGGTTCAAGAATGACAGGTTTTGCTTTACGGCAGGCCTCCTTAACGGCCATCGAGCCGCAAATCTTAAAGGCCATCTCATTGGAATCGACTTCATGGTAGGAGCCGTATACGATGGCTACCTTCACATCGACAAGGCCGTAGCCGGCAAGAACACCCGTCGCTAAACCCTCTTCGATCCCTTTCATGATCGCAGGAATATATTCTTTCGGGATCACCCCTCCGACGATCTTACTGACAACCTCATTCCCTTTCCCCGCTTCATTCGGCTGGATTTCTAGGTTGACGTGGGCATATTGTCCTCGACCGCCTGTCTGTTTTACATATTTTGTCTCAATGGAGCTAGGGGTTGTAATCGTTTCTTTATAAGAAACTTGAGGCTTTCCGACATTCGCTTCAACTTTGAATTCCCGTATCATTCGGTCTCTCAAAATATCGAGATGAAGTTCCCCCATGCCGGAGATGATCGTCTGCCCCGTCTCTTCGTTGGAAGAGACACGAAATGTAGGATCTTCTTCAGAGAGAGCACTCAATGCATTGGCAAGCTTCTCACGATCGGCCTTTGATTTCGGCTCAATGGCCATATCGATTACAGGTTCTGGGAATTCCATTTTCTCAAGAAGAAGCTCATTCCCTTCGGAACAGAGGGTATCCCCTGTTGTGGTCGATTTAAGGCCAATGCAGGCAGCAATATCACCGGTAAAGAATTCATCCTTATCGGTTCTTTCATTGGCATGCATCTGAAGTAGTCGCGACACCCTTTCTTTTTTATCTTTTGTCGTATTGATTAGACTTGTCCCTTTCCTCAATGTCCCGGCATAGACCCGCACAAAGGTTAGGCGTCCCACATAAGGGTCGGTCATGATTTTAAAGGCCAGCGCTGCTAGGGGAGCTTCATCTTTTGGTGGATAGTCAATGGTTCCCCAGAATCCATGTTTACCCCTTTGACTTCTCCCCGATCTAGAGGAGAGGGCATCCAATGGACGACGGCATCCAGAAGCTGTTGCACGCCCTTGTTTTTAAAGGCAGAACCACACAATACAGGGTTGATTTTATTTTCTACGACCCCCTTGCGGATCACAGCATGGATCTCCTCAGGTGTCAAGCTGTCGGGGTCTTCAAGAACTTTTGTCAGGAAAACTTCGTTACTCTCATCGATAGTAGCTAACTCTTCCAAAAGTTCGGAGCGCATCTTGTGGCATTGTTCTTGGAGATCGGCAGGTATTCTTTTTCATCCCACTTAGTTCCCAGTGTTTCATCATGGAAAACGATCGCCTTCATGTTGACTAAATCGACCATGCCGGCAAATTCCCCTTCAGCGCCTATGGGGCATTGAACAGGAAGGGCTTTAGCGCCCAATTTCTCTCGCATCGATTGGACAGCAGCAAAAAAATCGGCCCCGACTCGGTCCATTTTATTAACAAAGGCAATACGGGGGACCAGGTACTTATCAGCCTGTCGCCATACCGTTTCCGATTGAGGCTCCACGCCGGAAACCGCATCAAATACAGCTACAGCTCCATCGAGCACACGGAGAGAACGCTCCACTTCAATTGTAAAATCGACGTGGCCTGGCGTATCGATAATGTTAATTTTGGAGCCTCCCCAGTATACTGTCGTCGCCGCAGAGGTGATCGTGATCCCTCTTTCCTGCTCTTGCTCCATCCAGTCCATCGTGGCTGCACCTTCATGAACCTCACCGATTTTATGTGTGCGCCCTGCGTAATAGAGGATCCTTTCCGTAGTGGTGGTTTTGCCGGCATCGATATGAGCCATGATGCCGATATTTCTTACATGTTCAAGTCGATCCTGATCTGATCTAGGCATGCCTATTTATTCCCCTTTCCCTACCATTTGTAATGAGCAAATGCTTTATTGGCTTCGGCCATACGGTGCGTATCATCTTTTTTCTTGATTGTAGCCCCTTGATTATTAAAACAATCTGCCAGCTCCATCATCAATCCGTCGGTCATTGATCGGCCCGCCTTGCCACGCGCATTGAGAATAATCCAACGCATAGCCATTGCAGTGCGTCTTTCAGGTGGAATTTCGACGGGAACCTGATAAGTAGCGCCACCGATACGGCGGGATTTAACTTCTAGAGAGGGTTTTGCATTTTCTAGGGCTTGCTCAAAGGCATCTAGAGGATTTTCGCAATTCACCTTTTTCGCAAACTCTTCAATGGCTTTATAGACGATGCCACGGGCAATCGATTTTTTCCCATCCATCATGAGCTTGTTGATAAATTTTCCTAAAGTCATGCTCCCATATAATGGGTCCTCTTCGATTTTGCGCTTTTCAGCACGGCGTCTTCTAGACATATTTTAAATCTTAACTCCTAATAATAAATCTCTTGGAAAACGAACAACGGTCGTTACTTTGGTTTCTTTGCCCCGTAAAGAGATCTTCCCTGTTTCCGATCTTTCACTGCAGCAGTGTCTAAAGTCCCGCGAACAATGTGATAACGGACACCGGGTAGATCCTTAACGCGTCCCCCACGCACGAGGACGATACTGTGCTCCTGCAAATTATGCCCCTCTCCCCCAATGTAGGCAATAATCTCATGCCCATTAGAGAGCCTGACCCATGCTACCTTACGCAAGGCAGAGTTTGGTTTTTTAGGTGTCTTTGTTTTGACTTGACAGACAGACACCTCGCCGCTGCGGACATCGTTGCAGTGCAGGCGATTTATTTCTCCGGGCCTTTTTTCCTCGACCCTTCCGAATCAGCTGGTTGATGGTTGGCATTTGTCGCTTGTGCCTCAAAATTAAATAAAAATTAGACAATCACAATGATTCAACTCGATTTGGGAGCTTGCTTCCAAAATAGAGAAGAGGAAATATAAAAAAGCGGAAGATTGAATGCAATCAGTTTCTGCTGTTTGGCGAGGAGTTGCTTAATTTCTTCCCATTTGCTTGTAGGAAGCTCGGCACCAAAGTTTCAACGGCGGCGCTCCCAGCAAGATTTCCGAAGTATGCGCAATTTTTTAAAGGAATAATTATTGAGATAACCATAGAGAAAAGCGCTGGCAAAAAGATCCCTGCTCCGGTGGTATCGACGACCTTAGTGGGGCATCCCGGTGTCTGAAAAACGTTCTTATCTGAAGCCACCCAACACCCGTCCTCACCTATTTTGACGACAACAACTGTGCAGTAATTTTTCAAAAAATCGCTGCTGCTTTTGGGGGAAGATGGGTCAATGCATACGCCTCTGCTTCATTGACAAATAACAGATCTACATACTCTTCTAACAAAGCTAAATCCGCTCCCGATACGGCTCAATCAGCTGCGCATTTGCCAAATCAATTGAAATTTTAGCTCCCGCCTCTTTTGCGAACTGCATCCCCCGTTCCACGTAATTGCCATTGCGTAAAAGGTACCCTTCCATATGGATTAATTTTGCACCGGCGAAGTGCTCCTTTTTGAGATCGGAAGCGGTAATCTCATGCTCGGGTTGGACGTAGGCGCAAAAGGTCCTCTCTCCATCGGGAGTGATCAAACAGATAACTTGGCTAGTGATCTCGGCTGCAGAAAATAAGGTGGATACCTTGAGCTGTGAGAAATCGTTTTTGATCCGCTCTCCTAACGAATCGTTCCCCACACGCCCTGTGAGGGCGCAGGGAACGCCTAAGGCGGCTAGCCCCTTGATTGTGTTTGAGGTGCAGTCGCCTGTAAAAATCATTTTTTCTTGAAATCGATCGATCAGTTCGGCAAGGCGGCCTTTGTCAATTTCCTGATACTTTTTCTTTTGAATGTATAAGCGTGTAAGATCTTCCTCTTGCACAGGGATCACGTAGTCGATACAGGGAGAGCCTAAGCCAAGAACAAACCCCTCCTCTCCATATAATGGGGCAAGCAAAAATAGAGGAATGAGCAAACGTTGCAACCATGCTAACATATGAACATCTTGATAGGAGTTTCTTTTTTTGGCAATATCTTGCCAAGCCGAAAAAATCTATGCCCCGATTCACAATTATTACGATCACCTTAAACGCCGAGCGGTATGTGCGCGAAACGTTACAATCGGTGGCAGATCAGCAAGGTAGCGACTTTCAACATATTGTTTGGGATGGGGGCAGTCACGATGACACCCTCTCTATCGTGCACTCTTTTAAACACGTCACCCTTCTCTCTGGGAAAGACAGTGGAATTGCAGATGCTATGAATCGAGCCGCACTTCATGCCAAGGGGGAATTTCTTCTTTTTTTGCATGCAGATGACATGCTGGCCCATGCCAAAGTCTTGCAAACAGCGGATCGGTTCCTTTCACTTCATCCGCAATGCCTGTGGATGTATGGGAGGGTCCATCTCATCGATGAGAAAGGGGAAAAAATGGGGAGCACCCGCTATGAGCGTTATTCCCATAAAAGGCTCAGAAAATATAATTTTATCTCCCACCCCGCCACCTTTATTGCCAAAAATCTTTTTGAAAGCAGTGGGGGGTATCGGACCGACTTGCGCTATTGCATGGATTACGATCTATGGCTCCGGATAGCTTCTGAGGTGCAACCTCTCTCTGTGGCAACGCCCTTGGCCTGCTTTCGGGAGCATCGTTTCTCTCTTTCCACCAGCGAACCTCTTCATGTGGCCCAAGAGGCATATCAGGTCCGGAATCGCTATGTCCGTAATCCTATAGAAAGACTCCGTTCCTTAAGGACCTTGAGAAAAAGAAAAAAGCATCTGTTTCAAAAGATTGAACTTTAATTACCTTTAATTTATGATTTCTCCATGTCGTATTTTTTTTGCCCATGGTCGTCGCAGCCCCCGATCCTCACTGCGACGGATATTAAAAATAATTTAGACTCCGCTCAAGTGGGTGAGCGGGATGCATGGATCTCGGCTCTGGTTCTCGTGTTTCTTGCCCTTTTTTTTACCGCAGGAGCCTCTACCCTCTACGGTTTGGGAACGCTTTCCCCTACCTCAATGTCGGGTTTGGGTCTTTTTCCTTATTTAGGAGGCGGCGTTCTTGGATTTTTAGCTGTAGGGATGGTATTAGGTAGTTTCATTTTTATCGTCCTTTCCTCCATCCGCCACTGCCAAAAAGAGCGGTGGCAGTTTCAATGGTATACTCATCAAGCACAGCATATTAAGAGATAATACCAATCCAGCAATTCCTGCCGGTCGATTCCATCGAGTAGGCTAGATATAAGTTTTCGTAAATTTTTTTTATAACCAGAGAACATAGAGCGCTATCGTTTGGGCGCGACTGCACACAAGCGATTAACTCTGTGTGCTCTGTAAGCTCTGTGGTAAAAAATTAACCGCATAAAATTGTCGGCGAGTTGCTGATACCGATCCTATTTTTCTGGATTGGTATTAAGTTCGCTTTTATCACTGAGACCGAAGTGATGAAGGAATTGAGAGGTGATGCTATATATAGCAGGGCGCCCAGGAGCTTCTTTACGTCCAGCTTCCTCAATTAAGCCCCGTTCCAGGAGGGAAGAAACTGTCCCAGAGGAGTCTACGCCGCGTAGTTTTTCGATCTCTCGTCGTGTCACAGGGCCGCGGTAAGCGATGATGGCAAGAACTTCAGTCGCTGCCTGAGTTAATTTTTCCCCGCGCCGATCCTGGTATAATTGTTCGATATAGGCGCGCATCTCGGGCTCTGTACGAAAAGATACCCGCCAGCAATTCTATCGATCCGAAATGCTCTTTTTTCTTTTCGGTATTCAGCGGCTAGGTGCTCTATGATGAGTTCTAATTCCCGACTTTTTATAGAATAGCTCGAGCTGACAATCTCTCGAATCTTATTTAATGATAGCGCTGTATTGGAGGAAAAAGAAGAGCTTCCACTATTCTTTTGATCTCCTGCCGTTCAAGCTCTATTCTCAGTTTTGGCTCTAGTAAGTTCAAGCTCATTGAAAACAATATATACCAAATCGCTTTCCCTAACCACTTTTAACTCTTGGTGTTTCATCAATTCGAGAAGAGCTAGGAAAAGGACAATCAATTCCCCACGCGCGCGCTCGCTCGAAAAGAGATTTAAAAACAGCATTTTTTTCTGCTCTTTGAGAGTGTGCCGCAACCATAAAATTTTACCAGCTACATCCCATTTTTCAGCATGGATGGTTTTTTGAGGTTCCGAGCGAGAACGTTCTAAAACGCCTAACATTAATTGTTTAAGAGTTTCCAGGGAAATTTCTTCTAGGCCGGAGCCCATTTCCCTCCTCAGCAAAGTAGGAGCCCGGGGGAAAAATGATTTTTGTTCCTCCTCTTTGAGCTTCAGCGTCAGAGCTGCTTCTTTAATGCGGCTATATTCAATTAAATTCTGAATGGTTTCAATCCTCAATGTTTCTGTGGCTTCAGTTCCGTGAGTTTGTTGAGGGAGAAGACGTTGGCTTTTCAACAACAGAAGGGTCGCCGCTAATGTCAACATTTCGCTGCTGGCATCGATATTTATTTGTTCTAATCCATCCCTCATTTGCAACGTCAAATGCTTTATCATAATAGTGCAGATATCAAGCTCTTCTTTTTGAATGAGACAAAGCAAGAGTTCGAGGGGACCTTCAAAGTTATCTAAAGAAAAAAGAGGGGGGAGCACAAATTATTTGCTAAAGTTTTGTTTAGTTTTTCCGATAATAAAAAGGATAATCCATAGATCTGTGAAAATGCAATGAAAGTACGCTCCTTTTTTCTTTTCTTTGCGCTTGCGGTCACCCTTTTCGTTTCTTGTGATGCCAAGTCAAACTATTTAGCAAGTAGTGATGTTCAAGGTGTTATGAATCAACTCTTCGAATATCATATCGATAAAAAGGAGATGAACGCCCTCATTATAGAGCGCTCTCTTAAAATTTATCTTAAAAATTTTGATCCCACTTACTCCTACTTATTGCAAGAAGAGACTTTCCCTTACCTTCATCCTACAGAACAAAACCTGCGGAAAGCCTTAAATGAATATAATAGCGATCAATTTTCGATCTATTTTGGACTCAATCAGCAGATTCAAGATAGCATTATCAGAGCAAGAGCGTGGCGGCACGCTTGGGAACAAAATCCTCAGAAGTTAGTTGAAGAGGCGAGGAAAATCGTCTTTGATAAAGTGGCTGCAGAGAATGAAAAGCCGGCAGCTAACGTAGCTGAGCTCAAAGAACGGCATTACCGTCGCTTTCTAGAGTTTCTCTCTTTACATCTGAAGGAATTTAAAAGGGAACATGCTTCTGGTAAAGAGGGAAAGATTGTAGCTCTATGTGAAAAGCAGCTGAGCTCGATGGAAAACGAATATCTAGGACGCGATGATCAAAATCATGCCATGGCACCCTCTGAACAAGAACATTTCGTGATCCTTAGGACATTAAAGGCGTTGGCTCAAAGTTTGGATGCCCATACAGCCTACTACAGCCCTGATGAGGCGTATGCAATGAAAGTGCAGCTTGAGAAAGGGATGTGTGGAATTGGTGTGGTTTTGAGGGAAGGAATTGAAGGGGTGATCATTCAAGAGATGATTCCCGGTGGCCCTGCGGAGAAATGTGGAAAGATTATTAAAGGGGATGTGATCGTCGAAGTCGATGGGCGATCGATCTCTGATTTCTCTTTTCATCGTGTCATGGAGATGATGAAAGGAAAAGAAGGGACAAACCTGGTGCTTGGCCTGCAACGGAGTGCGGGTGGTGTTCGTCCCGATTTTGCCCGTGTGGAATTGACCCGCGCCAAAATGAATTTAGCCGACAAAAGGGTCGATATTTCTGCAGAACCCTATGGAGATGGGATTATTGGCAAAATCACCCTCCACTCTTTCTATGAAGGAGATGATGGGGTCAGTAGTGAGACAGATATTAAAAATGCTATCGATGAACTCCGTATGGAGGGGCCTTTGTATGGACTGATCCTCGATATGCGAGACAATAGCGGAGGGTTTTTGACGCAGTCAGTCAAAGTGAGTGGCCTTTTTATTTCCAACGGCGTCGTTGTGATTTCGAAGTATGCGGATGGCACGATGAAATACTATCGGGCAGTCGATGGGAAAAGATACTACGATGGCCCCTTGGTGATTTTAATCTCTCGAGGTTCTGCCTCTGCCACGGAAATTGTAGCGCAAACGCTTAAAGATTACGGCGTTGCTGTGATCGTAGGTGATGAACAAACATATGGTAAGGGAACAATTTAACACCAAACAGTCACAAGCGATGGCTCCAATTCTTTTTTTAAGGTAACGATTGGACGTTACTATTCGGTTTCGGGAAGTCGACTCAGATCGATGGGTAAAGTCTGATATCTTTGTCCCTTCCGATTTAAACTATGAAGAGATGGGGGAAAGCTTTTTAGAATATCCCCTTCCTGCTGATTGGGTCCCCAGCGCCTATCAAGATACCCTAGAAGATATCGATCCATTAGCAAGAAAATGGTTTCAAAAGTACTACACACCCACTTTACAGATCAAAGAGAGCCTCTGGGAAGAGTTGATCCCCACATTGCGCGATAATAGCGTTAAGCGGGTCACTCAAAATCGCAACTTTCAAAATTTTATTAAAACTCTTCAAGACAAAGAGCTTACAATTGACAAGATCTCTTTTGGCATCAACGACCTTCAGATGGAGGAAGCGGTCAATATCGTCAAAGATATGATTTTCCTCTCTCAACCAGCCGAGATCTCTCCTTAATCCTTTCCGAAAACAATTTTCTCCTTATTGATTGCGTGAAAAGCGACCCATCATCTATTTTTAGTAGCTCTTTGGCCAGATAGCTCAGTCGGTAGAGCAGAGGACTGAAAATCCTTGTGTCGCTGGTTCGATTCCAGTTCTGGCCAAATTGTTCCCCAATTTTGGCCAGAAAGGAAGCCAAAGTATTGGCTTCTGTCTGGAATCGAAGTGAAGACGCCCGGCAGGGCCGCGAACCGGCTCGAAGGACGAAAACGTAGTTTTCGACGCTGAGAGGGTTCCAGTTCTGGCCAAATTGTTCCCCAATTTTGGCCAGAAAGGAAGCCAAAGTATTAGCTTCCGCTCCCTCGGCTTAAAAAGACGAGATCAAACCGTGGCAAACGAAAAGCTGATGCCTCCCAGGTATAGACCCAGAGTATGTTTGCCGCCTGGAAGATCTATTAGACCTAGATGAAGAAGCTTATGATAACCGAAGGCCTGTAATTTGTTTCGATGAGAATCCATATCAGTTAATTGGAAACGCTCTAGACCCGATAAAAGTCTCTCCTGGGCATCCGCGTCGAGAAGATTACTAATACACAAGAGAAGGGACCTGCAACATTTTTGTGTTTGTAGACCCTAAAGGAGGGAAAAACATGATCTTTTGGTTAAACAGAAATCTGCGTTAACCTGTAAATTTTAAAAAAATACATGACTAGAGATATGTCAGCTAACGAACACACGATGAATCAAAGTCAGATTCTACTTTATCAAACTGAAGACGGTCACCAACGTATTGAGGTTCGACTTCAAGATGGATCGGTATGGTTGACTCAAAAACTGCTAGCTGAGCTTTTTGGAGTCGCTGTAAACACCATAAATTACCACATAAAGGAAATTTATAAAGAAGGAGAACTTCAACCACAGGCAACTATTCGAAAATATCGAATAGTTCAAACAGAGGGAACTCGCCAGGTTTTTCGCGAGGTGGATTTTTATGACTTAAAAATGATTTTAGCTGTTGGTTATCGCGTGCGATCCCATAGAGGGATACAATTCCGCCAATGGGCGACTGAACGTTTACAAGAATATATTGTTAAAGGCTTTGCACTGGATGATGAACGTTTAAGTAAGCCTGGAAGAATGGATTATTTTGATGAATTGCTTGATCGCATTAGAGCGATCAGAGCTTCGGAGAAGAGATTCTATCAAAAAATTCGGGATATTTACACTTTAAGCGCCGATTATGATTTCAAACATTCCCTGACACAAGAATTCTTTAAGACTGTACAAAATAAGCTACTGTACGCTGTTACAGGTTTGACTGCTGCTGAAATTATTCATGCAAGAGCCAATGCTTCCTTGCCTAATATGGGATTAACAACTTGGGATGGAGCTGGCAGAGGAAAAAAGTTAGCTAAAGGTGATGTTGAAATTGCGAAAAATTATTTACATCATGAAGAAATTAAAGATTTAGAACTTCTTGTTAGCCAATATTTGGATTTTGCTGAACGGCAAGCTAGACAGCGTAAGGTAATGTATATGGCCGATTGGAAAACCAAATTAGATGCCTTTCTTCAGTTAAATGATGAAAAATTTTTAACTCATGCTGGAAAAATTTCTGCTGAGATGGCTAAAGAGCTTGCACTCACCGAATATGTTAAATTCGAAGAACAACGACAATTGGGAGAATTAATGCATTCTGAAGAAGAGTTGCGCGATGCTCTTAATAGGGTGATGTCAAATAGGGAGGTAGTTCAGCAAGACGACGTGTAATTTTGTCACGACTTTTCCATCTTATCACGGTTAAGCAGAAATCTGCCTAACCACTATAAAATCCCAAATTAACTGATGTATGCATCTGCTTATTTTTTAAGTTGAACTATGACGATTTGATGATTTTGAAATGCCGGAATAACTCTGGAGTTGTCGCTTTACTTTGATGGAACTCAGAGGATTCCAGTTCTGGCCAACCCCCTAAGATCTTCTCCATAACTTCCATTTAATCAAGATAATATAGAAAAATTCTTAGTTTGTTAGCTGGAATTTGGTTGATTGGGGAGAAAACCTCCAGCTTGCATTTGCCACATATGAGCGTAGTGCCCGTTTTTGTTTAAAAGCTCGACATGAGACCCTTGCTCTACAATTTTACCTTTGTCGAAGACCAGTATTCGATCCATTTTGGCAAGCGTGGATAGCCGATGTGCTACTACAATCGTTGTCCGATTTGTCATCAATGTTTCTAAGCTTTCTTGAATAAATTTTTCAGTTACAGAATCGAGAGCTGAGGTAGCCTCATCGAGGATAAGAATAGGCGCCTTTGAAAGCATGGAGCGAGCTATAGCGATTCTTTGCCTTTCGCCGCCAGACAGCTTTGAGCCACGTTCTCCGACAACAGAACTATAACCTTGAGAGCAATTTTTAATGAACTCATCGCAATGTGCTAGTTTTGCGGCATTGAGAATCTCTTGTTGGGAGGCTTCTATGTGTCCATAACGGATATTATCCTCAAGAGAACGATGAAATAGAATTGGATCTTGTGGAATAAGGGATATCGTTTTTCGAAGTGATTGTAAAGTGACGGTAGCAATATCTTGACCATCTATTAAGATTTTTCCATTCTCAAGAGGGAAAAAGCGTAGTATCAAATTGACAAACGTTGATTTCCCTGCGCCTGAGTAACCGACAAGTCCTACCTTTTCGCCAGCTGCAATGAGCAAATTTTTATTCTGAAAAATCTTTTTCTCCCCGTAACAAAAGGAGACGTTGTCGAAGACAATCTCACCCTGTTTGATAGAGAGCTCCATAGCATTAGGTGGATCAAAAATATCTTGAGGATCTTGCATGATGGAGAGGGCTTGTTTTGCAATGCCAAATGATTGAAAAAACTGGGGGGCCCTCTCTGCAACAATCCAAACAGCTATGCTTAAATTCCATAATGTATAAAAAAGTTGAACGACTTCTCCCGTGGAAATTTTGCCGTTCATCCAATAAAAAATCATGAACCCAGTAAGGGAAGAAAATTCTAAAACGAAGGCAGCAGATAGGGCTGTAAACATTTTTACACTATAGACTTGTGCCCTACGGTTTGCTTGCTGTTCTTTCATTTGATACTGGATGATGTGATCTTTTTCAAAACGGAAGCGGAAAAAAAGATTCACAACAAAATTATTAGTTAGACTATCGACAACTTTGCCGACAAGAGTGCTTCGGGATTCTCCATGGAGATAAGAATAATTTTTACATTTTAAAGTGAAAATCCAGCAAAGGGTGAAATGCACTACAATCCAAATTCCCATAATCAGAGCAAAAGAAATATTTATCTTTGAGAATATAAAGATTGTCATCAGGCAAAGGAGACAACCAGGAATAAAATACGTCACAATATCTCGCAGCATGGCGCTTGTGGTTGAGACCATATCCCCAATTTTGTTGGCCAGACTCCCTGAAAAATGCTCATTGAAGTATTTTGGAGAATGCCTCTGAACATGATTGAACATGGTCATGCGAATAGCGGCTTCCAGTTTGGGATAGGCGTGGGCTTTCAGAAAATCCCTTAAACGAAAGCAAAACTCTATAAAAAGCATAGCACCTGCGCCCCACAGTAATAGAACTTTTAAAAGTGGCCAGGCAGATGAACGCTCTTTGTCGTAAATAATTAGAACATCGACAATCTTCCTAAGATAATAGGGCCAAAATAATATATCGAACGTCCAGATCAAGGAAAGTAGCAATGAGCAAGCAAATAACCAGCGCTGTCTCCTTACAAATTTCCAAATAAATTCTATAAGCATATTTTCTCAATATTAAATTCTCTTTAAAGAGCAAAAAAACTGGTCTTATTGTAAATGTAAGAGATTAATCTTCCAAAGACGAAATAAATCAACATAAGCCACTTTTAATATAGTGGCTCTCTACGCTCTGACTCCATGATTGCAGCGGGAGTTTATTGAGGGATAAACATTCACACGAGCTCTGCGATTACGTGGCTTAGATTTGACAATGATATCCATATCTTGGCCCAGCTCATTAAGGAAATGCATTAAACGTCCAACTGAGTATCCTCTAAATTAGGGATAAATTACAAGGAAAAAGTTATTGTTCATCATTCAAAACTAAGAGAGAATGCAACTTTTTGGCCGCTTTAAAATGCCTGAATATTGCCGGAGTTGCCGCGCAAGGAAAAAGAAAGGTAATCGGATTCTTAGGACGCTTTGCAACTGTTCATCTCCAAGTGGATCCTATTTGGCATGTGAATATAAAGATTTTGAAGTTAAAAAAATTGAGTAGCTTTAGGGTAGAATTTTTGTGAGGTTCGAAGATATCGATCCGCCCGACCAAAGGGAGAGCGGAGCGCTTTTTAGTAGAAGCTCTTAGAAATCTAATTATAGCGCGTAAGCTAAGTTTTGGGAGCAGATCACTCTACGGTAAAAAATGAAGAGAGATATTACATAGTTGTCTAGAAACGCTGCACGCCAGGGCGAATCAGTATTAGATTTTCTTACACATGCAATAGGGGCTGACCCGAGCAGGATCACCTATGCCTAGCGTTGTTTAGGAAAGCGCTCCGCAGCTCACTTCGTTCGCTCCCGCTATCGGGGGGTCCTCCCTTTGGTCGGGAGGAGCGATACCTTAGGGCCTACAAAAATTCTATCTAAAGCTACCCCATGAACTTTTTTAACTTGGAAGGAAATGGCAAACATTTTGCTTGATATTTGAGCATGGAGGACAATGAACTAAATTTTCGTGAAAAAGTTAATGCATTTGCCTCAGGCGTATCTAAAAATTTTTTAATTCAAGTGGTAGATGCTTGTTTATCTCTACCCCTTGCACAAATATTTTCAAGTGGCCTAAAAGCAATTGAATATCAGAGGTTCAAAAAGGCGTTAGAGACCATACAAGAAAAAACTAGAAATATCTTCTACAGAAGAATTTTATGATTTGTTCGCGTTAACATTTAAAAAAATGTTGCAAACTAGATCAAAGGAAAAAATTGAACTTTTGCAACAATTCTTGCGAATGAAATGTCAACTGCTCGAATTACAAATTATAGTGAAGAACTCAAAGAGGCATTTGTTAGAATAATTGCAGACCTTAGCCATTTAGAACTTGAATTGCTATATGAAATGCATCAAGGAAAATATAACGGGAAAATGCGTAAGGAAGTTTATTCTTCTAGCTCAGAAAAAAACGCAGCATTAGATAGTTTGATAGGAAAAAGTTTAATATTTGAAGAGATACCTACTTCGCGCATTAATTTTTCAGTGTTGGGAGGACTTTTGATCCGATATGTTAAATCTTTTAATCACCCATTGCATTAGTCGGCATCGTGCGGAATAGTGTCATAATCGCGACTTAAGATCACCTAAGATAGTGATTCGTGGTTCGAAGCCTGTCTGGCTCAAAATGTGAAACCAAAATATTGGCTTTCCGTACTCCCGGCTAGCTAGGCCTCTGTGGATATTTCGTATCAATACGATCATCAATGATTATTCAATCTGCAGTCCGAACTCTTTTTGCGATGGGAAATTACAGAGGGAAAGACATTTATACGAGCTCTTCGAGTGCGTGGTTTAGATTTAACGATGATATCAATGTCTTGACCAAGCTCATTAAGGAAATGCATTAGACGTTCCACTGAATAGCCTCTAAAACGACCGCTTAAAAGCTCTGATAGCTTGGGTTGGGAGATACCGATTACTTTGGCTGCCTGAGTTTGAGAGATTCTTTTTTTCTTAATGGCTTTAGCAATTTCTACAACAAGATTAGACTTGGTTTCCATTTCTTCATGGTTTTTGTATCTAAGCTGAGCGTAGATACTGCCAAAACCTATTTCTGCCTCGGTCTCCTCCTCAATTCTTTTTTTTCGAATCGGTTTTTTTTTCATGTTTCCGTCCTCTTTAAAACCCAGGCTTCATACTTTTGTTTTGCCATCTTCAAGCGATTTTTAATTAAATTAACATCGTATTGAGGAGTGGCAATTCCCTGCTTTGATTTCTTTTGAAAAACATGCAGTATGGCTATGGCATCCTTAAATTTTACTGTATAAACGGCTCTGTAAGTGCCAGCTTCGTTATTTTCCACAATCTCTAAAACATCCGCGCCTCCGAATCCCTTAAGTGGCTTTGCCTTTTCGCTTTTCCCACCTTTTTGAGCTTGAGTGCGTGGCCAACCTCATCTTGAACCCCTGCGGGTAAATCCAGAAGATCGTTTTTAGTGGATGCGATCCAGATAATCGGTTTTAACGTTCCCATATCTCTAATCGATTATCCCCTATATTAGGGATAAGTTACAAGACAAAATTTTCAAGTCTCTCCGGTTCAAACGGGCCAAATCGTTCTAGAAAAAATGAAATTTCCTCTGTACAATTTGGGCAAAAAGTAGGACAAACTTTGTGAAGCAAGTTAGAATTAAAATTGTTTGTGATAATAGGAGAGCGGAGGAGGGGTTTCGAGAGGGGTGGGGGTTCTCTGCGGTGGTTGAGGCTGAGGAGGGGAGAATCCTTTTTGATGTGGGCAATGATCGAGAGGCTTTTTATTCGAATTTAGAAAAAATGGGGGTGCGGTTGGAGAAGATTACGGAGGTGATGTTTTCTCATCGGCATCAAGATCATATTGCAGGTTGTCGTGAAATTCTGGGGAAATTGGGGAAGAATTGCTCTGTGTATGTTCCAAAAGGGTTTTCGTTGCGAAAAATACCAAATGATTTAACTGTGCATAGTGTGGAGGGGTGTTTAGAAATCAGAGAGGGTGTGTTTTCTTTGGTGTTGAAGGGGGGTCTTTTCCTTTATG
Organism: uncultured Chlamydiales bacterium; assembly: GCA_963705695.1. GTDB lineage: Bacteria > Chlamydiota > Chlamydiia > Chlamydiales > JAAKFR01 > CAVPKN01. The sequence goes on from CAVPKN010000040.1 coordinate 32,626, forward strand.
AACAAATTTTGATTGTTCAAATAGAAAAAGGGTTGGTTATCGTTACAGGGTGTGCTCACCCTGGAATTGTTACCATCCTCGAAGAGGCGCAAAAGAGGTTCGAGAAGCCAATTTATTGTGTGATTGGGGGATTTCATTTGTTTCGTAAGAGCGACTCATTGAATCGTGAGATCGTCAATCAATTTCAATCTCTGAGTGTAAAAAAGGTAGCTCCTTGCCACTGTTCCGGTGACAAAATCATCGGACTCTTTGAAGAGGCTTACCGGAGCGATTTTTATCAAATTGGGACTGGATCAGTCATAGAGATTGAATAAGGTAGGCGTTTTCATTTGGGGTGGCCAAGCTCGTAGGCGCGGGCATAAGCGGCGGAAAATGCCTCGATAATAGCGTTACGGGCACCATATTTTTCTAGGGCACGAATACCGGCAATGGTGGTGCCGCTGGGAGAGGAGACCTTCCAGCGCAATTCTGCAGGTGACTCGGGTGACTCATAGAGCATAGTGAGCGCCCCTCCAATCATTTGTTTGACCAGATCGTACCCAACTTCGGCTGAAAAGCCGAGCGAGATTGCGGCATCGACCATTGCTTCCACAAAAAGGAAAACAAAGGCAGGGCCTGAACCGGTAAGGGCTGTGATTCCATCAAAATGGGTTTCGGCAATCCAGCGGACAAGGCCTAATGGAGAAAAGATCTCTTCAATTTTCACTTTGTAGGGTTGTAGAAGAGGGTCTTCTGCAATCGCTACGACCCCGTCACCGTACCGAACGGCCAAATTTGGCATCATTCTGACAACGATGTTTCTAGAAAATGTCTCTTTGAGGCGGGCAAGGGAGATTCCGGTGAGGATACTGACAATCACTCCCTGTTCAAAAATTTTCAACTCTGCGGCGACAGCATCGAAATCTTGAGGCTTGACCGCCAACAGGAGTGCGTCTCCCTGGTCGAGATCTTCTAATGGAGTCTTTGAGAAGGGGACTTCGATGGCATGTGAAAGGGACTCCGCCTTCTCCACTTGCTTATCGTAAAGGGAGATCTCCTGCCCCGCCTCTTTTAATGTTTGGGCAATGGCACTTCCCATTGTCCCGCATCCTATGATTCTGATTTTCATAAATCTTGCTCATTTCCGTATGTGATAATTACCTGTTGCTATCCATTTGTAGGTCGTTAATTCCCTCAGTCCCATTGGGCCGCGCGCGTGGAGCTTTTGCGTGCTAACGGCCACCTCAGCGCCCAAACCAAACTCTCCCCCATCTGTAAATCGGGTCGACGCATTGACGTAAACAGCGCTTGAATCGATTGCCTCAGTAAAATAAGCGGCATTTTCAGCCGAATCAGTCAAAATGCCGTCGCTGTGATTGGTGCTGTAGCGCTGAATGTGGGCGATCGCCTCCTCCATGGAACTGACAATTTTAATCCCCAATGTGAGATTCAGCCACTCGGTCTCCCATGCTTTTTCTGTTGCGAGATGATAACGATCCTCACTCGGTTTAAGGATGTCCCAACTGCTGGTGTCGAGGTAAAAAGTGACCCCATAGGGTTTTAAAGCATCGATCATTTTGGGGAGAAAGTGGGAGGCTACCTTGCGGTGGATCAGGAGCGTGTCAAGTGCATTACAAACGGAGGGTCTTTGGGTTTTGGCGTTGACAATGACGGGGATCGATTTTGTCAAATCGGCTTTCTCATCAACAAAAAGGTGGCAGATTCCGATCCCTCCTGTAATGACTGGGATTGTACTCTCCTGACGGCAAAATTGATGTAGACCTGCACCTCCTCGAGGAATAATCATATCGATATACGCATCTAGCTTCACCAATTGTTTCACCTGAGAGCGATGGGGAGTTTTAATGAGTTGGAGCGCAGCGATTGGCAAACCTGCTCTGCTGACTCCTTGTTGAACGGCATCCATAAGAGCTAAGTTGGTGCGCAATGTCTCTTTTCCCCCTCGGAGAATGGCGCAATTACCCGTTTTAAGAGCAAGAGATGCGATATCGACAGTGACATTGGGCCTTGCTTCATAAATCACGCCCAGCATGCCGATCGGCACCCGCTTTTTGCAAATCTTTAACCCGTTAGGTAGCACACGGCTTTCAAAAATTTCACCTACTGGATCTGGAAGTTGCACAACGTTTCTCACATCGGCAATAATCCCGTGCAATCTCCCTTGTAGCGAAAGGCGGTCTCGCATCGCCTCTGCTAAATCAGACGCAGCCAGCAGATCGGCTTCATTGGCTGCTAAGATACTTCCCTCTCTTGCCTCAAGTTCCTCTGCAATGGCAAGCAGTGCACGATTTTTCGCTTCGGTGGTTGCCATGCGGAGTTGCCGCGCAGCTTCCTTACCCTTCTGGGCCATTTCTAGAAGCGATTGTGCTATTTTCATGGTCTATTTAACTAAAAAAGTAGTTCCTATTTTTTTTCCTGCAATCAAATCGATGAGGACATTAGGTTCTTTAGCGGAAGCAATTGTCACTGTAGTGCCAGTTTCCGTAGCAATACGTGCAGCTGCAATTTTTGTTACCATTCCTCCTACGGCGATCCCATGAGGATTGGAACTCTCTGCCGCGCAGGAAATGATCTGTTCATCGATATGTTCGATCGATTCAATGAGTTTGGCCTCAGCGTGGCATCGAGGATCTGCGGTGTAGAGACCCTCCTGATCCGTTAACAAGATGAGTCGATGGGCGCCCTCAAGGCGGGCAACAAGAGCCGAAAGGGTATCGTTATCACCGACACGGATCTCATCGGTTGCTATGGTGTCGTTTTCGTTGACGATGGGAATAATCCGGTGAGCTAATAGTGCGTTGAAAGTATTTTTTGCATTTTCAGCTCTCTTTTCATCGGAAATATCGTCCCCTGTCGAGCAGAATTTGCCCTATTTTGACTCCATAAATATCAAAAAGCTCGCTCCGGGTCTCTCATCAAACCAACTTGCCCGATCGAGGCCATCATTTGCTTGGTGGGGAGACCCATGTTTGCTGCATCAACAGGGAGAGCCTCTCTCCCCAGCTGCCACAGCGCCCGAGGAGACGACCACCACTTCAAAGCCCTCATTGTGGAGGTGGCAAAATTGACGGACAAGCTCCACCATCTGCCGACGGCATAGATTTTTGGTCCCATTTGTCAATGAGCTGGAGCCTACCTTGACAACTATTTTCTTCACTAGTAATTCCTTTATAGTCAGTATACCAGAAGTTTTCATTGACGTCTATCGAACTGTTGGCTATATTTGCAGACCAATTAATTTCTATTTTGGAAACAGAAATGAGTAACTATGCAATTATTAAAACAGGCGGCAAACAATATCAAGTCACTCCCGGTGATCTGATCGACATTGAGCTTGTTGATGGGGAGAAGGGGAGCAAAGTGGAATTCAAGGAAATTCTCTTTCTCCGCAATGATAAGGGTGCCAAAGTAGGCGCTCCGTTGGTGCAGAACGCAACGAGTTCTCGCAGAGATCATCGATCATGTGCGTGGACCTAAAGTGATTGCTTATAAATATAAAAAACGGAAACGAAGCACACGGCGCAAAGTGGGGCATCGGCAAGACTATACACGTGTGAAAATTACTGAGGTGTAACAATGGCACATAAGAAAGGGGCGGGACTGACACGGAATGGGAGAGATTCCCATAGCAAGCGGCTCGGAGTGAAAGCAGCAGGTGGGCAGCTCGTAAAAGCTGGAAGTATTCTTGTACGGCAACGAGGAACCAAGTGGCATCCCTCTCAAAATGTATGCCGAGGGAATGATGATACCCTTTTTTCTCTCATCGATGGGGTTGTTTCATACAGGAAAGCAGATAAAACCTACGTTTCGGTTCAACCCATCTAACCTGTCACTACCATGTTTACGGATCGCGTCACCATAGAATTGCATGCTGGAAAGGGGGGTGATGGCGTAGTGGCTTGGAGGCGGGAAAAGTATATCCCCAAAGGAGGGCCATTTGGAGGAGATGGAGGCTGTGGGGGGTCGATTATCATTGAGTCTGACCCACAGGTGTTATTATCCCTAGAGGCCTATCGCAACCGACGCATTTTGAAGGCGGAGAATGGGAGGCAAGGGGGAGCCAATAATAGAAAAGGGAAAAATGGCACCGATCTCGTCGTAAAAATTCCTTGCGGTACGTTGATTAAAGATACAGAGACCGGAGAAATACTCTACGACGTGACCGAGGCTGAGCAGCGGATTTCAATTTGCACAGGGGGTAGAGGCGGGAAGGGGAACTCCCGATTTAAAACGCCCACAAACAGAGCCCCCAATTATTGCACTCCCGGAAAACCAGGTATAAGTATAGCTTTAGAGTTTGAATTAAAGCTTATTGCTGACGTCGGGTTGGTCGGTTTTCCCAATGCAGGCAAGTCCACCTTTCTTTCTAGCACGGCGGAGGTCGATGTCAAAATTGCACCCTATCCTTTCACCACTTTAAAACCTAATTTGGGATACGCTATCGATCAGGAAGGGGGGCGTATTCTCATTGCCGATATTCCAAGGCATTATCCAAGGAGCCCATAAAACCAGGGGGCTTGGTCTTGATTTTTGCGTCACATTGAAAGAACGCAACTTCTTTTATTTGTCCTCGATGCTTCCGGATTTGAAGGTAGAGATCCCATAGAAGATTTTGCGATCCTCCAAAAAGAGATCGCCCTCTACAATCCCTCACTGTTAAAAAAACCGTATGCTGTCCTTTTAAACAAGGCCGATCTCGAAGGAGCAGAACAAGTTGTTTTCAATTTTCGTGCGATGCATCCCAATATTGCTATCTTTGAAATATCAGCCTTGACCGGTCAGGGTCTTACGGCAGTACCGGCTTCTTAAAGCGCAAACTCAATAAATAGATCACTCCCGAAAAGAGGGCGATAGTGGCGCCAGCAGGCCAGTCGAGCCGATAGGCAATTGCCATCCCACCCAGGGAAAACAAGATGTTCAGAACCACGGCGATGAACATCATCCGGGAAAGCCGGTAAGTAAAGCTTCCTGCAATGGAGGCAGGAAGTGCTAACATGCTCAATACCAAAATAATACCCACTACATAAATCAACAAGACGACGGAAAGGGCGATAAGGATGAGGAGCAAATAAAGGGGACCTACTGCTATTCCCTGCAGTTGAGCCTGCCTTTCATCAAAACAGAGAGCTAGGAACCGGTTATGGAAAATGATCACCATCACAATAATGAAAAGATCCAAAAGAGCAAGTACCCACAAATCCCAAGCGCTAACCCACAATACATTCCCCAGCAAAAAATTCATGAGTTCCACGTTAAACCGGGGATTTGAGAAACAAAAATAACCCCTAAAGCCATTCCTACGGACCAAATCATCGCAATAATTGCGTCCTCCCTCTCCCTGTAATAAAGGTGGACCCAGCCAATGATCAATGCTGAGATCACTCCTGATACAAATGCACCGTAGATGGGAAGCATCCATTCCCACCCATGGACTCTTTGGAACCACAGTGCCGCGCCAAGGCCGCTTAACACTGAATGAGCAATACTGCCGCTGATAGAGACGATTCTTTTAACAACTACATATGATCCGATAATGCCGCTTGCGACAGAGGCTCCACAGGCAGCTAAAACAGCCATCTGTAAAAGAGGAGAACTTAAAAGCGCTTCGATAAAGCTCATTCCTTTTCCCTAATTGGTGAATGATAAAGGCCCAGCGCAAAATGTTCACAGACCTTCCTTGGCGACATGGGTACTAAGTTTTTTTGTACACAAAATAAGTGGTCCACATGATTAACAGCGCTATTGAGATCGTGTGTGACCATGATAATAGTGATCTCCCCTTTGAGAGCGGCCAGGAGTTTATAAATCTCTGCCTGTGCTGCATAGTCAACACCAGCAGTTGGCTCATCAAGTAATAAAAGAGAAGGGAAGCCAGAGAGTGCACGTGCAATTAAAACACGTTGTGCCTGCCCTCCAGAAAGGGTTGCAAAGGGAGCATGCAGATAGGGCTTCATTTTGACTTTCTCTAAAGCCTGTTGAGCAATGTGTCGATCCTTTTCATAGAATTGACCATACCATGGGAGAAAGCTCAATCTTCCTCCGAGGACAACCTCCTCTACTGAAATGGGAAAATGGCGATCGTAATGGAAATTTTGTGGTACCCAGCCAATATGGCGGCGTGCTGCTTGAGGAGGTAGATCAAAAATGAGGATCTCCCCTTGAGTTGGCTTTAAAAAGCCGAGAAACAAGAGAGAAGACGTCGTTTTAAGCCACCATCGGGTCCAAGCACACCTATGAATTCCCCATGCTTCACTGAAAAAGAAATATTTTCTAATACAGAGAGAGCATCGTAGGAAAAGCTCAAATTTTTGACTTCAATGGCGTAGGTATTTGGTTCCATCCTTTACTTGTGGGATAGGTTCTTGGCAAAAAGAGTAGCAATCGTGTGGATGTTTTCGATAACATTCTCAGCATAAGGATCGATATAATAAGTTGGGATGCCGAGCTCATCTGCTATTCTTATTCCCCCCTTTGGATTGTGTTGCCGTTGAAGAAACACCGACTTGACTTGGTGGTGTCGCGCCTTTTCGATGAGCTCTAAAAGATAGCGTGGAGTGGGTTCTCGCCCTTCCATCTCAATGGAAAGCTGTTCAAGCCCATAGTCGCGGCATAGGTACCCAAATGCAGGGTGGAGACCAAAATGAGCCTTGGTTGAGGAGAAAAAAGAAGCGCTTGACACTCTTGATCTAAAAGATCGAGCTCTCCGATTAGTTGCCTCAAGTTATTTGAAAATAAAAAATGATGATCTGGGTCGTTTTTACCTAAAATATCGGCAATTTGAGTGGCTTGTTTTTTTAATAATTTGGGGCTGAGCCAAATATGAGGATCATGTGCATCGAGCAAACAACACCCGCAATTTGTTTCAATCAGATCTAGTCCCTCTCTTTGGTCCACCACAGCAGCATGGGCCATGAGTGGGAGAAGGCGATGCTCAAAATTTTCGCCGATCCGGAACCAAATTTCCCCTTTTTGTATCGCTGCGATCTGTTTAGGTGTCGGTTCATAGGTGTGAGCATTTGCACCCGCAGGGACAATCACAGCGACCTCTACTTCTTCGCCGCCGATCCGTTCCACAAGAAATTTTTGAGGCAAAATACTCACCAATACATCGGTCTTTGCCTCGACAAATCCCCACAAAAAGATAAAAGGAAAAATAGAGCCCTCACGCCGATCCAAAGAAATTGTTTTACGAAGCAGTTTATCTCTTCCCCCTCTTTTCAACAAAGATATTTTCCATTTGATTCCCCATTCCCATTTGAGTAAACTGACGTTCCTCACGGAGGAGTGTTGAGTGGCACGTAGGTAGCGGCGCGCTTGGAAAGCGTGTGTACGCTAACCCCGTACCGTGGGTTCGAATCCCACCTCCTCCGTAAAACAAAAAACTCAGAGCTTGCTCTCGGTTTTCTTTTACGGAGGAGGGCAAGCAAAACGGGCGCACTTCGTGCGGGCCCACCACGGCCTGGGGCTGTTTTAACACTATGGAGCTACAAAGCAACGAAGATATTATCTGTTATTCAATGAGTTAGTTAATCCTGCCTGCCAGTGGGCGCTCACGTGTGGGATTCGAAGGGTTTTGCGATGCCGCAGGCAGCAAAAGACACGGCAAGCTGCCCACCGCTGCCAGCAGCTTCAATACGGATCAGGTACCCCATGACTTTTGATGAAATGGTATAATTTGGCTCAAACTTTATCAGCATAATAACGGCTCTTTATCGGCATCTAGGATGCTTGTATTATGCAGATAAAGCAAGAATTACGGATCGTTTTTCTGCTTTTATAATATTCTCTGTCATGATATTATAAGCGCATGAAATTCAATATATTATGTCTTGTTTCGTGTTTTTTGAGTGCCACCGTATTTGGGGAGTGTATCCCCTTAAATTCCGAAGAGGGGCAACGCCGTTTGGAGCGGAGTGAGCGCGCTCCTTTCGATGCGCTTTACAATCGCCACGAAAAGCAGCTCAAAAACTATTGCGGTGTGGCGAGCAGTGTGATGGTTTTAAACGCCCTCTCATTGACAAATGACGATGGCAATCTTCTATCGCAACACACCTTTTTTACAGACCCTATACGGGAGATCATCTCCCCTGAAACGGTCTCAAAACAGGGTTTTACATTTAGGAACTTGATCACCTGTTTGAATACATTTCCTTCTCTCTATGCAGAAGGAATTTATGGTGACCTGTTTGACTCTCCTGACAATTTAGGCGAGGCTTTGACGCGTCTCATGAGTGCGGGATGAGCGATTCGTGATCGTGAATTTTCACCGCAAGACAATGGGACAGATGGGGGGAGGGCACTATTCCCCCCTTGCCGCGTATGACAAGGAGAGCAACTCTGTTCTGATTCTCGATGTGAATGAAGTTATCAGGAAGGGCATTGGGCTGATCTCGATCATTTCTACATGAGTCTTAAAAAACTCGAGGATCAGCGCAATTTACCCGCGGCTTGATCCTATGCAGTCTCCGTTAATTCGAGATCGCTATTTTTCGCTATTGACTCATATCCTCTCGGCAGATTAACTTGCTCACCTGAATCTTTGCTCGGGTGGTGGAATGGTAGACACTAGGGACTTAAAATCCCTTGGAGGTAACTCCGTGAAGGTTCGAGTCCTTTCCCGAGCATCTTATTCTCAGAGAGTTGTGCGCAGTTCTCTTCTGTCAAATTTTCTTTTTATCAAGTTTTGGGACAGAAATGGGGCATTTGTTTACAAGTAGTCCCAGCACCATACACAACAAGTATTTGCACAAGAGTTATCAGAACGGTAACTTCTATGTCATACCATGAAAAATTTTGCCTTATTAGAGCTGCTAAATCCCCCCAAAAGCCCAAATTCTATCAAAAATAAGATCGGCTGGATACGCAGATGCCTCGCTCTTTCATTCCCAAGTCATAATAGGACTAAGAAATTTAGGTTACAATCCCCTCACATTTTTCAGCCTTAGCCGCCCAACCGTGTTTACGGCCTAAAAAAAGCGACCCCGCATGCGCGTACGTGCAATTTCATGCGCTGCCTATCGGAAAATACATGTTTTTCGCGGAGATAGAAAAATTTTAAGCCGTTCTGCTCAGGCACAGTTAAATAATTTTTATGTCTATGCTTTAGCTTGATTTATTAATACTTATTTAATATCATTATTGTATAATTTAATAAATTGAATTTTAAGACGAGCAATGACCCTTGCCATATCAACTATTTTCATATCTCCAACGAAAGAGGGTTTGGTAGGTAAACAAAAATTCTCCTTTGGTTTTGACATAGTTACTGGTTGTGCTCTTGCAGTACTTGGAATTCTTTGTATCATTCAACTAGGAGCTGGGCATCAAATTTGGTCTGGTATCGGATCGTTTAGTACGCTTCAGGGATTTGCATCCCATGGTGGTATACTTGCAGTTGGTTTTATTTGGTTTGCCAGTTCAGTTGTAACATTTGTTTATCTAAGAAAAAAGCGGCGTGTTTAAGAGAAGAAGAGAAGACCGCTAACTCCCAAAAAATCGGTCGAGAAAATGATGACTGCGTAGCTAAAGGCGACGATTCCCAACCACATAAGCCAAGAGAGACAATATCCAAAGCTGAGAGAAATCTCAAGGAACCCAAAAAGCTCAAAACGGTAAAGTCTGTCCTTCCTAGAAAACAAGGGGCGCGTTTAAGAGAAGAAGAGAAGACCGCTAACTCCCAAAAAGCCAGTCGAGAAAGTGATGACCGCGTAGCTAAAGGTGACGATTCCCAACCACATAAGCCAAGAGAGACAATATCCAAAGCTGAGAGAAATCTCAAGGAACCCAAAAAGCTCAAAACGGTAAAGTCTGTCCTTCCCACTTATTTACCGCAATTGGATGCCAATACAAAAAAGGAGGTTGAGGATAGATTAATGTCGGATAACAAAATACTCTATATTTATGAATATTCTTCCCTCAATCAAAATGGGGGAATTCTCTCCATTAAACTGCGGGACTATGCGAATGGAAAAATTGTCATCCAACACATTCCTGTTGTCCGAGAAAAGGGAATCTTTAGGACTTCTTGGCTATCTGGCAAAACTTTCAAATCATTGGAGGGGCTTGCCAACGGTATTATTGCTAAAGAAAAACTAACTATCGCAATTTTAAAGATAAAAAATCTTACCCGCGGGTTAAATGCAGCACCAGCTGTAGAATTGGAAAGAAAGTATCAAGAATGGGTTGCGGAAGGCGAGAAAAAATGGCCAAGACCTCGGCCGTTAATGCTAAAGATGGCCTATTGGACTGAGACATTTAATGTACATCCTTTCTGGGAGGATTCTCCTGTTCATCCTTTCACTCCTCGAGATCCTGGATACCTTATGTGTGGGTGGTGCGAAACGAAAACTGATCTGCCATTTGAAGTTTGGGCAAAAGATCATACTGTTGGTTGCTGTCATAATGTTAACTACAATCCCGAACTTTACTATTTATCAAAAGATCGTTGTCCGCCCGATGGAAAATATCTTTATGTTCTCGATTGCCACGAAGAATTCTTACTGATCACAGATATTGGAAAAAAGAATAATCATGACCATCACCATTCAAGTATAGTTCAAGGGGGTGCCGTTCTCGGTGCAGGGCACATTCAAATTAAAAATGGTCAAGTCGTCGTATTTAATAATGAGAGCGGCCATTATCAACCCCCTATCGAAAATTTCGCTTATGCCTATAAAAACCTTTTGGCACAAAACATTCCAATAGAGAGTAAGCTTTATGCCTCTTGTGAACAACAACTGGCTGACTATCTAAAATGAATCCAAACAGAGGATCGGACAGCCCACACTTCAACGAAACTGGCATATCCTCGACTTAGCTGAAGTGCGATTTAAGCCTGTAAAATACATGGTACGGTATCATACGCGGTATAGTCCAAAAAGAAAGGAGCTATGCCAAAAATATTCTCATGTTCATCTCTATATTTTGAAATCGGACAGAGAAGCGAGCCAATTTCTAAATAAAGCCATGAATTTCGATCGCAAAGACGGAATTTTATTTGTGCAGCGCTTGCTCTAAGAGTGTGTTCATAAACTCTAAGGGAAGTTGACTTCTATCTATATCAAAGGCATTATCTTATTGTTCTGAAATAGAAGAAGTTATGAATCCGATTTTCAATCAAGAGCAGCTTTATCAGTTGGTGGTGCAGATTCAAGATACCCAGGAGAGGGGTGAGGCGGGGGGAAAGAGATGGTCTCACTTCGTTCCGAATGGTTTGAGATTTTTTGAAGGGCTTAATTTTAATATCAAAAAGATAACGGCTAAGTCACAGGAAGAACCTGATACACGGCCAGGTTGGGCACCCGATTGGGGTACAGAACTCTTTGAATCAATGAAATTTGAGGATTATACCTTTAAAAATTGCCAGTTTAACTGGCTGAATTTAACAAAGAGTGTTTTTAGAAATTGTGTTTTTTTAGAGTGTTCTTTTGAAGGAACGGTGTGTGATGAAGCCCATTTCGAGAACTTCCGTTTTGAAAGTTGTTGCCTAAATGATTCGAGTTTCTGTAAGGCTCAACTTACCAAAGGGAAGTTTAATCATAATCAAGCTCACTTTGCCACATTCACAGGTGCCATCTTTAACCACACCCTGTTTGACGTAAACGATTGGCAAGGGAGTACTTTTTTTGGGACAACGTTGCCTCTAGTGACTGAGGATACAAAGCCATTGATTCTGATTTCTTGGGATAACAAAAGACCGGGTCTTGCCGCTGCTAAAATTGTCAAGAAAGTGCAAGAATTAGGCGGCGTTCCTTTTAAATTTAATTACAAAGATAGCGATATTGATTCTGAACAATTACAGAAAGAAACGGAGATCATTGTAAAAAATATTAAGGGGCATCAGGGGGAAAAGTCGCTGCCCAAACAGATGTTGGATTATGCAAAGGGGGGAAATTTTCCCGAAATCGCTAAGATACAGAAAAAGGCCCAGACTTGGACCCAAGTCGTTTCGGGGGTCTTATTTCCGGGTGGACAAGATATTCAACCCTTTTTCTATGAACAAGAGTGCCATCCTAAGACAAAACTCACGAACGACCTGCGGCGCGATCTATTTGAGTTTGCCATTTTAGATGAGGTAGAGCGGGCACAGGTTCCTTTTCTCGGGATTTGCCGAGGCATGCAAATCCTCAATATTTGGCGGGGCGGAACCTTAATGCAACATGTAGAAAATCATCTTTATAAGGTTCAGGAGTACGTTACTGAAGAAAATGCACAAGGTGCGCTGGCTTCCATTTTTCAGACGGCTCGACCTTTCGTGGGCTACTCGTTCCACCATCAAGCCATAGAAGTGTTAGGGAAAGGGCTTACATTAGTGGCTCGCTCCAGCGATAAAACCATTAAGGCTGTAGAGGTACTCGAAGGGCCATTTAACGCTGCCATCCAGTGGCATCCTGAATTTTGGGGGAGAAATTTGAGCGGGAAGGCCGAAGAGCTAAGTAATCAGTTATCTCCTGGTAATGAGCAGATCTACGCCTCATTTATACAAGCATCGCAAAAGATCTCTTGAGTTTCACGCGGCGTGAGTTTCATCAAATATTTTCTTGATCGATTCCAATAAAATATAAGTTGCTCACGTAGAAATATTTATATCTCTATACAAAAAACCTAGCAATTGATTACATTTTTTGCACAAAAAAATCAAAAACGTGTAATTAAATGGCAAATACTGTAAATTCTAATTCAATTTTAAATAATAACAGTAACCAAATTTTATCCGATCATCGCTTCGAGTCACCGCTCAAAAGGAAAAGAGACGAGGGCGACCGACGAATTGCAAGCAAAGTAGTTGTCAACAAGAGATTACACTTAGATTCCTTCTCTTCTTTGGTTACCTGCTATTCCCATTTAAATCCGGCGTTACAAGCGGTCGCTAAGCAAATTGAAGATTTTCTCACTGCAAAACAATGTGATGGAAATGAGTTTCTGCGGATTCGTTCACAGATATTAAAAATGAGTGGGCATGCAAATTGGTCTTTGGAAAAAAAATATGCCGAACTCGGCGTATTGTATTTTTATGTGACGAGCGGAAAACAACTTCCTCAAGAGGAATCCCTAGTGCAGGCGCGACTTACGGAAATCAGCCAGGAGGTTACGGAGTTAAAAAAGCAACATCAACAGATTTGTGAACAAAGGGGAAAGGAAAACCTGGCGTCGGGCTATGTCATTTATATCCAAAGGGCTCTGGTTCGGATGGTGATGACCAGCCAAGGAGATTTTAATTTAGCCGGCTGCTTTGCTGTGCAAGAGCTTCTTCGATCTTCGCTGAGTTTGTTTATGACAGAGGAGCACCGGGAACAGATATTGGGCGTCGTTTCCCGTTTGATCGAAGATCCCCAGTTCCGAAATCGATTACAGAACAAATTTACCGTCCACCCTGACATGGAAAAGTGGATCTTCATCGATATGAAATTGCCTCGCACTGAAAAATTAGAGTTCATCTATGTCCAATGGGATATGTTAATTGCTCTGTTTTCGGTTACAGGTCAGCAAAATGAAGGAAACTGCTATGCCTTTGCATCCCTTTCTTATCTCATGCGGCATCACCCAAAAGAATTGTTGGAAATGATGATCGAAACTCTTCAAACCGGAAAATTCACCTTTAATGGGTTAAGCGTCCCTATTTTTACAATTTTTGATTGCTCAAAGAAATTTGCAACAGATTTTCAGACACAAATGTCAGTAGGTAAAGCGACCCAACTCACAAGTTATGCTGTGGCATGCTCGGCGATGGGAATAGAACCTTGGCAGCAAGAAAATAACGCACAGCTAGTCTCTATATCTGCTTTGCTGGAAAGGACGTTCGGAAACGACGTAGGCTATGCAAAAGAAATTATTCTTTCCCATAAACAAAATGTATTGCAGCAAATGGTCTTATCTATTCTTCACTTTGTGATCATTAACGCACCTGAAAAGCAGCTATTCAACACGATCAAGATATTGTCGCCTAAAACAGTTTTTTGTGAGCAGTTATTCATTTCATTAAACGATGAGTTCAAAAAAATTTATCCTCCTGAGGTTTTGCAGAGTCAAGAATATATCACTTTCTATTCAGCATTTTGCACGGCCTGTTTACAACATCTCTTTTTGGCCGATTTTGTAAATGGAAAAACGGTTTTAAAAAATAATCGAATCTCTTTTGAATTTCATAGTCAAGGTTTCATGGCTCATGGTGCTGTTGCCGATTATTTACCCTTTATGAAGATGAGGCGGCTTTATTTTTCGAAGCAGGGAGATCTCTTTCCTGTCGATAAATTAAGTAGTCTAGTGGGTTATCTAGTAGAACTGGCTCATGCATCTATCGCGAAAGATAGCCAGATAGAACGATCTCCTTTTTTCCTCCATTTTATCGATTATCTGTTGAGCACAGAATGCATGCAAATTATGGCTCAGCTTATGGTAAAGTGTAACGCACCGGAAATTAATTTTGATTGGAAAAGGTATCACCAAGCTGACTCCTGCATCATGGTATCTAATGGGGGGGATGCACGGTTATTTTTCAGCAGGTTTCCAGCTAATCGATTCAGTCATGTTCAAGTCTGCTCTGCAAAAGATCCATTCACTTTCTTTACAGAGATCTGCCGCAGAACCTTCGAATATGCTACTTGTAATCCCAAGTTTAACCTCCGAGGCGATTCTCTTCTTCTTATTAGTACCGATGATCATGTCTTTCTCTTGACACCGGAACATTTTAAAAAATACTGGAGCAGCCCTGCCTCTATCGAATCAACAATCAGCACACCAGGTAAAAATCTTTTAAATAAATGTTTAACAGAAGCGCAGCAGAAACGAATTTTAGCACAATTTTTAACTGAAAAAGATGTTGAAATAGTCTGTGCTTTAATATCTTATGGAGAAATCTCAGCTAGAGAATTTGGAATGGCTGTGAGAAAAATAATTACGACTAAAACTCACTCTTTATTTAATATAGCTTTGGAACAAGTGATATGTGCCCTCCCTGCATCGACTGTAGAAAGTTCTTTACCACCCATCCTAGTCGCTTTAGATCTTCACATGGATCTGCACACTACAGCGTCGATTTTTTCCGCCATAGAGCCTCAGAAACAGGAGGAATTTTTTACCCCCTACGAATTGGCTTTAAAATTGCGCAAAGCTCTTATAACGTACAACGCGATTCTCCCGTTACAACGTATAGAAAACGCCATTCGCTCCTTCCATGGCTTCCCAGCGATCATTGATTTGGGCAATATTAATTGCCTTGAAAAAGATGAGGCAGACAAATGTATCTATCAGCGCCTTGCCTTGCAATTTGATTTTGTATCGGAAACGCTAGAACTGCGCTTGCGCAGCAAAGGAGAAAGCTATTTTCTCGCAAACGGTTTTGTGGAAGCGCTGTATAAGCCTTTTGATCTCTTTTTTTAGTCATTAAAAAAACACGCGCTTAAATCGATTCTTTAACGCCATGTGCAACTTTTTTGCCACTCAGGAGCGGCTGCGGCTTTGCCATATCAATCCTCCCTCGTCGGACATAGCACAAGGCTATGCCACCCTACGCTTTGCTCCGGGCCGCCTCGGTGCCCTTCGGGCACTCTTGGACGTTTCCCTTAGCCAACCTCCACCGGAAGTTGGCAAAGTGTCCAACGTCCTCATTCGGAGCACTTCGTTTTGATCTGGCTTTGCCTCGCTCGCTCCTGAGTGGCAAAAAAGTTGCACATGGCGTTTCTTTAGGGAATTTTAGATGGGAGTGGCGGAGGTCGTCCAGTCCTCAAATGATTGATCGCATTTATTGAGACCTTGGTAGAGGGCAACGCAAAGGCAACTAGATAGACAGGTTATTATTACTGCACTACCGACCACAAGAAGAATGGTATGAGCCGGCATACTCTGTACCGAGCGTGCGGTGCTAATAATACCTACTCCAATAACGAAAAAAACAAATGTCGAGACCACTGCCGTTTTCCGTACGGTGCCTCTGTTAAAACACTGTTTGCATTGAGCTGCAAATGTCTGGGTAGTCTCTCCGGAGGATAGAAGAGGTATGTCAGCTGTATTTCGAAGGGCTGATGCCATTTTGCCTTACAAAGAAAACGAAGCAAGAACCTATCCCGATAATCAGCGCAAGATGAGGCCTAAGAGATTGTCGATGAGATTTGTAAAGCGAAGCGGGAGCGTGAGTCGGTTAATATTGGAGATAATATAGCCGATGAGCGCTCTTACAAAGCTCGCGACAAGATCTTAGGGATCATCTCTCGCTGATTATCGGGATAGGTTCACACTCTACAGTAAGTCATTTTTTCTTTTCAATTCCAAAAGTCCTCGCAGGTGCAACTATAAATGGTGGCAAATTTATGATTCAATTGACAGCGTCATAACTCCGCAATGAGGAGAACGAGCTCTGTGGTAAAAAATTAACCGCATAAAATTGTCGGCGGGAATCGCTGAGAGAAAGGTAAAAAAGGTGTGGGAAAATGATTTTCGATTTATAGTATTTTGAAAAAAAACAGTTGTTGATGAAAAAATTAATTATTTGTTTAGTATTGGCGGTTGTAGGAGTTGGGATGGCTTCAATCGTTAAAAAGAGATCTGGGGTATCTGCTGAGCTGGAAGAGGAGATCTCCCACTTGCCATTGGAGCAGAGCGGAATCATTCCCTCTTGGCTTTCAGGCACTTTAGTCCGCAATGGCCCTGTTTTTGTCACTGTAAACGGGGAGAGCAATCACCACTGGTTAGACGGCTTGGCAATGCTCCACGCTTTTACCTTTCATGCGGGTGAAGTCCATTACACAAATCGGTTTATAAGAAGTGATGCTTATAAAACTGTTTTTGAGAAGGGGTCTCTCAATTACACGCAATTTGCTGCCGACCCTTGCCGCTCCCTATTTAAGCGTTTCTTGACTCTCTTTATCCCCGATAGCGAAAAACTACATAATGCGAATGTCAATGTGGCTAAAATTGCTGATCGATATGTGGCTTTAACAGAGATCCCCTTACCCATCAGCTTCGACCTTCAGACTCTGGAAACTTTAGGCGTCCTCGATTACCAAGATAAACTTCCCCATGAGAAATGTTGGGAATCGGCTCACCCCCACCACGATCTGTTGCGCAAGGAAACGATCAACTATCTCATCGATTACGGTCGCATGAGCAAATACGTGTTGTATCGGATTTCCGACGGGTCGAGTCACAGAGAAGTGATCGCTGAAATTCCTGTCAAAGAACCCGCCTACATGCATAGTTTTGCGGTCACAGAAAATCATGTTGTTTTTGCAGAATTTCCTTTTGTTGTTAAACCTCTTGATTTGCTGATGAAACAGCGTGCTTTTATCAATCATTTTTCATGGCAGCCGCAGCGAGGTACTCAGTTTATTGTGGTGAATCGCCATACCGGTGACCTGATCGGGAGATATAAAACCAAGCCCTTTTTCTCTTTTCACCATGCAAATGCTTTTGAGAAAGAGGGCGCGATCATCCTCGATCTCGTCTGTTACGACGACCCTAGCGTCATCCATGACGTGGGAAATTATTTCCAAACGGAGGGTGAAAAAAGTGTGCCCCATGTCCGTCTAGAACGGTTTGTGCTTTCGCTACAAACGGGAGAGGTAGGGGGGGAAATCGTGTTGAAGCAATCGATCGAATTTCCTCGCATCAATGAGCAGTTTGATGGACACCCTTATCGTTTCCTCTATCTCACAGATCCTCGCGACCCTGAAATCGATCAGGGATCGGCAAAGGGGCTATATAAGGTTGATATGGAGACAAAAGAGGTGTTGCACTGGCAGGAGGAGGGAGCGTTCCCTGGGGAACCCGTTTTTATTGCTACCCCCGGTGGAGCAGACGAGGATGAAGGGGTAGTGCTCGCCCTCATATTAGAGCCACGTCATCAGAGATCTTTCCTTTTAATTTTGGATGGCAAAAGTTTTAAAGAAGTGGGGCGTGCCCGAGTGACACACCTGATCCCCCCAGGATTGCATGGGCAATATTTTCCCTATTGACGTATGTGGAAAGGGGAGCAGATCGGTATCACATTTAATAACTTGTTTTTTTAAGCTATTATATGGGATGTTGTAACATACCAAGAGGTGATCTATGAAAATGATTTCAAAATTATTGGCAGTATGTATTTTTTGCGGAGCAACAGCCATGTGTGCGCCTCCGATGGACACAACAAAATGCACCTGCAAAGAATGTAAATGCACTCCTGAATCGCATTGCGGATGTATGGCTCAGCCGGTAGGTAAAAATAACAATTGCCCCTGCGGTGAAAATTGCCGTTGTGAAAATTGCACCTGTCCTAAAAACGGCAAAAAATAAACTCTCTACAACCAGCTGTGGAATTTTCTGATATAGAGAACCTTTGCCAGTTGTGTCAACAGGCAATAGCTCAATAATATGGGAAAAAGCCAAAGAAAATAGTAACCATGCAGGGGGACCATCCCGATCGATTTGCCGACCTCTATATAGGGGACGATCAGGCCGATTGCCATCACGCAGATCGTGCTACAGAAGAGGGGAAGCGAGGGGAAACTTTGAATAAAGGGGATCTTCTCAGTGCGAATCATATGAACGATCAGCGTTTGAGAAAAGAGCCCTTCAATAAACCAACCTGTTTGGAATAAAGGCGCCATTTCGACTGAATTGGCTTTAAGCAAAAACCAAAGGATGGCGAAGGTGATGTAGTCAAAAATGGAACTGATCGGGCCAATGCATATCATAAATTTAGCTAATCCCTTCGGATCCCATTTTCGCGGCTGGCGGAGAAAAGAGCGATCGACTCGATCGAAAGGGATCGTGAGCTGCGAAATATCGTAGAGGAGATTTTGCAGTAGAAGCTGCACCGGCATCATGGGAAGAAAAGGAAGTAATAAGCTGGAACCCAAGATGCTGAAGACGTTTCCAAAATTCGAACTGATCGACATTTTGATGTATTTGATGATGTTGCCAAAAGTTCTCCTACCTTCCTGAACCCCTTTAGCAAGGAAAAGGAGGCTTTTTTCCAACATGATGATATCGGAGGATTCCTTGGCGATGTCGACTGCTGTATCTACAGAGATACCTAGGTCGGCCTCACGCAACGCGGGTGCGTCATTAATTCCATCTCCGAGGTAACCGACCACATGCCCTTTCTGCTTGAGAAGCGAAATCACAAACGACTTTTGCAGTGGATCTAACCGTGCAAAGATGGTTGTTTTTTCAACGCAATTCCCAATCTCATCAGGGGTCATCGCTTGCATTTGGGGGCCGGTGATAATCCCTTCAACTGGAAGATTTACCCACTGGCAAATGCGTTGGGTGATCACTTCATTATCACCCGTTAACACTTTGACGCGCACCTGTAAATCATCGAGCAAGCGCAACGCTTCTGCTGCGGAAGCCTTCGGAGGATCTAAAAAAGCAAGAAAACCGACCAAGATAAGAGACGTTTCATCCCCAGCAGAAAATGTGGTTTTATTTAATCCGGTGACATTTCGAAACGCGACTGCCAGAACACGGAGGCCCTTATTGTTTAATGAATCATGTAATTCTCTGATCTTGTCCTGTTTCACCGTATCGATAGGATAAACTTTTTCCCCCTCTCTGACCCAGTTGCACTGCGGAAGAATCGTGGCGAGCGATCCTTTGCTTACAAGAAGATTTTCATTATTTGCCCGTACAACTACAGACATCCGTTTCCGCTTAAAATCAAAGGGGATCTCATCGATTTTCAGCGCTATGTTCAAATACTCATTTTTGCGGGTGAGTGCAGCCTCCAAAACAGCGGTATCTAGCAAATTTTTTAAACCTGTTTGAAAATAGCTGTTGAAAAATCCTAAGCGGAGGACCTCGAGATCTTCATCCCCATCGATATTGATGTGTTGTTCTAAGATAACGCGGTCTTGGGTTAAGGTCCCCGTCTTATCGGTGCAGAGAATATTCATCGCTCCAAAGTTCTGGATACTATTGAGCCGTTTGACAATCACCCTACTTTTAGACATATTAGTAGCTCCTTTAGCCAAGTTCGCTGTCACAATCATAGGTAGGAGCTCAGGCGTCAGTCCAACAGCAACTGATAAGGCAAATAACATCGCTTCAAACCAATTTTGCTTATCGAGGCCATTGATAATAAAAATAAGAGGAACCATCAAAAACATCAGTCGAATCAGAAGCCAGCTGATTTTATTGATTCCGTGATCGAAACTGGTCAGTGGTCGACGCGCCACAATCTTTTTCGCCATGGCGCCGAGATAAGTGCTCCCCCCAGTGGCTACTACAACTACCTGAGCAATTCCACTCACTACGTTGCTCCCCATTAAACAGATATTGGGAAGATCAAAAGGGGAGATCTCTTGTATATTTTGGTTTTCCGTGATTGTCGATTGCTTTTCAACAGGGAGAGATTCCCCTGTTAGGGAAGCTTGACTTAAGAAAAAGTCGCGACACTGAAGGACGCGCACATCCGCCGGCACCATATCACCGGCCGAAAGCTGAATGATATCACCAGGTACAAGGTATTTAAAGGGGACCTCCTCTAGTGTTGATCTCTGATTTTCAAAGCGACGGACTGAAGCTTTGGTAGAGATCATCGCCTTCAGTTGTGCCGCCGATCGATTCGATCGGAATTCCTGGATAAAACGCATTAAAATACTGATGGCCACCATTATCAAAATGATCACCGCACCGCTGATATCTTTTAATAAGAAGGAGAGTAAGCTTAAGGCGGTCAAAAGGAGGACAAAGGGATTATAAAAATTTTTAATGAGTAGCGTGTACCATGTGGGTGGTTTTTCAGAAATAATTTGATTGAGACCGCACTTTTCTTGCCCTTGTTCAGCCTCTTCCTCACTTAAGCCTTCGAGCCGTGTGGATAAGGAATGGAGAAGAGTCTCTTGTGGAAGGGCTGCCCAATGGAGAAGATTTTGAAAAAGATCTTTTGGAATGGCATGTGGCTCAAGATACGCTTTTTTATGAGAAAAAAGGTAGGTCAGTATCCATTTACCATTGTGCATCAATTGACTCTTTTTTGAATGTTATCAAAACAGTTACCTTTCATTAAAGCGAGTAATTTGGTAAAATACTATTCCTATGAACCTATCCCATTATTGGCAAAAAGTGCTTTTTAAGTCTTTTGCCGCATCTTTTAGAGCCGCTTCTCTCCCTACTTACCAAAGTATACCCTTCGAAGCGGCTCTAAAATCTGCAAAAAAATCCTTTAAAAATCACATTTTTCGAATAGTGGGATAGGTTCATGTTCCATACATTACTTCAATTTTTGACGTGGGTGGATGAATTCTTTTGGGGTTATATCGCCTTCCTACTTATCATTGTCTGCGGTTTATTTCTCTCCTTTAAAGCAAAATTTATCCAAATTTTTACCCTCCCCAAAATTTTTAAAATGTTTTTCCATTTTCTGAAAAGTAATCACGAGGGAACTAGAGGGGTCCATCCTTTGAAGGCGTTTTTTGCTTCCACTGGAGGGATGATCGGGATTGGTAACGTAGTAGGTATCGTCACTGCTGTGCAAATTGGAGGTCCAGGAGCACTGGTTTGGGTTTGGATTGCGGGCACAATTGGGGCGATTGTCAAATATTGTGAAATCTATCTTGGTTTTAAATTTAGAGTTGAAAATCAGGAGGGTGGGTACGACGGTGGCCCTATGTATTTTCTTAAGAAAGCGTTTAAAAATCGCTTCATCCCGATCGCGGTCGCTTCCCTTCTCTGTATCTATGGGGTGGAGATCTACCAGTTTTCTGTAATAACAGAGAGTATCACATCGAACTGGCACTTGCCCCGTATCCTCGTCGTTGTTGTGCTTCTAGTGGCTGTGATCTATGCCGGTTTAGGGGGTGTGAAGCGAATTGGAAAAATCTGCTCTTGGATCATGCCTCTGTTTATGATTGTCTACATTTCTATAGGGTTGTGGGTCATTGGAAATGAGGCGCATATGCTTCCCGAACTCTTTCTCTCCGTATTGAAATCGGCTTTTACCGGGCATGCAGCAGTAGGGGGCTTTGCTGGGGCGTCGGTCCTCTTAGCGATCCAACATGGGATCGCAAGGGCCTCCTATTCCTCCGATATCGGCATTGGCTACGACTCTATTATTCAAAGCGAATCGAGCACCCGCCATCCGGAACGGCAATCGAGATTGGCCATCCTTGGGGTTCTTATTGACAATAGCATTTGCACCATTAGCATTTTGATCGTACTGATTTCAGGCGTCTGGAAAGCCGATGAACCTCTTCTCGGCTCTCAGTTAGTCCAATACGGCTTAAGTCAATACTTTCCTTACATGGATCTATTCTTCCCCCTTTTCTTCGTTATAACCGGCTATACGACGATCATTGCGTATTTTGTAGTGGGACTCAAGTGCGCCCGCTATCTAGCCCCTAACTGGGGGAGAAAAATCTATCTCATTTATGGGATCGTGGCATTCCTATTTTTCTCCTATATTTCTCAAAGTCATGCACTTTTAGTCATGTCGGTTTCTGGAGCGCTCCTGCTGATCACCAATCTCTCCGGAATCTTTCTCTTGCGCAAAGAAATCCTCTTTTCCGATTCAGCCATCGCTGAAAGCACACTTTTGCAAGAAGTTGAAAGTTAATCTATTACAATAATCTGTTATAAAAAATTTATTTTTTATTTACAAATTTAATAGAAAAATAAAATAATATAAATTAGTTCGTTTTATAAAAGGTTTTTATGAGCTGGGAGAATTGGTTAATTGGAATCAGTATCTTTGTTATTGCGTTAGCTTTCGTTGCCCTAGTTATCTTTCTTATCGTTACACTGGTCTCACTACGGCATATAGTGACCGATCTGGATCAAAAAGTGCGTGCTTTCGATCCAATTTTCCGTGTGGTCAATCGAGCAGGTGAAGCTATTGAACAGAAGACGGCTCATATGGAAAGAACAGTTGCCGATGTCGATGAGGCTGTAAGTGAAAGGTATGAGAGTAAAAAAGAAGGTGGCATTAGCACCGCTATGGAAGTAGCTGAATGGGCATTAATCGGCTTGACATTGTGGCAAAGGATTCAAAAGAGAAAAAGGAGATAAGATATGTCTCGTCAGAGAGCAAATGGAAAAAAAAGTTTTGCAATTGGGGTCCTCTTCGGGGGTATTTTTGGCGGTCTCGGCGCCTTGCTGTTCGCTCCGAAATCGGGAGATAAAATGCGTAAAGACATCTGCAAGAAATATAACGATGTCTCAGAAAAAGCATCCGATATTTTCGAAGATATGTGCGATCAGACTTGTGAACTTGTCGCAAAAGCAAAAGACGTTGCTTGCTGTGCTAAAGAAGCAGCCCAAAAGCTTTGTGGCAAAGATTAAGTGTGGACGGTTTATTTATTGAGCGAGCTTGAGTGAGCTCCCTGTGGCCAAAGTTCAGAAGGAGGTTCTAACCCTCCTGATGGCTTCTCAGGAGCCAGGCTTGCTTGGCATGGAAGCGGATCTGATCGATGATCAGATCTGCCGTTCCTTGATCGAGCAGCTCCTCTGTAAAATCGATCAACTTATGGCATTTTTCGACCATAAGATTGTGCGTTTCTGCAAGATCGAAGATCATTTGCTCTTGGCTCAGTTTCCCTTTGGGCTCTTTGAAGCTACTTAAAGAGAGAAATTCTGATAATGTAGCAGGGGCGTGCTTCCCAAGTTGCCTAATTCTCTCGGCAATCTCATCTGCTGCTTTCGCAAGGTCTTTATACTGTTCTTCTAAAAGTTTATGGTACATGAAGAACTGAGGCCCAACCATGTTCCAGTGGAAATTCAGCGTTTTTACGTAGAGCAGGAAGGTATCTGCCAAAAAGTTGGACAGTTGGGTCGTGATGAGATCTATTTTTCGGTTATCAAGAACTTTTTTGGCCACAAAATCACCTAACTTTTAATTTTTTGATGATACCATGTTATATTGATCGAGGATAAGATTTTCAACCGTTTCGACAATGCTCTGTGTGTGAGAATCAATTTCTACATTGACTCTCCTTCCGATTTCCTTAGATCCTAAGGTTGTTCTTTTGATTGTCTCCTGAATGAGATGAACGGTAAAAGAGTGTGAATTTCGATCGACAGAACTCAAAGTTAGACTAATCCCATCAAGGGCGATAAATCCTTTAACAAATAAAAATTTGATCCACGGAGAGGGAGATTTAAAAGTAAACCTATTATCATCTCTCTCAACCAAAGTGGCGACCCCATACACATGGCCACTGAGTAGATGCCCCCCGATTTCATCCCCTATTTTAGCCGCTCTCTCAAAATTGACTGACATACCGGTATAAAGGTCTTTAAGCGTTGTGCAAGACAGAGTCTCAGAAATGGCCTGGAACCACACCCCCTCCTCCTCAACGGCAACTACAGTTTGGCAAACGCCATCGATGGAGAGGCTCTCACCACCTATCAGGCCGCGACATTCGTTTTTGGGGAGAGCCACGGCATAGAGTAAAGAATTCCCTTCCCAGCGCATCTGTGAAACAGGCGCGGTTCCTTGTACAATGCCGGTAAACATGAACCAATATTAAAAAAAGGATGGTTTTCTTTCATATAATAAGATATCATTTAATACCAAATATTAGATGTCCGATGAAGTGTCCATTTTGTGCCCATGACGATCTAAAGGTGACAGATTCTAGAAATGCCCTTGATGCTAATGCGATCCGCAGGCGTCGGGAATGTCTGAAATGTAGCCGCCGTTTCACTACTTTTGAAACGATAGAGCTAACGATTCAAGTTTTAAAAAGAGATGGGCGGTATGAAGATTTTAATGAACAAAAATTAATTAATGGCCTCGATGCGGCTTGCCGCCATACTAAGATCAGCCATGAGCAGGTGCGTGCTTTGGCTGCTAAGATTACCAGTGAGCTGATGCAGCAGCAAGTGAGGGAGATTTCTACAAAAGAAATCGGCGAAATAGTAATGAAATACTTGAAAGGGATCGATACGATCGCATATATCCGGTTTGCTTGTGTGTATCGCCGCTTTAGGGATATAGGCGAATTGATGGAGGCGATCCACTCAATAGAATCAGTGTAACAAATTGAGGAGATCATGGGACTGTCGAAAGTGAAAGTAGATGAATTTAAAAAACGATTACAGCAGATGAGAGTGCAGTTAACTCATACGTTAGAGGGGACTACCCGCGAAGTCAAACGACCTGATGAGGCTACAGGTTATTCTCAACACCAGGCCGACCAGGGTACCGATGACTTTGACAGGACCATTAGTCTCGAAGTGACCACAAAAGAGTATCAGCTTTTGAGACAAATCGAGAGAGCTTTGGAGAAAATTGACGAAAATACCTATGGGATTTGCGATGTCAGCGGGGAGGAGATCCCAGTGGCTCGCCTTGAGGCAGTGCCGTATGCAACCATGACTGTCAAAGCACAGGAAAGATTTGAAAAAGGATTGCTCACGGAATAGTCTTGTGATGGTAAAAAAACAATTTTTTATGCGCAGTTATGCGCGTGTAGCTTGGTTGATTGTCTTTGGAATGATGCTGCTTTTCTTTGACTTTATAACCAAAGCTTATGTCTACCATATTTTCCCTTTTAACCACTCCGCAGGTGGGGTAGATAGTTTCAGTGTCCCCGTTTTTTCCCATTTTTTCGGCATCGACTTCTTTATTTCTTTAGCCACCAATACGGGTGCGGCATGGGGGATCTTTGAAAATTTTCAAATCTTCCTCGTCACCATGCGGATTGTTGTTATTGTCGGTCTGTTTATCTATCTGTTTTTCATCAACAGATACGGAGGATACGATTTCCCCCTTGTCTTAATTATTGCAGGTGCCCTGGGGAACATTATCGATTTCTTCCTTTACGGGTTTGTTGTTGATTTTCTCCATTTTGTTTTTTGGGGCGCCCAATTCCCGATTTTTAATTTTGCAGACACCTGGATCACGATAGGGGTGTGTTTACTGATGTTGCTCTCTTACCTAAAAAGCCGAGGGAAGCAGAAGGATTTATTGAACCTGTCCCAAAAGTAAGCGTGAGATGAATTGTATGAGATTGTCGATGAGCCTAGTAAAGCGTCAGCAAGACCGCGAGGAGGATAATATTGGAGATAATATAGCCGACAAGGGGTTTTACGAGGATCGCGACAAGATCACGCAAGTCATCCCCGGGTACTTTTAGGATAGGTTCTTACGTGGCAATCGTTCAATCTAAGAGTGTCATCCCTTTGCAGGTTTCTAAATGGATTAAAATTCCTCTGCTCATCGATCTTGTAGAAATGGAGCATTTACTCCACTCTCTACCTCCCTTTTTTCTCTACGATATACAGAGGGTCGTTGGCTCAAAAGAAGGAATTTATTCACCGACATATTTATTAGAGGCATATGGCTCCTACATCAACGCATTGAAGCGAGGTGAAGGTCCAAACCTTGAATCATTTCGTGCCCCTTTTTCGATGGCGTGGAGCATTGACGAGGGAGCTCTTTATGAGATGGCAACGCCAGATCACCGCCGGCTATTAAAGGCAGCTTATCCCGTCTTGCAATCTCAAATGAATGCTATCCGTTACGCCCCAGAAGAGAAAATATTTCGGACCCAAATTTTTGGATCCGATACGATCACTTGGGGAATTCAAGTCGGCTTCCCCTTTCTTTTCATGGATCCAAAAACGTGTGAGGCTGAAAAAACGAATCGGTTTCCCAATATGTCTCTTTTTTCAGCCTTTCAGCAGTGGGTGAGGAAAGAAACAGTAGCGACTCCGTTCCTCATCGATCAGCAACAGCTCAACTCTCCGATTCGACTGGGGAAAAAATGCTTCTCATGGATCGGTAACCATCCTCAATTAAAAGCGCTCGGCATCGCGGTCAAGATCTAATTTATGATGACCTATCAATTACTCGATTCTGGCGAAGGGGAAAAACTTGAAAAATTTGGAGAGGTAACCTTAATTAGACCCGCAGCGCAAGCGATCTGGAATCGGAAGCGACTCGATCTGTGGAAAAAGGCCCATGCCCGTTTTTCCCGCCAACCGGCGAACCAATGGGAGATTTACCGCGATGTGCCCGACACGTGGGAGGTTGAATTAGGGGGGATTTTTTTCCGACTCAAAAGAACAGATTTTGGCCATTTGGGCATTTTTCCTGAACACGCTTCACTGTGGCCTTGGATGGAGGTAAAATCGGTAGCTGGAGCACGCGTTTTAAACCTTTTTGCCTATTCAGGTGGGGCCACCTTGGCCTTAGCCAAATGGGGAGCCCAAGTCACACATCTCGACGCCAGTGCTCCGATTGTGGCATGGGCACGAGACAATGCACATCTCAATGGCTTAGAGCAAGCGCCTATTCGTTGGATCGTCGATGATGCACGAAAATATCTCGCGAGGGCTGTACGGCGTGAGGAAAGTTACGATGCGATCATTCTCGACCCTCCCACTTTTGGGCGAGGGAAACAAGGAGAAATTTTCAAAATTGAAAAGGATCTAATCCCTTTATTGCAGCAATGTAAGATCCTGTTATCAAAGCGGCCTCTTTTTTTCCTATTTACATGTCATACACCTGGCTATACCCCACTGGCTTCACAACATCTATTGCAGCAAATCTTTGAGAATGAAAAAATTGAAGCAGGAGAGATGACCATTGAAGGCCCCCTTCTTCTCCCAAGTGGAACCTACGCACGATGGAAAGAATAACAAGCTTGCACAATCCGAAAATCAAAGAGGCACTCAAATTATGGAAGCGGAGTGCACGAGAAGAGAGTGATCGCTTCCTGATTGAGGGGTATCGCGAACTGAGTCGGGCTTCTTTGGCTCATTTAAAAATAGAGAGTCTCTTCCTCTGTCCTGAGCTCTTTTTAGGCTCCAACGAAAAAAAATTGATCGCTCGTTTGGCACAGCAGGGAGCGAGTCTTCTTTTTTGTACTGAAGCTGTATTTAGGAAACTCTCTTATCGAGATCGCCCCGATGGGTTGATTGCCGTCAGTCAGCAGTTTCACACAAAACTAGAGCATTTAAAATCAAAACAAGTTCCCTTTTATGTGGTTGCCGAAGGGATCGAAAAGCCGGGTAATTTAGGAACGATCCTTCGCTCCTCCGATGCCACAGGAGTCGATGGGGTTATCGTTTCTGATCGGCAAACGGATATCCATAATCCCAATGTGGTGAGAGCGAGTGTGGGAACCCTTTTTACACAACCTGTAGTCGAAGCAGAAGGGAGTGTTGTGTTCTCATGGTTGCAAAATCAAGGGATTGCAATCGTAGCTGCGACCCCTTCCGCGGAACTTGAGTATACTGAAGCCGATTTCAAAAAGCCAATTGCCATCGTTGTGGGAACAGAGCAGTACGGCTTAAGTCCCATGTGGATGGAGAAGGCCGATCTCAAAGTGAAAATCCCCATGCTGGGGGAGGCAGATTCTTTGAATGTCGCCATGGCGGCTACCCTTCTCTTGTACGAAGTTGTAAGGCAGAGGCGGCATGGTTGAGATCCTCTATAGTGATAATCACTTATTAGTTATTAATAAAGAAGCGAATGTATTGACACAGCCCAATGGAAGTAGTGATCTTTCCTTACAAGAACTCGCCAAGGAGTGGGTGAAGGGGGAGAAGAGAAAAGAAGGAAACTGTTACCTTGAACCGATCCATCGGCTCGATCGTCCTGTTTCAGGGATCGTCCTGTTTGCCCGCACCAGCAAAGCCTTAAGTCGCCTCAACGAAAGCATGAGGGGAGGGAGCGTTTGTAAAAAATTATTTAGCTATTGTTGAGGGAGCATTAGAAGGGGAAAACGGGGAGCTCCAACACTTTCTAAAGCGGACCTCTTTCTCAACACGTGCTTCGTCAGAGTATTGCGTAGGATCAAAAAAAGCACTTCTGACCTATCGCGTCCTACAACGCCACAACTCCTCTACCACCCTCTCAATCACATTATTAACTGGCCGCTACCACCAAATCCGAGCCCAATGTGCAGCTGCAGGGTATCCCATCATAGGCGACACCAAATACGGTTCACAGACTCCCTCTTCCCGCATTCTATTACACCACCACCAACTCACCTTCCCCCACCCCATTACCCATCTTCCTCTAACCATCGTCACCCCTCCCCCTAACTGGCCGCATTAAGGCCCATACTTTAGGTTTGCAAATTACCAACTACATTTGGTAAAATATAAACAACAAGGAAAGATCGGTGCCGATTAGCGGAAAGAACATGCGAAAACTTTTTCTGAACGCGGGATATGAATTGGTTCATGGAGGTAAAGGCAGTCACATGAAATTAAAGAAAAAAGGGTGTCCCACTGTAATTATTCCTAACCATAAGGAATTGGCAACCGGCACAGAGCACGCCTTGCGTAAAATTTTGGACAATGTGAAGCGATAAGGGGGAGATACTATGCAATACCATTTTAAAATACATCGGGAAGGCGATTTCCTTTGGGCACAATGTATTGAACTGGAAGGCTGCATTACCCAAGCGGAATCGATGGAAGAATTGGGGCAAAACATGGAAGAAGCGCTAAACCTGTATATCCAGGAGCCAGAAAATTCTACGGACTTGGCTGCATTGCCTGACAATAAGATCAAAACTTCTGAAAATATTGTTGAAGTGGGTGTCGATCCATTAGTGGCTCTCGCTTTCATGCTGCGGTATTTTCGAATCAATAGTAAGATGACTCAGCAAGAGGTATCTGATCGGATGGGATTTGATAATATATATAGTTATCAAAGGCTTGAAAGGAAATGTAATCCAAATCTAAAGACTATTTATAAAATTAAACAAATCTTTCCAGATATTTCTATAGATTATGCGTTAAGCCCTTGAATGAAATCCTCTTTTTTCATAAAATAGCTTCATGTCGACGGCTATCTTTAATACAGAACACGCCTTTGGCTATCTTAGCACAGAGGACAAAGATGAAAGTTTCCATGGGTATATCTATCTCCACAATGCTTGTAACGGTTTAAGTATCGTTTTTAGCCCGATTATAGGTATCATCCGCCTGATTGCCTCCTTAATATTGATGAATAAATTGTCACAAGTAGATCAGGATGATGTTAGTTGGAGTGTCGCAGCCCTTCATAATTTTTTACGGATGCAGGCCGTCCGGAGCGTCTTTGAAATCCTATGTTTGGGAATTATCTTAGGTACGGTAGTTGATGGGTTTATGACCTGTAAACACAACAGATGGCTTTGCTTCGCCTAAACAATTAAAATACTTTTTTAGAACCTCCAAACTTGAACCACTCCATTCCCGAATAAATTACTCAACGATGAAACTTATTTCGTTTTATCATCACTGTGTTGTATAGATTGATTCAAAAAGTTTGTGTAGGCGACAAGAATTTGCCCTATCGTATCCAAAACATGGAACATAAGCAATGTCCCACATACGACCATAAAAACATCCTTGACTGTTATAGCACCAGTTGAAGCCCAATAAAATTGATTTGATGCAATCGCTGAGATCACGCAACCCATTAATGTAATAAAAATAAGAGACACAAGCAGAACTTTACATTGCTGCTGTGGCTCTTTTATCAAGAATTGCTGAAAATTATAACAAGAACAATAATAAGGGTGCGTAATCGGCACTGCATTTTGTGTTTGCAACGACATACTATCTCTCTAAGGATTCCTTAGTTAGTTTTACACAAGCAAGTACAAAGCCGGCACCAGCTCCTATAGCAGCACCTGGTGCAGCGCCAATTCCAGGAATAACAGTTCCTCCAACGATGGCTCCGGCTAAAGCACCTGTTAATGTATAATTGATGACTTGGCATGTTTACAGCAGAACTCATAATCTTCCTGAGTTGTGTGATATAAATAAACGTCGTGACCATATCTGTCAGTTCTGACCCAGGATCGTATTTCATCTGACATAGCAAACCTTTTTTTATTAATTCTGTATTTTCATATTCATTGACCACATGATGGTTGGTAATTATTGAGTGGAGGTGGGGAGGCCGCGTTGCATCCAGTCTTTGAGTCCTTCAGGATACTCGGAGACATTGGTGTAACCCATCGTCACCAGCTTATCGTAAAGCCAACCACTAGCAGGGCAGTCAACGCCTGCGCAGTAAACTACGATTGCGCTCTCTTTAGAAGGTATTGCTGCTTCAATTTCACTTTCACTTGACTCGGCTGAAACCCACTTGGCTTGGGGAAGAAGAGTTCCATCGAAATACGGTTTAGAACGGGCATCGACGATGGTCATGGCCTGATTCTGATCATACATCGATTTGAGTTCTTCTGCATGGATCTCTTTTCTCATCTTTACCTCGCTCTCATGTGTTTGGATGGGGGCTACAGTCGCTAAAAAAAATGCAATCAATGTGCTCAACATAGTTGTTCCTTTTTGGTTAAACGAAAGGAATGAGTGTAAGGGGCTCTTTTAAAAAAATCTACACAAAATTCTAGCTTACAAATACATTTTTTAAAAACTTTGCTTTTAAACCGATTTCTGCTATATTGTTCAGTACATTTTTTTATCTATGGCAGGTAGTGAAAGGCAAAATTTTAAAATCAGTTTCTGACAGCATTCGGGCGTTAGAGCTCTTGACTATGCCTTCTGCCTTATCCTTTATCGAAAAGGGAGCTTTGGCGATCAGTGCTTGCTTCCAAAATGGAGGGAAACTTTTGATCGCTGGAAATGGAGGAAGCATGTGTGATGCCTCCCATTTTGCGCAGGAGCTGACGGGGTTTTATCGCAAAAAAAGAAGAGCTCTCCCGGCTATTTCTCTGAGTGAACCTGGACATTTGACCTGTGTTGGTAACGATCTTGGTTTTGACCAGATTTTTGCCCGTGGTATTGAGGCTTATGGAAAAAAAGGGGATCTTTTTGTTGGCCTGACGACGAGTGGTAATTCTGCCAATATGATTTACGCTTTTGAACATGCAAAAAGCGCGGGTTTGACAACTGTGGCATTTTTAGGCAGGGGGGGGGGACGACTCAAGGGGATGGCAGATCTGGAACTCATTATCAACGGATTTGAAACTTCTGACCGTATCCAAGAGGCTCATAAAGCCGCCATTCATATCATGATCGAGTTGATTGAGGAACACCTCTTCAATCAGAGCCATGAAGAGTTTCACAAACAACTCATGGAGACCGTACGGGGATGATCGGATGGGCGCTCACATGTGGCAGTTGGATCTTCCGAGCCGGGGTTCTGTTTCGTCACTTTTTGTATGATAAAAAAATTTTAAATACCAAATATTCCCCCCCTTCCTGTTGTCAGTATCGGAAATATTGTGGCAGGGGGAGCAGGCAAAACGCAAGTCGCCCTCCTACTGGCACAGCAACTGGCTCATGAAGTGCCCCTGGCTATTCTTTCCCGCGGCTATTTGGGGGAGGCAGAACACGGGGCGGACCCACTCGTTATTGATATAGCTCAGCATAGTGCAGCGCGGAGTGGTGATGAGCCCTGGCTTTTGGCATCCCGGCTTCAGGCAGCCTGCGTTGTTGTGAATAAGAATCGATTTAAAAGCGCTCAAACTGCGGAAAAATGGGGTGCCAAGTTGCTCATCCTCGATGATGGGATGCAACACCGGCAACTGCACCGCGACTTTGAAATTGTCGTTATCGATGGGAAGAGCCCGATTGATTCCTTTCTCCCTAAAGGGAATGTGAGGGAAGATTGCAGGCAGTTAAAAAAAGCGGATCTGATCATTTTCATCGGCGCACCCGATCCTACATTAAAGGAAAAAATTTCAAAATTCTCTCCCGCGCCCCAAGCTGTGGCACAGATCGTGAGCCAGGGAGTCTTTCAGCTCAATGGGTCTCCTGTGGAACGTGTTGCAGGGCAGCGAGTTGGGGTCTTTTGTGGCATTGGTAACCCACACCGCTTCGTAGCAACCGTCAAACAATTGGGGATGGAGGTTGTGGCAACTCATTTTTCTAAAGATCACCGCCTAGTAAAAGAAAAAAAATTATATCAATTTGCAACGGATACGCAACAAAAAGGGGGCGCCTTTTTGCTATGTACTGAAAAAGATCGTGTGAAACTTCTTCCCAAATCCCAGACTTTGCCATTGCCGATTTGTTGGCTTAAGGCGGCTCTCACTGTGGTGGAAAATCAAAGCGGATGGAGTAAGGCTGTCAGTGAAATCAAGCAACTCGCTCAAATTACTTGCGCCATTGCTGATCATCGGAGGGAAGAGTTGAGCTATTCCCTTTCAAGGAGTGAGTCATGAAATTGTGGATTCAGATGATCATCGGTATCGCGCTTGGGGTTCTATTCGGCGTTTTTCTTGGCCCAAAGGCGCATTTTATAAAACCGGTGGGGACTGTCTTTCTCGGCCTCCTCAACATGTTGGTTGTCCTTCTCGTATTCTCTTCGATGACGGTTGGGATCACGTCGATCAACGATATGAGGAAGCTGGGGAGAGTTGGCTTCAAGACCATTCTTCTCTATTTTTGTACGACAGCTATTGCGATTATTTTTGGTCTGATTGCTGCCAAGCTGATCAATCCAGGTGTCGGTCTAGGGCTCAATCATGGAACCGATATTAAAATCGATGAGACGCCGGAGATAGTCAATATTTTCCTCAATTTGGTCCCCTCCAATCCGATCGGCTCTCTTGCGAGTGGAAATATTTTACAAGTGATCGTCTTCTCTATTTTCTTTGGCTTAGCCATTAACTTTGCCAAGGAGCGGGGTAAGCCGATCGCCCGGATGCTGGAGTCCCTTTCCGAAGTGATGTTTTCGATGACCGGTATGGTCATGAGACTGGCTCCTTACGGCATTTTTGCTATCATGGCATGGGTGACAGGGACATTTGGATTTGGCATTCTCGGTCCCCTTCTTAAACTCCTTTTTGCCCATTATGTGACTTGCATCTTTCACTTGGTTATTGTCTTCGGCGGTATTCTCATGTTTATGGCTAAAGTCAAAGTGATCCCCTTTTTTAAAGGAATGACAGATGCCATCACAATCGCTGCTTCAACAACAAGCAGTTCCGCGACATTGCCAGCTTCTCTCCATTGTGTCGAAGAAAACCTTGGGGTTCCAAAAAGCATAGCCAGTTTTGTCCTTCCCCTGGGTTCCACAATCAATATGAATGGCACCGCTATTTTTCAGGGGATAGCTGCCGTTTTCATTGCACAAGCATATGGGATCGAATTGAGTTGGTATAGTCTGTTGTTGATCGTAGTCACTGCTACCCTTTCGGCGGTGGGATGTGCAGGGATTCCGGGAGGTGGGCTTGTCACCCTTTCGATCGTCTTAGGATCAGTTGGCCTCCCCTTAGAGGGGATCGCTATTGTGGCTGGTATCGACAGAGTGCGCGATATCATTGGCACTGTAGTCAATATTTTAGGAGATGCTGTTGTTGCTGTCTATGTCGCCAAATCGGAAGGGGAACTCGACGAAGCGCGCTACAATAGCTCCGTCTACATCAGCTATAATCAATCTGCCAAAACAGGCAAAGAGACGGCGACCTCCGAGGAAGTTTAAACATGCAGAAAGAAATAATAGAAGTGATTCTTCCTAAGTTAGGGGAGAGTATCGTTGGGGCTACAGTTGTCCATTGGCTTAAAAAAGTCGGAGAGAGGGTTGCCCTCGATGAGCCCTTGGTAGAAGTGGCGACTGATAAAGTCAATTCTGAAATCCCTTCCCCAGCCTCGGGAATTCTTAAGGAGATCTGCGCGCGGGAGGAGGAGGAGATCGAAGTAGGAGCTCTTTTAGCATGGATCGAGCCTCTTGAAGGGGGAGCGCATATTGAGAGAGCGCCCAACACACAGCTGCCACCTGTTTCGGTTTCGCCACAAACGATT
This sequence comes from uncultured Chlamydiales bacterium, assembly GCA_963705695.1. Lineage (GTDB taxonomy): Bacteria > Chlamydiota > Chlamydiia > Chlamydiales > JAAKFR01 > CAVPKN01. The sequence goes on from CAVPKN010000040.1 coordinate 67,264, forward strand.
AAAGAGGATTTGTTATCCCCTGCGGTTCTCCGCCTTGCGCAGCTAGAGGGGATCCCCTTGGACACATTGAAAAAAATTGAAGGGAGTGGGGAAGGGGGACGGGTCACCAAAAAAGATATCGAACGCTTTCTCCAGTCCAGTCAAGCGTCTCCCTGTCCCTTGAAGCAAGAAACGCCCCCACCCTCATCTGTAATGCAGGGTGAAGAGAGAATTGCCCTTACTGGAATGAGGAAGGCGATCGCTGAAAACATGGTGCGCTCTTTTTATGAAGCACCCCACGCCTCTTTGGTGGTGGAAGCCGATGTGACCGATGTGATGAAGCTCATAGCGCAGGAGAAAGAGCGCTTTTCCCAAGCTCATGGCGCTAAGCTGACCATAACAAGTTTCTTAGTGCAAGCGTTAACAAAAGCGATCCAGCAGTTTCCGATGTTGAATGCCTCTTTAGAAGGGGAGACCATCATCATGAAGAGATATGTCAACGTTGGGATTGCAGTGAATATCGACAAGGGGTTGATAGTCCCTGTGATTAAAAACTGCCAAGAGAGAAACATTGCCAGTATTGCCAAGGCCGTGGCCGAGCTCTCTTCGAGAGCCCGGAGCAATAAATTAACTGCCCAAGAGATATCGGAGGGAAGTGTCACATTAACCAATTTTGGGATGACAGGGGCCTTGATCGGAGTGCCCATTATCCGCTATCCTGAAGTTGCTATTATGGGAGCTGGAACAGTCCAAAAAAGGGTGGTCGTGCGGGAAGATGATTCGTTGGCGGTGCGTCAGATGATCTACCTCACCTTAACCTTTGACCATCGGGTGATCGATGGGATCTATGGCTGCCACTTTTTAGCTGCTTTCAAACACCATTTAGAATCGGTTTCGATCCACTAACGAAAAGGAGAGAGGATCATGAATATTTCAACTTATCCATTAGCAACTTCAGTGATCTCATTGATCTTTGGTATCTTGATCTTAATATTCCCCAAACTGCTCAACTACATTGTGGCCATCTATCTCATCATCATCGGCCTTTTAGGCATCATTGGCCACTTCAAGTAATATGCAAAAGGGGGCGGATACCCCCTTTTTAATTGTACAACAGAAATGTTCTAATGTTGCAATTAAGCTCTTCAGCAATCCCGCCGGTCGATTCCATCGAGTACGCTTGATAAAAGTTTTCGTAAACTTTTTTTATATCACAGAGAACACAGAGCGCACAGAGCCGGCCAAGCCCACATAGGCGGGCCCTGGCCGATCGCTATCGCTTGTGCAGACTGCACGCAAACGATTAACTCTGTGTGCTCTGTGTTCTCTGTAGTAAAAAAATAACCGCATAAAATTGTCAGCGAATTGCTGATTAAGCTTTATGTTTATATCCGATCATTAGTGTTTTTCGATCTAATATAGAGGGATCCGAAGCGAGTGCATAGGTTCTTTGAAGTTCTTCAACGACATTCCCAGTTTTTCCTTTCTCTTGACAAAGCACGATATTAGTATTATCAAAGAAGGCTTTATCCCCAGTACCCCAGGACAGCCCTTTTCGAGCTTCACCCGACATTAAAATGAACTCCCTATCCGATTGGAGCTTCTCTTTCACTTTCATGGTCACATCATACAGAGAATCTTTCATGGTAATATCGACTGTTGCCTGTACAAGACCAGTCATATTTATTACTTGAATAGGATAAGTTGTGTAGTTAATAGAGCTAGACATAAACCTCCCGGTTTTATTATTTTATTTGAAAAAGTATAAACTAATTTAGAAAAAAAGCAACAAAAATTTTAATTTTTTGTGAGGAGGGATTTTTCGGCTTTGGTGGCGTGCTGGATGACGGCAATGGTGAATACGACAAGGGGAGTAGCGAGGGCAAAGCCGATCACGCCAGTGAGAGTGAGGAGGAGGACTTGGGCTAGAATAGTGAGTGCCGGGGGAATAGAAACGGTCCTTTGTTCAATATTGGGTGTGATCATATATCCTTCAATCAGATGGACGACCAGGTAAAGAATAGCAACGTAGAGGGCAAGAATAGGGTGCTGTGTGTAGGCGATCAGAATGGCAGGGATGGCAGACAGGATGGCACCGACGTAGGGAATGAATGTAAATAACGCTGATATAATGCCTAAGATAAAGGCAAGATTGACATTGAGGAGCAAAAGCCCAACAAAGGTCATAGTCCCAACTACCGTCATAGAAAGGAGTTTTCCCAATATCCACCACCGAAGGGACATTCCAATATTTTCCATCACCCCACAAACATAATTCCTTTTTTTAGGAGGGAGGAGGTAGAGAACCCAATCCAGATGGCGCTTGGGAGCTAAGGCCAAGTAAAGGCCAACGATTAAAAAGATGAGGAAGCTGACGATTGTCCCGATGGTAAAGAAAAAAGGGTCAAAAGCTGGGTCACAAATTTTTGATTGGTGAGGGAGAATTCATTTTTAATGGCTTCATGAGATAACACGCTTTCTCCTATGTAATGGGAGAGGCTCTCGCGTATACTATCAATGGCGCTAGGTAGCTGATTGACTAATAGGGAAAATTGGCTTGAAATAAGGGGTGAATAGAGCCACAAGGTAAGAGTGAGCACGCCTAAAATAAACAGAATGGCGAGCGACAAGGAAAAAGATAGGGAAGATGTGTGATAAACTTTGTGAACCGACCTATCGTGTTTAGCAAAATGGCGAGTAATACAGCAGCAAACGCGAGCAGGAAAACGTCGATGGCGTGCCAAACGATTAAGAGTACGAACAATTATGGCAATAATCGACACAGCTGCTTTCACGATTTTACGTTCCATCGGTCCCAGATCTCTCGTTTTAACGCCAGTTTAGCCTAAGGATCTCTTATAGAAGCCTATCTTTTTGCGATTTTTAATTTAACTAATTTTGTGATATTACCAGCAGATCCGCGCCAACAATTTTATGCGGTTAATTTTTTACCACAGAGAGAACACAGAGCACAGCAGGAGTTAATCGTTTGTGTGCAGTTGCGCACAAGAGAATAGCGATCGGCCAGGGCCCGCCTATGTGGGGCTTGGCCGGCTCAGTGCGCTCTGTGTTCTCTGTGGTTATAAAAAAAGTTTAACGAAAACTTTTGTCACGCCTACTCGATGGAATCGACCGGCGAATTGCTGTGATATTACTTTCGCGAACGTTTATGTCTCACGACTTAGTTTCTTAGGGAAAAATCTTCATCCCCAGTCTGCCACGTTTACCCTCAAAAGCCGAATTCATGGCGTTAGTTCTTAGGCTTGGTATTAAATTGCAGAATAGCCCGGCTTGCCGTCGTAGTGATAGAGCGCAAGAACCTCCGTAATTATCCCAAAGCCATCGCTGTTCATTTTTAGCGAGTAGGGAAGAAGAAATAGAGGGGAAAGCAAGAGTTTGTTGAAGCTTCAAAAATGGCACCGCCAATGATCGATACAAAAAGTCTCGGGGAAAGCCCGTAGGCGGCAACCTTTCACGCCCCGATTGGTGACAAAAGTCAGCTTGAGATCTGTATAAGGGATTTTGCTGAAGCTTTTGGATAAGAGTATCGAGAGAATCGTGTGCATAGAGGTAAATATCGACGCCATGCAACTCCCTTTTTGTGGAGGTCACTGACGTTCCAAAATGGGACCATGCCGGGTTGCTGATGAGGGGTGTAGTTGACCGGGGAGAGTGTCTCAGGTTTTTTTCCTAAGACGTCTCACATATAGCTTCGGCAAACTCTTTTGTCCCCACTTTTTCCCGACTGATCCCCTCCTTGAGAGATATCGTTGGTGATGGATCCCCTCCTCGATGGTTCTGGAGAAAGGCATTATGGACTATGGTTGCGACATCGTGTGTTGATTGGATATGCACCAACATGAGAACGGCAGCTAGAAGCAATCCCGTTGGGGTTGGCTGACATTTTTGCCCTGCCCGCTTGGGTGCAGAAGCCGTGGATCGCTTCAAACATCGCCTCCCGGATCTGCAGATGGGGTGGAGGGCAGGGGACCTAAAATTGCGGTCTCGTCCGACCATGCGCCTGGAATTCGGTCAGGCGGCGAACCCGCCGTCCACCGTGATCGCGGTGCCGGTGACGTAACGACCGCCTTCGCCGGCCAGGTGCACGACGGTCCGGGCGACGTCGTCGGCCAGGCCATAGCGGCCGAGCGCCGGTATCCGGCTCAGCGCGCTGGCCGCCGGTGGTCGGCGGGGTTCATGTCGGTGTCGATGAGGCCGCCGTGCACCACCGTGGCCGTGATCCCGCGCGGGCCCAGGTCACGGGCCAGACCCCGGGTCAGGCCGGTCAGCGCCGACTTGGCCATGGAATACAGGGTCATGCCGGGGAGCGGGACCCTTTCGGCCAGCGCACTGCCCACGGTGATGATGCGCCCGCCCTCGGGCATGTGCCGGGCGGCGGCCTGGGCGGCCACGAACACGGCGCGCACGTCTACTGCCCACAGCCGGTCCGCCTGAGCCACGGTCATCTCCTCCTCCAGCTGGCCGCCGTTCGAAGATGCCGGCGTTGTTGACCAAGATGTCAATCCGGCCCAGTTGCTTGACGGTCTGCTCGACCGCCGCGATGACCGCGCCCGGGTCCGCGTTGTCGGCCTGGATGACCAGGACCGTGCCGCCGTCGGCGTCGATCTGCTTGGCCACCGCCTGCGCCTTATCGGCGGCGGAAACGTAGGTGAAGGCCACCGCCGCTCCGGCCTGGGCCAGCCGCCGGGCGACTGCCGCCCCGATCCCGCCGCTGCCGCCAGTCACCAGGGCCACCTTGCCCGCTAGCTCGTTCATGTCTGCCTCGCATCGGTGTCGTTTGGAGTTGATGCCACTGAAGACCCGCCGAACGCGAAGAAGGAATAGCAATACGATGGTTGAAGCGTAGACGACATAACA
>CAVPKN010000041.1:0-25630 GCA_963705695.1 uncultured Chlamydiales bacterium
TTTTGGTATAAAAAAAATTCATTTGTGAGCTGTAAGCAGATATGGCTTGAATGTAATCGCTTTAATTCGTTGTGAGTAATTATGGGTGAAAATGAATTGGTACGCAACCGGCGCGCCTTCCATGATTATGAGATCGTGGAGACTTATGAGGCTGGGATTGTTTTGACGGGGACCAAGATCAAATCACTCCGCGACCATGGGGGGAATTTGGCAGAGGCGTATGTCAAGGTGATCAAGGGGGAGTTGTGGCTGATCGGTTCCAGTATACCCTACCGTTTTGGGAACGTCCACAACCATGAAGAGCGGCGGGATCGGAAGCTGCTTATGCATAAAAAAGAGATTGAGAAACTGCAAGAAGTAGTTCAACACAAAGGGCTTGCGCTTATCCCTATCGCGCTTTTTTTAAAAAAGGGGCGTGTCAAAATAACCATTGGCTACGGCAGGGGAAAGAAAAAAGAGGATAAGCGGCACGCCCTTATCGAAAGGGAAAAGAAGCGGGAGATGGACCGCGCCATGAAAACCTTCCGCTCTCGCTAATTCGGCAAGTATCACCCCTCTTCGACCTGTGATTTGCGCAAAAAATGATCATCATGTTAATTTTCTAAAAAAAACGGTGTAAATTAAAAATTGAATTATTAAAATGAATATTATGAAAAAGTTTATAATATTCGCATTTTTTTGTTTGCAGATCGTTACGACTGTTGAGGGACAATGGCGTTGCTGGGGAGAGAGATATTGCTGGGGATGCCGCCGCTATATGGATCCTACTTATTCGGCCTACGAGGGGATCCCTTATGGCTATGTCGATAACATCAATTACCCGGATCGGTCATGATCTCCCTATAAACTACTATTTCAATTACCGCCCACCCTGTCAGCGAGATGTCGATAATTCTTACTACCTCAAAAACTGTGCCCGTTGCAGTAGTGTAAAACGTTAATACCCTATCCGTTGAATATAATTGAATTTTCAAACAAAATCGCAATAAAAAAAATCTATTTATAAAAAATTATTCATTATCGGAAAATAATTTGAGATAACCATAAAACAAAAAAAATCTCGTAAGGAGCTTTGGAGATGAGAAATAAAATCTTTCTATTAAGTGCCATTATCTCTTCCTGTATCATTGCGATTGCTTATACACAATCGACTGCAGATGAATTACATCCAAATGTGCCAGCTGGGAAACGCCCCTGCTATCCGAGCACAAAGTGCACAGGGGATCCTAATCTTATTGGTCCTAGTGGCGGTGGGTGCTCCGGAGCTATGAATGGAGCTTGTGATGGTAATACGGGAGGTGGTAGTGCGCCTGGAACCTGCTCTTCAGGAAACATGGGGAAGCTGTTCCTCTGGAGGGAGGTGCGCACGCTACGGTGGTGACAATGCAGGTGGCGCTGGTGTCTATGGAGCACCTACGGGTAAAGTGTTACAAACGGAATCTTCCGAAAAATACACAGGGACAGTAAGAAGTATCAATCGGGTCGATCTTCCCAATCAGACACAAGTACAGATGGTTTTATCGACTGAACATGGGGATTTCCTTGTGGTTGTAGGTCCTGCAAATTATCTTGATCAGCAAAAAATCAAGTTTACTTCAGGGGATAAAGTAACAGTGATCGGCTACCCTATGACAAGCAATGGCAATAAGATGATCGTTGCCTCTGAGATCCAGAGAAATGGGAGTACTCTTAAACTGCTGAATGAAAAACGACAGCCGCTGTGGGGAAATGAATCAGAGGGGCAAGGGTCGATGCACTGGGGTAGTCATTATAGCAGTCAGGGTAATCAGAATACCAAGGGAAGCTGGCTAAACGGTTCCAATTTTTCAAATTATCAAAATAACCGTTCCATGTGGAATCCTTCTACATGGGGTCAGCAGGGATCTCAAGGTCAACAGGGATCTCAATACTCTCAGTCAAATCGAAATAATCAAAGTTACTAAGCTTCATGATATCTGAGTCCGGATGGCCGGGCTCAGGTATTGTTATAAAAGCGCGCATGCAGCGCAAAGCCTCTCTATGACTTAAAAGATCACCATGAGAGGCTTTGATCGCTTTAAAATAGAAAGGGGTATTTAAATAGGTCTCTTCGACGGTCAGCAAATTGTCATTTTGCGTTTTAAAAAAAATTTGGTTTCCCCTTGTTCCTGCAATCACTAACACATCCATCGTGCATGGAAACTGGCCAAAACAATCAAATTGATACGGCTCAAGATACATCAACTGACGTCCACTTTTTTTTCCCACTGCATGCTCAATAGGCCCAAACCCACGGAATCGGCGTGCGAAAACGGAGCCACGATTAGGAGGCGCTATAAGAACGGCTCGCCCTACCTTCGCTTCTTGAGGGCAATTGGGATGATTCAGTGCCACCCGCAAAACAAGGGCTCCTGAAGAGTGAGTGACAAAATGGATCGTCTCGCCTGGAGAAGTGGCTGCCATTTGATTGAGAGTGGCGACGAGATCGTACCCATGCTCTTGCAAAAATTTCTTTTTACTAGGATATTCCCAAACATAGACACAAAAATCGATGTATGTCAGAACTTTGCGAATTTTTCTCATGCTTTCCGCATTGCTCATAAAGCCATGGATGATCACAACGGTATCACCCCTTAATAATGAGCTCATGAGCTGAAATGACAAAAAAAATAAGAACAAACAGGAGCGCATATCAATGTAAATCCTTTTTTGATTTTCTTATAGGGATTTACTCTTTTAAGAGAAACTTTTTTGTGAGCGCCATCGATTCCCGGCTGGTCATAATCCATCGATGACTGACAGGGAGTATATGGTGGTGGTGTGGAGTTGTGAGTTTTGTCTCTTCGATGGTGACCTTTCCGTCATTCGGTTCCGTGATCCACATTTTGGAGAAGCAATTATCTTCATTTCCTGCGATCACCATCACTTCCATCCCTTGGGGAAATTCTCCCAAATCACCAATCTCTTTTTCCGTATAGGTCATGAGTTGTTGTCCGGCTCTATTGCCAAAAATCCAACGAGCCATAGGACAGGAGTGAAACATTCTTGCTAATGCAGCCCCTTTGTTTGGCGGAGCAAGCAAGACGGCCCGACCGAGATGCGCCTCTGGAGGGCAATCGGGATGGTTTAGCGCGGCACGTAAAATGAGGCCGCCTAAAGAATGAGTGACAAAATAGATCGGTTTACCAGGTGATTCTTTGGCAATGGCATTGAGCACTTCCACAAGGCAAGCAGCATGTTGTTCGATGGTCCGTTTCCGGCCCGGATAATCCCAAAGATAGACCCGCAATCCCTCATTCCGCATCGCATTGCCAAGGGGGATCATACATCGGTAGGAGCGGAAAAAACCGTGAAGACAGACAACCGAGCCCTCTTGCCCATTTAATAATAAAGTTTGAAATATAATTAAAATAAGAAGGTATTTTTTCATTGCAGTATCAACAATTAAATTATTATCAAATTTAATTGTTTGTTTCAAGAGGTATTAAATTTTTTTTTAGCGATTTGATCCTAAGCCGAGGAAAATGACAAAGCCAATGAGGATCAACATCGTCCCAACTATGGTTTTCAGAGATGTAAATGGCATTTTAGGTAGCCATTTGGAACCGATATAGGAGCCCACAAAAGCAACTAGGCTTGCTGCCACAATCAAACCCCCTGTATGGCGCAAACGACCAAATTCCCCATTGAAGATGGCAAATCCATAAACGATCAAGCGGGCCACATCGACGATGATGCTACAAAGGGCGCTTGTCCCAACAAACTCTTGTTTATTAAGTCCCGAATTGATCAGGAAGGCGGAGCGCAAGGCCCCTTGACTCCCTGACAAACCGCCGAAGAAGCCGGAGAGTACACCACCCAAGGGGATATATCTCATCGGGATCTGGAGTCTGGCAAGGAAGGGGTGGAGGGTAAAGAGTGCCGAAACGATCACGAGAATTCCCACAATGATTCCCGTGATTGTGATGCTATGATGGAGGGTGCCGTAACTTGTATAGGAGAGGAGGGGGGGCAGTTTTGAAGTGTAGCTCAATAGGGCAGCTCCAATGAGGGACATCACCGCTGCAGGGAGTCCAAATTGAATCACAACAGGCCATTTAGCAAATTTGCCAACAAGGAGGGCCTGACAAATGCTATTGGCCAGATGGATGATGGCTACGGCTGAAATCGCCAGCTCAAGGGGGAAGAAAATGGCAAAAATGGGCATCAGGATGGTCCCTAAACCAAACCCTGAGATGAGCGCAATGATCGAAACAAAAAAAGCTGTGGAACAGATGATTAAGTATTCCATCGAGTTTCTCTCAATCGCGCTGCAGCCGCAATCATTTTTTCCCGGTGACCAAAGGCGGTGAGGCGAATAAATCCCTCCCCACCCGGTCCAAAGCCAGACCCAGGCGTCACAACGATCTGAAATCGATTTAAAAAATGGTGGAAGATCTCCCACGAATTGGCTCCTGGAAAACGGAGCCATAGATAGGGGGCATTCACTGCACCAAAAACCTCATATCCAGCATGTTTAAGTGTGGAGTAGAGGAGTTTGGCATTTTCTAAATAATAGTGGGTGGTAGAGGTGATCTCCTCCAATCCTCTAGGTTCTAAGGCTGCGCATCCTCCGGCTTGCGCTAGGTTAGAAGCTCCATTAAACAGCGTCGATGTCAGCCGCTTCCAGTCTTTATGTACCGACGTTCCATCTTCGTAGCAGAGCGCCTCTGGAACCACACTCCATCCCAGACGCACACCGCTAAACCCTGCTAATTTAGAAAAAGAGCCAATCTCAATCGCGACTGTTTTGGCTCCCTCAATTTCAAAAATCGAGCGGGGAAGGGTAGGATCTTGGATATAGCTGGCATAGGCTGAATCGAAGATAAGGATGGAGCCATTTGACTGAGCAAAATGGACTAGCTGTTCGAGCTGGGAGCGTGTGGCTGCAGCACCCGTCGGGTTATTCGGTGAGCAGAAGTAGATCAGATCCGTTCTGGGAACCCGTTCCAAATCGGGGAAAAAATGATTTTCTGGAAGGCAGGGCATCGAGACAATCTCTTCAACACCCATGATCAAACTTCCTTCGATATAAACGGGATAGGCGGGATCTTGCACAGCAATGGAGATCTTATTGCCAAAAAGAGTTTGCAGCCTTCCCAAATCACATTTTGCCCCATCAGAGATAAAAACCTCCTCCACATCCACCCGATTGGAGTAGAGGGTCGTGGCAATCTTTTCCCGCAAAAGTGGAGATCCTTGTTCCGGGCCGTAACCCGTATATCCCTTTCTCGTTGCCAAAGTGGAAGACGCCCTTTGCAAGGCTTCGGCAACGCAGGGGGCAATCGGCTCACTCGTATCTCCAACTCCCAAGCTAATCAATTGTGCATTTGGGTTTTGCTTCAGAAATTGTCGTGTCCGCTCTCCTATTTCTGGAAAAAGATAATTCCCCTTTAACCTCGCCAAATGTGTATTTCGTTTCATATCCCTCGGAGCATACAAGGCCTGAAAAACTAAATCTACGGGAAAAAATAAAAAATCAATAGAACAAATTTCACAGATATTTAATAATAAATTATTTAAATATTTACAAAATTTTTAAATTAATATATAATTTTTTAGTAGAAGTTTAATTAACTTGAGGGGGGATAAAAATGTCAATGCCAGTTAAATTACATAGGGTAACGCCTGAAATGAACAGTTATCGAGATCTTTCGCCACAAGAGCTCCGATCAGAGAGGAATGTGCAGATAGGCTTGATTGCAGGGGGTAGTTTGGTTTTGATTGGAGTCATTGTTGGCCTTGTGCTGCTGGAAATCGAGTCTCCAGGTGTATTTAGTCAGAACTATGTGGGTAAGGCATTTTTGGGTATATTTGGTGGAGGGGGTGGGCTTGCTTTGATTTTCTTTGGGTTCAGTGTCAATTACGAGACACGTAACGGATGGGCAAAGGATAATTTGCAACATATAGCCGCTTTAGAAATAGCAGTGGACCTTCTTACAGAGGATACTCTCGAAGCAGTGTATAAAAAATACTATAGGAATAATGGGGGATTGCCACCTTTAGTAAGAGGCGGGTTATTGACGACTGCTCAAGCTAAAAGGTTGAGCACTTTGCTGGATAGTTACCATGCCAATCGGGTAACAAGAGATGATTACAATAATAACAGCAATGCAAATTTTAAAATGAGAGCGAGCGCAGATAAGTATTCCGCTTATGTCAAAGCAATTACTGCTAAACAGGGATTAGAAAAAGAATGGGAAACACTGCGTGGAGAGATCAAGAAGGATCTTAAACAGAGAGAGACTCCATTAATTTGATGACTTCGGAATCAGAGGTTTGATCGAAGTGGTTGTAAAATTGGCCGACGGCAAAAAAGGAGAGTGGTGTGGCTAAACAAATGGCCCCATCGACCTCCTTTCTGAGGCGCTCGAACGTATCAGGGGGAGCTACCGGGATGGCCATCACGATGTGACCGGCTTTTTCAGCCCGGAGGGTTTTGATCGCAGCCAGCATCGTTGACCCGGTCGCAAGCCCATCGTCGATCACAATGACTGTTTTCCCAGCGATTTGGCGCGGTGGCCGCCCTTGCCGATAGTGGTCAAGGCGCCATTGCGCCTCTTTTTTTTCTTTTTCAATCGCTCCCTTTAGATAGCTCTCTGAGATCCCAAATTCGGCAATCAGGTCGTTGGAGAAAATCCCTTCCCCCGTCTCTGTGACAGCGCCAATGGCAAGCTCAGGGTTAAAGGGTGCTCCGATCTTACGAGGGCAAACGAGATCGAGGGGGAGTTTTAAAAGTTTAGCGACCTCATATGCCACCACAACACCACCACGGGGAAGGGCGACGACGAGGGTATCACTTTGATTTGAATAAGCTTTGAGAGCGTGTGCTAATTTTTTCCCAGCCTCTCTCCGATCGTTAAATATCATTATAAAAACAACTGGGCGGGTTTGGAGGTAAAGGTCATTTGTTTATGGGTAAATGGGTGAATGAAAGAGAGGGTATGGGCATGGAGGCAAAGGCGTCTGAACGGATTAATCAATGAGCCATACCGTTTATCTCCAACGACCGGAAATCCCTGGCTTGCGGCCTGAACCCGGATCTGATGTTTTCGACCTGTTTCTAAACGGAGTCGGAGATAGCTAAATTTTTTTGAGCGGCGCACCTCCTCATAGTGGGTGATCGCTCTCCTTCCTTGCTCAGCGCAAGTCACTTCAACATCGTAATTCGGTTTTTCCCGTAAATAACACTCCCAAGTCCCTTCCGGTTCAGGAAGGCGCCCTTCGATCAATGCTAGATACGTTCTCTCAAGATCGTGTTGTTCAAATAGAATATTGAACCTCTCCTCGGCCATTTTGCTGCGAGCAAAGAGAAGGACTCCCGACGTTTCTCTATCAATGCGGTGGACTGGGAAAAAGGAAGAGGTTTTGAGGCCGAGCTTTAAAAGATGGAGAGCATTAATCTCCTCTTTCTCCGCCGGGACACTTAAAAGTCCGTGCGGTTTGTCAATGGCAACGAGCCACCGATCTTCATAGAGAATCGGCAGCCCCATTGCTTGATGGAGAGGCTCTTTTTTTTCAATCACCAACTCCTCTCCCTGTCTCACTAAAGTGTTTCCTCTCTTTTCGATTTTTCCGCAGACCGAAACACGCCCCCATTTGATCCAGTTTTGATGACTTCTGCGGGAGCTATCGGGGAAATAGGCCTTGAGCGCTTCAACCAGGGGAAGATCTTTATCGACAATTTTTTTCATGCTACCGTCTTCTAATGGGGATGATTTTCCAAAGGAGCCAGTTAATAATGGCAACGATCAGTGCAAATAAAATCGCCCAACCAAAGTTATCAACTTTAAATCCAGGGACAATGGCACTTACAAGGTAAACAAGTAGTCCCATAATTACAAAGGAAAATAGCCCCAAGGTCAAAATATTGATCGGAAGAGTTAGAATAAAGATAATTGGCCTTAAAATGGCATTGACAATCCCCAAAACAATAGCGACCGCAAGTCCTGTCCAAAAGCTGCGGAGATGGATACCTGGTAAAATGTAACTCGTTACAAGAACGGCGATTGTATTGATAATAATAGCAAAAATAATGTGCATATGTTTTTTATTGTGACATTCTTAATTATCAGTATATCAATTATATCATTTTCGTTATATACCGGTATCTCTCCGATGCCAAGTTCCCAAGCGGCGCAGCAAGCGATTGCCCGTTCCATTTCCCCCAAAGCCAATAAAATCTATGAGTTGGGTTCGGGATGGGGAAGTTTGGCGTTTGCCATTTCAAAACATTACCCGCACGCCGCAATCACTGCCTTTGAACTCTCACCCTTCCCCTGGCTCATTTCCCTTTTGAGGCATATTAGAAGAAAAGGGAATATCACATTTTATAGAAAAAACTTCTTTAAGCAATCGCTCCAAGAGGCAGAAGTCATTGTTTGTTATCTCTATCCAGGCGCCATGAAAAAACTTAAGGAAAAATTTGAAAAAGAACTGCAGCCAGGGAGCCTTGTCATTACTAACACATTTAGAGTCCCAGGCTGGGTGCCTCGACAGACGATTGTTTTAAATAATGCCTGGCGGACACAGATTTTTATTTATGTGGTTACTTGATTTCTCCGCCCGGTCACGGCAGCGATCATCAAACCAGCCAAAAACCAACCGATAACAAAATCGAAAAAAGAGACAATGGCGTAACTGAACGAGAAGCCCCACCAATTCCATTCCGGGAACGAGGCCAGGACGCCTGCTGCGATGCCGAAAGCGGTGACAAACCACAGGCGCCCTCCATAGGTCAACACAAGCTTAGTCTGCATCACCATGAAGGTCACAAAAAAAGCACCAATGAGATAGATGATAAAAGAGATAATATATGGCCTTGGGGATTCGACATCGTACCCATTATGTTGAACAGCAGCAAAAACGATAGGTCCCTTTTTCATCGCTTCGATGGCGGCGCTATCCTTTTTCATATCGTTGCAGTTTGGAAGAACGTAAATGCCATTTCTTTCAGTATTAGCGACCATCACAGAAGCCACCGAGTCTTCATGTGTGAATTTTCCCAGCGTAAAGCAGTGCCAGGGGAGTGCCATCCAAGAAACCCCCATCCAAACAAATAGAACCACAGCTCCTAATATTGCTCCCAACGTCACTCGAAACATTTTTGTGCCTCCGCTTAGCTAATGCAACACCAACATAGTATCCTAAAGAATATTTTTCCTCTCTATTTTTAGGTAATGGTGCTCTGGTTGGATCAAAGTTCTGATCAGGTCGGGCACGGTCACGAAAACGCCTCGATATTAATTAATTAAAAATCTTATAAATTTTATTTTTTAATGGTCGGAGCCTCGGTGGTTGGGAGGTGGTCGTGAGACTACTCTGTAGTTCCAGAGGTATCTCTATAGACGACGTTTAATACCTCTTTCCGGGTTTTCTGATATTTTTCGTCTTTTTGTGAATTTCGCGTGTCGACACAATCTGAGATATTACGGAAAAGATGTAAGGCGATTCCTCCAGCACATAGGGTGATTGCGCTATCGGAGATGGCTCCGCTCGTTGCAATTCCAGCACATACAGCAAGGGTAAAAATCGCAGCGATCGTGAGCAAAATACGGGCGAACATTTTGTAGTGGATAAAAGTATAGTAAGAACAGAGCGTCGCAAAAGGGAGCAAAGCAAATCCAAGCGCACCGGCAATGGGGATAGGAATCACCGAATAGAAAGCCAACGCGTATAGAATCGTTTGAGTGGCAAAAAAAAGAATTTGTCCCAATTCGGCTGCGGCGATTTTTGCCGCAATTTGTTCGATCGTTCCACGAGCAGAGAGCGTCATCACAGCATCTTGAGCTTTCTCTATATATTGCTGAGGAATGAACTCTTTTCGAACACCACAAACTAGGCTCATACTTATTTCTCCTGAAGAACTCAGTTTACGCAGTCAATGGTCCAATGGAAGCAGAACCGAACTCTGATCTGAGAGAGTCTCTCTCAGATCAGAGTTCGGTTCTGCTTCCATTGGACCATTGACTGCGTAAGATAAGTGAATAACGGAACAATATAGCAAAATCCTATTTTTGAAACAATTGTGTTCCAATCGAATCGAAAAAATAGCCGATGGATAAAAAGGTCAAACACCACAGGATAGCGCCAGAATAGGCATAGAGAGCAAAAAATTTATAGTCCATTTTGGCTCCGCCAGCGACAAACCCACTGAGATGGCGGAAAAGGGGGATAAAATAGCCTACCACGAGGAGCCATCTCCCGATTTTGATAAACCATAATTTGACTTTATTTATCTTTTTCTCGGTGATATTCAGCACGTTGCCATATTTTTTGACAACCCATTTTCCCACAAGGCGTCCGAGAAAATAGCTGATGGTAATGCCACAGAGACTTCCGAAAAACGCGGCGAACACAGTCGCTGCCATATTGAGTTTTTGGTGGGCCACAAGATAGCCAGCTCCGATCAGAAGAAATTCATCCGGAATCGGTAACCCGACAACTCCCAAAATCAAAGCTGTAAAAAGGAAAATAGGACCGAATTTATGCAGATAGAAAAGCATAAAGGAATATTCTGCTAAAACCACCATCCACCCCCAATGAGCTCAATGTAGCAAATCTCTCCATTTCTAACTAGTCAGGGACCACATGAGGATCTATGGATTTCAACTATTCCAGAATGACTCAAGGAGGTATCATTCTGAAAATATGTCTCCAAAATTATCTGTAGTTATTCCTAATTACAATGATGCTGAATATATTTGGCAAGCTATTGAATCTGTTCTCAAAGAGGATTATGAAAATTTAGAACTCATTGTTGTCG
Source organism: uncultured Chlamydiales bacterium (assembly GCA_963705695.1). GTDB lineage: Bacteria > Chlamydiota > Chlamydiia > Chlamydiales > JAAKFR01 > CAVPKN01. The sequence continues at coordinate 10,784 of CAVPKN010000041.1, forward strand.
ATGATGGCTCTGTGGACAATAGCCTTGAAGTGATTAGAAGATATTCCTCTGATCGGAGAGTGAGAGTCATTGCTCGCCAGCAAAACAAAGGAGTTGTTTATACACTCAATGAAGGAATATCAAATGCTCAAGGAGAGTATTTATATCTTTTTAGCGCCAATGATTTTATCTTCCCAGAATTTATTTCCAAGTCCATGCAGCAATTAATATTAAGACCAGATATCGGAGTTTGCACTTCAAATTGCTCTGCACTCATGCCAGATAATACCCATAAAAAGCATATTTGCATTTCATGGTGCAAGACCCCTCTGATTGTAGAAAGCAAAGACGCCCCAAAAATGTGCTTCAAAACACGTATGACATTTGGCGGTAATACTTCAATTGTACAAGCTGATTTCTTACGAAAAGAAGGAGGATTGAAAGCTAATCTTTTATCCCTATCGGATTGGTATCTCATTACATCAATTGCTTATCGCACCGGATTCATTCATATTCCAGAAATTTTGACAGGGCAGAGATACTCCGAAAATTGCTACTCAAAAGGAATATTAAGAAATAAAGAGAAAAGAAAACAAATGTACTCCGAGCTCCTTAACGAGCTTTCCACTGATCCGTTTTTAATTTCTCAATTCAGAAAATCGGGTGAATTGGGGTTTATCTTAAAATTTGCCCCTGCAGAAATTCTAAAAAGACCCGCCTTTTGGAATTTTTGTCCTACTGCAATCCGAAGGTATGTAAAAAGAAAAATAAAAAAAGCGCTTAAAGAGATAGCCGAATCGGGACGATGATAGGGCCGGCTGAGCAGCGTGATAAACCCCTCAAAAGATTATTGCGATTTGCAATACCAACTTTTTATCGTTTTTTGAATCGTACCTGAGAATCCTGTTCCGGCGCTTGCTAGGTAGCTATTAAAAGATTCTCGGAAAGCTTGTTTTAATTCTAATTCATTATATGGCTTTGAGCAGCCAGACAAGATTCTTCTGAGAGGATTTCGATAAATCCATGAATCAAAAAAAGTACCAACATTCCCTGTAGGTAGCTTGATCGATTCAATAATTTCTTCGATATGGCCGATTTTGATCGGCGACGTGCGATTAGCTTCTGCTGCTAATTTCAGAAAAATTGTTCGAATAACGAAATTTTCAATTTCATTTTCTGAAACATTAAATTCACGTAGAATCGCAATATCATGGTTCAAATCCAATTGTAAAATATAATCTTGACATTTTTGACTAAGTGGTTGATCTCCATAACAAGCGCCTGGATAACGTTTATAAGAAGAAAAAGTATAGTCGTGGTCGATGGGCACTAATCTTCCCTCCTTATCAATAAGGATATTGCCAATATTGCGATCATAATTGCCTAACCGCATATCCAAAATGGAAATAGCCTGTCGATCTTCATTAATTAAGTGCATCTGCTCTGAGCCGGTCATTTCACGTGTGTCTTGCACCCATTCTATAAAAGAGCCCGATAGAAAATATTCTCTTTGGGGGGCACGTTCAGACAGGTTTGCAAAACGAAATGCAAGAGGAACATTTGCAAAGGAATCATGGTCCAATCGATAAGCAAGAACATCTCCCCAATTTACGGATGTCATCCAACCTCCATTTGGCTTAAATACCGCAAGGGGTTCCCCAGAATTAGAATCATATAGAATAGGAGTCTTATGCACGCCTGTCGCAGCTGGCTTTACCTCTAAATTTGTTTTCTCAAATAATTGAGAAACTTCCTCTTCAAATCCAAATTCTGTTGGGGATAAATGTGTAATTTTTTGCCGGCTTTCAAAATAAGCGGGGCACTGGTTGGGGTATTGAGTACGATTCCATCCTTCTAGCGCTGACCAAGCCGCCTGGGAAATCAATGCACTTGAAGCACCCGTTAGTGAAGTGACAGGATAATTCGTTAAAAATTGGTTTGGCACGAGTGGGTGCATTTTAATCTCCTAGTTATTTTTCTAACTAATATTATAATTGTAAATTAGATTAATTCCAATTTGAATAAATCTATAGATAGGTTCAAACTACCCCTAACTTCAGGCGTTGTTTTTGGCTCATCCTCAGGGCTGTGTTGAAAAACCCCTAGACAAAGCTTTTCTCGAGCCCGTTGGGAGCGAAGCGACCTTCGGCGAGTTTGGACAGCGAAGTTGGTCGAGGGCTTTAGCCCGAGTATCAACTCGTCTGGCTATTTAATTAATTTGAGAAATGGCCAAGCTTCAGACACTTGCAAAGCTAGTGCCCGACCACAAAATTCTTTAATTGGCAACATCGTGTTAAGAGATAGATTTGCTGCTACATTTAGCTGCGGCTTGTTTTGCAAGTGTCTCTTAAGGGCAAGAGCAGCTATTGTAGGAATAATTTGCTTTGTAGAAAGAGGTTTTTGTTTTTTTCATCACGAGCGACACGGAGCTGTAAAAACTCTAACCCGTTTTTTCTCTTGCTTTTATCTCCAAGCCATTTGTTTGTCTTCTCTGGATTAGCGATCAGGTGCTCTATGGCTCCATTGAAAAGATGGCACTGAAAAAAAAGCTCCCCAATCTCTTCATCATCGGGAAGAGGAGGTGAGGCAGTGTAAAGCGTTCCTAACGGATCGGTGAGCCATGCTTGTGTCTTGAGTTGCTCGTTAGAGTGATACCTTGCGTCAAGAAACTCTTTAAACTGTTGACACTCTTTTTGAGAGAGCAAGATCCCCCGGTACCCTCCATTTGCAATGGGGAGGATTAATAGGGACTCAGCAGGTCTTTGTGTCTTATGAAAAACGGATAGTCTCTTTTGAGTGGTATAAACCCAAGAAGTTGTGACTAACACCCGATCATCAAAGAGTTGGGAAAATGATTGGTGATAGGAATAATGAGAAGGGGAGAAAATGGTGGGTAAGGGGAAAAGTTGGTGCTTATTTCCCTCATGCGGCTCATTTTGGAAATGGGTTGCCCCCTGGGTGATGGCGGCCAATAAGTTCTCGATTAAACCGCTCTTCCAGATATCTTCAGGACGTAAATCCCCTTCATCCCTTTCGTATTTTATGAGATTTTCGAGCAATTGCCTATCGATATCTAAAGAAATATGGATATTGGTTTGCATATCGACATCTTCAATCATAAAGATATCTGTGTCGATCGATTTCGAATGGTGAGCTGGCCACTTCTGTGGGAGATAGGGAGAGAGGGAAGCCTCCAGGATGACGGCATCTATTTTTCTTGTTATTCTTTCTTTGATCTCTTTTTCTTGAGGAGTGGTTTCTGGGAAATTTAAAGAGCCGAGCTTTCTCTGTTTATATTCTTCTAACAACTGAATGCTCGGTGTATTGAATCTTAAGTCTCCGGTAGGCATCTCCTCTTGCTCAACTTCGATAATTTCCTTAAAGGGGAGGAAACCTTTTTTGATTGCAGCCAAGTCCAATTCATTGGGTAATAGATGATGATCGAGCATCTCTCTGCTAAAAATGTTGTCGATGATGTCGTAGCGTGAGAAAAGATAGCGATTAGCTTTCGCAATCGCTTGGGGTTTGATCATGGTTAAGATTTGTTGGAGGATCAGCTTGAGATCTGGGGGTAAATTCATTTGATTTAAGGAGAGTAGGTTCTTCAAAGTAGGGGAGGGGATGACGTGTTCTACCCTTTGTTGGTTTGAAGCGTCTCGGACCCGTTTGAATGCCTGCGTGTAATCATGTCTAAACATTTTCTCCCCAATGATCATCACAGCGATCGCATTGGGAGCGAAGAAAGGTAGATTGGTTCCTATAGTATGGGGTTCATCTAAATAGGCACCAAATTCCCCCACTTTTAGCCCCTTAGCTTCTAGATGCTCCCATAGGGAAGAACCAATCATAATGGGCTCGTCGTGGGGATTCTTAATAAAGGCTAGGGTATTGGGAGTGCGTTGATTCGTTTGGAGATTCGTTTGGGTGTCGTAAGTAAAAAATAAGAAAGGTTTTTTTCGAGCTCGACATAGAGCTTGGGCTACGGCCAAATTGGAATAACATCTAAACTGCCCTAATGGATCTAACACAATGTCGACCAACTCTTTTTGGGGATGGATAGCGATGACCTCCTGGATAAAATCTTCGAGTGTCTCCCCATCAATAAGATGTACATCCTTTTTCTGAATCTTTAGGTTTTTTTCGGTACGGGAAAGAACTGTAGAGACAATACTGCCTTCAGTTCCGGGACTAGGTTCGTAATAATGGCTCACCGAGGGATCATAACAGACAAAATTCCAAGCGGTGGCAGAAATTCCAAGACAATTATCCACCATGGTACTTAAAGACGATCCCGTAGCCACAAGCCGTTTTGAATAATAAGAGAGGTGATCAACGATAAATTTAGTCTCAAATTTTAGACGGGCAAGGGGATTTTGGCTCAAAAAAGTTTTTAGTGTATTCCACTGCTTGGCGAGATCAACAGTGAAAGGATCTAGCCCCCCAGTATATTTTTTAAATTCTTTAAGTTCTGGAGTCTCTTCAACAGCAATGCCCAATCTGTGTGAAGAGGATAAGGCATCTCGTCTATAAAGCTTCATCACAATAGCAAATTGCTTTTTTCCGATGCCGAACTGTGCCGCCGTGAGATAGTGATAAGTCACGGCTGCCCATGGGTGGGCAAATTCATTTTCAGTGGGATTGCTTACGCCATCGTAGCGGCGCACCTCGCCAGCAATTTTTCCCCCCCTTCCGTAATTTTGATTCCCTTTGTACTGGAATGCGATGGGAAAGACCGCTTCAAACATATGCTTTGTCAGAGCAATGAGCCGCTCACTTTCCCAGCCATTTTCTTTGACTCCTTTTAAAAAGATCAAAAACTCTAAATCGGCTTCGTCTTGTTGATTTAATCCATAGGTATCCTCAAGAGTCACTCCATTACAAAAAAATTCATTGATTTCGGCAGTGATCTGCCCACTGATATAGCGGTAAAAAGAAGTGAGATAGGGCTTTAGCAGCTCCAAGGGCTCAAAATGATGAACTAAGTGCCATGCAACGGCTTTGGCTACTTCCCCTTTGAGCTCCTTGAGCGTCACAAGGGTTTGCCAGTTTTTTTCAAGACCCATCAACTGTTTCAGATTGATCTTTTCCGTCGCGCTAATAGGGGCCTCTTCTAAGAACATAGGGACAAAAATCTCTTCGACGAGCTTTACCCTTATTTCGGGTAGAAATTTCTTCTCTCCTATCGGAAAATTCATTTGGTGTTGTGGATCGAAAAGACGGTGCACCTCATCAAAAATGGCCCTGGCTTGGTTCCTAAATGTGGAAACAATCCTGCGCAGTGAATTAATTCCGGCAAGCCTCTCATGTGAAATTTCCTCTAATTCACTGGCTTGGCTAACGCGATAGACGGATTCCAGGAGAAATAACTTCAGAGTTTCAACTTTGAAGATACCAGGGCTTCCCTTCAACATCATTTGCTTGAAACAATTTTCGATTTCTAAGGTTGTGGAGAGGGTCAAATCTCTCCTGCTGATTGAAAACTCTTCAAGTTCACGACCTCCCCATTTTTTCAAGTTGTGACGCATATCATTGCATACTGAGATATACTGCGAGGAGAGGACCACAACTAGGATCAGTCGGTTAGGATTCTCCATCTCTAGGATCAAATAGGGAGCTATGGTTGTCGTCTTCCCTCTTCCCATGGGGAGTTGAGCGATCAGATTTTTAGTCTCACGACATTTTATCATTAACGCGACTTGATCTTGCCATAGTGTAAATTGAGTTAAATATTCATAAGCCAAAAACTTGGAAAATTTTTCAACTGGGTAGTGTGGCTGTGTGAGGGGATTGAGTTCATCCGCCAATTTCGTAACGATCGATTCCCATTTTGGGGAATTCGGCTGGGCGGAATTGAGGTCTCGACAACAATTTTCCGCTCTTAATAGACGGGCTCTATATACAGCCAAATTCAAGTAAAATCCGATGAGTTGATACAAATATTCTATCCCCAATTCGGGGCGATGCTCCAATTGATAGGCATCGGCAATTTTTTTCACGAGATTTTGATTTTCTACGAGATGAGGCAGAGCTATTTGGAATCTTTTTGTATCGCCTATAAAAAAGATTCTAATCAGCTGCTCAAGTGTGATCTCTGGAGCCTTTGCCTCATTTTCTGCGAGCCTAATTGGGAACGGATCATCTTTTTTAAAATTAGCCAATTCTAAAATAGCTACCTCAAGATCGCTCATTTCGGTGTCGAGAGTAGAGATTTTTTCGGTTAATTTTTCCCTTAACTCTTGGTGATTTTCTAATAGGTACGGCAACCTTTGCTGATTGGATTGTCTCCCTATGAGGTAATCTTTTCTGAAGTCGATTAATTCCTGTTCAAAGGCTTTCTCGTAGATTTTTTCATCTTTTGTCAGCCATTCGGCAGTGTATACAAATACTGAAGAGAAGTCCCTCTCAATATCCTGATCTAGGGGGGAAAAATGGGCCTCAAAGCAGGAAACGGTAAAATTCCCATCGATCTCTATTTTAGAGGGGATAGCGAGTTGGATAGGAGTGTCGATCGGTTGGACCCTTCGTGTAGCGGGAGGCTTTACGAACCAGCGTTGAGCGAACTTTTGAATCTGATAACTATCAGCTCGGTTTGTAGATTCTATTTTGAATCGTTTTTTTGGAACTTGTTGGGAGAGGTAAGTTAAAGTGCGTACAAACTGCCATTGGTGATGTTCTTCAAATGAGCTGGGCCAATCGGGGGCCTCATTCGGATTAGAGAGGGCATAATCTAAATAATACCAGGCATCTGAGCTGCGGTTTTTGCCCGGCCTGATCAAATTGAGGTGAAAAGAGAGAAGCCTTTTTGCAGCAGCGGATCCCTGTAACCTTACGGCTTCAAGCACACCTCTTCTATAAAAATGAAACCGAATTTCTTCACCACCTTGAAGTCGGGGAGTCTCCAGATCCCCACACATTTTACCTCACCCCTGAGAAGCTCCAAATTCTTGAAGAACTCTTCCAAGTGCTGATTCCCTTTTTTAAGGTGAGTGGTGCATTTTTCAGGACGCAAAACAAACAAGCGTTCAAATCAAAAAAATTAATTCCATTTAGCTAGTGAAAAATAGGAATGAGTTAACATAATCTATATTATCAGACATTTGGCTGAATGAATATGTGCAAGGAAGAGGAAAAAGCATATTCAGGAACCATAGGACCTTGCAGGTGAAAGTCCTGCAGACAAAGAAAAGGAGCGAATTTCATGTCTTAGCCAGCATTGCGGAAGCAACGGTGACGTGACCTTCCGGAGCGTATACAGCGAATCACATAGGCCGGAATGCCTTAAGTGGCGTGAAGCGGATGAGCCTCGAAAGATATGAATCCCGGTGTGGGCGACGCGCTTAATAACGTGGAAGCCAATATCTGAATTAATTAGTAACGCAAGGTTATTCAGACCCGGCGGGGTCCAAGTGCCTGGCATGTGTGAAGAGGTCAGATGAGTTAACAGACGAGATCTCGAAAACTCCTTAATTGGCTACATCCAAGTCGATTAGAGGTACCCTGAAACCAAGTCCCAAATATGAGGTCATGGGAAAGGTTTTCGAGAAGTCAGAGGAATCATAGTACTCGGAGCGTGGGAAAGCCACGTACATGGGGAAGGGTTCCAGTAACCCCAAGAGGAAATGAGGGAAACAGTGAGGCAACACAGCATTGCCAATGAAGAACTGAGCACGAAACTTGACCGTATCGAACAAAGATCGCGGGAAGATCCACAAGCCATATTCAACAATCTTGGACATGTGCTTGATATAGATCTTTTGCGAGCATGCTTTTACAGTTTGGATGGGAAAAAGGCTGTAGGCGTGGATGGAATCACGAAAGAACAATATGGAATAAATCTTGAATCAAACCTCCAAGACCTGCTGAAGAAGATTCGTAATGGATCGTACTATCCAGAGCCCTCAAGGATCGTAGAGATTCCCAAGGCAGATGGGAGTATGAGACCACTTGCAATCTCTTGCACCAAAGATAAGATCGTCCAAGAAGCGATGCGCCGCATTCTGGAAAGGATCTATGAGCCTCATTTTCTAGACTGCTCCTATGGTTTTCGACCAAATCGAAATGCCCATCAGGCACTTGCAGATCTAGACAAAAGGCTTTTAAAGGAGAGCTGCCAAGCAGTTGTGGATATCGACTTGAGGAAATACTTCAATACGATACCCCATAAACCACTTGGTATGCTCTTACAAAAGAAGGTAAGAGACCGACGATTCCTCTACCTGATCATCAAGCTATTAAAGGCCCCTATCTTGGATAAAGAAGGGAAAGTCCAGCGTAATGAAGTAGGGTCGCCACAGGGGTCAATTTTGTCTCCCCTGCTTGCTAACATCTACCTGCATTATGCACTTGATGAATGGTTTATCAAACTAAATCAAGATCACTTCAAAGGGACAGCTCACATGGTGCGCTATGCTGATGATGTTTTATTTACGTTTGAAGGAATGAACGCGGCACAGACCTTCCATGAGTGCCTGATTGCACGTCTAGAAGCATTCGGCTTAACGGTAAATGCAACCAAGACGCGAATTATTCCCTGCGGATCAAAGATTGCTCGATGGCATGCGAAAACGGGAAAGGAAATGCCAACATTTTCTTTTCTTGGCTTTCTGCACGTCTGGGGGCAATCAATGAATCGAAAGCGAAAGGAAATCTTCTGGCGAATGAAACGACGGACAGATCCTGTGCGTTTTCGTAAGAAACTGGCGGAAATAAAGACGCACCTGATGAAGTATCGCCATAGTAAAGGACTCATCCCCTATACGATATCAATCGTCCGAGGGTATATGAACTACTTTGCCGTGAACGATAATCTTGATCGAATTAGCCAATTTCTAGCTATAGTGAAGCGGCTGCTGTTTAGGGCGCTTAATCGCAGAAGTGAGAAAAGAAGCTATACGTGGGAGCGTTTCCAAAAGATTTTAGACTTGAGCGGTTATCCAAGACCATCCATCTTAGTGAACCTATTCTTTGCCTCGAAGAGCTATTCAATGAAATAGCCATGAGGGTGAGGAAGCCGTATGCGGGGAAACTCGCACGTACGGTTGTGCGTCCAGGAAAGCCGCACATGTTCAGAAGGAAAACCTTCTGAAGAAAGAATTAGCAACTTCATAGCTAGGATAGCAGATCAGGAGGAAACAAATGGGCTGAAGCCTATCGACAAAACATCTTAAGGGTGTTAGCGAATCACCAGGCCGTAACGAAAGTAAAGGCATAAGTGGCTCCGAAAGTGCAATCCCAAAGGTCGAGCTAGCAACCGTAAAGCGAAGACAACAAGAATCTTTTGAAAGCTAATTGACACAATTGATTCTCTTTGGCGGAGTAGTAGCAACAGCATGGTGATGAAGGACGTGTGTAGGAACTGGAGAGGCCCTCCTCATCCCAAGGAGAAATCTTTGGAGCAAGGTAAACTATATAACTGGCAGACCCAGGAAATTGGTGGAAGATGAGAGGGATTCGGATGGGTCAATAGTAATGAAGAAACAGTGTAACTGCTGTGGAATGAAGTGACCCTACTATTAATAACACCTAATTCAAAACGAGAGGTAGGGACGAATGATAAAAACGTCCATAAATCTACAAGAACTGAGAAAAAGGATATATATCAAGGCGAAGGCTGAGAAAGACTGGAGATTTTGGGGATTATATATTCATGTAACTAAGATGGAAACATTAGCTGAGGCATACAAACTAGCCAAAAGCAACAATGGAGCCCCGGGAATCGATGGAGTCACCTTTGAGGACATCGAGAACGAAGGATCTGAACAGTTTCTAAGGAAGATACAAGAAGAACTAATCTCTGAAACATACCTGCCCATGAAAAACCGTATAAAGGAAATTCCCAAAGGAAATGGAAAAACAAGAACTTTAGGAATTCCATCCATACGGGATCGAGTGGTGCAAGGAGCGCTCAAACTGATCTTGGAACCAATTTTCGAAGCGGATTTCCAAGATGGATCTTATGGATACAGACCAAAGAGGACTGCCCACCAAGCGGTAGAAAGAACTGCAAAAGCAGTCATCCAAGGAAAAACGCAAGTGATCGATGTGGATTTAAGTGCTTACTTTGACAATGTGCAACACCATATTTTATTGGAAAAAGTAGCCCAGAGAATAAATGACAGCAAAATCATGAGACTGATGAAACTTATCCTCAAAGCAAACGGAAAAGTAGGAGTGCCTCAGGGCGGATTGATTTCACCCTTGTTGTCAAACCTATATCTCAATGAAATAGACAAGATGCTTGAGAAAGCTAAGGAGTTCACAAAGAAAAAGGAAGGTTATATTCATATAGAATATGCTCGTTTTGCCGATGATCTGATCATTCTAATAGACGGTCATCACAAGTGGAACTGGCTCATGGAATTCACAATGTTTCGACTGAAACAAGAATTTGAAAAGATTAGGGTAAAAATCAACACGGAGAAAACAAAAATAGTCAACCTCCTGCGGGGAGAAATATTTAGTTTTCTTGGGTTTGATTACAGGAGAATGAAGACAAAGAATGGAAAATGGGGAGTGCGAAAAACCCCAAAGATGAAGGCTAGAACAAAACTCCTAGAGAAAATCAAAGGAATTTTTAAAAGCCATAAATCTCAATCACTAGACAGGGTCATCAAACTCATTAACCCAATCATAAGAGGGTGGGTCAACTATTTTAGAATAGGAAACTCATCTCAGTGCTTCGGCTATGTGAAAGACTGGATACAGAAGAAGATAAGAAGACATTTGATGCGTGCTAAGAAGCTAAAAGGCTTTGGATGGGACAGATGGAGTAACAAATGGTTATACGAGAAATTGAATCTCTATGGAGACTACAAAATCAGGTATTACCAAGAGTGAAAGTGCTGCCATACCAATAGGTCTCATAAATCCTGATAAGAAGTTAATAGGGAAGCGTAGTGCGGGAAATCCGCAAGCTGCGTTTGACGAGGAGGGAGCTGGAAACATGAGAAAACATGCGCCAGCTCTCGACCCTACTTAGAGGGGGCGAGGGTGAGTAATCCCCTCGCCTACCAACTGACATTTGGCTGAATGAATATGCTGAAGGAAAAGAAAATGCATATTCAAGAACCATAGGACCTTGTAGGTGAAAGCCCTACAGATAAAGAAAAGGAGCGATTTCATGTCTTAGCTAGCATTTGATTGGAAACAGCTTTATGATCCAGCAACCATTCCATTTTTTTTTGGGAAATAGCACTGCCAGAAACTCAAACAATTTTTTTGCGTAACAAAATTCACCACCCTCCTACGAGGGCCGAAAGGGAGTCTATCGCGCAGTTTTTTTGCTTTATTGCGCAAAAAAATATTGCGCAATACCGTATTGCGCAATATGCTGGGTTACATATGCCTAAGAAGGTTTCTCAGATTGAGCTCATTTTAGAAATTGTTGGCAGATTTCCTGGTGGTGCATCAGTAGAGGAAATTCTCTTAGGATTGAATCCTCCTCCCCCTCGTCGGACATTACAATATCGACTGGCTTCTCTAGTAAAAAGTGGTTGTCTTGTTGCCGAAGGGCGAACCAAGGGGAGAAGATTTTACCTTCCTGCCGACGAAAGAACGGTCACGTCTGATCAATTGCCCTTATCAACTATTGCCCATTCTATTAACCTCACTGTGAGTCGTCCAATTCAGGAACGGCCATATGTCAGTTATTCAAGAGAATTTCTCGATCGATATCGTCCAAGACAAGTTACTACCTTTCAGAGGCATTGAGGAAAAAATTACTTGGCTTAGGCAAAACAGATGGCAATCGGCCAGCAGGAACATACGCCCGTCAAATTTACAGTCGATTATTGATTGATTTATCATGGAATTCAAGTCGACTTGAAGGAAATACTTATTCTCTTTTAGAAACCGAGCGATTACTAGAATTGGGGGAAGCGGCTGAAGGTAAAGATAGGCGAGAAACTCAAATGATATTAAATCACAAGGCCGCCATTGAATTTTTGTTAGAATCAGGAATTGATACAGGAATTAATCGATATACAGTTCTGAATATCCATGCATTATTGGCTGATGATCTTCTCCAGGATCAGTCTTGCGGGGCTCTTCGCCAGATTGCTGTAGGTATTGGTGGATCAGCGTATCTACCACTTGGAATCCCTCAATTGATTAGTGAATGTTTTCAGCAAATCATCGATACGGCAAATGTCATAAAAGATTCTTTTGAGCAGGCATTTTTTCTTATGGTGCACCTCCCGTACCTTCAGCCATTTGAAGATGTCAATAAAAGGGTTTCTCGCTTGGCAGCCAATTTACCATTAATACGAGATAATCTTTGCCCGTTGTCTTTTGTTGATGTTCCTGACCAAATATACATAAATGGTCTTTTAGGCGTGTATGAACTCAATCAAGTCGAACTTTTGGCTGAAGTATTTGCTTGGGCTTACGAACGATCTTGCCTTCGGTACTCAACAGTTCGTAAAACACTTGGAGATCCTGATCCGTTTCGTGTCCATTACAGAACTTTAAGAAAAGAGACTGTTGCGTTAGTTGTTCGCGGACAAATGAATAAGAAATTAGCCACTGCTTTCATTCGGAAGCAAGCACAGGATATGGTTCCAGATAATGATCGGATGAAATTTATCGAAGTTGTCGAAACCGAGTTGATGAATTTACACGAGGGAAATATTTCTCGTTATAGATTAAAGCCGTCAGAAGTTCAGAAATGGCAGCAAGGATGGTTCTAAGTGGTGATGCTGAATATCAGGCCTTTACACCCACCACCCTCAACAAAAAGGAACTTCGTACCCTTGTGATCCCAGGACGAGCTAATATTTCCATGGACTAAACTTATCAAGCACATCCAAGCAAAGTCTGAATGAAGCTACTCGAAAATATACTTTTAAGAAGCAAATAAATTCATCTTGCGTGGTAGAGCAGTTATGTGAGGGTCATTTTTCCTAGGTGTTTGCATTGAGACCATCCAAGCTGCCACTGGATTACTTTCTGAAGAGATTAATGCCCTGATGTAAGGTATCAAGCTTTTTTACCAAAAAGCGGCCATAATTTCTTGATTTAAAATGCACAGCGACTTAATTTTTTTTCATTCATGCAGAGTCGCTTATGGCACTAGAACCCCTTGGCAAATCTTCCATTCCCTATGATCTTAAGAGAAAGTGCCTACACCTCGCACTCCCTGGACCCTCAGCAAGGAATTACTCAAACGCGCTGAGCAATCCTCCAGAAAATATGTCCTTCTGCCTTCAGACCCTGAGCATGCATTTATCCTCAGCTATTTTATGGCCCATAAACCTCCAGGATATGGCATTTCCCGGGTCTATTGCGTCCACAACCCAACACACACCCAAGCTTTTGAAGCCGAGCTTATCAATACCGACTCTGTAGCCAAAGATTTCCTTCCCAGATGGAGCCAAGAGCCACTCCATGAGCAGAGAAAAAAAGATCATAAATGGAAAACCTTATTGCCCTCTTCACACCCCTTGAAATTTCTGAAAAACAGCTCCTTTCAGCCAAAGTCCTTCCTCTTTGGCATGGAAGCACTCTTGAGACATGCGAGAAGATAGCAAGCACCGGCTTTACCTCCTTTGGCAAACAGACAACGTCTAGCATCACTGTTGACTTCCTGGGCAGCGGCTTCTATTTTACCACGAGCGCCCAACATGCAAACATGTATGCCGACTTACATCTCCTTCTTTCTTGGGTCTCTATGCATGAACCCTATCCCGTTGTGGGAGACACCCCCTTTCCTCATAGTTGACAGATATGAAAAACCTAGAAGGTAAGGGAGCATTCCAAAATTATAATGCCCACTATGCTCCTGTTGCCTCTATTTATAGTGGTCCCTTTTGTCTAGACCATTTTTTGGAAAAATTAAGCTTATAACCCTATGTTTTTCATAATAAGACTCGGAGCAACTGATCCCCGAATATAGCTTCTCTACTTTTCATAAACCTCAGCTGGAGTGACTCTGGCTGCACCCGGTGTCGCAGACGTTCCACGGCCGTGACATTTTCATACCCGTTCGGGCCACACCTCTGCTGCGGGTGTGTACATTCTGCCCCGGCGGGCACTGAGTTGGACACCTGTCATCTGCAGACCCTGCCCGCGCCTACGAGCCCGTGTGCACGACCGCGAGGCCGAGGGCGAGGCGATGTTCGGTACACCGGTTCGGCAATGTACAGCTGTCCATCGCCGCTTTGACGCCGACCGCATCGGCATCGGGTTCGGCGCCCATCTGGTGGTCCGCTGCGGCCGCCGCCAGCTCACCGTGCCCTACCTGGAGACTTTCGCCGCCGTCGCGCCCGGCGAACTGGTCGCGTTCACCGACAGCGCGGGGCTGATCTCGCTCGCGGTCAACGCGGGCGACGCCGCGCAGCAACTGGGCCTGCCGCCCGGTGCGCACGTCCGGCTCTCTGCTGCACCTCCGTCCTAGCCGCCGTGGCTGTTGTTGTCGAACCGTTCCATGATAACCTTGCTGACCGCCGCCTGCATTTTCGGTTTCAAAGGTTAGTTCCAACAACAACATATAATGTTCAAGGTATAGAACCTTCTGGTGAGAGACATCATAGCCTAGCTTCTCTGACAACGCCTTCCTGATTTTCTTTTCGCTTATGGTATTGAGATCGCTTTCGTGGAGGATTGTATCGATTATAGCAGCGTACTGGGTACGTTGCTCAGGTGTTACTGAAGATGAGTAAGAAACACAATCCATGAGCTGTGTCAGAGGTGCTTACGATCCATCCTGGCAAGTCAGTGAGCTTGGAACCTTGGCCTCTCCGAGGGGAGCTTGATGATAGTGAGACTGGTGGGCTGCAAAGATTCTGGGGGTATAGTAATTGAGTGGTAGATTGAGCGCAGATGTTATGAGAGTAGGATTCTTTGGGAGCTATCACAACGGAACGGCCGCAT
>CAVPKN010000042.1:0-34751 GCA_963705695.1 uncultured Chlamydiales bacterium
GGCCTCGTCGCCGCCGACGTTGTAGATTTCGCCCGGGGGCCTCGACCGCCGCCACGGTGGCGTCCACGCAATCCGTCACGTAGGTGTTGCCGCGGACTTGCAGCCGTCGCCGTAAACCACGAGCGGCTGGCCCGTGAGCAGCGCCTGGATGAAACGGTGGATAGCCCATGTCGGGCCGTGCCGGGGACCGTAGACGGAGAAGTAACGCAATGACGATCAGCGGCAGGTCAATGAGTCCTCGGGTAGGCCCGGAGAGATTTTCCGCCGCCAGTTGGTCACGCCGTAGGGCGAGATCGGCCGGGCCGGCAAGGTCTCGTCGCCGGAACCGTAGCGGCCGTAGACGGAGGAAGTCGGAGGCGTAGAGGAACGGCGAATTGCGGGCGCGGCACTCGGCGGCGGCCTCGAGGAGGCGCTGAGTGGCGGTGATGTTGCAGCCGAATAGAGGTCGAATTCGGTCCAGCTTTCGGGCAGGCCGGGCATCGCGGCCAGATGGTAAATCAGGTCGGCGCCGTCCAGCACGTCGTCAAGACGGGTCGGTGCGGAGGTCGAGTTCGATGGAACGGAAACGCGCTGGCTAAAGGCGGCCGCGAGGTTGGCGGTTCCTTGACGGGCCGCGGGTAGTAGGGAATCAAGGCGTCGAGCCCGCGGACCTGTGGCCCGCGTAGAAGCGATCGCTCGCTGAGGTGGGAGCCGATAAAGCCGGCGGAGCCGGTGACGACGCAGATCATGAAACCTTCCCTGGCGCACTCGCCAGCCATCCGCCCAGCAGGCCAGGCGACCAGCTTTTCACGCCAGCCGACCACTGCCGCGGCAGCCCGATAAATGTGAAAATCCCACCTGTGTGTGTGATCCAGACTGGCCTCTTGCGCCAGCTCGAACAAGGTCCGCGACTCCGCCGCCAGGCCGACCGCGCCGCATTGCCGGGCGAGCAGGAACAGGGCACGAGCATAGTGGCGCACGTGCGGATCGTCGAGGTCAATCCCGCGCGGGCGTGGCGATAGATCAGGACGTGGCGCCTCGTAACGCCAGGCGCATTTTTATGGGATTGTTCAGCGAGTCGCCACCCTCGCCAGGGCCATCGTGGTGGCGATGATCGGCCAGGAACTCGGGAACCCAGGCCAGGCGAGTCTCCAGGGCGGCGACGCGGGCGTCGTATTCCCAGTCCTCTTCCTGCCGCAAATGGGTCCAGGGGCCGACCGCGTCGCTGACGGTGCGGCGAAACAGCGGGGTCACCGTCTGCCAGAGGCGCCCCGAGAGCAGAGTTGGAAAGAGCGTGTCGAAGTGGGTGCCGGTGCGGCGGGCGGGCATGCTGGTGATGTCTTCCCCAATGACATATTCCCGGGTCTTGCAGTAGGCGACACCTGCATCGGGATGTTCGCGGAGGGCCGCGACCTGGTGCTTGAACTTGCGCGGATGGAGCCAATCGTCGCTGTCGACATCAGAATTCGCCACGAGCCACGCCACGGCCCTGTTCGCGGGCCGCACCGGGACCGGCGTTGGCTTGCCGCACCGCCAGCACCAGGCCGGGATGAGCGGCGGCCAGTTCCTGACAGACTTCGGGCGTGGAATCGGTGGAACCATCATCAACAATGACGATCTCAATGGGGCGATATGTCTGGGCCAGGAGGCAAGCGACGGCGTTGTGCAGCATGGTGGGTCGATTGTAGACGGGGATGATTGTCGAAACGAGATTGGGAACCGGCAGCACGGACACGCAATGATCCTCCTGGGGGCGGGTTAGGGCATTATTACGGGCGATGCTTGTGAACATGGCCCTGGCCTTCGGCCGGGATTGGTAAAGGTTGATTTAGCAACTCCGGCGAAATAACTTGCCGGTTTCTCGTGGGAAGAATCGCCTTCTTTAGCTCGAAGCGGCTGTACAACCGAGCTTCCGGGGTCGCGTACTCGCGCACCCTCGGAAACCGAGCTTCCTGGGGTGCGCGAGTACGCGACCCCCGGCTCTGGTGTACAACCGCTTCGCGGTAAATGCGAAGCGCGACCAATCCAGGAAGCTATTTCGCCGCCGGTCCTTAAGTCATGCCCCGCTGAATGTAAAGAAACCCTTCGCGAGCTGGCGGGACAAGCCCGGCAGAACAAACCGCCGGGACAAGCCCGGTGGCTCGCTGGAAGATGGTCTTGCACTTGTGGGACCATGTCGTGGGGGCGGTCAATAAGAGGTCTGTTGGGGCAACGTCTTGAATATCGGACCTAGCTCCCGTTTGCCAAGCCAGCGGGCAAAGGCGTGAGAAGGCTTCTCCACGAGCAGGTAGAAAACGTAGGAAGCTCCGAGGATCCAGGCGACGGCAGGGACCAGTTGAGGATAAAGCCGAGATTGGGCAGGGCCAGGTGACTCAGGAGGGTGCCGACGGGCACGTGGAGCAGGTAGAGGGAATAACTCCACTGGCCGGCCCATTCGAGCCAGCGGGCGGCTCCACCCGGCGAAAGTGGCGTATTTCCTGTGGCAACCAGAAGTAGGTCAGGATGGCGAGGTAGTTCAACGTATGCGGGTAGCCGATCGGGGAATGAAAGCGCAAACCGAGCAGGACGCCGCCCGTGAACCAGACGGCCAGGCGCCAGGTCCAGAGTGTTGGTGTCGAGACCGGCTGGTGGAGCGTGTCGGCGCGGTGGGCGAGCTGGCAACCCAGGAGCCAGCAGGGCAAACCCAGGAGCCAGTTGAGCGCCAGCCGTTGGCGTAATAATTCGCCGCGGTCGGGTTGGTCCAGGCGACTCCCGTGGCGGCGAGGAAGGCGAGCAGCAGCAGGAGGCCCCAGCCGTGGCGCCGGTGCCAGAGTAGCAGCAGTGGGTAGATCAGGTAGTAGATTTCTTCGCAAACAATGCTCCAGAGAAAGGAACTTTGCAGCAACGACAGTTGCACTCCCGCGAGGCTGGCAATGGCCAGGCTGCCGACCAGGGGGAGGAGGATTCGCAGGTAGCGGCGCGGGTAATACTGAAGCAGGCGTAACGGTTCACCGTGGCGATAGGGATAGTGGATGCAGAAGCCGGAAATCACGAAGAAGACTATGACGGCGGCGGGTCCATTGAAGCAGGCGTGGTAGCAGCCCTGGAGAAGCCAGCCGAGGCGTGTGGAAGTATCGAGGCCTTCCAGGAGAGGAAAACGCCGATATGACTGAGCACCACGATGGTGGCCAGGATGAAGCGAATCGAACAGGCCCTTGACTCGGCTTGCGCTTTGAGCTCGTTTTTGCGGGTCCTTCCCTTCCAGAAACGATTAAGAAAGATTTATGATTGTTCGATAGAATAGTACTTAATTTTTCAAGAAGTAATCCGCTTACTTCTTCGAGATTTTTGTTTTCTGATGAAATCACGAAATCGATAGCGAAGAGAGATGCTAACTCTTTTTCATGTGCCAGGCATAAAGGTTACTCCCGTTAGGTCTCTGTATAGCCTGCGAGTTGGCGATTTCTCCAAGTGTAATCCGAGCATCATGAAGAGGGCGAATTTGCTAATGGAGCTTTTCATAGGAATACATAGAGTTTCTGGGAAGTGATATCTGCAGGGCTCTGAACCATCATCGGGATCGAGGAAATAGATGCATTGCTGACCCTTTTTGTTATCTCTGCTCCCACTATAACAACCGTGTGTAGACTATCAGGATCTTTAGGCTTGCTATTGGGTTTCCAACCAAATACTGGCCTACCTTGAATGGTGACGGGTTGTTGGGTCTCATTGTTTTTAGGTTGAAAAGGAAGATCTTCATAAAAACCTCTTCCAATCCTGCCGCTGACAACATGGGGACCATAGGTTTGCAATTGCCCAATGAGATTTCCAATGGGTTGTTCGGGGTGCCAATCCGATTTTTTGAGATTGTAAACTCTTTCTTGAATTGTTGTAATAAGAATGGCTTGTAAATATAACTTTTGTCTCAGCAGTAGCGAGTCTAGCGTTGTCATAAAAATAGAGGTTGATAGCCCTTCCATCGCTGATTTCTGCTGGATTCCAAACTCATCTAAAAGAGCAGAGTTTGCTTCGAATCGCGATTCGGTCATAGTTTTTTTTAGCGAAATCGACCATGTCATCAGTATCATTTTGGTTACAAAAGGCTTCCAAGAAAGGTTTGTGTTTTTTCAGGACCCGTAGTTCTTTTAGTTCCCAATCGATGTTTTGCATGGTAATTCGAAAACCTCCACTCAGGGTTGCACCGCCGAGCAATTCCTTGAGATCTTCCGCGCAATGTATGACATCTACCTTCGGAGATAGCAAAGTTGTGAACCGTTTTCGGTGATCTGAAAATGCTTTTTCCTCCTTTCTTGCAGTTTGTTGTGCCTGGCTTGGGTTTTTTCCGATTTTATGTTTACCTCGCAGAATTTGCAGAGCATAATAGAGACACGTATCTCCTTTTTGATGATTCTGTTTTACCCTAGATCGAGGTGCTCCAGTTGAGGGTTCATTAGGGTTGGGTTTCCCAGCAGAAGGGATGCAGAAAAAAGATTGATTATGAACTTGGGACATAAAAATATTTCGATTTTTTTTTAATTAAAATATTAACAAACTTAACACGTAAATTGTTTTAAAACAAGAGTAATTATTTTTTTCTTCCAAAACTGGGAGAAAACACAGTCCCTCAGGAGACACATACAATTAGGTCCACCATTTCTAGGTTAAAACAATTTTCTTTCCATCTTTTGAAATTCCTAATTCAAAGGCATCATTCTGAGGTGGTCGGAAAACACATGTTTTCCGTACATGGCTGCATTCTCAGTGTCTAAAAAAGTTTGCGAGATTATATAAAATTGTTACCATTGCTCCCTAAAAAGGGTTACCCATGTCAGTAAGCAATTCAGATAGTGTTTATTCAGAATATATGCAATACCGCAGCCCAGCGGATATAGCTATATTATAAGCGGCAGGTGCTCATAAATTTCCTCTAACATTTTTACACTGTTAGGTCGATCGGAGTGGGAGTAGTTGAGCGGAAGAAACGAGAATGACACCCTATCTGGAAACACCTGTTCGCCGAATAGATGTTGATTTGAATTAGCAGATGATCCAGAACTCTTTATTGTTGCCGGCGATGCTATAAGAGAAGATATAGCCGAGATCCTTGAGAGTTTTCAGTGCGTCGGTAGCTATCACTTGAGAATCCCACCAATCTTTGCTAATCTGGGGTACACTCTTGAACTGATAGTGGAAGGTTCTTATGTTTTTCTTCCAGGAGAAACAGGATTTGTTGTTTATATCATGATTGATAAAACGGATAAAACGGTCAGCAAATTGGGCTATTTGAGGGGAGCAAGCTGTAAAATCTGCTTTATTGAAAGGCATGGGTTGTTCGTATGAAGTCATCTGTTTGCCGGCATAAAATTGTTGTATCGCCAGGCTTGTTTTAACCTTCTCCTCTTTATAGGCTTTCCACATCGCAATTCTCTTTAAGACCTCTCTCTAAATTGCTCATTGATTAAGGGGGTGGCCATGGCGGTGTATTCGTCATACCATTTAATGGGAATGGCCCGGAAGAGGCCGTGGGGGTGGTTGCCAACTAAGCCGGGGCCACCTTCGTCAAGATCGACCAGGGCCACAAGGGCATCCCATGTGAAAGGATTGTTAATATATTTAATATCATGATAATTCCTAACGCAGGCGAAAATGGATATCTGCCGAAACACCTCTTTAATATAGGCCTCCAGGCGGGGCTCCTGGGCTGCAAATCTCCAAATCGCTTTTTGCCTATACCACTCATGTTCCGTCACATTGAGATGTTCTACAACGAGCACCGAGTCATTGCCGGGCAAAAGAGCGCATTGTGGTACCTGCAGCAGATAGAGTCCATGCTGCTGGCAAGCCTGCCTGGCCTTTTCAAATAGTTCCATCACCGGTTTCATGGATTGCCTGGGTGCGACCCAATTGTCGGAAAATCTCTCTTTAAACAGGTAGCCCTTGTTCGTCGTGTAGCATCTATGTTGACCACCCTGATAGCAATCAATATAGGTAGAACGAAAATTCTCGGCTAAAGCAATAAATTCCGGATCGTTTTGATTGGGCATTTGGAATTGAGGGAGCGGCTGCCGGTTAAGACGCGCCAGGGCAGCTTGCATGAATTTTTCCTGTTCCGGAGTCAATGTCTCCGTTTCCACAAGAGGTGTTACGTTAGCGCTTTGAGAGCTTGTAGCGGCTATACTACTTGTTGTAGTTGATGATGAGGGATTATAAGCGATAGTTGAAGGGAAAGATGTAGTCATAAAGATACTTTTAACTAATTTTATGGCCAATTATAGCAATTGTTCTTATTTAACGGATATTTAAATCATGATTACGCAGCAATTAGGAGTGACTCATCATTTTGAATAAGAACAAAAATAGACCAACTATCCAAAAAGCAAGGAACAAAATCCAATTCAATCGCCAAAGCACCAATTACCCATGGCCTAGAACTTCCGGAAGGCAGCAATGCCGTAGTTGTCGTGGGCGAAGTCGTCGTCGTCGAAGTGGCTGTAGTAGACGTAGAGGCCATCGGAGCCGAAACCCCCAACAATGATTGGATACTTCCCTTCAACCTTTCTATTGCAATGTGTATAAACTGAAGTAAATAATCGCTCACCAGTTAAAGCAAAGACTATCAGATTAAGCGCAGCCGCCTGTATTGCAGCGGGCATGTGACATCCTTTTTCCTTAACCCTCCGTTCCAAGGTTGCATAATTTTTCCCTAGACTTTCTGGATCCATTTGCCTGTCGATGTCAATCCATCCAGGAGCAGTATCGTCACCATATTCATCTCTAACCGAATCACTCAAAAATCCAAAAGACTCACCACTAATCTCTTTCAAAGTCTTCAATGTAAAACCTTTTTCTTCGCCATTAACTTTAATTCTGTGAGGAATGTAGATGCGAATTCGACCGTCTGCCACTTTATCTTTTGGAGCTTCAGGAATTTCATCTACAATCTCCAATTTATAACCCCATTTTTTCCCTAATTCTGGCCATACTTCCGGTCCATATACCGATTTACGTGTGGAGGTGCTATGTTTGTAATCCACATGGGCGTTCTGCGACTGGCGATTTTTTACAATGCCGACCACGCCAATGAGGAACAGAACACCACTCACTGACATCGTGATAATCGCATCCACTTGGGCCATTTGGCTCAGTGCACCTATTTGAAGATAGCCGCACAACCCAGTTACTCCCCCGCTTACTCCTATAATGCCAAAAATAATAGCAATAGCAAACCCATATGTGTTGCATTTTGAAGGAGGGTTGTGTTTGGGTTCAACATGATGGATGTTGTCATGTTGCACTCCCCCAGAAGCTGAACTATACATGAAAATAATCCCGTTTTTGCAAACATTATACTAAAATCGAAGATGGCTGTACAGCCACGGTGCAAATAAAAAAAATTACCTAACTTTTCCTAATAAGATTATAGCGCTTAAATTGGCGTTGAACCTGGCAGTCTCACTCAGATTGAACCCGTAAGAGTTCCTTACAAGTTGACTCCAATGAGAGCTCACCTTCAGCACATATAGCTATAATATGGAATGGTGCTATAGCCGCTGTGGTAATAGGATTGGCAATGTTGATTGCGACTATATGCCATTAACTACAAATCTGACAAAGCTAAAGCACTTTTTGGACCTGCGTATCCCCTAGGTATATAACAAGGGTTAGAGGGGCTGGCATTTGGGTTAATAATGAACGCTTCTAGAGTTAATGTTCCATAAGGCAGCTCAAGCAGTTGTGATAAAATTTTTAATTCAGATTCGAAAAATTTCCTCGATATTTCTAGTTGTATAGATTCAGCATGAGTGTGCTGCACAGCTGATAATTGTCGGCATTTTATACGTTCAATTTTTGCTGTAATTCTATGTAAAATTTTGTTTAGGTCAGAATAGGGCTGTTGTTCTTGCCTATATGCGGCATCTTCAGTAGACCATTTTCTAGCCAGGATTGCTATGAAAGGCCATGCTAAAAGGGCAATAGAAAGACCTCCAACTGCTGCTGAAACACTATCTCCACCCTTTGAAATTACCGTCAACGATGTTAAAGCGCCCACGCTAGTAGCGATGCCACCAACTGCTAAACCTACAGCCCTTGTTGTTGATTTATACTCTTCTTGTGCATCTTCTTCTTCTTTGTCCAGATTTGCAAGAAAGTCACATACTACATGTCCACGTAGGTTTGGGATATTTTTAACAAAAGCCGCCCGCATGTTTTCTTCAACGTATGAATTACATACAACTTGTCGAAGTGTTTCGATGGGATTCATTACTATCCTTATGTAAATTAAATATATAGCCTATGCCGGTCCAGCAATTTTGTCCCTAAAAATTAATAGGGAAATAGTATTTGTTATCTGTTTCATGGCGCTCCGGTTAAGGTACGCAAAATCGGGGAAACAGGCGGTTTTCAAGCAGAAGAATCAATAGTGCAGACATGCGAAAAATTAAAACCTGCTTTAGACTTGCTCTTAAGGGCTTAGGCAAATTCGCTCTGGCAGTTTTTGAAATCATAAAAATCTTTAAATAAATAAGTTGTTAAGGTGGCGGCCTTTAAGTTCCTTATCTTTTCCTAACCATAGTCGTGGACTATCAAAGAGAACTCTACTGTATTTATTTTTATCCCCACATCTTATAACCCCTCCTGAGTCAATCCAACATTAATCGGTTGATATCTACCAAATAAATTGGTAATAT
The DNA here is from genome assembly GCA_963705695.1 of uncultured Chlamydiales bacterium. Lineage (GTDB taxonomy): Bacteria > Chlamydiota > Chlamydiia > Chlamydiales > JAAKFR01 > CAVPKN01. The sequence goes on from CAVPKN010000042.1 coordinate 8,649, forward strand.
GACCAAAAAGTTTGGTAGATATGCTAGAATTTCTCTTCGGAAACCCAGTCATCGAAAAGGTCCTCTTCTATCTCATTGTTAATCAGAAATGCTACCCGTCAAAGCTACGTGAAAATTTTCAAATTCCACTCTATAGCATTCAAAGAGCTCTGGCCCGATTAGAGCGGGGCGGAATTGTGGTTAGCCATAGAGAGGGCAAAACTTTGATCTACCAGTTGAATCCACGATATCCCTTCCTAAAAGAATTAAAAGCCTTTCTAGAGAGGGCCTATTCTTCATTTCCCGAGGAGATACGGCAAAAATATTATGAACCCATCGAAAGAAAAAGGCCAAGGCGTCAAGGGAAGCCCCTATGATCGACTGGAAAACAATTCCTCTGCGTGATCTGGCAGGATATTTATCGGAAGAGCTGAAGAAAAGGGGTATTGATACTATTTTGGTAGGTGGCGCTTGTGTGACAATCTATTCCGAAAACCGGTATCAATCATATGATCTTGATTACATCACATACAGTGACATGAAAAAAGTGAAGCGTGCTCTAGCAGAACTGGGCTTCATAGAAAAAGCAAAATATTTTAAACACGCTGACTGCCCTTGGTTCGTTGAATTTGTTTCTTCTCCTGTGGCCGTTGGAGAGGAATTGGTTAAAAAATTTAATACTCTAGAGACCCCATTGGGAAGGATCAAATTACTCTATCCCATTGATAGCATTAAAGACCGCCTTGCCGGATATTATCATTGGGATGATAAGCAGTGCCTCGAACAGGCTCTAAATATTTGCGCAGAACATAAGGTAGATCTAAAGGAATTAGAAGCTTGGTCCGAAGAGAAAAACAAGTAGCTAAATTTCAAAAATTCAAGAACCTCTTACAAAAGAGTAAAAAGAACCCCCTACAATCGAGCTAAAGTTTCAATTAATGTTGTCCGTTTGACATCGAAGGTGCGGCAGATTGCAGCTTTGGACATACCATTGCGAAGAGCTTCTGTAATAATCTCGATTTTTTCAGGCGAAATGGCTTTGGGCCGACCGCCAATGCGGCCCCTTTTTTCGGGCAGCAATAAGGCCAGCGTTCACCCTTTCAGTAATGAGGGCTCGCTCGTATTGGGCTAGGGCGCCGAAGACATGGAAGAGCAACTCCCCTGACGCAGTTGAGGTATCCATTCCCTCTGTTAAAGAACGAAAGCCAACCTTCTTTATCTTTAGACCATTGATGATCTCAATCAAATGAGTCAATGACCTCCCCAAGCGATCGAGCTTCCATACGATGAGCATATCCCCTGGTTGAAGAAACGCCAAAACCTTTGCCAATCCAGAGCGATTGTCTTTGGCACCCGATGCCCGGTCTTCAAAAAGATGACGACTGTCGACACCAGCTACTAATAATGCGTCGCGTTGTAGATCGGTATTTTGACGATCGACCTCCGATGAATGATCTTGCAACCTTTTTTCGGACAAGAAGAACATAAAATTAAGCTTCTTGTCCGAAAAAAGGTTGCAAGATCAGGCATTGAAGAAAGGAACACCGCAGATTATGAACTCAGATCAAGGATCACAGTTTACCTGTTCCCGGTTCATTAGCATATTTGAAAATAAAGGGTCTCAAATCAGCTGGGACGGTAGGGGTAGAGCATTGGATAATGTATTTGTCGAGAGGTTTTGGAGAACATTGAAATACGAGGAGGTTTACATTACGGAATATCAGAATGGCAGGGAAGCCTACCAAAGAATAGCCGATTATATACGGTACTACAATAACAGGAGAAGCCATTCATCTCTTGAGCACAAAACACCCTGTGAAGTGTATTTAGGCGACTATCGCCTTGAAAAGCCACTAACAGTGAAGAGCAAGTGATGAGGTACATAACAGCTGGAAATTTAACAAATATCCGCTATTTTTTGGTCTTGACATTGGAGTCCACTATATTTGTTAGCTGTGATGAGAGGTCATCGTCCCCTTGTACAATTTCTCCTCTAACAAGGAGCTGCTAAGCCTTAAAGAACGTAAAGTGGGATCATATAGGCTTTCTAAGGTGTCCAACCATCCCACCCTGAGCTTTGGCTCGCCAACTCCCTAAGATAAGCCTCATAGGCTCGTATTGCTTCCTCAATGGTTTGTCCGGGATTTTTCGACAGATAGTTCTCAATAAACTGGGTGCGTTGCAATTCACCCAAATAACCTAAACCGAAGTAGGCAAAGGTTGCCCCACTGACAATCAAAGACGTCGTAAACATCCCTTTAGTTACTGATAAGTGATCCCTAATTTCATTGCAACGCTGGGTGACTGATTTGCCTTTAAATGCAGAGAAATATTGAGAAATGTAGATGCTTTTCCAATCCTTTCTTGGAATGGTGTTCCTGTAGTCAAATTCTGTTTTATAGTCTCTTCGTGTAAAATATCGATAGAGAACAGACTCACTCAGTGTGATCAATGCTTGCCATTCTTTGCAGCTGGCTTTTAATTTTGATAAAATTGCTGGGCCAGCAGACAAATAGATAATTTTCTCCCATATCTCTGGGGGCAACGCGGTTTGTGCCTGTATTGATTTTGAGAACATAAGTCATCCTTGTTAGATTTTAATTTCTTAAAAAGCCAAGGCAGCAAATGATGCAGCCTGCAAGGGAGCCTATCAGCGCTACGACGCCGCAACAACGTTGATTCTTTGCTTCTTGGTCTACAGCATTAATTTCTCGCCAGACGGCTTGATCTCTATTTGCATTAACTGTGGTGGCAGCTTCCAATTGAGACGACATATTACGGGCAACGTTCAGTATATTCTCAAAATCCTCCGGAGAAATTGTAACCTGCGAGTCTCGAATATACCGCCTGCGTATATAGTGTTCATATTGCTCCCAATTGTCGAGACCTCCAGCGTCAAGGCGGGGACCATAAGCCATAGAGCACTCTCCACGTAAATTTTGTTTTCATTTTTTAAGATACCAATAAGACAGCATTTGGTCAAATAAAATTGATAGTGTGACGCATTTTTTTCAAATTCACGCTCCGGCGGGCAAGACAAGAAGAAGGTTTATGACCTGTTTTGCGAATGCAGTCAGAGTTCGGCGACTGTGCAATTGCAAACAAATCAGAATACTATATGTTCTCTAAAGCTCTTGATAAGAATGGTTATGTATCGTGCCAGATAAAGAAAAAACCCATATCAACCAATTTTAAACCTCTGGAAGTTGTGAGTGGGTCACATCCTGCATTTTGGAATATCCTGGTGTAGCTGATAACAACCCAACAGGAGCTGTGCTTATCGCTTTCACCATTTGAGCCGCCGCGGCTGCTCACCGCTGAATGCGCGCTACAATCCTGAGCTATGGAACGCTTACATTGGTTATTAGATCATATTGACCAGCTAAGATGGATAAATGAAAAAGGTTATTTTGAAAAGGCGTATATATAGCAAAGGCCATAACAGAAAGTATAACTGTATGCGCAACAGAGCTAAATACCCGAAATTTGAGATGTTGTTTGACTGCATCTCCGAATTCACTAACCAAAATACTGTAACTTTTACTTCGTTCCATGCTTTCGAAAGTACAAAATCTAATAATTTTCTTCTCTATTCTTTCTCTTTGTAGGTCATTTTCGAAAAAGAGTCTGAGAGTTCCTAAGCATCTGATTCGGATGATGAATAACTGGAAGAGTCTTCATCTGTTTCACACTCGTAATAAAAGACGGGCTTAGCTTTTTGATCATTTTTCGTTTTCACCGTCCACCAACTTACTTTTATTTTTTGGGGATCGACGATCCCTTGGAATTTTTCGACGTATTCATTGATATTTTTGATGTTGTCGAAGGAGGGAATAACACTGAGTTTTTCAAAAACGAACTCTCGTATGCATTCTAATTGATTGGACTTGAGAACATTGCCAGAGAATGAATTGCGTGTCACATATCCTGGATATCTTTCCGTGGTTTTGTCTAAAAATTTTCGCTTGCTTATCAGTTTGTAGCCATTCACTGAAGAAATCAAAACAATCGATGCTTTATAACCCTGTTGGAATATCCAACTGGGTGCAAAATCTTTGGAGTTAGGTTGTGTCTTATTTTGTCCCTGAATAAGCGTAATGTGCACTCTATGGGCCACTTCTTGAATTTGGGAACACGATTTAAAGAAGCCACCTAGGGTTTCTTCAAAACTACCCTCACTTTGATCATTTAGAGGCAAATTCCAATGAATCCGAGGAATAGGTTTTTTCGAAAGTATGAATTCATTTTGATGGAGCTGAGTTGCATCAAGACCTAAGATAAATTTTACTCCCAATTGTTCTAATCGCTTGATACGCTGAAGAGTCGCCTCTCCCTCAGAAATAAAATCAAACTCTCCGTCATTTTCGATAGGTACAAAATTCCCCAGACTTCTTTGATATTCATCAACGGTGATAATTTCTGTGGCGATGATAGAGGCTGCTAATGCTGGATGGTTCTCTTTGTGTTTATGAATGAGGGCTGCTGTAAAGGAAAAATTCCCTTCCCCTACAAACAAACGAGTTCTGGTAGTCGCAGACGGGGTCGATGGTATTGAGGCTAAGCTATCCATCTGAAGTCCGGGTTTTTTTCTAAGAAAAAGTATCGATCATTTCCTAATTTTTCAAAAGAAAAATTTTAGGACTGCCTGTCTTCTCTGAAATCCCAAATTTCGTGCTCGGCTTGATTGGGGTGTTTTGTAATGACCAAGCCACCTATCGCGCAGAGCACCATAAGCGTAACCTAAGAAAATTTGTAATGTGACATCTGGCTTTTTCGCTGTCGATTATTTTCAGCTAGGTCTAAGCAGATCTTTTGCCAATCATTGACTACATGTTGCAGAGGAATTTTGGGATTTACCGTACTCTGAAGTTGATGAAGCATAAATTCAAAATTGCGCCAATTGCTGCTTATTTTTTTACAAATATCCCCAGGGGGAAATGGTTTTTGCATACTCTATAAGTTTTTCCACCAATAACCCTGTAAACAACTTACCGTATAACCAAGCCCGCGCACTTACTTCATCATGCTTAGGCAAATGTCCCAGTCCCGCTAAAGATTTTAGACGTTTAAACACAAGTTCAATTTGCCAGCGAATGCGATACCACTCTAAAACAGACTTCTATGGATAAAGACCTTCTGGCAGTGTTGTGAACAGTATCACGTATCCAGCAAATTCTTCTGTCTCTGGCTGTAACTGCGTTCCTCTTCTACTAGCAAGTCGCCTTAATTTTTTTACAGCTTGCTCTTTGGCTATCTGAGTTTTGCGAATAACACAAAGGCGCCCAGCAATGCGCTCTAATTTTGCATTATTGATCACAATATTCCATTCTCGCATCTCGTACTCTTGTTTTATTTTCCTTACCTCTGTCAGTAGATCAAATTTTTCGTTTTCCTCTGCAGTAAAGTTAAGGATGGTTGGGTTGACTCGAACTAGCGAATATCCTCCCTTTGAGGCTACATAGGCGATTCCCTGAGCAGTCGAATACCCACGATCACCTATAATACAATCACTTTTTTGAATAGGGAATTGCTTAAGAGATTCTCCTGTTCCACGTACTGCCAGTTTTACCTGGTTCTTTGATGCTTGTTCCGTCGACAAGCCGCATTCGAATTTCTTGATTGTCTTTAATTGCTACTATACCTCTTTCCTGCAGCAAAGATAGACATAGCTCTCTGAGCCAGGCTTCGGAACACTGTAATCTTTTCAACAAAGCCACATCTGATACTTTGGTTATATTGCCTACATTCAATCTAGCTGCTGTTTCTCGTAACGAATAACCCGCTGCCACATGCAATAAGAGAGAACGTAAAACACTTTCCTCGTCTCCAAAATTGCGCAGCTTGCGCGTTATAGCTTTTGTTGACTTAGCCAGTTCTCGCCAATTAGATGGCAACATTTTTAGCAAAAAAATTCCAGTCGCTGTCAGATGACAGAATGTTTTTCATAGAGTAATCTCCCAAATTTAATCGACTAGATTACTAAATTGCGACTTACATAACAATTTTTAGGTTAGCGCTTATGGTGCAGAGCACTCGCCTATTCCTAATTTTCTGTTTTGGAGCAGCTGCGAAAACAATACTATTTCAGCATCCTCTGTAACAGTGATTTCTTCAATTATTTTTGTACTTAAACCTTCATGTAAACTTTGAAGTTGCTCTGGAAAGTTGTCAGTAATTTCAGATTTAACATGATCGGTAACCATAACGTGCAGAGAGCTCTTGTGCAATAAATCCAAGCGTTTATCTTCAAAAAATTAATCAAAACCGATGTGTCACTAACAGTGATTGATACTCTAGTTGAACAGTAATTAACGCCAGCTCGGTTTTTATAAGATTGATATATGATGATTTTTACAATAGCATTTGCGATAAGGAAACTAATTGAATCCGATAAAATTGGTTCTGATTTTCCTACGTGGAACATATCATTAATAAGATACCCAAGAACCCATTATGACTACGTTCATTATATGAACTGGCATAAAGTTGATAAATTATATCATCTGCATAAAGAAGAAAAGACATCAAAAAACATAGAAGAACTTTCCAATCTACTTATTCATAGTTTTGTGTTTATGCCGGTTACATCAGAGATTGATGATTGCCTAGAGGGCTTTTATTTCAATTCGGATAAAACCAAGAATGATTATCTTTTTTATATAAAACTAAAAGACTTTACGAACTTAATAGAATGGATAGCCTTATCTAATGTTGTAGCTGAAATTAGAGCAAAAGATCCAAATGAAAAATTTGGTTGGAAGGTCTACCGAAAATATGCTTTTGAAAAACAAATCCCACCACAAATATATTTTGGAAAAAAATTAATCTATCTAGATGAGCTCATAATCAACTGTAAAGAAGACAAAACAAGAATCGAAAACTTATTAAAATTTACTGAAAAGGAGTATAGGGATATCGAAAAACGAACAAATATAGCCATAGGAAACTCAAAATATAAACGATGAAGAAAAGAATGCTACGATCGACCTAGCCGGCTCAATGTTTCGATCAATGTTGTCCGTTTAACATCGAAGGTGCGGCAGATTGCCGCTTTGGACATACCATTGCGAAGAGCTTCTGTAATGATCTCGATTTTTTCAGGTGAGATGGCTTTGGGCCGACCACCAATTCGGCCCCTTTTTCGGGCAGCGAGAAGACCGGCATTCACTCTTTCGGTAATGAGAGCGCGCTCGTATTGGGCTAAGGCTCCGAAAACATGGAAGAGCAACTCCCCTGAGGCAGTTGTGGTATCCCATCCCCTCTGTCAATGAGCGAAAGCCAACTCCCTTTGTTTTGAGACCATTGATGATTTCGATCAAATGAGTCAACGATCTGCCTAAACGGTCGAGTTTCCAAACGATGAGCATATCCCCCGGTTGCAGAAAAGCCAAAACCTTGGCTAATCTAGATCGATTGTCTTTGGCACCCGATGCCCGGTCTTCAAAAAGATGACGACTGTCGACACCAGCTACTAATAATGCGTCGCGTTGTAGATCGGTATTTTGACGATCGACCTCCGATGAAACCCTCATATATCCCACTAGCATACGGAAAACCCCATTTTTGTAGTTTCCGTATGTCATACCAATCCGACAGTATTTTTCGTACAAAAATCGCTCTCGGTGGGAAATTTTGGGTGTGCGCTAAATGCGAGGTGTCGGAAAACAGGTGTTTTGCGACACTATTACTTAGCCATTTTCAATTTTTATTCCTCCTCGGAGTTAGAACACTGTAATATTAGGGTTGACAGATTAATGCTAATGCGAATATACATATATGCGTATGTGCAAAATAAACCTAAAAAGGAACCAGTAATGGATTATTATTACCAACCACCTAAAGTTGAATACGTTCAGTATGTGACAGTACAGAATAATGGAGTCAATAAGAATGTGGAAGATATTAAAAGAGAAGTTAGGGATGCGTATGGGCGTGTTGTTGAGGCAAACGACCAAAAACAAAGTTGTGGTAATGGTCGGAGTTGCTGCGGCGTTTCTGCTAAACCTGATCCAAAATATTTGAAAGAATTAGGATATACCCAAGAGGAGCTAGATAGCGTTCCTGAGGGAACTAATATGGGTCTCGGATGCGGAAATCCCCAGGCCATTGCAAGTTTAAAGCAGGGTGAGACCGTCCTCGATTTAGGAGCAGGAGGCGGGTTTGATGCCTTTCTGGCTTCACGCAAGGTCGGGCCAACTGGCAAAGTTTATGGGGTTGACATGACTCCACAAATGTTGAGTACCGCAAGAGATACCGCAGCTCAGGGGGGCTACAAAAATGTTGAGTTCCTGCTTGGAGAAATCGAACACCTGCCGCTCCCAGATAAAACTGTTGATGTCATCATTTCTAACTGTGTAATTAATCTATCCACGGATAAGGAACAGGTTTTCAAGGAGTCTTTTAGAGTGCTGAAAGATGGAGGACGGTTAGCTATTTCTGATATGGTAGCTTACAAGCCTCTCCCTCAGGAAATGGTTAAAAATAAAGACCTATATTGCAATTGCATTTCTGGAGCCCTTCCCATCGACGAGCTGAAGCAAATTTTGGCTAGTTCAGGTTTCACTGACATTGTCATTGAAACTCAGGAAGAGAGTCGTATGTTTGTTAAAGATTGGGTTCCAGGCTCGGATGCTGAAAATTATGTCATTTCCGCTAAGATAAAAGCCATCAAACCAAAGGGAAAGTCATGATCACACCGCAAGAGTTTTTTTCCCTCTATCTGATGAAACCCGATTGCGCTGCCTCTTACTTCTGCACAAGGAAAACGAACTCTGCGTTTGTGAGCTGAGTCATGTCATTGGGAGCATTCAACCAAAAATATCTCGCCACTTGTCCCTTTTGCGTAAGTCCGGAATTGTTCTAGATGAGCGCAGAGGGCAGTGGGTTTACTATCGTCTTAATGAAAGATTGGGAAACTGGATGAAACAAGTGCTCGCGAAAGTTTGGTCTGATCTTATCAATATAGAACCCTATTTATCAGATAGCCATAGGTTGCGCACTATTCGATGTGAAAAAACGTGCGAATAACACCTTAAAAAGCCTATCGGGAAACATGTGTTTTCCGATAGCGATGTTTGATAGTATGAAAGAGGATTCCTACCACATCTCATTGGATTTTAAGGAATTTTTGTAATTGCAGAAGAGAAGGTTAGAGATCTCTTTCATCTCCCCTATAGCATCTTTGTCAACCTCGGGGCAATCCCCTGAGACAGGGAAGCTGGTGCAACAGATTATCGAGGATCATTGTAAAGACCTACCCACGTCAATATCCTTTAGGCTGCAATGTCGTTGTGATGCAAGAGGGTAAAGAGGTCGTGCTTTATCGAGGAGGCAATATGCCTGCTGATGCCCCAATCAACTGGGGTTCGGTCAATTCACTGCAGCTTGCATCGATAGCTTGGTCAAACTGGTGAAAATAAAATATGATGATGATATCCGCAAACTTTGTCCCGATCTGCCAGAGTTTAAACTTAATGGGGAAGTGCAAAAAGTGAGTGTCGATGATCTTTTGCATATGCGCAGCGGCTTACCAGAAGTGTGGGGGATCAGTCTGATAAAAGGGTAGATGGGGAAACGCTTGAAAATGCCACATTGCTTGGATTTCTCAAAGAGCATTCTGGGATGGTGACTGCAATACCAATTACTATATCTTAGCCAAGATCGTAGAAGATGTGATAGGCGAGCATTTTTCTGACTTTGTGCGTGAAAAAATTTTAACTCCTTTAAAAATGAAAGCATGCTGTTCCATCGATCCCTCCTGCCCAGATACAGTGAAAGGGTATGAGTTCAACTCTGGTGTTTGGAAAGAGATCATATCGCAAACTATCGGAGGGCATGGCAAGCCCATCATTGGATCCACTGGCATAGGGTTAATCGTCACTTGCGAAAATATGGCTCCTCTTCAATTTGACAAAAGTTTGAGCTAGTGACACGGATTGTGCAAGCTTATTTCGTTTTTGTATGAAAGCCATACCTAAAGCGGACACCCGACTCTCTAAGGAGGGTGTACCGCCTTCTCATAGATTCTCAAAGAATCTCATAATATCTCCCGAAGAAAAAGGTATGAATAACTACTTGAGTAGAATGCAGATAAGTTGCAAGGGAATGCATCATATTACGGTAAAATTGCATTGCATTACGGTAAAAGCTGCATTGTATTACGGCTTTTCGATCACTTTTCTGCATTACATTACGGTAAAATTGCACTGTATTACGGTGTTTTTTGCACTCTATGACTTAAATTGCATCGTATTACGGTAAAGGCTGCATCGTGTTACGGCCTTAGAAAACACGTTGCAGTGATCTTTGTTTACAACTTACTCATAATCAGATGTAAAGAATATTCTGTTTTGCATCGTATTACGTATTTTGAATGCATTCATTGATGATCACTGCAATGTATTACGGTAGTGTCCACTGTAAGCAGAAAATGAAATGTTTTTAGTTGTTTCATAAACAACATCTTATGGCTAATCTGTCTGCATCGTATTACGGCATTTTTGCTAAAAAGAGAATCTTCATTGCATCGTATTACGGTTAGATATTCATCTATAGAAGTAATAAGCTTTACATATACAGCAAGTTAAAAAACTTTCCTTGCAACGTATTACGGTCTTTAGAACGACTGCATTGTATTACGGTCAAGAGCTCTTTTAACTGCTCATTTTCTCTTAGAAACTTAAAGGAATTTTCTGCAACGTATTACGGCAATGTTGCGGGATGAATGTACAATTATGAAAAGGGATTTTTAAGATGAAAACAGAGCTTAGGTTCCCCTTTGCGATTCACTTCAGTGATGACTCTGTCTAGAATACCGAGTTTCTTGGCGACATTTATGGCCTGTTCAACTCTAGTTTTGATGAGTTTCTTGCGATGAGCACGGATATAATTATCCAATTTTAGAGCATAAGGAAGCTTCTCTTCGTTGATTTCAAAATAAGATCGTCCATTGCTGAGTTCTCGTAATATCCAATCCCGCAAGGCAATATCTGCCTCAGTGACTTTTCTAGCCCCACCAGCCGCTTCAGCGGTCCTTTTTTCAATGTCTCTAGGAAATTCCACGTATTTCTGATCGATTTGATCAATAAAAATGGGGTTGAGCGCTAAAAGATACTCCCCCTTTTGCTCAAAGATGTTATTGTTATTTCTTTCTTTTTTATAATGAGCTAATTCTTCTTCGGTGAGGTCTGGAGTGTAGCGGAGAATTTTGAAAAGAGGTTGAAAATCTTCAATGAGATCTGTCAACACTTCCTCTTTGCCATTCTTAACGACCTTTTTTTTCCTTTCATAGGTGATAAGAAAGTTTTTTCGGGCTAGCTCATCGACTAGGCCCTTAATGTATTTAATTTCAGCGCCAGAGTACTCTTTCATGTCGAGATAGGCTTTGTAGAGTTCTGCAGGTTTTATTTTCAAAACGGGAGCACTCTCATCGATCCCAGTGCCCCCATAATTTTTCATTGCGACAGGCTTAGCATTCCCTTTGTAGAAGTTTTCTGCCTTGGGATTATTGACATCACTTTTATCATTCAATAATTTGATCAAGGCAGCGATCAATTTATTTTCCGGTGGAGCGAGGTTAATTCCGATATCACTGACTACATAGTCTACTTTGGCGATTTGTTCTTTTGTTCTTGGCTTTTCGAGAGTCTCGAAAATGTTGAGCTGCTTGCCATATTTATCGGGTGATGAATACTTGAGTTTGTTATCCCAATAATGACCCGATGCTCTTATTTTTTCCGGCCTCTTTTCTGCTGCAATGATTTTTAAGAAAGTATCCTTGTGCTCCAAAACAAGTTCATAGAGTGAGATCTGTTTTTCGATCTCCTCTGCCGACAGATTGTGTTTTTTTATCAGTTTATCGAGAGCTTCCTTGTAGGGACCCTTTTTTTTGCCCTTTCGCAATTTGGAAATTTCTGCCAAATCATTTGACAGCGGAGTGAGGTTGAGCCCTTTTAATTCACTGGGTACACCATGGGAGGCAAGAGTGTTCACTTGCTTGGCAGGTAAATAATCTTGCAGTTCGTCATCTATTAATTCTTTGGACATCTCTATTAATCCCACGTGACTGAATTTTCTTCAACGAGCTCAGAAACTACACCGATTTCTTTGGCAAATTGGAAAAATCGAGAACTGACATTCCCATGCCTATTCTTAGCAACAATCACTTCAATCTGATCTGGCCGATCATTAGGATCGTATAGATCACGGCGATGAAGAAAGAGGACGCTATCAGCATCTTGCTCAAGATTGCCACTATCTTTTAACATCGAGAGTTGGGGACGATGATTCTGCTCCGCTTGTCTATTCAACTGAGCTAAGCAGATGATCGGTACCTTCAACTCATTGGCACAGTTTTTGAGAGATCGTGTAATATCACCAATCTCGTAAGCTTTAATCTCCCTCTCTTTTGCAGGTTGGATTAAACCAACATAGTCGATGAAAAAAACAGCAATGTTATGCTCATCAACCAAAGAGCGCATTTGTGCGATCATACTTGAGATCTCATAACAACTGTCGTTGATAAAAATAGGGCTATTTTCAAGTTGTTGTAGGGCCGTTTCGATCTGCTCCATCTGGCTTTCAGAGAGCTGACCTGTTTCAATTTTATTTGCCCCCACTCCAGATTGGGCTGAAAGAAGTCTTAAGAACAATTGATTTGCTGTCATCTCCAAAGAAAAAAAAGCCGCTCCAATATTTTGTTTCATACCAATGTTGCGGAGCAAATTGAGAGCAAAAGCCGTTTTGCCAACGCTGGGTCGTGCTGCTAAAATGATCAGGTTTTCCTTACGAAAGCCACCCAAATAACCATCGATAAAAGAAAATCCCGATGAAAAACCAGGAATCGACCACTTTTGCCCCTTCATCCCATTTTCTTGTTTCTCGCACAACTGTTCAAAGAAACTTCTCCCTTCCCCTTTCGAAAGATTAACCAGAGAGAGACTCCTTCTTTTTGATGTCTGCCTTGAAAGTTCATTGAAGCTCATCGAAGCCAAAGCGGCTACTGTAGAGGCTTCTTTTTCCCCCCCTAAAACAAGTCGCTTTAATTCATCACATCGAGTCACAAATTTGCGACGAGCTGCAAGTTCTTTTAGCAAGGCAAAATAAGAATCAAAATGAGCAGAAGTCCCAGGAAAACATGCGAGAGAAGTTAAATATTCAATTCCACCCGCTGTTTCCAATTTACCTAATCTCTTCAATTGATCGGAAAGAAGGTGGACATCTGAGTCACTACCTGAGAAATATAGCTTTTGCAAACCCATAAAGATGGTCTGATGTTCTGGAAAATGGAAATCGCCCATTTCGATTTGATTTTTTTCAAACGAGCTTTTGAAACTCATTGCAGAAGAGAGCATAAATACATTCTAACACCATTTGCTCAGTATCTCTGGAATATAAATTTTGCTCTGGCGCTGGTGTCTTATTTCCCACAATGTTACCACTATCAAGATGTGTAATCGTTACACATCTCTCTTATTTTCTTTTCTATTTTTGATTTCAGGAGCATCGAGTACGGCATCAATTGTCACTTTCAGTTCCTCCAATAATACGCGGCTTTGACGAGTGAACTGCTTAGTCGTATAAAGCAGTGCTTGAAGAGCCTCGGTTAACTTAGCAAGTTGTTTCAACTCTCTATCTTTTGGACTTCTTCTATCCTCTTCATCAGCAGGCAGATTTTCGTGGATCAGTGAAATCAGCTTGATCGGCTTTTGATCGCTATAATTGAGTACAATTTCCTCTTTTTTCTTCATATCTCCTTTTCTTGAGGCAAGGATGTAAGCCGCTTTTTGAGGAATTTTTCTAAATTTTTCCTTAAGTTCCTGGTTTGATAATGAAGAATAAAAATCGTAATAGGTCAATAAATTATAACCCGTTTTTCGGCTGCCAAAAGTCGTAGAGAGCCATCTAGTGAAGGTCCCCTGGTGATAGGATTTCAACATATCTCGCGCTTTGCTAACCCTCTCACCCATAAGCAAAATTCCCTGTCTGCCAATCGCCTTAATTTCCGCAGTCAAGGCTTTAAGAGAATCGATATCTTGCTTAACCTGCACGGCTGACATCGAGTCGGGGTGGGAATTTTCGATAAGCAAATTCTCAATCGTGGTTACATCGACTTCATCCAAGGGTTTAACATCGAAAACAGATTGGAAGTTGTTGCTTTGAGGCACAAGATTAAATCCAGCACCACTTGATTGTTTTTGCTGGAACGCCGGATTTGAAAATGGGGAGTTTTTTGCCATTATGCGCTCTGATTTGCTCTTTTATTGATCAGTTTATCGAGTTTCTTTGAAATCTTAGGATCCATCCGTAAAAGAAATTCATGGGTCAGGGCGTGAAAATCTTCAGCTGCCCGACATTTAGGATCTGTTTCAAACACAACATTGCCTTTCAACACAGCGCGAGATACTGCCACATCCCGTCTAATTTTTGACTCAAATAATTGATCGGGAAAGGAAGCGCTAATTTCGTCGATGAATTCCTTATTGACTGCTCCTCTCCCATCCCAAAAAGAGAGGATAACCCCGTAAACGGCGATACGGTGATACTGCTGAATTGAGTCATGAAATTCACGCAGTCTCCGTAGGGCAATAACGCTGAAAGCTTCAGGAATAGCGCAAATAATACTATGCTGAGAGGCAAAAAAAGCCGACTGTGTGAGCCACCCCAAACTGGGAGGTGTGTCGATAAAACAGAAATCAAAATCATCTTCGACCTCTGCAAGAGCTCGTCTAAGTCTCTCGTGCGCGTAAGGATCATTCCCCAATTCAGGAGAGCGTTCGATACCATCCAAGTAAGCATTAGCCGAAATCAAGGCAAGGTTAGCAATGGGTGTAGAATGGATCACATTCTTGAGTCTGCTTTCCCCTGTAACACTTGCCCAATCGTCATTTCTGTATCCGGCCCTAAACCGAGTCCAATCGACAGATTTGCTTGACTATCAAAATCGATCAACAAGACTCTTTTGTTATGAAATTGAGAAAGACAAGCACCCATATGCATTGCCGAAGAGGTTTTACAGGTCCCACCTTTAAAGGAGCAAAATGTGAAAGTTTTCATGAGTTCCCTAGCCAGTTTTCTTTCTTTATATGTTTCGCAACGAATCGAAGTCAACAATATTCAATGACCCGATGTGTAACCGTTACACATCTAAAAAGGTGGCCCGACCCTTAAAGGAGGGTCAGCCTTTCTCGTGAGATCTCATAAGATTCTCCCATTTTTCTATCACCTTGCACTTTTTAAGCCTTTAATCTGTTACACAAAAGCTTGCGCACAGCATAACGATAAAACGCCCCTTTTTGCTCCTCATATGACAGTTACTTTGTGGCAATCTGATCGATTAAGATTGGATTCAACGCAATCAAATACACCCCTCTTTTCTGTGAGGTTATTTGTCCATTCCCATCGAGGTTGGCAATGTCCACATCAGAAAGATCGGGCATGAAATGGATCACTCTGAGCAATGATTGAAAATCTTCAATCCTGTTGCTTCTCCGCTCAATTTTCCCATGTTTACAAATCTCTTTTTTCCGTTCATACCGGATCAGAAACTTCTTCTCATTGAGTTCAGTGATCAATTTGCGGATGAATTTGATATCAGCTCCTGAATATTCATCAGAAAGGCGGAGAAGATTTCGTCTATCTAATCTGGGTCAAAAAACAATGCTGCTTGGATGCTGTAAAGCCAGTTGAAGGTTATGCCGTGAATTTGAGAGATTATCTTGCCAGGGAAAAAATATCTGTCTCAGATCTTGCAAAAATCTTAAATCGCAGCAGAGCGCATCTCTCAAAGATTATTAACGGCCGGCTAAAACCGAGCAAAAAACTTGCTGAGGCCATTGAAAAGATCACCTATGGCGAGGTAAAGGCGATCTACTTACTCAGTAGGGGAGTTGAGACTCCAGATTCTCCTTTAAATCCTGATGATTTGCTAGGCTATTTGAGGAGGCAAAAACTCTCTATTACAGATCTTGGCAGAATTTTAAACTATAGCCGCGCCCATCTGTCAAAAATTATCCACAGACGGCAAAGACCCAGCAAAAAACTAGCTGAAGCCATAGAGCGCATGACCCATGGCGAAATTAAAGCAAAACAGCTCCTTGAAAGATCAATTTCATAATATGGCTCGCTATTAGATAACGTGTTTGAACGTGCCAGCTTTCTGCAGGGCTTTGCGCTGGTTTGTCCATTGCCACCAATTTGTTGGCTCCCCCGTAGAGGCCTCATGAATTATGGCTGCAAATACATCCCACACACATGGATCTTGCCTTGTCTGCGTCCTCCTTTCCATCAGGGTTCATTTAATGCTGCTTCCGGGTTTAGATAAAATAAATGCCTTATAAGGATCAAAGGGCATAGTTCGCTCTCATGTGAAGTTAACTAATCGCTAGCATACCGCAGTTGTCGGCTTCTTCTACACAAGCTAGCTATATGATAGCGCAGTGTACCAAACCATCTCTCTATAATGTTGACTTGAGTAAATTGACCGTGAAATTTTCACTTGTCGTTTTGGTAGACTGTGTATAGTCTTGAGGCGACGTATTCATGGCTTTATGCTGTTCTTTGGTCAGAATAAGCACATCATTAATGGTACGGATTAGAAGTGTGGGTGAAGTTACCATGAAGAGTCGTATAAGGACCGCAACTACGATTCTATGAGCGGAAAGGGTCGATGCAACCCCTCCGACGCGATACAAAACCATCAACAAGTGTGAAAAATATGAGTGCAAGGCCTATAGGTTTAGACGATCGGTACATTTATATTAACGATTATGAAATTGATAGAACTAAAATAGAGCAATATCCTGAACGAACGCAGCTTCATTTAACTATTCCTTATGGTGGTTTTGAGCAGCGTGCAGATGTAAGTGAGATACCTCCACGGATTACTCATATTAAGTTTGAAGCGTGTTTTGGGTTGGATGAGGATAAGTTATCGACACTTTCTAATCATGCAGAAGAAATAATTTTTCAGCGTCTTGTTGTAAACCGAGGGGCAAAAAAAGGTTATTACGACGCAAAATATTTTGGGCTCAAATTGCATGGATGGCTTATTAAGCCTCCAACGATAAGCCACCTTACTCTTCTTCGTGTTTTAAGATTTGTAAATTGTAAAATTGATCGGTTAACTTGGCTCCCTGGTCAAGTTGAACTTCTTGAGTTAAGAGAATGTAATTTTATAGAGGTAAAAACAAAGAAGGAACATTTAGAGTTTTCTCTCGAAACATTATATAAAATAAAAAGAGTGATTATTAATAGTTGTGAAAATATTTTTGCTGTGAAATTTCCGGCAAACCAAGATCACCGAATGGAAGCTCTTCAAATTTTAAGACATAGTCCAAGGTTAACAGACGATGTGTTTAAGAACTTTCCTACATCATTGATAGAGCTGGAGATTCAGAATGCGGATATTACTGGTAAGACGATTGAAAAGGTAGGAGCTCAAATCGAGGAGTTGAAATTAGAAGATTGTCCGAACATGGATATGACTCCAAAAAGAGCTACTCTTTTATTTCCCGAAGCTAATGTTCAAGGTGTGATAGAAAAAACCAATATAACCGATAAAATCCAGGAAAAGTTAGAGCGAGATGTTATAGGACAGCCGCGGGCAATTGATGCAGCATTTAAGGCTCTATGCATCTCTTTATCTGGATTAGGACCAAGCGATAGACCCTCTGGTGTTTTTTTATTTGTTGGGCCTTCTGGTGTTGGCAAAACCGAGATGGCTAAGACTATTGCTTCATTAGGCGGTCGCGAGTTTTTACGATATGATATGGGTGAGTATCAGCACGAACAAGAGGTCGCTAAGCTAATGGGGTCTCCTCCTGGATATATAGGTAATGACGTGGGGGGTAAACTGACTAATGATGTTCAGACTCATCCCAATGCCATAGTATTGTTCGATGAAATCGAAAAAGCGCATCCTAAAGTTCATACGAGCCTTCTTGGAGTTTTCGATGCAGGCCGACTGACTGATGGTAAGGGAAAAACCGTTGATTTCACACAGACAATCATTATCATGACCTCCAATCTGGGTGCTGGTCAGATGGAGGCTTTAAATTGGAATCATGTTGAACAGGCACTGACAGAATCGAAAAATATCGTCATGAGATTGTTGAAACAAAAAGTACCACCAGAATTTATTAGTAGAATTGATACCATTGCACCCTTTCGCCCTTTGGATGTAGAAATATCAAGAAATATTATGAAAGCCTTTGTGCAAAATTTTGCAAAAAATGCTCAACAGAGACAAGATCCCCAACTCAATATCTTGCAGAATATGGGGGAACCTGTCAAAAGAGAAGATCTTGAACTTACCATCGATGACAATGTATGGGAACATCTACTGATCAATTTCGATCCTGCTTTAGGTGTACGACCAATAAAAAGGCAGTACGAGCAAGAAATGTTTGCTGAAATTGGACAAGCTGTCCTCAACGGGCTGGTAAAAAAGGGAGACAAGCTGCATATATTTAGAGAAAATGGAAAGATCGAATTCCACTTAATGAGGCCCCATTAAGCATTTCCTTACGGGTACGACCTTGAGTAGCTGCAAGCAGAAGTCCTACAGTGCCTATCATACCTATAATACCGAGAACAACATGGTCGTGTATCAAAAATAGTTTCCTTACATGATCCCGAAATATCAGAGCGCATCTCCCGATCCCTTGGCGAAAAAACGCGGCGAAAAGCAAGCAAGCCTGTAGAAAATTAAATTTAAGAAATGGTTTTATGAGTGTAACCAAGACAGCAAAAGGATCATCAGTACTGGGAAAGCAAAATGATAATTCTGGTGAAGACAGCCATATTATAATATTCAAGAGTGAGTGAAGTATATTAACCCCTTTGTGATGGATTAAGGATCAATGAGAGCCTTTTGAGGCCGATTCGTTCAGATTATTGAATTACGCATGATACAGAAGCATAATTTTTGCGAATTCCTTAGCGTGCATTTTATAGGCTTTTTAAGCTTCAAACCTTCATGCATCCTGTGGCTATTTCAAGGAAGCTGTCCAGAATTTGCATCATATGCAGATGATTTAAAGCATAGTAATCATATCCAAGGATCTGGTCAGCAGTATGAACATATTTTCCCGGAGTTAAATCATTGGAACAGTTCTTCACAAGTTCATTAACAATTTGTTGGGTCATTTCTGGATGACATTGAAATCCGTAAGCAAGGGGTGAATAGCGGATAATTTGTCGAGGACAACCTTCACTTTTTGCTAAGCTGAATAAGGTCTGAAGCCTTGCTGTCGGTAAATTTGAGTGTTTTAATACGGTCAAAAGAAATGTGTTTCTGCAGCGGTGTTCCACTACTCACTAAACGCTCATGCTGCCTTCAGTCGGTTCAACTTGACTCCGTTACCCATCGACCATGATAATAGTTGCTATTGATCTTTTTACTTGAGAGCGGGTTATGAGCATCGAACGCAGATCTTTTTTCGTAAATCTAGAACCGATCACAATTCTGGGAATTAAAACCCACCAAAAGCAGATTTTTCGCATCTATACAGGGAAAAACGATCGGGCGCTTCTTTTTGTCGCTGTAGCAGAAAAAATAAGAGGTTCTGCCTTGGGAACAATTTTTGAAAAGTCCCAGCACCAATGGATTGGCAAAGTAGGTATGCCTACAGGCTTTTTGCGCAATGATCCCCTCACTATTCGAAGACGTACTCGGAAAGAGATCAATCTCGATACAATCCGCGAAAAGCTTGCCTACGATCTCTATCAAGAACTAGGAAGGGGACTTTTCTTTGTCCCCAAAACTCGCTTATCACAACAGCCCATTATGGATCAGTTTACAGCTACTCATCCCCTTGCTCTCTCATGGGTTTTTCAAGGGATTCAAGACTCTTTAAGAATCATGTCCCGTTTTGTAGAGGGATACCAAGATTTTGAAAAAGCCAAAACAGAAGATGGGAGTGCGGTGATTAGCTTCATGGAGTATATCAAACGCCATCATCGCCCTCCTGAAACGCTCCTGACTCCAGATAGCAAGTCTGTTCCTTTAAAGGGTGCCATGAGCTTACTGGCTGTTGGAAGATGTCTTGCTGATACAGATGTTTTGGGAGGATCGGGAGGAAATGCTGGCTTTATTTGGAAAAAAGATGCTCAGGGAATGGAATATGCTGAGGCAGTTAAAATAGACCCAGGAGAGTCCTTTAAATTCGTCCGCGATCCTAAACTAGAAAAAGTTTCGATCAACTGGGTGATCAACACTCAAGAGCATCTCGGTCATCCCGATTATCATTTACAAGATCTGCGCAACCTTCAAACATCCAATAACGACAGAGAAACAGTGATCATTTGGACAGCTTTGACTCCTTCTCAACAGGAGGAGTTTTTAGTCACACTCTTTAACTCTAGCCGCTATCTGCAATCTAAAGAAGTGCTCCATTTCCTCTTTTACCGTGAAGGGGCTTTTAATCGCAGTGAGACAGAGTGTATCCCAGTGGAAATCGCTAAAAAGCTTCAAGGTGAACTCAAAGCGTGGATGAAACTGCAGCTTGAGATTTATGCAAGTGATCTAAAAGAGTTCAAAGAGAAGCATCCAGAAGAGCTCATCCGCGTTCATTATATCGATAAATGGGGTGAACTCGAGCTTCCCATGACAGAAGCAAGGTTTCCCATTCGAGACCTATTCACTCATCTGCGCATCGTTAAAGAAGAAAAAAAGAGAGAAATCACCAACACCACTAGTTCCAAGACCAGCAGTACTACCAGCTCCAATGGATCTACAACAGCTTTACTTATGGATAGCTTGGATGAAGCTACAACCGATTTTTTAAAATTAGAAGAGCTCTTTGATCCAAACAAAAACTCTCAGAAGATTCTGCTTTTAGGACCCGGCGGCATTGGCAAAAGTACCATCTGTCAAAAAATAGCCCATGATTGGGCCTCAGGGCGACTTTACACTAATCAATTTGAATTGGTTTACTGGCTTCCTTTAAGACACCTAAACTCAGTCTCGTTTCCTTTAGATGATGTAGATCTGTTCTTAGCACATGCGCTTTTTGAGCTGATTTTTAAAGGAGATCTGAGTATCGAGCAGATCTTAAATCTCATCAGAAAAAATCGCTTAAAGAGTTTGATCATACTAGATGGGTATGATGAAGCGGCTCCTCATCTCAAAAAGATGGTTAGTAGATTACTGCAGGAGAAGGAATATAAAATTCTTTTAACTTCTCGTCCTGGAACTATAGAGGGGTTAGATCCTTACTTAGATTTAAGAGTCGAAAATATCGGATTCTCAGATGATCAAATTAAAGAATATGCCACGCTCTTTTTTTCTTTAAATCAAGAGCAAACAAGTCCTCGTCTTTTCTTACAATCGATTCGAGATAACAAAAATCTATTTTATCTGGCTCATATCCCTCTTCAGCTACAAATGCTCTGCTCTCTTTGGAAACAAAAAACAGAAGGATCTGCCTCTCTTTTAACGGATCTCTACAAGCAGATGGTCGACCAATTACTCATTTGGAACACAAGGAAATCCAAGCTTTCTAATCCACAAGAAATTCTGCTACTTCTTGGAAAGATTGCCAGTCAAGCACTTAATGACAACCAAATCACTATCCCCAAGCAAGTTATAGAAGAAACATTGCAAGGTACATCTCATACAAAACAAGAGCTCTTGACAACGGGACTTCTTAAAGAGGTGGGAGAAGAGCAGGGCTATGTTTTCCTCCATTTGACTTTTCAAGAGTACCTCATGGCGTGCGCTATTGCAAACTGGCCTTTTGAGCAATTAAAAGAATTAATCCTAAAATGTAGAGAGAACTCTCGATATCACCAGATGTTTATTTTTTTATGTGGGATACTTTCTCAGTCCACGCCTCATACCATTCCTCTATTTTTTGAGGCACTTTATCAACCACCTATTGATGATGCGCAATTTGACAAATTACAACTTGGATTGCAATGCCTTAACGAGGTGACGAGCGATTTGCAGCCTCTACCCGCTTTTGATCACTATTTAGCTGAAAATGAGATTAATTTGCAGATAGTAGCCACAGAATTTACTTTTTATCTGCAAACTCAAGCTTTTAAATATCTTTATACTAAATACTCAGATCTTATCGATAGAGCATGCCGTCACTTTGTGCATGACAATAGAGGAATGGATAATTCTTTTTTATTAGTATGTATCAATGAGAATTTAGATTTAGCCAAGTGGATGTACCAAAAAGATCCCTCTGTAGTTAATAAAAGTGATTCTACTCCGCTTCATGCCGCGGCTCGAACAGGTTATGTTGAAATGGCTGAGTGGTTTTACTCTAAAGATCCTTCTCCATTAGTAAAGTTGATGGACGTGGCCAAACTCCTCTTCATGCCTCTGCTAGAATCGGTCATGTTGAAATGGCTGAGTGGCTTTTTTCTAAAGATCCCTCTCTGGTCGGAAAATGTACCAGCTATGGTTGGACTCCTCTTCATGACGCAGCTAAAACAGGTCATATTGAAATGGCAAAGTGGCTCTTCTCTAAAGATCCTTCTCTGGTTGGGAAATGTACCAATGAGGGTCAAACTCCTCTTTATACAGCTCTGCAAAACGGTCAAAATAAACTAGCTGAATGGCTCTACTCGAAAGACCCTTCTGTGATCGAGAAATGTACAAGCAAGGGTCGGACTCTACTTCATGAAGCCGCTAGAATTGGTCTTGTTGAAATGGCCAAGCTGCTCTACTCTAAAGATCCTTCTCTGATCGGGAAGTTTACAACCGATGGCGAAACTCCTTTTCATGCCGCAGCTGAAAGTAGAAATATTAAAATGGCTGAATGGTGCTACTCTAAAGATCCCGCTCTGATTGGTAAGGTTGATGCACAAGGCCGAACTCCTTTTTATGTCGCAGTTAAAACGTGCGATCTTAAAATGATTGAATGGATTTATTTTAAAGATTCTTCTCTGATCGATGCGGTTTGCAACGATGACTGGACTCCTCTTTATGAAGCTGCTAGATTTGATCATCTTGAAATGGCTAAGTGGCTTTGCTCTAAAAATCCTGCCCTGATCCGGAAATTTATAAGGGATGGCCGAACCCCTCTTCATGAAGCTCTTGAAGGATATGGTGTTGAAGTAGCTAAGTGGCTCTGCTTGCAATATCCTTCACTGATCGGTAAGGTTGATGCACAAGGCCGAACTCCTTTTTATGTCGCTGTGGAAAAGCGCAATCTTAAAATTACTGAGTGGATTTACTCTAAGGATTCTTCTCTGATTGAGGAAGTTTGCAAAGATGGTCGAACTCCTCTTCATGCCTCTGCTAGAATCGGTCATGTTGAAATGGCTGAGTGGCTTTGCTCTAAAAATCCTTCCTCTGATCGGTAAGTTTACGACCGATGGCGAAACACCTCTTCACATAGCTGCTAGATGGGGTCATGTTGAAATGGCTGAGTGGCTCTGCTCTAAAGACCCTTCTCTGATCGGTAAGTTTACAACCAATGGCCAGACTCCTCTTCACTCCGCTGTTTCATGGACTAATAATGAAGAAATGGCTGAGTGGCTCTATTCTAAAGATCCCTCTCTAATCGGTAAGTTTACAACCGATGGTAAACCCCCCTTCATATAGCCGCTTGGGCTGGTTGGGTAACAATGGCCCAGTGGATTTATTCTAAAGACCCTTCTCTGATTGGTAAGTTTACTAGTAATGGCCAAACTCCTCTTCACTTAGCAGCTGCCGTTGGTCGCCTAGATGTGGTTCAGTGGCTCTGTACTGAAAATCCTGAACAACTTTTAGTCAAGTGGGTTACAGAAATTCCTTACAAAACAGCTCTCAGGTATAATCAAACTGAAGTGGCCAATTGGCTGAAGGCGAGTTTTCCTGAAGCATGTAAAGAAAAAGAAGACGGTCAAGGCCGCTGTATTATATCTTGACTCTAAGGACGGTATGATGTGCTAATTGCTGAGGACCCGCTCGCTATTGCAGCTTGGTTACAAGCAAATTACCCTAAAGAGTGCCCTGAGCCTTCAAAATGTGTTTTATTATAAGTCGCTGTGAATGGAGGCATCTGCTACAAAAATCTGACGTTGTACTAGGAGCAACTTATCATTTTTTACCAAAATTTTATTTGTTATTTGTGGCGTATTAGGTTACTCTTCCCCATAAGAATCGATATAATAATTTTAAAGAAGGTCATATATATGGCAATGGGTACAAATTTATACTTTGCTTCTACAAATACATTACCGGTGGCTTCAGCACCAAATAATTCAATGACTAGTCAAGAACAGCGCTTGGAAGTACTCGAGGCAGCAATGAGAGCCAATCAAATTAATAATGAAATAGTTAACCAAAGAATCAATGAATTATCAGTCGAGAATGTTCAACTAAAGCAAGAATTAGAAGTAGCGAAGCATAAAATCGAAGAAAATGATTACGAGCGCGCTAATATGAAGCGCAAAAATGATCAACTGACACAAGAACTTACTGAAACTAAACACGAACTTGCTGAAACGAATCGAAAAGTTACTGCAGAGGCTAAAGGTAAGTATAGTGATGCTACTTATATCTCTCTTGGCCATGATGAAGCCATTAATTTGAGTAAAGAAGAAATTACTTTGGATCAACAAGCTAATGAAGAATATCAAATGAACCTTGGAGTAGCAGGATATGATCTAAGGGCAAATACTTTATTAGCAAGAAGAGAAATCAGTTTAAAATTATACGCAGATTCCGAAATGGGTTTGTCAGATAGCGACAAGACTTTTTTAAAAGACTATGATGAAAGAAAAGCAAAATTTTCAAATTGGTAAGAGCTGCCATCTGCCCAATCCAAAATTTTACATTTGGGCCTAAGCGAAAATCCCGGGGTTGACGGATTTTAGAATTAGAATGTTAATCGGTTCATAATTCGGACATTATCGGCTCTCTTAATTCAAAGAAGCGTATTTTTACATTTAATCCCTCTAGTACCTGACTGCATAATTCTTTAACAATATAGCCTGGATAATTTAATACGCGCTTGCTCTGTTGAAAACGTCCAATAGATCTTTTTCTCGAGGAGATTTCTTTCTCTAATAACGGCCTCTAACTCCTTTTTGACAGCTTCAATACTCCCCAAGCGTCGTTTTAGGCTTTGCTGGACAAGCGCTGATATTCAATTTCTGCCATGTTGAAGCTCCCATGTTTAGGAGTATAATGCAGTTCCAATTTCTTGATGATCCTCCTTGCCTCTGAAGGAGCAAACGTCTCATATAGACTACTGTGTCGATGTGTATTGAGATTATCAAGTACTAATCGGATCTTTTCAGCTCCTGCATAATGCACATCGACCATCTCATGTATACATGAGGTTGCAATTCTCTCTTTAATCCAAACACTTGATAAATTTTCTTAGCCTTAGGCGACATAGGAGAGGGAATTCGATACCATTTCTCTGTTATTTCATCCTACAAAAAGCCAGCTTGTACTCTCCATAACTCATGCCTCATCTCATCAATCGTCACCTTCGACTGTTGTTTTTCCATTCTAAACTCAAGATGTCGAATCATAGTAAATGCCATGTAACACAAAAGGATATGAGCTTCTAGTCTTTCAGGCTTAAAATGATAAATTGGCCTGATACTGAGGCGATGCTTTTGGATACGAAAAGAATCTTCAATAACCCACAAACGCCCGTAATGAGCCAGAATTTTTAGAGTTTACCTGGCCATCTTTCGCATAGTAATCACGCCATGGATCCCGTCCAACTTCTATTAAGCTTAAAAATGTCGAAGTCGGGAATAAAGTTCCTTAGCGTGCATTTACGGACAATTGCTCAGTATCCTTAGTGCACGGATCCCTTGTTGGCGTTTGCTTTCATCAAACCAGTATCTATTCAACAAGCTTTTCGGACGATGACTCTTAGTGTGGCATCTCCCACGGTGCAGAAAATGAGGGATGGATAGACCGCTTTCTTTTTGCAGTTGCAGCCTCCCATCACTTCACAAAGGCTCTATTGCCGAAGAGCTTCTTGAATATTGTCAACCCACTCGTTAGCCCACTGGACATCCGGATGGCTTTCATCGTGGAATTCAGGAAAATCTTTAAGGCGTTCTGGCAAGAAACGAGGGCTGCTTGCAAGCGTCCCAAACTAAAGAGAACAGATTCCGAGTGTTTAAGCTTACGGCCACATCTGGGTGCTTCTCTCCATG
>CAVPKN010000043.1:0-66922 GCA_963705695.1 uncultured Chlamydiales bacterium
GTCAGCCCGTGCCCGATTTTTATCTTAAATTCGGGCATGTGGCTCGTTCACGAACTGACTCTTTATTAATTAATTATTTTTGGAGAGCGAGGGAGATGAGTTCAGTTTGGAGTTCGTGCAGGGTAGGGTTGCCGAAAGGGTTTTGGGGGCGGACGTTAATGTGGAGATGGCTGGGAAGGGTGTGTTGGGAGAGGCGGAATACTTTCCCGGACAAGCCGTTTGAAGAGAGATTCGTTCCGAGGCTTTCCCAAATTTGCGTGAAACCGTGATTCCTAGTTTTAAGGACGATTTTTTGCTCTCACAGATCTGAATGGAAAGATATTTCCCTGAGGCCGTGTGTCCATAATGTGTCACCCTTCGAAATTGATGGGGGAAGAGGAGTCGGAGTGACTTAGGAAATCTCCATCTCATGCCGCTATCAGTTGATGACGACCTTCCCGTCGTTTTCGAGCAAGGATCCTCCTTCCATTTTTTGTGCTCATCCGTTTGCGGAAGCCGGTGGCCATTTTGCGACATTTTTTTGCTCGGTTGGTAGGTCCGTTTCATGACTCAAAACCCTTTTTAATCTTTTGAGAGCGTGGATAGCAAATCCCCCCGAAATTGACAATAGAAACTCCGTATTAGGCAGGGCGCCGACCATAGATGCCAATCCCGATCTAAAAATAATGCCCCCCTTTCAATGCAACGATCCAATATTAAAAAAATTATCTGCTGGCAATGTTACCAACTAGCTTAACACAGACCAGATGTTTACTTAGGTGATGACACACTTTTTTGATGGGGTAGTCGATTTTAAAAAAGAGAATGGTGACTTGCCAAGAAGTGGGGTTTAGGGTAAATTACCCCCTTTAACTGAAAATTCTGGGATGATATGAAAGTAAGAGCTTCGGTCAAAGCAGATCCTTCTAAGGGCGATAAGCTCGTCCGTAGGCGAGGACGTCTCTATGTCATCAATAAAAAAGACCCAAACCGGAAGCAGCGGCAAAAGGGTCCAGCTCGTAAGAAATAGGTGCATGTAGCGTATGGCAAAAACATCTTCCATTGCAAAGCAAAAGAAAAGGGAAAAATTAGTCGCTTTAAATTGGCAGCGGCGCGCTGATTTAAGAAACAAAGCGAAAGATCTTCATTTGAGTGATGAGGAGCGGGAAAAAGCAAGGACCGCTCTGAATAAAATGCGACGAGACACTTCCCCCAGCAGGCTGAAAAATCGTTGCCAATTGACAGGCCGCTGCACATGGCTACCTGCGCAAATTCAAAATCTCTAGACTCTGTTTCCGCGAACTCGCCCGGAATGGGGATAATCCCTGGTGTCACAAAAGCAAGCTGGTAGCTTCGGGACGTAGATCCCTTAAAAATTGGGTACATGGCGTACAGACGATTTCCCCTTTTTTATAACGATCTTGACCGCGATAGAGAAGGAGGCACACTGCTTCAGGGTAGTCTGCTTTAAAGGCTTGGAGACCTTTGAAGTCATTTGGAGAAAGACGATCTGAATTTTTCACCTCAATCGCCCACACCCGATCTGGCCCATAGAGGATAAAATCAACTTTTAAACCAGAGCGGGTCCTCCAAAAATAGAGTTCATAAGGCTGAGGAGTTAAATCGATCCATGCCTTTAAATGTTGTGCAACGAGTCCTTCCAAGGTAGCTCCTTCAATTTCTTCAGGTCGATCAAAGGGCCCGCATGGCCTCAATGAGCGGAACACACCACAGTCAAAAAAATAGAATTTGGGATGTGCTATGAGCGCTCGTTTGGCTCGTTTCGAAAAAATGGTCAGAGTGAACGAAAGTAAAAGATCTTCAAGGATATGAAGAAAGTTGTCGATTGTTTTGCGGGGTATGGCGCATTCCCGTGCAATGTTTGCTGTATTAAGGAGGGTTGCATGGGAAAAGCTGACTATCTCTAAGAAGCCGGCAAAGGTGCCTATTTGCCTAACAAGCCCCTCTGCCTGAACTTCTTCTTTGAGATATAACCCTGCATAGGCCTGCAAAGTTTCTTGTGGCGAGGGTGAGCTTAGGACAAGAGGGAGCATGCCGATTTCAAGTGCCCTTTCTAAAGCAAACTCGATGCCCAGTTCTGAAGCCATAAATGGATGCATATGTTTAAGGAGGGCACGCCCCCCAAGCAAATTGACACCCTTCTTTCGAAGCTTGCGACTACTCGACCCCGTCATTACAAATTGATAGCCCTTATGCTCTTCAATAAGAGAGTGGATTTCAGAGAGCAATGAAGGCACTTTCTGAATTTCGTCGATTACGATTACAGATGAGCTGGTAAATCCTTGGATTGTTTCCCTAAGACGCTCAGGATACGCCTCATAAATTCTTAAAATCCTCAGGTCTAAAAGGTCTATCCATAAAGAATCTTCAAATGCTTCTTTAAGCCAAGTTGATTTTCCCGTTCCCCGTGGCCCAAATAAAAAAAAGCTTTGTTTCGGCAATTTTAAAAATCTGCGAATTGTATTCACAAAATGCTCCCAAAGTGGCCACTTTTTCATTCAAAATGGCATCTTCAGGGAAAAGTACAAGAGCTTTGGTTAAGGGAGTCCCCATGATCACGATTTATGGCTTTCTGGGGAGGGCTTTGATTTCGTCCTCGGGTTTTAGTGGGGCTAGCTTGTCCAAAAAGCTCACCTAGCCGGTTTAACTGCCTTTGCGAGAGATATAAGGCTTGATCGGGTGGTAGGTGCTTGACGCGCAAGCCTGGCCCAAAGGTAGGATGATTCCAATAGGAGATGTTTGGCTCTACTGCTGCTATCCAAGGATAGTAAATGGCCTTGCTCAAATCGACCCCTTCAAAAAGATGAGTCATGAAATCTGCCGATAGCTGAAGTGGGAACTCTCCCAAAACATTTCCTTTGAGATCTGAAGCAGCTTGCAGAATAGCCTCCACTTGAAGATTATCTTCCTCTGTGATTTTCACATGTCTTGCAAGTAGCAGGATCTGCTTGGACAACGGGCTTTCTGGATCTGCTTGTGGATTGAAAATGGCATGCAACTCTGCGACACAATCATCGTTGGGATCGCGCTGTAAACCTGCCTGGACCTGGGCATATTCTTCAGCGGATCGATAGATGAGGTATTCCCGATCTCCCAAAACAATCCCCATCACCCGATTTGTCAACGAGATGAGGTAAACCCGCGGCATAAAACGTATAAAGCGAAATAATTCCGCTTTTATTAGGTCACTCAAATGGGAACGATTGCTCTCCTTTGTTTGTGCCACAATGTGGATGAGGCGTTTGGCCACCTCTTCGGGTAGGAATGTTTTTAATTGCTCTAAGGTGCCAGGAGCAACCACAAATGGAAATGGATATTGTTTAATACCCATTGTTTTCCCCGGAATCTCATCTCCGTTTTTATCACCTCGTCATTTTGAGGGACAAAGCCTAAAGTGCGCTTATTGTTTCTCAAAGAGGATCGTGTTGAATGTGGGAATCGATCTGGATCTGAAAAAAAAGGGGATCGGCCAAGGGAAGGAAAGCGTTCCGCTCCAAAGCAGAAACAAGATCCCTTACAATAGCATGTGATTCATCTGGATCGAGAGCACAGAGAAGATGGGGAAAGATCACTGCCAATAGATACTCCTTTTCCCCTGTTCCATCTGCTTCACGTACCTGCTCGATCAATCAGGGAGAGATCTTCCGAATTAAAGTGGTAAGTGCCGCCGCATAATTTTTCGATCTCTGCGACCCATTCTGCATAGTATGACTTCAAGGCCCCTACAGCCTCTTCATGCACCAATTGATCTAATGATTGGGTGGGCAAAGCCTTCAGAAGGGAGGGGAGGGCTTCTGCAAGTTCTGTCACACTCATTTCCATAAGCAAATCTGGCAACAAATAGGCAGTCAACTCACCTAGGGAAAGGATCTTTAAAATTCCTCCTCATTGCGGTGATCGATCCAATCAGCCACCCGTTGGTAGTTCTCTTCAGAATAATCCTCTAGATCGAGTCCCTCTGTGGGCATATCTTCAAAGAGAATCACCTCACATCCTGGCTTAAACCCTTTCCCTCCGAGAACAGGAGGCGCAGCTAAAGCTACAGTGCCCAGTAACCAGAGACCCCAAAGTCCTATGGCCGCTTTTATCACCCTTTTCCCCGTCATAATCCACTCATTTGTAAAAAGATCCGCAAAATAGGTTAAGCCACGGAGTTCAAAAAAAGCAATCTATACTTAAGAGGAATATTAATTGGTTTCCTTGCCCCTGGTCCGGCATTAATTGGGCAAGCGCAAGGGGCGGGTTAGGGGGCGTGGGTCATTTCTTGGAGAAGTTCAGGAAGGTCAGCGAGACGCTTCCATTCCGCCATTTCCTCACCCCAAATAAAGGTGTGATCGGAAAGGAGACCCTCTCTCCAGACTTTGATCAGTCAGGGAGCTCCATAGGACCTTGTCGGTGGTGGTGAAGGTCAAGGTAGTACCACATTTTTAACCACAGGTCTGAGCGCTTAACAAGGATTTTTTTAGGAGGTGGCGCTTCACTCTTTTTCCCTACTTTTGGGAGGAAGAGGATCGTGGCAAGGGCGAAAAGCCCTAAAAAAAAGGCTATAGTAAACCAAATTAAGGGATGGCGTCCTCTTTTATTAGCCAAGTAGGCGCCAATGGAGCCACAAAAAAGCCCTCCCAAAATCATCAAAACTTGCATATCCATGTGGTCCATTTTAAGGTATCACCCCTTTTTTTCCCACTGACAATCGCCTATGTGCAGGGCATAAATTTGCAGTCTAAAATAAATTTTAGTTCGTGAACGAGCCCGAGCCCGAGCCCGATTGCTATCTTTAATTCGGGGCACGGGCTCGGGCTCGGGCTCGTTCACGAAAATATATCTCGATCTGAGTTAATAACCTGTGTTTTGGGATTGACAGGGAGTGGCTGATAAAGTAGCTTTTTCCCCATGGTTTGTGATGAAGAGGAGAGAAAGCATTCACCTATGATGGAGCAGTGGCATCGATGTAAATCGAGCGCCAAAGAAGCTGTTTTGCTCTTCCGGATGGGTGATTTTTACGAGGCTTTCTACGAGGATGCTCATCTTTTATCTAAAGAACTCGACCTGACCCTGACGAGGCGGCAAGGGATTCCGATGAGTGGTGTCCCCTGGCATACGGCAGAAAGCTATATCGACCGTCTGGTCGCCAAGGGGTATCGGGTTGCGATTGCTGAGCAGAGAGAGGATTCGAAACAAACAAAAGGTTTGTTACATCGCGAGATCGTCCGCTATGTGACACCCGGAACGTTGATCAGTTCGACATTACTGGGGGAGAAGGCGCACAATTTTGTAGGGGCTGCTACCCAAGTCGGCTCGCTCTTAGGTTTTGCGTTCTGCGATATCACAACAGCCACGTTCCGAGTTCTTGAAACCGAGGTTGAGCGGGAGCTTCTTAATGAAATCCACCGCCTCAATCTCTCCGAGCTCGTTATTTCGAAAAAGTTTCGGGAGAAGCAGAAACGACTTTTAAGCGAGTGCAGCAACGTTCCTCTCTATACAATCGACGAGTGGCGTTTTGAACACCAAACAGCGGCCCACTATTTAATCACCCATTTTCACGTGCCCCATCTGGATGGGTTTGGCCTAAAGGGGAGAGTAGCAGCGATCAATGCGGCCGGGGCTCTTTTAGCCTATATGGGGGAGGAACTCTCTCTCAATCAGTCATATTAAAGAGATGAAACCCTACGCAGCGACTGAAGGGTTGCTGATGGACCGGACATGCCAACTGAATTTGGAGTTAACGGAGACCCTCTACAAATCCTCCCATTCAACAACACTGCTTCACGTGATCGATCAGACGTTAACTCCAATGGGAGGGCGCCTTTTAAGAGAGTGGTTAAAAAAACCTCTTGTGGACGTTCAGAAAATCGGAGCCCGGCAAGAGAGTATTGCCGAATTGCTCTCTTCCCCCTCTCTATGTGTAGAGCTATCCCCTTTATTAAAAGAAGTCAGAGATATTGAGCGGCTGTTATGCAAGATCACTACAGGGTATGCCAATCCCCGTGATGTGGGCGTGTTTGCACGCTCTTTGGGGCACATCGGTCCGATTAAAAATCTCTTTCGCGCAACCAGATCGCCTGTGTTGCAAAAGGCGTGTGAAGAGCTGGTTGAACTGCCCGAACTCTGTGATGAATTGACGCGCGCCCTTGTCGAAGAACCGCCTCTGAGAGTGTCTGAAGGGGGGATCTTCCGTCCCGGTTTTAATCACGAACTCGATCAACTCCGCTTGTTGATGCAAGGAGGGAGAGAGTGGCTGGCACAGTATCAAAATACCCTTAAAGAGGAGAGCGGTATTAAAAACCTGAAGGTCAGTTTTAATAAAATCTTTGGGTATTACATCGAAGTCAGCAAAGGGCAAGCTCACTTAATTCCTCCGACTTTTGAGCGGCGTCAGACCCTCGTCAACTGTGAACGATTTATATCACCCCAATTAAAAGAGTATGAAACCAAAGTTCTTACCGCGGAGGAAAAGGCTCTGTCGCTAGAACAAAATCTTTTCCACGATTTGAGGGGAAAAGTGGCCACACATGAGAAGGCAATCTTTCAAACAGCGAGCGCCATCGCTCAAATCGATGTTCTCCTTTCGTTAGCGCGTTTAGCTCAAGAGAGAAAGTACTGCCGCCCTGTTGTCGATGGGAGTTCAGAGCTCCTCATCATGGAAGGGCGCCACCCAGTCGTTGAAGCGGTGAGCAATAAGGAGTATTTTATCCCAAACGATCTTTCGCTCGATGGGGATAAAGAGCGCTTAATGGTGATTTCCGGTCCCAATATGGCGGGTAAATCGACCTTTATCCGGCAAGTGGCTCTGATTGTCATCTTAGCGCAAATGGGAAGCTTCGTCCCTGCTAAAGAGGCACGGATCGGTATTGTAGACCAGATTTTCACCCGGATCGGCGCCAGCGACGATCTCTCCCGAGGGCAATCGACGTTTATGGTGGAGATGAGTGAAACGGCTCATATTCTCAATAACCTGACTTGTCGCTCTTTGGTGATTCTCGATGAGATTGGACGGGGTACTAGCACGTACGATGGGGTCGCAATCGCTTGGTCGGTGGGGGAATATTTGCTCAAAAGTAAGGCGAAGACACTCTTTGCCACTCATTACTGGGAATTGACGGAGCTCGAAAAAAGAATGGAGGGAGCGTGTAATTACCATGCTGCTGTGCAAGAGTGGAATGACGATATTATTTTTCTCCATAAAATTCTCAAAGGGAGTGCGGATCGGAGCTATGGGATCCATGTGGCCCGGCTCGCCGGTCTCCCCTCTACCGTTATTGAACGCGCACACTCTATTCTCAAGAAATTAGAGATACGGAAAGAGCAGGGGCGCGTGGCAAAAAAAGAAGCAGTTGATACCCAATTGTCTCTATTTTAAAAAGACATAGACGTACTATGCCATTCGATGTCAATGAGCTAAAAAATTTTCCTGCCCAGCCCGGGGTCTATATGATGAAAGATCGGGAGGGCCATATTCTCTATGTAGGAAAGGCAAAAAACCTCCGAGCCCGGGTGAAACAATATTTTGCCATAGGAGGTGACGGTCGGGAGATGGTTCCTTTTTTGACAGCTCAAGTGGAAACTATCGACACCCTTGTAGTGACTTCGGAAAAAGAAGCGCTCATTCTCGAAAATAACTTAATCAAACAACACCGACCGAAATACAATGCCCTCCTTAAAGATGATAAATCCTTTTTCAGTCTGATGATCAACCACAAGCACCCATGGCCGATGATTCGGGTGGTTCGTTTCAGGGGGAAGCCTCCTTCCGGTAATCTCTATTTTGGCCCCTACGCTCATGGTTACGCTGCCCGTCAAACCCT
This sequence comes from uncultured Chlamydiales bacterium, assembly GCA_963705695.1. Taxonomy (GTDB): domain Bacteria; phylum Chlamydiota; class Chlamydiia; order Chlamydiales; family JAAKFR01; genus CAVPKN01. The sequence continues at coordinate 7,806 of CAVPKN010000043.1, forward strand.
AGAACTGCTCCGCCATCTTTTCCCGATGCGGCAGTGTTCCGACAGAGAACTTCTCTCCCGTACACGTCCCTGTATCCTTTACGATATGAAGCGATGTATCGCACCTTGCGTGCTCAAATGCACTCCTGAGGAATATGATCGTTTAGTCAAACAGGTGATCCAATTTTTACGTGGTCATAATAGTGCGATTCTCAAGGAATTGAAAGGGGAGCTGGAACAGGCGATTGAAAAGCTGGAGTTTGAGCACGCCAATCGCCTCCATTATACCATTCAATATATTGAAAAAACGCTCGAAAAGCAAAAGGTGGAAAAAGCAGGACAGGCCGATCTCGATGTGATCGGCCTTTATCGAGAAAGGGATCGGGTCGCTCTGACACAGTTGATTTTCCGCGAGGGGAAACTGATGAGTTCTAACGATCGCTTTTTTACCCATAATGCACAGAGTAATGAGGAGCTTCTCTCCTCTTTTATTGTTCAATCGTACACCGATCAAGAATGGTTACCCCATGAGATCATTGTTAAACCTCTCCCTCCTGAGCGGGAGACATTAGCCCATCTGGTCTCAAGTGGGAAGAAAAGAACTGTTTCGATCCTCGCTCCTCAGAGGGGGAACAAAAAGGCCCTTCTTGAGATGGCCGACGCTAATGCTAAAGCCCGTTTTTTTAGACAACAAGATGCAGAAGATCAGCAGGAACAGCTCCTCATGTCAATGGAGGAGATCTTCCATTTGACCAACTACCCAGAGCGGATCGAGTGTTTTGACAATTCAAGTCTTTCGGGTAGCGAGCCGGTAAGCGCCATGGTGGTCTATGTTTTGGGAAAAAAAGAGAGTAAATGTTACCGGAAATTTGCGATTCGTAGCGCTGATCCCTCAGACGATTATGGCGCTCTGAGAGAAGTTCTGCAGCGCCGTTACAAAAAGGCAAAGGAGGAGGATAATCTCCCTGACTTAATCATGATCGATGGTGGAAAGGGACACCTCAATGTGGCGCAAGCGGTGTTGTCAGAGCTCGACATCAGCACGGTTGATTTGATCGCAATCGCTAAAGAGGAAGGGCGTCATGATAAAGGGATCACTGCGGAGCGCATTTTCCTGACTGATAGCAGCGAGCCGATTGTGTTGAAGCCCCATTCCCCCCTCCTTTTCTTTTTGCAAAGAATCCGGGATGAGGCCCACCGTTTTGCGATCACCTACCAGCGCTTGAAAACAGGAAAGAGGAGTCTTGCCAGTCAATTAGATTCCCTCCCTGGGATCGGTCCGATTAAGAAAAACCGCCTCCTCAAGCATTTCGGCAGTGTCAAACGGATCCTTGAGGCGGGCCCTGAAGAGTGGCGATTGGTCCAAGGCCTCAATAAAAATGACTTAGAGACCCTCGCTCGCCTGAAACAGGGACATATCGTTCCCCCATCTGAGACAGGTAGATCACATCATGTTTAAAAAAGAGAGCTTGGACAAACTGCGTGAGAGAATCGATCTGATAGAGGTGATCTCTGGATATGTCGAGATGAAACGCTCTGGCGCTGCCTATAAAGCGCTTTGCCCCTTCCATCAAGAGAAAACACCCTCCTTCATGATCCAGAAAGGGGATACCCATTACCATTGTTTTGGGTGTGGCGCCCACGGAGATGCGATCCAATTTCTAATGAATTATTTAAATTTGCCGTTTGTTGAAGCGGTCGAATTATTGGCTGAGCGTTTCCATGTCCCGTTGGAAAGGGAGCATATTAAAGAGGGAGAGGTAGAGAGAGGCGCTTTAAAAGAGGTGTGTCGTGTTGTAACCCAATTTTTTCATGCGGTATTGCTTTACACTGAAGAGGGAAAAGAGCCCCTCCATTATCTCTATAAAAGAGGGATCACCCTCGATTTCATCCGTCATTTTGAAGTGGGGTACGCCCCTTCGGATGCTGCTCTTTTTTTAAAAGTGATGAAGGGGGAAAAGATCAAGGAGGTTGTGTTGGCTGAAGCAGGATTGATTGGAGAGGGGAGACGTCCCTTTTTTCGCGATCGCATTATGTTCCCAATCAGCAACCAAGCAGGGAGTGTGATCGGATTTTCTGCTAGAAAGTATAAGGAAGCCACATTTGGTGGGAAGTATATCAATACCCCTGAAACCCCTCTTTTTAAAAAATCGAGAGTGTTATTTGGCCTCAACTACTGCAGGCGGAGGATTATTAAGGAGAGGCGAGCGGTGATTGTCGAAGGGCAGATCGATTGTCTGAAGATGATTGAGGCGGGGTTAAATGTGACGGTGGCTGCTTTAGGAACTGCATTTGGTGAAGGGCACGTGGAGGAGTTAGTCAGGCTGGGCCTTCGCACGGCCTATTTGTTATTTGATGGAGATGAGGCGGGGAAAGGGGCCGCTTCAAAAGTGGGAGATCTTTTGCAGAAAAAGGGGATCGAGGTCTTTGTGGTGAATTTACCGCAAGGAAGCGATCCTGACTCCTTTTTAACACAGTGGGGAATGAACCGTCTTCTCGAAGAGATTGTATCTGCTCAAAGTTATTTGGTGTTTCAGCTCGCTTATCTCAGCCGTGCACTCAATCTCGACTCTCCTGCAGGAAAGGCGGAAGTGGTTAAAATGATCAAAAAACAGATTGAGCAGTGGCAAGATCCCATTATGGTGCATGAGAGTTTGCGCAAGGTGGCTTTTTTGTTGAAAGTGCCTGAGGGGATGATCGAAGTGTTCCAGACTGCCTCTCCCTTATCCCCCTCGAAACAACCTCTTTCTCTACAAACCATCGATCCCAACCGGATTTTGGAATGCGATCTTCTCCGTTGGCTTATTTTAATAGGGGAGCCCTTTTTTCCTACGGCACGTACCTATCTCAATGAAAAACATTTTCTGACTCCCCAATGCCAAAAAATATTCCACGAGATCATCCATCACTCGACAGTCGATCTCCTTTCTCTCTCCTCTGTCGTCGAAGAGGATGCCTTTATGGATGAAATTCTGAACAAGAAAGTGAATCGAGAGCGGGCAGAAAGTCAATTTCTAGAAACGGTGCAAAAACTGCTCGATCGGGAGTGGATGCAACACCGGGAAGCGATCAAAATGGAGATCCATAGTGGTAAGCACTCGGATGAGAAAATTTTAGAGTTAGCAAAAAAATTCGACGCCCTCAAAACAGAGCGCCCCCTTGCCCATCTTATTAAATCAATCACCGCGTAACTGTATGTTCTTGGATTTTGCTGAAATCGGCGAGTTCTTCGCAGAGATCCCAGATCTCTTGAAGGAGGGAGAGACGGTTGGTTCGAATGGAGGGATCATCATCGATGATTTTGACATGTTCAAACAGGGTGTTCACCGGTTGATGGAGTTGAGCGAGAGCAATAAAGGCCTCTTTCCATTGTCTCCCCTTCGGATCTCGTCGGTCAACGAGATCGACATGAAATTTCTTTTTGATTGAGAGTACAGTGGCGTACACCTGCTCTTCAGTTGTGTTTTTGAATAGAGTCGGCTCAACTGGGGGATAACGATTTTCGTCAAAGAAAGTACCTCCGAGCTGGTTAGAGATCCAACCAGGGGAGAGTTCTGGATTTTGACTCAAAAGTATTTTCTTGGTCCTGGTGAAGAGTTCCAAAATATTTAAAAAAGCATCATGGTGTGTTTTTCTAAATTCATGGAGCGCTTTCAGTTTGCGAAAAATGTCGTAAGGGTCATTAATACCTTGGCTAAGGGTTGCTTCCACTTCATCTTTATCGAAGCCATATTCATGCAATAAGGTGCGGAATCGGTTGAGGAAATAGCTTATAAGATCGCTGAGGATCGTTCCCTCCCTCTCTTCAATCTCTTTTTTGATTTTATCGGAAAGGTATGGGGTCTTTCTAAAAATGGCAAAACCCTCCTTGAAGGCCTTGTAGATGGGAAGATGGAGCTCCCCCTCAATCAACATTTTTAACATCCCAATGGCTTGCCGTCGGAGCGCGTAGGGATCGCTTGACGATGTGGGTTTGAGATCGAGGGCAAAACAACTTAAAAAATTGTCGATTTTTTCTGCCATACTGAGGAGCACTCCACAGGGGGTCTTTGGGAGAGGTGCCTTTTCCCCACGCGGCATCCAATGCTCTTCAATGGCCAAGGCCGTTGCCTCCTTCTCCCCCCCTTTTAACGCGTAGAGTTTCCCTGCAGTTCCCTGGAGTTCGGGAAATTCACCCACTAAATGGGAAGCTAAATCGGCTTTGCATAGGCTTGCCGCGCGGCGCAAAATATCTAATTCGCAAATTGGGAGATAATTATGGAGAATTTCAGCCAATCCGGTGACCCGCTTCACTTTTTCCCAGACGCTTCCTAACTCCTTTTGAAAAATGAGGTGTTTGAGCTTTTCGTTGAACTGGGAGAGCGGTATTTTTAGATCCTCTTCGTAGAGGAACATTCCATCAGATAGGCGGGGAGAGAGGGCTTTCTGATTTCCTGCTCGAATCAGATCACTCGGTGTGTTGTTGCAAACGATGGCAAAATGGGGGATGAGGTTTCCTTGAAGATCGGCGAGTGGGAAATACTTTTGGTGCTCCACCATTTCGGAGATAGAGACCTCTTTCGGTGTCTGCAGGTATTTTTTATCAAAGTTGCCAACTGTAATGAAGGGATATTCGACGAGATGGAGGACCTGATGCATGACACGCTCTTTAGCAATGACCTTTGCATTGAAAGAGTGCTCCACTTTTCCGAGCTGCATTTCGATCGATTCTGCCCTCTCTTTGACATCTGCGATCACAGAGTGTTTTCTCAAGAGATCGGTATACTCTTGAGGATTGGAAAGCTCGAGTGGTAGCGGCGCCATTTGTCGATGTCCGTAAGTCAGATTGGAGGAGACAATATCTCCAACTACAAAGGGGATGATCTCATTGCCATAAAGAGCGGCGATCCATTTTAAGGGGCGTGCATATTCGATGTCGAGATCGGACCACCTCATTTTTTTGGGAAACTCGAGTCCTAAAATGAGTTTACGCAAATTGTGTGCTAACAATTGCCTCGTTGCGATCCCTTTCTGCTCCAACGTAGCGAAGAGGTAGCCGCTCCCTTTGATCGTGCGTATTTCAAGTCCAGGAATTTCTCCTCGTTCGATTTGGGAGAGAGTCGGCTTGTCAAACTGGAGAGAGCGGAAAAACCCCTCTCCTGCCTTTGAAGGGCGACCATCGGATTCAAACGCGGCGGCGATCGCCGGCCCTTTCCGCTCAATCCTTTTACCCTCTGTTCCGCCTGCTAATTGGGTCACTCTCACCGCTAAACGACGGGGAGTGCCAAAAACCTCAAGGTGTTCAAAGGGGAGTTCATTCTCTTGTAGGAGGCTCCTCATATGGCTTTCGAGCTGCTGCATACCGATCGGCACGAAAGTAGCAGGAAGCTCTTCCGATCCTATTTCGAGTAGGAAATCACGCTTTTCAGAAGGATCGTGCTTTTCACTCACAGCGGGGATGGCAACTTCGCTTCGCTTACGGTGGTTTCTCATGAGAGGGAAGGAGAGGCGCTGGCGGCTCTCAATCCAACTTTCCGCCAAGGCTTTGGCTAAATTACGGATCCGGGCGATATAAGCTGTCCGTTCCGTTACAGAGATTACGCCCCGCGCGTCTAAAATATTAAAGGCATGGGAACATTTCATCACAAAATCGTAGGCAGGGATCGGGAAATGGCGCGCGATCAGACGGATGGCTTCAGCCTCGAACTCTTCGAAATGGCGGAGCCACATCGCTGTATCTGCTTCTGTAAAATTGTAATGACTCCATTCAAACTCGCTCCGTTTATAAATATCTCCATAGGTGACTTCATGATTCCATTGGAGATCAAAGAGCGAGTCAACACCTTGGATATACATCGCCAATCTCTCCAGGCCGAAGTAATCTCCCCACTCACAGGGTTTACAGGGATACCGCCGACTGCCTGAAAGTAGGTGAACTGCGTGATCTCCATCCCATCGGACCACACCTCCCATCCTAATCCCCATGCCCCAATAGTGGGATTTTCCCAATCGTCATGGACAAAGCGGATATCGTGTTTGTTCAAATCGAAACCAATAGACCTTCAAGTGACTGAAGATAGAGAATCTCTGTATGTTATGAGGGGAGGGTTCTCAGGATCACTTGCATTTGATGGTAAAATTGGACTCGATTGAGGGGTTTCTCTCCGTACCTGCCATCTTGGGGGCGGCGTGAAGGCTCGACATATACAGCCGAATACGGTTCGGGACCCAAACAGCGCAAAAAGGTAGCTGGATTGAAAGTCTTATCCTGCTCCCACTTCAAGATCATGATTAACGAGACATCCCTTTTCTGCCCAAAATTGGGTCAATTAGTACTATTTCTAAAATTAAGCATCTTACGCTTTCCCTAGGTAAAAAAAATAACTATAAAAAATTCTCGTAGGATCAGCAATCATAAAAAAAGGTTACTTTATTTAATACCTTAATCCTAAAAATGATAAGAGAACACATTATGGCTGCATCTTTAGATACTCACCTCGTAGCTGCTCGCTTGAATCTTGCAGGTTATGATGTTGATGCCAACCAAGTGAACGATTGATCGAGGCAAGTCCTACATACCGTAGTGCTATTATTATCCTAAGTAATCAGCTCACGATGACGGGTATGGATTTTCGGCGCAATGAGGATGGGGAGATTCAACCTACTGCTGTCTATCAAGAGGCTCGCAGGCTGCATCTGTCCAACAAGTCGCTCGTAACACTTTGCCAAAGACAGAAAAAAATTATTTGATATTTAATCCCCTGAGCGCTGTTTGGAAATCAGATGTGATTCGAACGTATGCGACCATTCTCCCTTTTACCTACATTTTTGGAATGATGGGTTACGCCGCGTCTCTACCGCTCCGTGTAGGCTCTTTTTACACTCCTTTTTCATGCTCTTTGCAGAATTTTTTAAAACGTTTGCTACTGGAGAATGGAGCACCCTGTGCAATCGGATGGAGAAGCGTGCCTTTGCCCTTTTGGGGACTACCGGTGAATTGATTTCAGGAACTGTGGGGTGCGTCTGTCCTCCCCTTGCCTATTGTGCCGATGAGGGATCCGATCAACCAAAAGATCCATGAATGGTACCGCGCTTGTAGGATGAGTTACTGGAACCAGGAAGAACAGGGGCAGGGAATCATGGAAACCGTAATCGCAGACTCGGAGCGGGCGCGCGAGGCAAAACATGATAGAGAAATTGATGCACTTAAGAAAAAGTTCACTCTGCTACGAGATTATACGGTCAAAGCAAAGAATTTGCTGATTGAATATGTCGACGATGCTGGAATGCCCTATACGCTCTATACTTTCCCAACATTGGGGTTGGTTCGAGCGTCTGCGGATGAGATTTCTCTTCAGGAAGTCACCGATTTAGTCATTGAGAAATACGCGACTCAGGAAAAAGATGAGGGGAAGGTCTTCAAAAGAGAGAAAAACTGGAGAAAAATCTCAGACAATTTAAAGCGCTTTGGGATGTTTTAGTAGGATCGGAGCAAGCAGAAGCTCAAAAAGTGGTGCGCGCGATTAAATATGAGTTGCTTTTAGATGCTGCAGCGGATGATTTCAAGGAGGGTGAAAATCGAGAGAGCGTTGAAAAAAAACTAAAAAGCTGCCTTGCTAAAATGGATAAGCAATCCATCGTTGTTGATGGCGAAACTCTAACTGCCGGTCAAGCGGTGGCACAAATGAAAAAAAACATGAGCGAATTTACCCAAGACATCTGTAACGTCAATAGAGATCTTTTTCTAGCTCTCTCTAACCTCAGCAACGCAAAAGAAGCGGTTCAGGCGGACGAAGACGATCCAGAATAATCATGCACATCGGAATGGCTCCTTGCAATAAAAGAGGCAGGGAATTAACGTTTCTTAGTAAAAGTTAAGTATGTTGGGCGCGTGAGCCTAGCCAATTATCTCACCTTTATCCGTATATTTGTGAGTCCCATTTTCATGTTCCTTTATTTGGAACATGATTTGTTGGGGATTAGTTTGGCGGTTTTGCCATATATTCTCCTTGTCCTTCTAGGGATTTCGGAGCTCTCTGATGCTTTTGATGGGTATGTCGCCAGAAAATTCCATCAAGTCACCGATTTGGGAAAAATTCTCGATCCGATGGCCGATAGCATCTATCGAATCTCAGTTTTTCTCACATTTACCCAACCCCCAGTGAATCTCCCCTTGCTCATTGTTTTTATTTTTCTCTACCGCGATTCAGTGATCAGTACCTTGCGTACGATCTGCGCTTTGCGTGGCTTTGCCTTGGCAGCGCGCTCCTCAGGAAAAATCAAGGCTGTCATTCAGGCTGGATGCTTGTTCGTGATTTTGCTCTTGATGATTCCTTATACGATGGGATATCTCTCGTACGGTGTGTTACATGGCATTTCAATCGGTGCCGTTTCCTTGGCTGCTCTCTATGCCCTCTATTCAGGAGTGGAGTACATTTGGGCGAATAGAACCTACGTTCTTAGGCTTTTGTTTGACAAGGGGGAGTAGTATTATAAACGGTGAGATACTCCTCTGCCGGCCTTTCCCAGCTATAATCTTCCTCCATGCCACTGAGTTGCATGGCGCGCCATTTTAGGGGGTGCTCATACCAAGTTTGAAAGGCTCTGTCGAGTGCGGTATTGATCCCTTCAACGGTAAAGGGAGTGAATGTAAACCCATTTTTTCCATCAAAGACTGTATCGCTTAGGCCCCCTGTCCTCCTCACCACAGGGACCGTCCCATATCGCATCGCAATGAGTTGAGTGAGGCCACACGGTTCAAAAAGGGAGGGGACTAAAAAGAGATCTCCGGCTGCATAGACGATATGAGAGAGCGCTTCGTTATAAGTCAGTTCGAGATGAACATGGGCTGACCCTGCGAGTTTCCTTTTCAAATTATAAAATTGAGTATGTGTCGCTTGATCTAGTGCAGAACCTAGGAGTACAAACTGCCCTCCCCATTCTAAAGTACGGAGGAGCGCCGCTTTAATTAATTCGGGCCCTTTTTGAGCCACAAGGCGGGTCACCACGCAAACTAGAGGGGATTTTTCATCAGCCAGAGAGAGGCGAGCCTTCAATTCTTCCTTCACATCCCCTTTTTTGTCGAGGGAGCGGAGGGAATAGTGGAGGGGGAGATGGGGATCGGTTTGCGGATTCCAATACGAATAATCGATCCCGTTTAAAATCCCTGAAAATTTTGTCTGATGTCTTTTAAGGGTACCTTGTAGCGATCCTCCCAAATCGGAGGTCAACAATTCCCGTGCGTAGTTCGGGGAGACTGTTGTGACTTGATCGGCATAGATGATCCCCCCTTTTAGCAAGTTATAAGATTCCCCATCTCGCAAGCTTTCATCAACCCAATCTAATTTTTCCAGATCGTGTTCGTTACAGAGACCTTGGTAGGCAAAATTATGGATTGTAAAAACTGTTTGTACCTCAATTGTAGGTGTATTTTTAATTAAGCCAGCAAGCGCTGCTGTGTGCCAATCATGGAGATGAACGACGTCACACCCTTTTTTAAGAAGATAGGAAAGAGCGGCCGCGCAGAAATAGAGAAATCGGGCATTATCATCGGGGCATCCATATACTTTCCCTCTTTCAAAATATCCATTAGCATCATGGGATTCGATGAAAAGAAGGGGTATCCCATCAATCATTCCTTCCCATAGCGTATTGGTATGGTGAGTCTGGCCAAATGAAACAATGTGGTTGTTGTCGACGACTTTGAGAAATTCTAGATCGCTCAGATCAAGTGTATCGTATTCAGGCAAAACAACTTCTACAGTATGTCCCCTTTTTAATAGCGCTTTGGACAGCCCATGCACGACATCTCCCAGCCCTCCCACTTTCACAATCGGCGCCAGTTCGGCAGCCACATGCATAATCTTCATAGGCCGCACTCTACTTCCCCCCTCTTTATCCTGCAACCCATGAAATGTGGTAAAATTTTACTTAAAGTAGCGAAAATCACATACCAGGGCGTTTTTTTAATGTGACTTTAGAAATAGGAAATGGGTAGACATGTCGGGTGGGTACGTCACTTCGTGTCAGTACCCCCCTGCGACCCCCTTGAGCCTCATCTCGCTTAGCCGGAATCACATCCTCGCTAGTGGGTTGTGCAGAGCACTAACCCACCGCCCTAGTCGGGCTTTCGCTGCGGGTGTGATCCGGCGTTGCGAGATGAGGCTCAATGGGGGTCGCAGGGGGTGGCCCGACATGAAATGACGGGCAACGACCCGACATGTCTATACGATTCCTATTTTTAGAAGAGGATATCGAGTCGAGATGGTAGTGTGCAAATACTCTGGTCTTGGCAAAAAATGGATGGGGGGGGTAGTATGACTCCATTTTTGATGGGGTGTAGCCAAGTGGTAAGGCAGCGGTTTTTGGTACCGCCATTCGGAGGTTCGAATCCTTCCACCCCAATCTGCGCTTATAGTGAGTGACAAATTGAGTAAAAGCTCATTTGCTTTGTTTTCTGGAAATTCCCATCCTGCTTTTGCGGCTGAATTGGCCCGCTATCTTAATATGGAATTGGGAAAGGTGCATTTTGAGCCTTTCCCCGATGGTGAGATCTACCTGCAGATTCAAGAAAATGTGCGGGGCCGAGATGTCTTTGTCATTCAATCCATTGCCCGCGATCCCAATTACTATTTAATGGAATTGCTGATCATGATCGATGCCCTGAAAAGGGCGTCGGCAGAGAGCATTGTGGCTGTGATCCCCTATTTTGGTTATAGCCGCCAAGACCGGAAAGACAAACCCCGAGTACCTATTTCGGCTAAGTTGGTTGCCGATTTGCTGGCAACCGCAGGGGCGACACGCGTTTTGACAATGGATCTTCATGCCGGACAGATTCAGGGATTTTTCGATATTCCGGTCGATAATCTTTACGCCAGGCCCCTTTTGGCGGGAAAATTTTTCTGAGCTGCACTTAAGAGATTCGTCATTATGGCTCCCGACCTCGGCGCCATAAAAATTGCCCGCGCCTATTCCAACCAACTGCATGCTGAGTTTGCTGTCATGGATAAGCGGAGAGTGAGCACCGAAGAGGTCAGTATCACGTCGATCATTGGATCAGATGTGCAGGGGAGGGATGTTTTGCTCGTCGATGACTTATGTTCCACTGCGGGGACTTTGGTAACAGCAGCTGAAACCTGCCAAAGAAATGGGGCAAAAAGAATCTTTGCCGCTTTTACCCATGGACTCCTTGTAGGAGGAGCTGTGAGGAAGTTGGAGGATTCGGCAATTGAAAAAATATTTATGACAAATACGGTCCCTTTAATTGAGGAGAGAGCTATGAAATTTGAAATCATCTCAGCTGCCCCCCTCTTTGGAGAAGCCATTCGGTGTATCAACTCTGCCGATTCGATCTCGTCGATTTTCAATTAGCACAAAAATCGGGTGTCACATATACTCTCCTTCTTTCACTATTTTTTGGAGAGAGTCATGAAACTCAGTGTGACAAAGCGCACGGCAAAAACGAAATCGGATTTACGAATGATTCGGCGTGAGGGAAAAATCCCCGCTATTCTCTACTCTAAAGGAAAGAGTGGGGAGGAGATCGTTGTCGATGGGATTGACTTTCAAAAAATTTTAAACACAACGCCTACGGGAACACTTTCCTCTAAAGTTTTTAAACTCGATATTGAGGGAAAATCGATCCAAGCGATTGTCAAAGACATTCAATACAATATTACAACCTACGCTGTGATTCATATCGATTTTGAAGAGCTCCACGCCGACCATCCTGTCACGCTCAATATCCCTTTAAAATGTGTGAATGCAGCCAATTGTGCTGGAGTTAAACTGGGGGGTGTGATTCGACAGGTCGTAAGACAGGTGAAGGTATCATGCCTTCCTAAACATATCCCTGATGAATTTGAGCTCGATCTCCTTGATTTGAATCTTGGGCAGATGATAAAACTGGAACATTTAAAAATTCCTAAAGAGGTGCGTCCTGCGGGTAAAATGAAAGGAGTCGCTGTAGTCATCGCAAGAAAGTAGGATGGAGGATTATCTCATTGTCGGGCTTGGGAATCCCGGTTCCAAATACGAGAAGACCCGCCACAATTTAGGGTTTATGGCCGTTGAGGCTTTTGCCAAAACACATGGGTTGTCACTTAAACGGGGATGGCGACTCAATGGGCGAGTGGCGAGTGGGTGTGTTGGTGAGAGGAAAGTGTTTCTTCTTCTCCCTTCGACATATATGAATTTAAGTGGAACTGCCGTGAGTAAGGCGGTTAATTATTACCATATTCCCCTCAATCGCATACTGGTGATTGTCGATGATGTTTACATCAAAATAGGGGAGTTGCGGATCCGCCCTTCAGGTAGTCCTGGGGGGCATAATGGTTTAAAAAATATCGATGCGTTGCTGGGAACGCAGGAATATCCTCGCCTCCGGATGGGGGTAGGCCCTGAAGAGGGACAATTGCCCAGCAGGCAAGAAGTGGCTTTAGAAGAATATGTCTTGGCACAATTTGCGCCAAGCGAGCAAAAGCGACTCATTCAGGTGGTAGAAAACAGCACTTCGGTCATTGAATGCTGGTTATCACAAGGTGTAGAAAGAGCAAGCCAACTTGCAGGGGAACTCAACAATAGGTTCACATGAAAGAAAGAAAACAACTCTATGAAGGGATGTATATCCTCAACGCAGCCTTAAGTGAAGATGCGCGACAAAAGTGTCTTGAGCGGATCACTTCGGGAATATCGGAAAAGGGAGGAGAGATCCATAAAGTCCACGACCAGGGACGTAAAAAATTGGCTTACGAGATCCGTGGTCTGCGCGAAGGTCATTATTTCTTACTCTACTTTACAGCGCCAAGCACTGTATTTTCAGAGTTATGGAGAGAATACCATCTCAACGAAGATCTTCTCCGGTTTTTAACGCTAAGAGCAGAAGAGATTAAGGAAACAATTGAGTTTAAAAAACTTCCCGAATGAGGAAAAAAAAATGATGAGAATGACGTCGTCGTCGCCGGACTCACCCTATATGGAGTCTCGTAAGAAACGCGTTTCAAAGCGTTGTCCGTTCATGGCGGCCGGCTGGAAGGATATCGATTATAAAGATATTGAGACCTTGAAACGGTTCATTACCGATCGAGGGAAGATTCTTCCACGGCGCATCACCGGTGTTTCAGCCCGTTTCCAACGGCTTTTAAATATCGCGGTTAAAAGAGCTCGCTACATTGGACTCCTTCCATTTGTATCAGAAGAATAGGTAAATCATATGAAACAACAACTTCTACTTTTGGACGATGTCGATGGTTTGGGGCGGAGCGGCGACGTTGTGACAGCCAAGCCAGGCTTTATTCGCAATTTCCTGCTCCCGCAAAAAAAGGCTGTTATTGTCGACAAACAAACTTTAAAAATGCAGGCTCGCCTCAAAGCTGAGAGAGAAAAACGAGCCCTCGTAGATCGAAAAGAAGCGGAGGAATTTGCAAAAACGCTTGTTGGTCTGACTCTGACTACCGAAGTTAAGATTGATCCGGAAGGAAGAATGTACGGCTCAGTCTCGACACTCGATATTGCCCGTATGCTTCAGGCAAAAGGTTATCCTTTCGAGCGAAAAAACATCTCTCTAACTCAGCCTATCAAAGCGCTTGGGTCTCATACAATACAGTTGAAATTGAAAGAGGGTGTCTTAGCGACATTTATTCTAGTTGTTGAGCCTGAAGGTGGCATTTTGCCACAAAAGCAAGCTGCTGCTGCGCCACCTCAGGAAGAGGAAGCCACGGAAGCTTCCTCCGAGGGTGAGGAGAAGTAATTTTCTTCTGTTTGCCGAGCGAGCACGTGATGCCTGGAAAGTAAAGATCGGGCACGGGCGCGGGCTCGGGCTCGTTCACGGTCAAAGGATCGGAATCGGAAAATGTTGACGCTTTTTTCGCCGGCTAAACTGAATCTTTTCCTCTTAATTTTAGGGAAGAGGAGCGATGGGTATCACGAGCTTGCCTCCTTGATGCAAACCATCGATCTGGGGGATCAGATCACTTTTACCCTAGCTTCAGAAGATCGCATCCGTTGTTCCGATCCCAATTTGCCTTGTGGACCTACGAATTTGATCTCTAAGGCAGTAGCCCTTTTCAGAAGAAAAACAGGATTAAATCACTCCATTTCCATTGAGGTGGAGAAGAAAATTCCGATCGAGGCTGGGCTTGGAGGAGGGAGTAGTAACGGGGCAACGACCTTATGGGCTCTCAATGCGCTCCACGGGCACCCTGTAAAAGAGGAAGAACTTCAGAGTTGGTCGGCAGAAATGGGATCGGACCTCCCCTTTTTTTTCTCACACGGAACTGCCTATTGCACAGGACGGGGAGAAAACGTAAAAAACCTACCACCACTGACGTTTGATCGCCCTCTATTTCTCTATAAGCCAAAAGAAGGGCTCTCTACAGTTGAAGTCTACCGCGCTCTTCAACTTGCAACGTGTGCCCCCTTAAATCCAGAAAAATTGATCGAGGAGTTTTATGGCGGGGAGCCGTTATTTCATAACGATTTGGAAGAACCTGCCTTCCGCCTTTTGCCCGAGCTTTATCGTTATAAAACGGAACTGCAGGCACAGGGAATCACGCAGATCACACTTTCAGGATCGGGCAGTGCTCTTTTTGGTTTTGGCAAGGGGACAAATGCACTTAGGTGTATCAATCGCACGGCTAATGCCTGGTACACAAGCGATGTAGCGAGTGGAAATTAAATGGCTCCTGCGAACCGGGAAGTGTGTTGGCTGGCTGCTGTTTCGATAATAGATTTGCACTCCCTTAGGTGCTGCACTCCGGCATCTCTCGCTTTTCGGCCATAAAGGATAAAGCGGTGTTCTAAATCATCTGCACGCTCTTCAAAAGCCTGGATCAATCTTTGTTTATGGTTATCGTCAATCCCATACTGCTCGATTACGCTCTTAAGCTGCGTCTGTAGCCCTGGAAGATCGGTAATGTAACGATTTGTGTCTAATTTGTGCGCCTGCCGCCAAGTGACATTTGTAAAATGTTTTTCTTCTCGGTCATAAATAAATCTCTGCCCCGTGTCCAGGGCGGTTGAGATAATTTCATACTGTCTAACGATGTTGTTTTCTTGGTTAAATGTCATGATGTTACCTCAAATGTTTACTTTATTGTAACATGTTGAAACATAAATGGTAATATCATTTTTTTAACTCGGAGAGGGGTCCGAGAGAAACTCGGACCGGACTCTACAGGGAACGCTTTGCTTTAAAGAGAGCGCTGCGCTTGACGAATACTTTTGAGAAATGAAGGGAAACGAGCCGCATCCCCTGACATAAACTCTTTCACCCCTTTTGTCTCTGTGTCGATCGGAGTGGCTTTGCACTTATTGGTCGGAGCTATTTTTTGTAAAAAGGTAGGACTTGAATAATCTTGGGGAACTTTGTATTGACTCATTTGCCCTTGAACCTTCTCCATATGTTCCGTGGTAGTGCTCACGCCAGACGTCAGGGGTTCAAAGGTTTTTGTATCGCTATTGTAACTAATCCGCGTCTCTAGCGTCGCTGCTTTTGAATTCACAGATCGATATGACATATTGTTCCCTTCCGACGGCCCAATCTTCGATGACATAACCTCACCTCGTTATTTGGTTAACGATTCTGGCTTATACCGATTCAATTTTTATTTGTCTAATTCCAATATCGTTTTTTCCTCGATGTAACTAAAGATGGTGGCAAATTTTTATTTAACTGACAACATCATGACTCCGCTACGATGAGAACGATACACGATATGAACGATCACAAAAAAAAAGCACTTCTCTTATTTTTTTGATACTTTCTATCGTTTCTGTGTGCGGGTATATGATAGTCGTCGATTAAAAGATAGATTTGCCACCACCTTTAGTTACACCCTTTTTCTCCGGATCGCTTTTGTTTTTGTGAGCCATTTGTTATATTCTCTCAGATATGAAGATGTTTGAAGACCTACTTTTGGGAGTCAGATTATGAAGATGTTTGAGGATAAGTACATCGTTGTAACAGGTGGTTGTGGATTTATCGGATCGGGGGTGGTGCGGACTTTGAACGATCTCGGGATGAAAAACATCGTCGTGATTGATAATTTGGGGCAGAGCGAAAAGTGGAAAAATCTGGTGGGGAAACGCTTCGTCGAAATCGTGCATAAAGACCATTGCTTTCAATGGCTTCATGGGAAAGAAGATGAGATTGAAGCGTTTATTCATCTCGGAGCCTGCTCAAGCACTACAGAAATGAATGCCAATTATCTTCTCGAAAATAATTTCCGTTTTTCAATGGCCTTGGCAGAATTTGCAATCACACATGATCACCGTTTTATCTATGCCTCCTCTGCAGCGACCTATGGCGATGGAAGTCAGGGATTCTCCGACGCTCATGCCAAGCTCGGCATTTATTCCCCTCTCAACATGTATGGCTATTCCAAACACCTTTTCGATCTTTGGCTCCAAGATCAAAATTTACTCGATAAAGTCGTCGGCCTTAAATATTTTAACGTCTATGGACCGAACGAATTTCACAAAGGACGTATGGCATCCGCTATTCTTAAGATGGTGCCCGACGCACTCAATCAAGGGAAAATCTCACTCTTTAAATCCTCCGAGCCAGAAAAATTTTCAGATGGGGGGCAGATGAGAGATTTCATCTATGTCAAGGATGCGGCGCGGATGACTGTTCAATTTTTAGAAAATGAGGAGAGCGGAATTTTTAATATTGGTTCTGGCAAGCCTCAGAGTTGGAAAGATCTTGCCGAGTCAGTCATTGCCGCCCTTGATCGTCCCATTACTATTGAGTATATCGATATGCCTAAAGATCTGATTGGTAAATACCAGAACTACACTTGTGCTGAGATGGAAAAAAGCCGGGATCAACATCTTCTCATGCCCCAATTCAATTTGAAAGAGGGCGTTGGAGATTATATCCGTAACTACCTTCTTCCCCATAAATATTGGTAATTGTTCCGATGAACCTATCCCACTATCAGCAATTCCCGCCGACAATTTTATGCGGTTATTTTTTTACCACAGAGCTCACAGAGCACACAGAGTTAATTGCTTGTGTGGAGTCGCGCACAAACGATAGCGCTCGGCCAAGGCCCGCGTATGCGCTTGGCCGGCTCTGTGCGCTCTGTGTTCTCTGTGGTTATAAAAAAAGTTTACGAAAACTTTTATCAAGCCTACTCGATGGAATCGACCGGCGGGAATGGCTGTCCCACTATTGGCAAAAAGTGCTTTTTAAGTCTTTTTCCGCATCTTTTAGAGCCGCTTCTCGGCCTACTTACCAAAGTATGTCCTTCGAAACGGCTCTAAAATCTGCAAAAAAATCCTTTAAAAATCACATTTTTCGAATAGTGAGATAGGTTCATGGTTCTTTTAAAACCAAAAAAAATTCTCGTTGCCGGCGATGTCATGCTCGACATCTACACCATAGGCGATGTCGTCCGCATATCCCCAGAAGCACCCGTTCCCGTATTGCGCGTCAAAGAAGAAACACAGAGACCGGGGGGAGCGGGTAACGCCATTTTAAATCTGATCTCTCTTGGGATGGAGGTGGTCGCATTGGGAAGAGTAGGGGATGACCCGGGCGGCTTCACGTTTCTAGAGGAGATGAAAAAAGAGAGAGTTGACACGCGGGGCATCGTGTGTGAGCCCTCTTTCAAAACGCCCTTGAAAAACAGAATGATTGCTTCAGGGCAACAGATAGTCCGGATCGATCATGAACGCCCGAGCTTATTGACTCAAGAGATGGAAGCTCGCATCATTAATTTGCTCCCTGCATTGTTAGAAAACATCGATGTGGTAGCCATATCGGACTATGCGAAGGGTTTTTTGACACAATCTCTCCTTACACAACTGATCTCTTCTGCCAAAAAACAGGGGATTCCCATTGTCGTCGATCCCAAAGGAATGGATTTCAATCGCTATCAAGGGGCCACGCTTCTCAAGCCGAATCTGGCAGAGGCGGTGGGTGCTGCTGGTTTAGGCATTGAGGCCACGCTAGATGATATTGCAGCCCGAATTTTGAGCGATGTCGATATTGAAACCCTTCTCATCACCCGTTCCAAGGAGGGGATCTCCCTCTTTACACGGAATCAGCGAAGACAAGATTTCCCTGCTCAAATTCATGAAGTGAAGGATGTCACAGGGGCCGGGGACACCGTGCTTGCTATCATTACGGCCGCAGTGGCTAACCATCTTTCATTCGGCGAGGCAGCCATCCTGGCGAATGTCGCTGCCGGCATCGCGATCGAAAGAGTTGGGTGTGCCCGCATTTCCCTTGCCGATCTGAGCCAACGTCTGCTACATACATTTAATTAACTCACTTTACGCAGCCACCGATCCATGTAAGTAGGCTGCACTCTGAAGGTGAGTAATTAACGCACTCTAAGTTTTATTTGGTCAGCAGACACACTTGAAGAGGGGATTCTATGTTTGATTGGGAATGTCAACCTGGAGCTGAGGCCTGGCTCTACGCGATGCTCAATGAATTTAAGGAAAAGAATCGCTATTTAATCGATTTAGAAAGGGAACTTGTCGAGAAAAGCAGCACCCGTCTCTTCGATTGGATCGATCATCTCACGATTCCCTATTCAGCATCGGTAGAGGAAGAGTTGCAGAGGCATGGCTTTGAGCAGGTACTCGCCATGCCAAGCTACTGCCTATTTTCCCATCCTGGGGCTAAACTTCCCTCCCTTCTCATCACTGATACGGGGAGCAATACCGTCCTAAGCCATCCACACGGTATAGCGATCAAAGTGGAGAGCATTTCCGATTTTTTGATGGTGCGCCGCTTGAATAGAACCATTGAAGGTTCGATCTGTGCCCCTTATCGCCGTTGTTTGGTCCATCAAGAAGGAGGCGTTGCATTACTTGCTGTGGAAAGAAGAGGGACAAGAGGGGTGGAACCCATCTATCTTGGTGAAGGCCATATCTCTAACTACGTGAGCACACTTGAGCAATTGCAGACCCGGAGCCGCACTACCATGGAGGAGATTTTACGGTTGGCACAAGAGTGGGTAGTCGAGCTTGGTTGTGACATGACCGCTTGGGCAGTCCTCGAAATTGAGAGGCTATATTGGCAGAGTCGAAACCGGGCCGCAGCCTTGCAAAAATCACGTCAAGATTGCGTCGGCATGGGGTGGGGCAATCACGATCATCATACTTTTCGCAGTAGCAGAACCCATTTTTCCCTTCTCGTCCGCCTCTTTGAAACGTTAGGCTTTCATTGCCGTGAACGGTATTATGCCGGTGAAGAGGCAGGGTGGGGGGCGCAAATCATGGAAAACACAACATGTGGTTTGGTCCTCTTTCTCGATGTCGATTTAGCACCCGATGAATTGGATATCGACTTTGCCCACCATCCGTTACCTCCTCTTAAGACTTTAGGAACCGTAGGCTTATGGTGTGCGCTCCACGGTGATTCCATTTTGGAAGCGGGCATGCACCATTTAGAGGCGCAATTTTCATTTGAGACACTCACAGCCGATTTAGCCACACATCAGATCGGCATGATGGCGCCGTTTAGCAACTTCACTTACCTGAAACAAGCCTTCACACAGGGAGAGATCTGGTCAGTCGATCCCGCACGTATCGCCGTGCTGCAAAAGGAGGGAGTCATCACATCAACTCAAGCGGAACACTTTCTCCACCACGGTGCTCTCGGTAGCCATCTCGAAAATCTTCAGAGGCAAGAGGGATACAAGGGCTTCAATAAAAACAATGTCAGCGTCATCATCAAAAAAACCGACCCCCGACTCCACCACCAGCAGCAATAGCTGCGCCAGTAGTTTGGATATTTTGTTTTTGAACAAGCGCAAACGCTCTCTGTGCGTGCTTCGCTCCGAAGTTGTGAAAAAAAATAGGATTTTAGGGAAATAAAAAAACCCAGCCTTTCACAGGCTGGGTTTCAACGTACAATTAATTTGTTTAGCTTTTATTTGTGCTGTTCTGCTGCCGCTGCTGTTCGATCGCTGCGTTTTCTTTTTTCAATTTCTCTGCTTGCTGTGTAAGAGTTTGGTTCTCAGATGTGAGAGTTAGCTTTGTTTGTTCAAGAGTTTTGGTCTCATTTGTGAGAGTTGTCTGCTCGTTACGTAGCGCAGCTACCTTCTCATTAGTAGCTTTATACTCCGCTGCCATTGCCCCTGCTTGTCTTGTAGCAGCAGCCGCCTGCTCTCTGGCGTTATCTAATTCTGCAGAGGCAATACCGTGTCTATCCTTAAGTTTCGAGATCTTTCGATCAAGATCGTCAATTGACGCTTTGAGCTCCGCATTTTTCTGTTGTAATCGCTTTTTCTCTGCCTCAACATCTTTCAATTGATCCAATCTAGTCGTTTCTCGTTCCTGCCTAGCTTCCTCATCCTGTACTCTAGCCGCTTTGAGCATATCCTGTTCTGCTTTGAGCATATCCTGTTCTGCTTTGGTAACTAATTCACGAGCTTCCTCGTGAGCATTGTTTAGGATTTCATCAGATTTGATCCTCCCTGCTGCCAAGATCTTTGCCACCTCAGCATCCGCATCAGCTTTAGCTGCCTTTCTTGCCGTATCAAGTTCATAAGCCAGCTTTCCTTGCTGTTCAGTTAACGTATTAATTCTCTGATCTAGACTATCCAAATCAATTGTTCTTTGTGCGATATCGGTGTCAATCTTTGCTATTTTGGCATTCAGATCTTCGATACCATCTTTTTTAGAAACCTTATCGTACGCGTTAAGTACTTTTTCTCTCAGTTCGCGATTTTGCTCTCCTAGCGTGCCCAAGATCTTCTCTGTCGCGGTATCCCCTTTTTGTCCTTTTTTCGCGGCCAACGCGGAAAGTTTTTCTAACTTTTTAATGTCTTCTAGCTGTTGCTTGACTAAATCACATTTCTCTTGCAAAAGATCATATTCCTTTTGCATCAGCCCTTTTTCTTCTTCGAGCTTCGCGTCATATGTATTTTGAGCGGTAGTTAGCTCATCTTGTGCAGCTATAAGTTGTCCGGTAAGTGCCACAATCCTATTTTTCTTCTCTGTGTTTCTTCCGTTCAATTTGTCGAGACAATCTTGAGCATTTGCCCGAATCTCTGCTTTTTCAGTTTCCAATTTACCAATTTGATCAACGAGTGACTGACGATCTGAGCCATCACGGAGCGAGTGGATATGATCTTGCTGATGATCGATGTGACTTCGGAGTTTAACGATCAGCTTGACAACATCGAGAACAAGGAGTCCACCAGCACCCGCAAGTATGTAGCGTGCCACATGAGGTGTGATTACGTTTAAAGTTGCATTGAGTGGTCCCAGATCTACCAAGCCTTCGGCATAAAGGATGGCCAAGGTCGCAACGAGACCGGCAATGGCAACTAGAAAAATATCGGTGAATAATGTGAATTTTTCCTCACCCGTAAATACCTGGGGTTTATCTTGTAACTGAATGGGTAGTAATGGGCTTTTGCAGCAATCTACAAACAGATAAGACATAGTTATTTCCTCCACTATATTGTATAAAAGCGATGAGTATATAGAAGAATAAAGCAATTGTAAAGAGTAAAAATATCTTTTGGCGCTGTAGGTCCCAAAGAACAAATTTAAGACACTTGATTTTAGCTATTTTTACACTCATGACTTTTTAGGGGCGGTGTCCAGTGCGCTAATGGTAGGCGCTAAAATATTAATTACGTGGTCTTGAGGTTCCACCTTCGCGCAACCATTTTTAAATTATTGATTTCTTTACATCAATCGGTGTGGAGCGGTATAATAAATGACATTGAATAACTTCTTAATTTAAGGAGAGTGTTTTTATGTCGATGGTTACTAATCAAGATTCCCAAAAGGTGGCTTTCCAAGGCCAAGAAGAAATGGGTAAAGTGGTAAAAACGGGAAATCTGATGTCGAGATCGTTTGTGCCACAAGCGCCTGGTAATACTGCAGCGAGCTGTTTGGGCGTACTATTAGCGGTTATGCTCGTAACGGGTATCATTTTATGGTCTATTGGTGCCGCACAAGGCAATGCAGATCTAGCACTGGCAGGACAAATTTTGTTTGGTAAAAGCCTAGGTATTGCTTTTGTTCTTGGATGTATTGCTGCATGTGGCGCGGCTAGATCTTCTTCGTCAGCACGCTCAGTTGATTAAAGATCTCATTTAACTCGGTCTTTACCTCAAAGATTTTAGGTGGAGGACCGAGTTTTTTTATATCGAAGAATTTCAAGTTTTCAACACAAGTCGTTAGGGGACATGCAGCCCCGCGCGAAAAAAAATAAGTCGGGCACGGTCACGCAAACGTTTACATTCACGAAAAAGCTCGATCTCAGCCAATAAAAAACGTTTAAATGCAGTAGCAAATCTATCTTTTAATCGGCTATCATATGACCGCACACGGAAACGATGAAATGATACAACGATAAAAAAGATAGAGAGTATAAAAAAATTAGAGAAGAGCTTTTTTCTCATCGTTGCGGAGTCATAACTTTGTCAATTAGATAATACATTTGCCACCACCTTTAGTTACCCCGCGATTGACCTCTTCTTTACAATAATAGTGGGTGACAATAGAATGGTAACGATTGATTGAATTTTAACGCTTAACTGTCAGGAGTAAGGCTTTATGGCGACCGTATATGGTAAGCATATATCTCAGCAAGAGAGTTCGGTTCCGTTGCACTTTACGAAGGGTGTATTAATGTCGCGATCTGTTGTGCCGCAGGCGCCACAAAGTGGAGTAGTCAATGCTTTCGGAATGCTTTTTGGAATCATACTCATCCTCGGTATCATTTTATGGAGTGTCGGGGCTGCGCAAGGTAATCCTCATTTAGTGATTGCTGGACAAGCTATGTTTGGTAAGGGTCTAGCTGCGGTCATTATTCTCGTCTGTTGCTGTGAGTTTGGTAGCAAAGTGAATACTAATAGAAACCTCGTGTTATAAAAAGATATTATGTTTGCCGTTCGTGGTAAAGATACGGTCGGTGAGATCCCGTTAGTCACCGAACAGAAAAAGGGTCAGCTCTGGTCACGCTCTGTAGTTCCTCAGGCACCTCGTAACCAACCCACGGCGGTTGGTGGTATATCATTATTAGGCATTATGATCATACTCGGGATCATCTTGTGGGTTGCAGGGGGGGCTTCTGGAGATGCCGAAATGGTGTTCTGCGGTAAGCTCCTTTTTGGTCTGGGAATCGGATTACAGTGCTGTACCTATGCCATTGTCTGTGGGTTTTGCGCTGGGTTAACATTAAGACTGACCTGTTGCCGAGGTTTATAAATATTTAATATTGAAATATTTATTTTATTTTACTCCACTTTTTGCGATAATTGATTTAAAGTAGGAGGTAAAATATGGGCGTTATTAAAACAACTGAGTTTCAGCAAGCTGATATTCTCCGCCTCGAAGCTGAGCTCAATAATCTTTGGGGAGAACTCAATACCTCGAATATCCCACATGCCATCAGAACGGAATGTGAAGAAACCCTCGGGGAGTGTGAAGAAAACTTTAAAGCTGCTTTGAGTGGGCAGGCTTCATTCAATGAACTAGAGTCAAAGTTAAATCAATGTGACCTGAAATTAGCGCAAGCAGCTGTTAAGCAAGCAGAGAATGAGATTTCAAAAAGCGAGCACGGCTCTAGCCACTTTCAGGCATTGGAAAATGTTCGGAAAGGACTTGAAGCTCAGGAGATCACTCCCATACGGGCACGACATGAAGTGAAGCAAATCATGCGCCATCAGGGTTAACACCCGTTTAGCGTAAGATATCTCTGTAGAAGCCCAGTGTTAATTGATCTGGCGCACCTTGTGATGCGCCAGAGTAATGCTTTAAATAGCTGAATCTAAATTCTCTTCGTCCGTTTTGGGATCGTCTTTATGCATCCAAAGGAGTTTTCGGTATCACTTGGGAGCTTCTCAGGGGTGGGCACTTGATATCCAATGGTGATATGGAGCTCGAGGCCTTTTACTGTAGCTGGCAAGCCGTAAGATTCTCTGAGCTGAGCAAGTTCTGGCGACTCAACAACGATCATCCATACTTTTTTTGTCACTCCCCCTTTATTCGTAAATTTCGCTGTTCCCAACGCCTTAACGTTAAATGTGAAATTTTGACCAAGCTCTGCTATATTGTTCCATAGCTCTCTCTCCACCCGCTCGCTAACACACATGACGCTGATATGGGCACCGATACCGTTTTCACTAGAATAATGATAGGGGGGTACTAACATCCCTTCAGTCACAATAGCGGGCAAGATCTCTTCAATGAAATCATTTGTTACCGATAGGTAGAGATATCCATCATCTTTTTTGTCTCAAAACACCGCAATTGTCGAGTGTAAGAGCTCTTTCTAGGGCCACTGGTTGATCTTCGACCTGATACTCTATCTCAGCGCAGAGCGATAGAGGTGCCAGAACGGCTAAACACACAGTCAAAAACATTTTTTTTGAAAATAATGTCATATTAAACTCCCTTAGCAGTTAACGTGAGCTGTTTTTTGGCTCAACATGGTTACGAAAAGAGAAGATCATCTTTGCAATGTGTTAATTTTGTCAATTTATAATGATTTCTTAGTCAATGTATTACATCTTTGATTGCAAAATAACGGTGGGAGGCAAGATACTTCCATGAAGCTGTCAATTTACAAAGGGAGTTTTTTATGCTTAAGTCGTCTGATCTTTCATGGATTGTTGTTTCTGATATTAAGAAAGCGAGAAAATTTTTTACTGAAACGTTGGGCTTAGTTGAGCACTGTAATTCTGAAGAGCATGGTTGGGTTGAAGTCGGTGGTACAGAGGGGGGGGCGAAAATCGGAATTGCCCAGGCGAACAATGAGGATCGTGCGGGCACAAATGCAGTGATTACGTTCTCGGTAAATCATCTCGAAAACTGTGTTGCTGAGTTGAAGAAAAAAGGGGTCAAAATGATTGGTGAGATCATTGAGGTCCCTGGGCATGTCAAACTGCAAACGTTTGTCGATACTGCTCGTGGGAGAATTCGATTTCAGCTTGTTGAAACACTATTTTAGTAGATTGATTTGTCATCCATCTTGCTCTATGGTGAGGGTAGTGTAATTATTTTTTGGTTGCATGGAACTAACGAGAGAATGGAAATCGTATAAAATCGGCGATAAGTAGGTCGAAGTGCGCCGTTTAGATAGGGGAGTTCCGGCAATTCGCGCTGATTCTCCTGAAGATTTACAGCGGGGACTCGGTTTTCTCCACGCCACCGATCGTTTGATGCAGATGCTTGTGACCCGGATTGTGGGACGGGGGGAGTTGACAAAATATTTTCTCAATAACGAAGAGGGGTACGCTGTCGATTTCTCGTGCGTAAGCTGGGATTTAGAAAAAGATATTCTGCAAGATCTCCAAAAATTGACCCCTGAAGCTCTGCAATGGACACATGCTTATTGTGAGGGGGTCAATGCTTTTTTGGAGAGTGAGCGTTTCCCCCTGTTATGCCGCATTTTTGGAGTGAAAAAGGAGCCTTGGCATTTAACCGATGCCATGTTGATTGTTAAAACCCTCTTCCTATCTCGGCATTGCTCAGCAGCAAGAAAGAATTGAGCGTCTGATTATCCATGCCATCCGGGATGGGGTCGATCGGGAGAGGCTCAAATCCTTATTTGGTCTTGAAGCGCTCGATCCTGATTTGGTAGAGCTTCTCAAGAAAGTGCATGTGGCGCTCCCTTTTTTTGACAGTCAGATGCGCTTTCAACCTTTTCAAAGCGCCATGAGCAATAATTGGGTCATTTCTCCACAGAAAAGCGCCAGTGGGGCGCCCTTATTATCGGTGGATCCCCATCTGCAGGTGAACAGACTCCCCTCTTCCTGGTATGAAGTGGTTGGCTATTGGGGAAAGGGGAATTACCGCATGGGGATCACGTTGCCAGGGTTTCCGGGGTGGATCATGGTAGAGGGGCCCATATCTCCGCCTCTTTTACCTATGGCATGTTAGATACCATCGATTTTTTTATTGAGGAGGTGAAACGGGGTGAGTACCGGCGGGGAGAGCGGTGGATCCCTTTGATCGTGCGGGAAGAGCAAATCCAAGGAAAAATAAGGTGACGAGACTCTATTTCTTCGAAAGCGATGCCGGGGTGATTGAGCGGCAGGACCAAGCTTCCCCTCTCATAAAAGATGGTTTGTATTTGAGCATGGCGTGGTCGGAACTACCGACAAGGGGCCTCTTCGATCCTCAATTGTTTGATGCGCCTCTGGGATTGTAAAAGTATCGACGAGGCCCAGATGTATTGTTGTGGGGGATAACTTACCTTGCAATTGGGTCCTTGCTGACACAGGTGGAAATATCGGTCTTCAACAATAAGTCTCGTCTTCCAAAAGAGAAAAAAAAGCGGACTCCTCCCGCTTCCCGCATGGGAAGAGGGGAACTTGTGGCAAGGCTTTTAGATGGTAACCGATCTGCTTGCCGAAGTGAACCCGGAGCGGGGCTTTGCACTCAGCGCAAATGATAGCAAAAATCTTCCCGATCGCCCTCCTTTAAGTACTATCCATCTCCCCGAGTATCGGTACCGACTTCTCTTCCGAAGCACTTTCCGAAAATAAATTATTTACTGTTGAGGAGATGCAAAACCTGCAAAAAGATTGCTACTCCTTGCAGGCAGTCACCTTTATGAAGCAGTGGGAGAAGTGGATCCCCGACACATTGCCAGGCCATATTTTGAAGAAGTGGGATTACCACTATAAAAAAGAAGCGCAAGCCCCTGTCCTTTTCGAAGCGATCTATCGTGCCCTTTTAAAAGCGGTCTTTTCTCCCATGTTTGGAAAAAAAGCATGGGAGATTTACGGTCCTGGGCATGCTTTTTTTGGATTCAATTTTGGGAATTTTGATCGGATTTACTCTCAGAAGACTCCCTCTGGTTTGATCAAGGAAACTAAAGAATCTCTTTTTAGACGTGTCATTCGAAAAACACTAGCAGCATTTGAGGGAAAAAAAATCCCAACATGGGGTCAAGGCAACCATTTCAAAATGAATTATCTTTTATTTGATGGGAAACTCCCTCAGTGTTTTGGTTTCGATAAAGGACCGATTGAGTTGAATGGAAATCGAGCCACAATCGATACGTTCAAATTTACCGAGAAGGGAAACGGAAGATCGTCACCTCGGCCTCCTACCGCTCACCACCGATTTATCTCAAGATATTATTTACAGCGCCTTGGCAGGAGGGGTGAGCGAGAGAAAAAGTTCGGAAATATACACAAGTGATATCGATCTGTGGCAAGCCGGAGCCTTTAAAGTCATCAAACAGGAGCGGGGCGATTTCTCCCTCACTTCCCAAGTGCATGATTGATAATAAAGTTCCCGATTGCACCAGCCCACATAGGCGGGCCCTGGCCGATCGCTATCGCTTGTGCGCGACTGCACACAAACAATTAACTCTGTGTGCCCTGTGTTCTCTGTGGTAAAAAAATAACCGCATAAAATTGTCCCAATTGCTGGTTTCTACTCAATACATATTGACTGGTTGTTGAGTAACGGGTATACTGAATCCCTTTTTTTTAATATCGGTGACGCGGTTGTGTAGTAGTCTTTTACCTAGGCTGTATCGAGAGCAGCAGGCTCTCCAAGGAACGCCCTGTTGTGCCACTCACTGTATCACTGCCGCTTCCTACATTGCCATTTTCATTATTGGAACTCTGGGTTTGTCGGGGATTTTGCCGGGCTCTACAGTGGGTCTGTGTGCGACTGGAATTGGAGGGGTTAATTTAATGGTGCCAGTGCTCGGTGGTAAATGGAGTGAGCGGCAGGTCACGATCCTTCTCAGTGCGCTGGTGAGTTTAGCTCCTCTTATCGTTGGAGGATATGTCGCCGCTGGCTATATGCCTGTGACGCCGCTCAATTGGGTGATGGTGGCATTGCCAGTGACTGCGCTTGGATTTATGATCGTGGTTGCATGTGTTACTAAAAAAGAGACGCTGCTCAAAATCACTCCCCATACGTTTAAACTGACAATTCCAGCGAAATCACCCTCTTTTGATTCCCGTTTGGAGATCGCAACTGCGAATTTGGGACTTACTCCCGTGGTGGGTCAATGGATTGCAACAAATCGGTCACAAAATAAACAAAGTATTCAATCCCAAGACAGATGATCTTTTGCGCCATCCTCAGGAACGGATTGAAGGCATTGCCCAGGCAATTCTCTCAGAATGTCCAGGCATTTTGTGTGCTCAGGAGGCATTTGATGCGGTTTCTGCCGATCGGCTTGCCCATACCCTCTCTTATAACGGGTATACCGTTTTACACGATGGGGGTACTGGTAGTCTCATCAATAGTGGTCTTCTCTTTGCAACCCGTTATCCTATTTTGGATAAGAAAGAGATCCGTTTTTGGAAATTCGCTAATTGCGAGGGAGATGATCAATTGGCTTGTAAGGGATTATTACGAGTCCCGATTCAGGTTCCCATTGAGGGGAAATCGGAGCTGCGTACGGTCATAGTATATACGACCCACCTCCAAGCGCAAGATGGGAAAAAAGCAGAAGCAGCACGAATGGCGCAACTCGATGGTATCCTTTCGGTCATTGAGGAAGATGCCAAGCGCAATCCAGATGTGTCTATTTTGCTCGCCGGTGATCTCAATGTGTCGGAGATGGGGTATGGAGGTCAACAATCTGGAGAATACACCCGCAGAGAGAGGGCATTCTTTACGCGCTTCCAGGATTTTGTCCATTTAGCATACGACCCTATGACAGGGAGGAATAGACTCTCAGCATCAGATCCGGCTCAAGGTACGTTTTATAATCTAGCAGACCTATCTGCAAGTGTGGTTGAGCCCGGTTGCTTTTATGATCGTGTTTGTCCTCTTACAAAAGAGGAAAATAAGGATCCTCTTCAATACCAAATAACGATCAAGCGGAGCATGGATAGGGGGCTCTCCGATCATTTGCCTGTGCATTGCACAATCATGTGGCCTCCTTCGGCGAATCCAACGAGCATCCTGGCTGGGAAGTAGATTGTCATCAAACAGCAATCCCGCCGGTCGATTCCATCGAGTACGCTTGATAAAAGTTTTCGTAACTTTTTTTTTAGAACCACAGAGAACACAGAGCCCGCAGAGCCGGCCTGATAAAATAACCGCATAAAATTGTCGGCGGGAAGTGCTGGTAATTAAACTTTAGAGTAGAAAAATTCGAAGCTATCCGTTTTAATGAAGATGTTTTGAAGATGTTGTATGCTCCTTTTTTTCATAAAGTGGTTAAGTGCTTTTGGGGTTAGAGTCCCGGCTGTCTTTAGCTACTGTTCCACAAGAATGGCATTAGCAGCTATTAGCTCTCTTTTACTCACTCTGATTTTCGGTAAGTTTTTTATCAGAAAGCTATATGAGTGGAAGATCGGCGATCGTGTCAGAACCGAGCATTGCCCATTACTTGGTGAGCTTCATCGGAATAAAAACGATACTCCCACCATGGGAGGGATCCTGATTTTATTTTCGTTGATCCTCTCTCTCTTGCTCTGGATGGACCTCCATAGTTCGTTTACTTTGATTTTGTTCTTAACAACGCTCATTGTAGGCTCTTTGGGTGCGTATGATGATTACAAAAAATTGAGATATAAGAATAAAAAAGGGATCTCGGGTAAAAGGAAGTTGTTAATTCAAGGGGGTTTCTCTTTCCTGATTGCTCTCTATTTATTGAGTGGACCCTTAAATGATTGGCTTCATGTCGGGTTCTGGTTCCCACCTCCTGAGGTTAAATCGGAGGGAGTTGCCCTCACAGTAAGGGAGTATGCAGCGAGGATCTATCTCCCCTTTTTAAAGAACCCATTTGGCAGTTTACCGGATTGGGGTGTGTCGCAATGGCCATTTTGATTACCTTTGTGATCACGGGATCTTCCAACGCAGTGAATTTAACAGATGGGCTCGATGGGTTAGCAACCGGGATGGTGATGTTGGCCGCGGGGGCCTTTGCTCTTATCGCTTTTGTTTCCAATAATATCGATCTCGCTCAGTATCTCCATATTCTCTACATTGACGGGAGTTCAGAGATCGCGATCTATTTGGCGGCCCTCTTTGGCGCTTGCTTGGGCTTTCTCTGGTACAATAGTCATCCTGCACAGGTCTTTATGGGAGATACGGGATCGCTGACACTGGGCGCTATCTTAGGGGTTTCTGCTGTCCTCTTGAAGCGGGAGCTTTTGTTGGGCATTATCGGGGGAATATTCGTCATCGAAGCACTCTCAGTCATGTTACAAGTGGGTTATTTCAAATTGTGTAACAAAAAGAGATTGTTTCTCTGTGCGCCCCTCCACCATCATTTCGAGTATAAAGGTTGGCCAGAGACGAAGGTGGTGATCCGCTTTTGGATCATTGGCCTCATGCTTGCCATCGTCGGTATCGCCTCCCTCAAATTCCAATAAAGTGGGGAGGGTATGAAAGCGGTTGTCTTAGGCTTGGGAATTAGCGGGACGGCAGTGGCCGAATATCTGAAGACACAGGGTTATTCTCTCCTTGGCGTGGATAGTAAACCCAAGAGCGCTTCTTTCCCTGTGATTTCTGACTCCCCCCCCCACTAACTACGACTTCGATCTTCTTATTAAGTCACCGGGGATTGCCACACGCCATCCCTGGGTTGAAGAGGCCAAAAGACGGGGAATTCGAGTCGCTGGGGAGATTGATCTAGCGCTTGAAGCGTTGAGCAAAAAAAATAAACATCTGCTCGCTATTACCGGCTCCAACGGCAAGACAACAACCACTTTGATGTGCACTCACCTTCTGAACCTGTGTGGAAAGGTAGCCATTGCTGCCGGTAATGTGGGAAGCGCCTTGATCTCCCAGATCGATTTGCCCTGTGACGTCATCGTGGTTGAGCTGAGTTCATTTCAGTTGCAATCGATCGAACCCCACCCGTGTTTTGATGGCGCCGCCCTACTCAATATCACCCCCAATCATCTCGATCACCATACCAGCTTTGAAGAGTACGTTGAGGCAAAGTTGAAGATTGTGACGTGCTTAAAGGAAAAGGGGATGTTCTTTTATGGAAAAAACGTTTTGGAAGCGTGTGGGCCCTTTTTTTGTCAAACACTGGAAGGAAAAAGGGGGGGATTTAGAGGAAAAGATTGCAGAGATTCTTTCTCTGAGTTATAGAGATAACAGTTACTCCCTTTTTCCTCATGATGTGGAAAATGCAGCCGCAGCCCTGGCATTGGCAAGTGTCGTGGTAGGAGAGATACCACCTGAAAAGGTGCATGAGGCTCTTCAGACTTTTGTGAGACCGCCTCATCGTTTAGAATGGGTGGCAAATATCGGCCAGATTGCCTATGTCAATGACAGCAAAGCGACCAGTGTCGACGCTGTCATAAAAGCAGTTGACGCGGTTTCTCCTCCTATTTTATTAATTGCTGGTGGCGTGGATAAGGGAGGAACGTACCGTGATTGGCTTTCCCATTTTAAGGATAAAGTGTTAAAAGTGTTTGCTTTAGGCGAAGCTGCGGAAAGAATCAAGAGTGAGTTGGAGCCTGTAATGGATGTTGAAATCGTCTCTTCTTTGGCTGAGGGGGTGGATCAAGCCACAGATTGGGCCTCAAGAGCCCTTCTATCACCGGCTCACCAAACATAACGGTTCTCTATCGCCAGGCTGCTCCAGTTACGATCAATTTAGAGATTATCAACATCGCGGGGAAACATTTCGTGATATTGTAAGGGGAAAAAGGAACTCTCTCACACGAGGATAAATTATGAGTCGAAGAGATACAATTATTATAGCCGTTCTTGTGAATGCCGCATTATTGATGGTCCTTTTCGCGACAGCCATGCGTTCTGGCGATGGAAAAAAGTGGAGAAAATAAAAAGAGCACTTTGTCGACGCATCGGTGCCCAATCCTTTTCTCAAGAAATTCTGCTCAACGAATTTGTCGTTGATCTCCCTGCATTATCAGACACAGCAGCAGATCCTTTTTTTCTTTTGTTGAGACAGGGGAGCTCGCTCTTGCTCCTACTCCCATTCCTCCCCCGCCTGCACCTCCTGCTGCTGAATTGATTCCTTCGACACTGGCCACCCTCAAGCCAGTGGAAACAGCAAAACAAACCCAAGAAGATTCCTTTGTGAATATCACTGTCAAAAAGGGAGATATGTTAGAAAAAATCGCAAAAGCCAATCAGACAACGGTGGCTGCGATTATGAAAGCAAACAACATGTCCTCCACACAGCTTAAAATCGGCCAAGTCTTACGCATTCCTGTGGGGCAAAAAGGAGGATCTTCTATTTTAACTCCAGCCGGCACGCCCGCACAGGGGGAATTTTATGTTGTAAAGGAGGGGGATAGCCCTTGGTTGATCGCATCCCGCAATAAGATCAATTTGGAGGAATTATTGCGCCTCAATAATCTCGATGAACAGAAAGCAAAGCGGCTCCGTCCCGGCGATAAATTGAGAATCCGTTAAGAATGCGATGAGACTGCTCCTTTTGGTCTGTGTGATTTTGATTTTCGCGCTAGGCTTGATGATGGTTTACAATACCACCTCGGCTGAAATTCTCGATAAAGCGTTAGATCGAAATCTTCAACATGCTTTTTTCCGCCAAGTTGTCTATGCGGCAATAGGGGGAGTGGCAGCCTGGCTTGTTTGGAAGGTTGGCTATGTCTCTGCTCTCCGCTTTACTCCATGGCTTCTTCTCTTGGCCAGTTTTTTATTGCTCCTTGTGTTTGTTCCTGGAATTGGTAAGGTGCGAAATGGAGCACACCGGTGGATCGGATGTGGCAGCTTTACCTTCCAACCCTCTGAATTTGTCAAATACCTCCTTCCAATGGCTTATATCGATTGGTTTTTAGCCCGGAGAGAGACCCCCATCACTTTCCCCCTTTTTTGCAAATGTGTCTCCCTTCTTGCAGTGCCGATGTTTTTGGTGATGATAGAACCCGATAATGGAACCACCGCTGTCATGGGGGCTTCCTTAATCCCCCTCTTTTTCATCAGTGGGATCCGTTTTAAATTTTGGGCTTTACCTATACTCATTCTCATGGCTGTAGGTATTGTAGCTGCCTATCAATTGCCTTATGTGCGGGGACGGCTCGCTGTGTATCTTCATCCCGAGCTAGATCTCAAAGGGAAAGGCCACCAGCCTCACCAAGCAAAAATTGCAGCCGGTTCGGGTGGTTTAATCGGAAGGGGACCTGGAGCTAGTTTGCAAAAATTGACCTACTTACCAGAAGCACAAAACGACTACATTGCTGCCATTTATGCTGAAGAATTTGGTTTTATTGGAATTCTCCTTTTAATTACCCTGTATATGCTTTTTGCGTACGGTGGATTTACGATTGCCATGAGGAGCACAACACTTGAGGGGAGTTATCTTGCTCTGACGATTACTTTTTTAATTGCTTTGCAAGCCTTTTTAAATTTGGGTGTTGTCTCGGGTCTCTTGCCGAGCAAAGGGGTCAACTTACCCTTCTTTAGCCAGGGGGGAACTTCATTAATTGCGAATATCGCCGGTTTGGCCATGCTGATGAATATCGGGAAAAGTTTAGTCCATGAAAAAAAAGATTGTTCTGAGCGCTGGGGGAACAGGGGGTCATCTTTTTCCAGCACAAAGCTTAGCTGAAGCTTTAATTGAATATGAGGTCTATTTTGTGGGAGGAGGCCTTTCCCACAACCGCTATTTTGATCGTGACTCCTATTCTTTTGGGAGATTAAGGCAGCGACTTTCTCCCTTTCAAAGCCGGTAGAGGTTTTGAGAGGGTGTCGAAAGATTTTGTTAGGCGTCAGAGAGTCAAAAGAGATCTTGAGAGAGTTAAAGCCTCAGATCGTCGTGGGATTTGGCAGTTTTTTTACTCTCCCGGTGCTGATCGCAGCCGCACAGATGAAGGTACCGATTGTGTTGCATGAGCAAAATGCACACCCTGGTCGGGTCAATCGCATTTTTGCCCCATGGGCAGAAAAAATTGCCATCACGTTTCCCTCATCCCGCGCATGTTTAAATAAAAAATGTCAGAGTAAGATCAGCGAAGTCGCGTTTCCTTTGAGAAAACGCTCTCTCGCTTCTAAAAAAGGAGGCTCTAGAGCACTTTGGGCTTGTAGTGGGAAAACCCACTCTTCTCATTTTTGGAGGCTCAGCGGGTGCGGTCCGTTTAAATACCCTTCTTTTAGAAGCGGCTTCCTCCTTTCGTGAGCTGCAGCTTCTCCATTTTACAGGAAGTGAGCAGCAGGCTCAAGAAGTTGAAAAGCGGTATAAGGAGTTGCAGATCAAAGCGTATGTTCGCCCCTTTGAACCTCAAATCGGCCTAGCCATGCAGGCAGCCGATTGTGCCATCGGTCGCTCCGGCGCCGCTACTGTGTGTGAATTAATCGAGTACCAACTTCCCGCCCTACTCATCCCTTATCCTTTCGCAACGAACAATCACCAAGAAAAAAATGGGGAACATTTTGTCTCGATTGTCAAAGGGGGCAAGATGTATAAGGAGAAAGAACTTACCCCTGCTTTATTAGCATCGACAATCAGCGGGCTCCTTGCAGAGCAACATGTTTTGCAGGAAAGAATCATCACATACAAACGGGAAAGGGAAGTACAATCCTTTTCAGAACTAGTGAAAGAAATCGTGGAAAGAGGAGTACGAGTACGATGAAGACAAAGAGGTATCACTTTATTGGTATTGGGGGGATTGGGATGAGTGGATTGGCGCGCATCTTACTCGATCAACAACAATGCGTCTCGGGAAGTGATCTTTCCGCAAATGAAGCTATCCAGCAACTCATCCATAAGGGCGCTTCCGTTTCCAAAGGGCATGCTGCCACTCACATTGAAGCGGAAGATATCGTGATTTACAACTCCCAGATCCAGAAGAATAATCCAGAGTATCTCGCTGCGCTCTCTTTAAAATGCCCCTTGATGCACCGCTCCGATCTTTTAGCCCATCTCATGGAGGGGTACCAAACCCTAGCTGTAGCAGGAACTCATGGTAAAACAACAACCTCTGCGTTGCTCAGTACCGTGCTACTTGAAGGAGGGTGGGATCCCACGTTTGCTATTGGGGGGATGTGTGGCGGCTTAAATGGAAAATGGGGAAAGGGGCGTTTTTTTGTGGCAGAGGCCGATGAGAGTGATGGCACCTTTTTGAAATACCATCCCCAGGGCGCAATCATTACAAATATCGAACCCGAGCATCTCGATCACTACAAGAGCCTGGAGAATTTAAAACGTGCCTTTCAGACCTTTTTTTCCCAAGTGAGCAATGAGGAGCTTTTGTTCTACTGCGGTGATGATCCCATCCTACACGCCCTACCTCATAAGAAAGGGGTTTCTTATGGTTTTAAGAAGGGATGTGACCTTCACATCTCCAACTTTCAGCAACAGGGTTGGACCCTGCAGTTCGATCTCTCTTTGAACGGTAAAAATTACCCCAAAATCGGGATCCCATTGGTAGGGGAGCATAATGCCTTAAATGCAGCCGCTGTGTTTGGACTTTCTCTTAAACTCGGTATCCCGGAGGAAGTGATCAGAAAGGCATTTCTCGCTTTTCGAGGTGTAGGGCGGCGGTGTGAAAAAAGGGGGAACTCGGTGGCGTCCTCTTTCTTGATGATTATGGTCACCACCCGACGGAGATTGCGACCACATTAAGGGGAATTAAGAGAGCCGTTCAAGAAAGGAGGCTCATCGTTGTCTTTCAACCCCACCGCTAACGCGGACCCGTGATTTAATGAACGATTTTGCCCGCGCATTTGAATGGGGCGATGAACTCATTGTAACCGATATTTATAGCGCCTTTGAAGAACCGATTGAGGGGATTACTGCAGAGAGCCTTGTCACTGCGATTCGGGAGGCATCTACACTACCCTGCCATTATGTTTCGAAAAATAATTTGATCGAGAAGATCCACTCCTTGCTCCTTCCCCACGATGTGGTGTTGACAATTGGTGCAGGAGATATCACCCATCTCCATAAGGAATTACTAGGGAGCTTCCACCCCAAAAAAATCACACTGGGCTTGATCTTTGGGGGAAATTCTTGTGAGCATGAAATCTCACTCCGCTCCTCCCGATTTGTAGCGCAATCGTTGAACCGATCCCTGTACGATATCCGTTATTTTGGGATCGATAAAAAAGGGGGAATGGATCGTAGGGGAGGAGGCAGAGAAGCAGTTGGCGACTCAAAAGGTGGTGCAATCCAGTGAGGCAGCTCCCCTTTTAGCCCCTCATATCACACAGGCTCTGCAAGAGTGTGATCTTTATCTTCCCATCCTTCATGGCACACATGGCGAGGATGGCACCATTCAAGGTTTTTTCGAAATGTTAGGAAAGCCGTATGTGGGTCCTGATTACTGTTCAGCTGCTATCTGCATGGATAAAGTGTTAACAAAGCGGTTGGTGGAGAAAAGGGGGCGTTCCTACACCACGTGACGTTACCTTTCGCTATCAAGAATGGCTCGAAAATCGAGAGGGTGTTTTATCTCATATCACCTCCCAGCTCCCCCTTCCTGTTTATGTGAAGCCGGTCCATTTAGGTTCCAGTGTTGGAGTCACTCCTGTTTTTGAGAGGGAAAAACTCGGTGAAGCGATCGATTTGGCTTTCCGTAACGATACACAGGTGATGGTGGAGGAGGGGAAAGTAGGGTGTCGGGAACTTGAATTTGCACTCATAGGCAATACGGGTGGCTTTCCCATTTTAGCTCCTGGCCCTGGGGAAAACTCGCGGCCGGTGATTTTGTCGATTATGAGAAAAAGTATGGTGCAAATGCTGTAAAAACGAACGTGAATCCCGATTTACCGCCAGACATATTAGAAAAAGGAAAAAACCTGGCCCGCCGCGCTTATGAAGCGGTGGGTTGCACGGGGATGACCCGCGTCGATTTTCTACTCGATTCATCAGGGGAATTTTGGCTTTTCGAAATGAATACAATACCCGGTCTTCAACAACTCAGCCTTTTTCCTAAAATTTGGCATCGCGAGGGGCTCTCTCCCGAACAGCTTTTCGATCGTCTGATTCTCTTATCGCTGGCACGTCATCGGCAACACAAACGGCATTACCGATGTATCGAAGTTTAATTTATGAGACGGCTCTTAAGCGCTCTTTTTTACGACAAAGGGCCTAAATATAGTTGGAAGAAAGTGTTTACAATAGTGGCTATCTCCAGCTTTATCGTTTCAGGAAGTGGCATAGCTTCTTATTCCATTTATCGCTCAATCAAAAGGATGCAGGCATGTGATACGAAGGCGCACATTCAAGCAATTATCCAAACAGGACCCGCCTACGCTCCCTTTCCAAACGGCTATTTAGCTGAAGCCCTTCAGCTCAGTGCCGACACTCCGACCCATCTCGAACTGTATGATCTGCAATCCGCTCAAGAGAGAATTTTTGCAACGGGAGTGATCCGCACTTTAGAATTAAAAAAAATAAAACCTAATCTATTATGGATTGATTATTCCCCTCGGGCTCCACTCATTTTTCTTGGAGATGTTACTAATACCGTTATGGATGAATCAGGACATTTTTTCCCCTTTGCCCCCTTTTTCTCCCCTAGAAAGCTCCCTTCTCTTTACCTGGGAAAGCTCGCACCAACCCCGTTATGGGGCGCTCAGCTTGATCAGAAATATTTGGAACAGATTCTATTTATCATGAGTGCGCTCGATAAGGAGAATATCGAGTCGATCGATCTTTCTCAGATTGAGGCGAGTTCTTCAGGAAAAAGGGAGTTAGTGGTTTCGCTAAAAAATAAAGTCATTTTGCGCCTAACCCCCACCCAGAAGGGGAAGCAGTTAGAACGCTACTCCCAGCTCCGGAGAGTCCTTGAGCAAAAACAGATCCACCCCTTAGTCATCGACTTAAGAGTCAGCAACATCGCCCTCATCCAAGAACATCACTAAACAAGAAAGATTTAGGCTTGCCATAGACGAAGAATGTACCATTCTCAACTCATCGAGTCAAGCTATAAGGCATATCGGCACAGGGCATATATAGTTTAGAAAAGGGGAATTAATAGACATGTCGGGTGGTAGCCCGTCATTTCATGTCGGGCCACCCCCTGCGACCCCCTTGAGCCTCATCTCGCTTAGCCAGAGTCGCATCCTCGCAGGTGAGCTGTGCAAAGCACTAGCCCGACACGCCCTTACGGGCTCTGCTGCGGGTGCGATCTGCCTTTGCGATCTGAGGCCGCGGGCTGCTTCGTGCACGAATACCCCACCGGCGCTCACACGCTCTTAGCGGGGCCCCTTTCGTGTCGACTCGCAGACATCTTCGGGAAGGGCCCTTTTGCTCCGCAAAACCCCCCTTCCCGCACCCATCTCCCACCCAACTCAAAAAACGACGTGTACCCTGTAGCAATCTTTCCATATTTTGGGTGGGGGGAGGGGAGAAGCCCAGATGGGCTTCGGGGAGGGGGGTTTTTGCGATAGTAAAAAGGGCCCTTCCCGAAGATGTCTGCGAGTCGACACGAAAGGGGCCCCACAGAGAGACGAAGTCCGGTGGGGTATTCGTGCACGAAGCAGCCGACGGCCTCAGATCGCATTGACATGAAATGACGGGCAACCACCCGACATGTCTATTAATTTACCTTTTCTAAAAGCTAACATAAAATCAAAATTGTTCTGAGGAGTGGGGTTTGGGGCGAGAGAGTTGGTTATGGAATAAAAACATTTCTTTTTTATTCCTCTTTCTTTATCCTTTGCCCTTCGACCGAAGAGAGTGCTTTTTTGTGGTCGGAACTTTTTTGATTTTAATTTCTCTATAGGTGGAGTTATGGAAGATTTTGTTGCCTACATCATAAAAAATCTCGTTTCAAAACCCGATAACGTCTCTGTTTCTTTATCGGAAGACCAAGGGCAGATTTTCATTGAAATCCGTGTTGCTGCAGAAGACGTCGGTAAGGTGATTGGGCGGCGCGGGAATACCATTAATGCGTTAAGAACAATAGTACGCACTGTCGCTACCCGATTGGGTCGGAAGGCACAGGTTGAGCTCATTCAGCCCGATCAAGAGACTTGCCTTATGGAGGAGAGTGAATCGGAGGAGCAAATGGAGATCGCCGAAGAGGCAGCTCTTATTTAATTTTTTTTCTCAGCTATCGAATTTGTGACTGTTCATTAAGGGAAATGGGTATGGAAGCTCAAGTGGAAGAAAAAGGTGATGTTGTTGTTGTACGCGTATTGGGCCGACTCGATGCTGCGTCTTCGCCACAGCTCGAAAAAAAGATCAATTCGATCATCGAAACAGGGCACTTCAAACTGATTCTTAACTTAGGTGGTGTGGACTATCTGAGTAGTGCTGGAATGAGATTGATGCTCTCTGTTTCGAAGAAATTGCGCCATCTAGAGGGAAAAATCGTCGCTTGCAACTTGAGCGATGATGTTTTAGATGTGATCAAAATGGCGGGTTTTCACCAAGTTTTAGAGCTTTATCCCTCTGAGGAAGAGAGCTTCAACCATTTATAATGACTAACCGTTGTGAGCGCTTTCACACCAGAATGTGAAGAGAGAATCGTCACTGTCGTAGGGGGGATTATCCCCCTCGAAAAAAAGATCAAGCAGTTTCAAAAACGAAAACCCCAAAAAATCATTCTCCTAGCTGGGCCTACAGCTTGCGGTAAAACCTCTCTCTCCCTTTTATTGGCCGAGATGTTAAAGGGGGAAATTGTTTCGGCGGATTCGATTCAAGTTTATAAGGGAATGGATATCGGCACTGCCAAAGTAAGCGCTGAAGATCAGGCCCGCATTCCTCACCATCTGATCGATATCCGTCAACTTCACGATACGTTCAACATCGTTGATTTTTACTACGAAGCAAGGCAGAGCTGCGAATCGATTTTAGCGCGTGGTAAGGTGCCGATTGTGGTGGGAGGCTCTGGTTTTTATTTTAGAGCACTTCTCTATGGGCCGCCAGGTGGGCCTCCTCCTATGCCCGATTTGCGTATGGTGTTGGAAGAGGAGATGGAGCATTTGGGGTCGGAAGCTCTCTATGAAAGATTGAAAGAGTACGACCCGGTTTATGCAGCCACAATCACTCCCCATGATCGACAAAAAATTGTCCGTGCTTTAGAAATCGTGACGTTAACAGGGGAGAAAGTCAGTAAGCTCCAATGGAAAAGAAATCGCCCCCTTCCCGATTTTGATTACCATTGCTGGTTTATTTATCGCCCCAGGGAAATTCTCTACCCCGCGATCGATGCGCGGTGTGAACAGATGTTGGAGAGAGGTTTGATCGATGAGGTGAAAGAGCTTGAGAAGCAGGGACTCTCCTTTAATCTCTCCGCTTCACAAGCGATTGGCTACCGGCAATGCCTCGATTTTCTGCAGACAAGTCAAGATGAAAATGAGTATAAAAAATTTGTTCGCAAATTCAAAGCGGCCTCCCGCCAATACGCCAAAAGGCAATTTACCTGGTTCCGCAAGGAACCTCTTTTTAAGTGGTTAAATGTCGATCTCCACGATTTAGAGATCGGCGCCGAGATGATCGCCCAAGAATATAACTCCAGCATATGAACCTATCCCAAAACTCAGGTTTTTAGGATAGGTTCATAAAAAAATTAGTTTTTTTATAAAAACAATTTAGTTGATTCAATTATTGAATCAAAGCGATATTATTTTCGCCATGAGCGTAAATAATGTTAATTCAAATCCAATACGATGGGATATTGCCAAAACCCCATCCTCTTCTAGCGCGGTGCCATCCCTTCCAGAGATCTCCCTCCCTGGTATTGAGGAGAGTCAATTTGTCCCTCCCCCATACAATGTCATTCTCCCCCTTGAGCAGTTAATACAAGGGAAAAACGGATCGGAGATGGCGAAACAGATCTTGCGCCACTCTCTTCGCGATGCAGCCAAGCGGATTTTTTATCAGCCACTACGCTCCTTTTTAGAGATCGTTGTGAATGCCCTTGATGCTTCCGTTGACCCTCAAAAAAGCGTAGGGAAGCATGGTTTGGGATTCATTTCGATCTTCACCTTTTTAACACACCCCGAGACGCAGGGATGTTCGATTCATATCGAGACCACCTATGAGGAGAGCAAGGGAGTGTTTTCGAGTTATAGCATGGATTTTTTTGAAGAGAATGAAAGCTATAAAGTTCTTTTTAAAGAAAGGGAGCCGCAATCGGAAACCGGTACCAAAATCGACATCATTCCACAATCGGGCGCATTTTCTCACGAAACCTTGGAACAGCTTAATCGCTATTGCCACTATTTGCAATTCTACGAACATGGGAAAGTCGAAGTGAAATATGAAGAGGTTACTCGGCTTATTGGTGAAGGCTCTCAAATTTTAGCGTGGGTAGCTTTAAGAAAAGAGGGGCTAAGCGTATGTGATAAGGCATCCTATTACCCATAAGTTTTGCTTGAAATCAATGGGTTACATCATCTGTTGGTAGATCTATTCGGAAAAGCAGCTTTAGGCATGGGTGGGGGAGGGGTTTGGGGAGGGGGGCGAGCAAAGCGAGGGGCCCTCCCCTAATAAAACCTCGCAAAACTCAGTTTCAATAATTAAAATCCTTCTGCACTTAAAAATTTTTCCACCCCTCCCTGACAGATCAAAATTGATTTGGCATAGGTTCAAAGCCTCTTGATTGACTACCCTCCGAATGCCTCCCATGCTAGCGCAAAATCAACCATTCTTGACATCCCTTTCCATATCACCTTTACTCCTGGTGGACCTTCACTTTTACGATTAACATAGCCTCCTAGAACTGCAATCATTATTATAAATTCCTTAAGGCTAGGTGCTTGCAATGGAACTGCTTCTTTTTTATATAATATCTTATATACCGACTTCCATTCTGCATCTGTAAATAGCGCTTCACAAGATATTTCTCCATGTACTCTTCCCATCATCATTGTAAATTGTACTCTCCAGGCAAGGATCATAAAAATGGCTATCAATGCCCTCATTCGGTCTGCTGCCTGTAATTGTCTTTCTTCTATCTTACAGCCACTCTTAAGTATCTTAAAAAATATCTCTATTTCCCAACGACATAGATAGTACTGAATCACTTTTAGGGCTTCATCAAATGTACCTACCGGAAGACTTGTTATTAGTATCCATACCAAAGCCTTCTCTCCTTCAGGAGGGTGTTCTTCTACGGCCATGACTACATTCATCTTTTTTACCGTCGCTTTTTTGTTCCTTGGCTTTAATGAAACAGTGATCCCTTTCAATTGTTGTTTGACTCTTCTCTCTGCCTTCTTCTCCCTAGACGGTATTACAAACTCTATTTCACCTAATGATGGTGCGTTATCAAGCCTGTGTCTTAATTTTTCTTTTTCTCCCTTCTCTTCCTGAAACAACAATCGATCGTATTGCGCTCTTACGATAATATCCGCAGCAGTCATACTTTCTTTTTGTTTCTCCACTTCTTCAAAAACTTCTATAATATCTCCTTCTCGATCTATAATGTTAATTACTTTGTCTCGGACATTTTCTGTGCAATTTTGCAAGATTGTAGA
Organism: uncultured Chlamydiales bacterium; assembly: GCA_963705695.1. GTDB lineage: Bacteria > Chlamydiota > Chlamydiia > Chlamydiales > JAAKFR01 > CAVPKN01. Next base: position 50,046 of record CAVPKN010000043.1, read on the forward strand.
TAACTTTCTAGCCAACAATGGCTTTCTTTATCTGCGATAGCTGCTTTTCCGAATAGATCTACCAACAGATGATGTAACCCATTGATTTCAAGCAAAACTTATGGGTAATAGGATGCAAGCCCGAGCCCGTGCCCGAATTCAAGGTAGCAATCGGGCACGGGCTCGGGCTCGTTCACGAAAATGCCTTGATCTTAGACAATTAAAAATGCTTCTAAAATTTCTTTTTTTAATGGTCAGTGCCATAAGCTCATTGTTAAGTGGGTGGGCGTTCGCCAAAGTTGTTGATTCGGGCGAAGGGGACTTCGAAGCCAATGGTAATGTGGAAATCGTGCCCATTGACGAGTGGAGGTAAGCCGAGTTTCATCCTTAATTCTTCCAGCTCCTGAGATTCTACAGCGATAATCCAGCGATCCCCAGTATGGTGTTGCTCGGTGCGGTAACCGACATAGACAGCTTTATAACTCGGGAGGATCCGAAGTTCTTTAACTTCAAACTGGAATTCCTTTCCGATCACTTCCTCTAGTCCGGTGCATTTTTCCTGATCAGTGACCACGGTAATATGTGCCCCTTCCTCCTCGCTAAAAGAGGTTGTCGGCCTTAAATGACCATCCAAAATCAGATTGGGGAAGGTTTTGGTAATGTACTCATTCGTGACATCGAGATAGACATAACCGTTCGATTTCATTTTCAACACCCCCACCTGAGGCAATGAGGTTGTGATCTCTAAAACATGATTTTGGGTGTGATCGACTTTATAATCGGCATTTGCTTGCTGATAAATGGCAGCATGAAGAGTTGCGGAAAGAGAGAATAGTAAAATGAGGATTTTTTTCATAAATGCCTAAGTTTAAAAAGGATATTCGTAGAAATCTACTATAAGAATTCAGTTTTGTGCAACTGTATTTATTTCGAAACGCACTTTGAAGCAAGTAGGCCCAGAGCGGGGAGGTTGTCGGGTTCGTTGACTTTTTGTTCTAGGGGGACTTCGACGGAATCAATTCCTTCGTAGGTGCGAATGATCTGGTAAAAAGAGTCTCTTTGAGCGGGTTCAAATCCCGCTTGCCGGATCATGTGGAGCATATCATTATGATCGGCGCGGCAGATCCATTCAGTGGCCCGATGGACGTTCTCCTCCATGATTGTGCCTCCAAAGTCATCGGCGCCGTAATGGAGCGCCTCAATGCCGATCGCCTTCCCTTCGCTGAACCACGAAGCTGCAATATGTTTGAAATTATCGAGATAGATCCGAGAAAAGGCCAAAATGCGGAAATACGCGTCTTTTCCCGCCCAATTCTTGACATGCCGTCTGAGAAGAGTGCGCTCCCGTTTATAGCTCCAAGGGACAAAAGCGGTAAAACCAGAATTGCGGTCTTGATAGGTTCTGAGGGTATCGAGATGGGCCACCACATCCTCTGCCTCTTCAACGTGGCCATACATCATCGTGGCTGTCGTCAAAAAACCGACTTGATGAGCCGTGTGATGGAACTCGATCCACCCTTGAGGTCCCATTTTTTTAGGTGAGATCTCTTGCCGCACCCGCTCAGATAAAATCTCCGCTCCACCGCCAGGGATCGTCCGCAAACCTGCGTCCCATAATTTTTCTAATGCCTCTCTTAACGAGATACCAGATACACGGGCGGCATTCCAAATCTCCACGGCGCTAAAGAAATGGGGATGGAGATCGGGATAGCGGGCCAGAGCGGTTTTCACGAGTTCAACATGATAATCAATCTTTAAATCGTCATTGACCCCACCTTGGAGCAACACGGTCTTTAATCCTGCCTTTCTGGCTCGTTCCATGTGAGCCATCACCTCTTCGATCGATTTTGTGTAGGCATCTTTTGCCCCTTTATGGCGGTAAAAGGCGCAGAAGGAACAATCGATATGGCAGACATTTGTGTAGTTAGGATTGGAGTCAAGAACAAAGGTGACTCTCTGATGGGGATGTTTGGTGTTTCGGATCGCTTGGGCTTTTTGTTTGAGAAGATCAAGAGGGGCGTGCTTGAAAAGCTCAAGACCCTCATCATAATTTATACGGCGTTCCATTCTAATGCCTGCATTGACGAAAAGTGCTTGAAACGATTAACATCTTCTCTTTAAACTTTTTTGTCAATTCAGTTAAAACTCTTTTCTAAAATATGAGTCAGATCATCTGCATGGAAGAAGAACAAACATTTCCTCAAGACAATTCCCAACAAGAAGCCCTCCAACATACCCTTGACTCTACAGAGCCAGGGTTTGGCGAGCCATATACACCCTCTTCCTTGCCGGCCGACCATCCTTTTTTGAAACAGCTCGAACAACTTCCCACTAGTGAGGAGAAAATTAAAGCGTGTATCACGCTAATGCGGGAGGCTTTGGCACAGCCCTCTTCCCCTAATTTCAAGTTGTTTTGGGAGGTTCGGAAAATCTGCCTTCCTCTTTTTAAAGAGGCGTTAGCCGCTCCTGTCCGTGCGCAGCTTTGGGATGAGTACATTGAAATGACACGTGAGGGGCGTAGATTGAAGAGTCTCCTTGATGAAGAGACAGCTTTCGCGGTTGAGCAGATTGACTTAGCCATTGCTGCTTTAGAGGAGGAGATCAGAGGGTATCAAACACATCGTGATGGGATCTTAGAAAAGATCACTCCTATCGAATTTCCCATTCCGACCCACACTCTTGAACAAAGACATGATTTTTATCAAAAAACGCAAAAGCAGCTCAACCTTCTCAATCTCTATGCCGCGCGGATTAATGCTCTTCGTAAAGAATTGATCCGCACCGAAATGCGAATTCGCCAGAAAAATAAATTTTTTCAACGGCTCTCTCTGCTAGGGGACGCCATATTTCCGCTACGAAAAGACTTAATACGGGATGTGAGTGAGGCGTTTATTCAAGATGTGGCGGCTTTTGTGGAAGAGCACTTTTCAGATGCCAACTTTAATGAAGCCGAAGTGCGCCACTCTGTTTTCTTTTTCAGGGAGGAAATTAAGAATCTACAGAGCAGTGCGAAAATTTTGACATTGAACACCCATGCGTTCTCAACGACACGGGAGATGTTAAGTCGCTCATGGGACCGCCTTAAGGGTATGGAAAAGGAGCTGAAAAAAGAGTATGCTGAGCAAAGGCAGAAATCGGCAGAGAATGCGGTTCAAGTCAAAGAAAAAATAGATCAGTTTATTCAAGCCTATGAGGAGAAAAAACTCTCCAATGAGGAAGGGCTGCATGAACTCGATGAGATCAGTCGCTGGATGCGTGATATCCAGTTGACCAGAAACGACGTCCGCTGGCTGCGTGATCTGTTGCATACGGCTCGACAACCTCTTGAGTTAAAGAAAAACGAAGCGGCTCAAGAAAAAAAACAAAAAGAAGTTGAGTTTGAGCAGGCACGAAAATGGCGTGTAGAAGAGTTTAAGAAACAATTGGATCAATTACAGAAAGCATGTGAGAGCGAATCCGTTGCTACATTGACAGACGACTTGGAAGACGCGCGGAAAGCATTTGCGCAACTCTCTCTATCTAAAGCAGAAAAGCAGTTTTATGACCGCACTCTTAAAGCAATTCGAGATCAAATTACCGAAAAGCAGAGTCAAGCACTTCTCACCCTTTCTGTTGATGATCGGGCGGCACTCGATGATCTCGAGCAGATGCTCAACCAAAGAATGGAGCGGAGAAAAGAGATTAAGCATCAAATAGAAGAATATAGAAAAATTATTGGTGGTTCTGGACTCGATTTTGAAAAAGCAATACGATATAATGAGCTTATAGAAACCGAGAAGGAAGCGCTAGCTAAAATCGACGAAAATATCGTCGAAGTTAAAAAGAAAATAGCGGCTCTCAAAAAAACCCGCTAGTAGTTGTAGGGCCCTCGCGCATTTCAAAGAAAAAAGAAGCGCATCCTTCTCATTCAATAGGTGATATGTGATCGCTGCCTTCGATTTGGATGGGACTCTTCTCAAAAAAAATAGCAGTTTTGCTTTTTGCCGTTTTCTTTGTGAAAGAGGGGTTTTTAATAAATCAGATCTCCTCTTCTGCTCTGCTGTTTATATGCGACATATTTATGGGGGACTTTCCTTATGGCAACTCCACCATCTTATTTTTAAAAGATTGTTTTACGGCAAGAGCATAGAGATGTTAACACCGTATCTCGATGAGTTTTTGAACGAACGGTTAGAGGCATTATGGTACCCTCCCGCTCTTTTGCGACTGCAGGAAATGAGAGCGGGTGGTTTTGAAAGCATGATCCTCTCCAATTCTCCCCATTTTTTAGTCGTGCCGATCGCTAAGCGAATCGGGATCGAAAAGGTTTATGCTTCTTTATATAAAAGCGATGCGCTGGGCAGGCTCTCAGGAATAGGGCCTATGATGGATGGGACCAAGAAGGCTGCGGTATTGAATGGTCTCCCATCGTCAAAAAAAATAGCGTTTTCCGACAGTCATCTCGATCTTTCGTTTCTCCAAGCTGCAGATATTGCTGTGGCGGTCAATCCGAAATCATCATTGAAGAAGATCGCCAACCGACACGGTTGGGAAATTATATGATCTGTTGATGATTTTTTGCGCAAGGTGGGTATGAAGGAATCAATAGGTCTTTTTGGGGGGACTTTTAATCCTATCCATTTTGGCCATCTCAATTTGGCTTTAGAAATGAAGGAAAAGATCGGTTTAAACCGCATTTGGTTTATCCCCTCTTTGGTTTCTCCCTTTCGGACAGGTGAATCAGGGATCCCCCCTCAACATCGGCTTAAAATGCTCGAATTGGCTTGCGATGAACTTCCCCATTTTGAGGTATGTACAATCGAATTACAACGCCCCCCCCCTTCTTTCACAGTTGATACAGTAAGAGAGATTTTAACAAAGTATCCGCAACACCATTTTTATTTGATTTTTGGTGAGGATAGTTTGATCCATTTCTCGAAATGGAAAGAGCCCTTAGAAATTATCCGCCTCCTCCCTTTGCTGATCGGGTCTCGAATGCATTCCGAATTGATAAAAAGATTACCTGACCTTGGTTTTGCAGAGGAAATACGGGGAGCCATCGAGCGGGGAGTGGTTTTGACACGTCAGTTGGAAATCAGCGCTACAGAGATTAGAGATCGTATCAAAAAAAATCTATATTGTGGCCACTTTTTACCTGGTAAAGTGCTGGACTATATATATGAAAATCAATTATATTCTTTTGTAAAAAATGAGAAAAGAAGCAGCGCATCTTCTTAGCCCTCTATAAAATATTTTTTTTCGTTCCTTACTTAGGAATGTTGCCGCTGTCGAAAAAATGAAAAAAGATAATTTAGAGAGTATCAATGTTATTGGGCAAATTCTTTTCGATAAAAAGGGTTTTAATATCCTTGCCCTTGATGTCCGTGGCATTTCAACCCTGACCGACTATTTTTTGATAGCAGAAGGTAATGTTGATAAACATGTGGTCGCATTAGCGAAAGAGATTATTGAGAAATTAAAAAAAGAGGGGGATGTGCCAGCACACGTCGAGGGATTGGATCAAGGAGAGTGGGTGGTGATTGATTATTTGGATATTGTGATCCATCTATTCAAACCTGGTCTGCGCGATAAATACCGTTTGGAAGAATTATGGCACGAAGGGGAAATCATCGATCTTAAATTTGGTGGCTATGAATAAAAAGAGGATTGTTGTTACTGGGATGGGGATCGTTTCTTGTTTTGGAAACGATGTAGAGGTTTTTTATGATAGTTTGCTAGCTGGCCAAAGTGGCGTCTCTCTAATCACCCATTTCCCCTGTGACGATTACCCCACTCGCTTTGCTTCTAAAGTACCTGAATTTGATACCAGTAGGTATATCGAACGGAAGCAAGATCGTCGCATCGACCCTTTCATCAGGTATGCAACGGTTGCAGGTAAGAAAGCTTTAGAAATGGGGCAGGTGACTCCCGATATTCTGCAACGTCTCGATAAAAACCGGTGCGGCGTGATCATCGGTTCTGGAATGGGGGGACTGAAAACATTCTACGAAGGGACTGTTGCCATGAGTGAGAAGGGGTTACGCCGGTTAACGCCCTTCTTTATCCCCTATATTATCACCAATATGGGAGGTGCCCTATTGGCGATCGATCTCGGTTTCATGGGACCCAACTATTCGATCTCAACAGCATGCGCTACTGCCAACTACAGCATTGTCGCAGCTGCAAACCATATCCGGCTTGGAGACACCGATCTCATGTTATGTGGAGGATCGGAGGCAGCTGTCTACCCTGTTGGTCTTGCAGGATTTATCGCTAACAAAACGCTTTCAGAAAGAAACGAAGCTCCTCATCGAGCGTCTCGTCCTTGGGATAGGGGACGGGATGGTTTTGTCATGGGAGAGGGAGCGGGTGTCCTCCTCTTAGAAAGCTTAGAACATGCAGAGGCGAGGGGAGCCGAAATTTTCTGTGAATATCTTGGGGGAGCTGTCGGATGCGATGCCTTCCATGTCACAGCCCCTCGGGAAGATGGTATGGGGATTTCTCAGTGTATCGAAAAGGCACTTCTAGATGCCGGAGTTTCCAAGGAAGAAATTAACTATATCAATGCGCACGCGACATCGACTCCCCTTGGCGATATGGCTGAGATTGAAGCGATCCATAAAGTATTTGGACCCCATGCCAAAAATCTCAAAATGAATGCCACTAAATCGATGATTGGTCATTGCTTAGGCGCAGCAGGAGGGATTGAAGCGATTGCTACTGTCATGGCAATCAGAAAAGGTAAGGTGCACCCTACCATTAATTTAGATGATCCCGAACCAGGACTGAGAGAGATCGATCCTGTAGCTCACGTTGCGCAGTCGCTAAAAATTAATGTCGCCCTCTCTAATTCCTTTGGGTTTGGGGGTCACAATTCAACCGTTGTTTTTGCTCCATTCGTGAGATAAAAAACAATTGAAATATAACCACTGAACATTTTTTTTAAATAGTTGTCTAATAAGTATCTGCGGAGAACGTGCCCCCGCATTCCCTCTGGGCAACAGCAACCACAAACCTTTACCCAGGCTGCCGGACGGTGTTTCCGGAAGAGTTAATTAACTCTTAAAACTAACTCTTAAAACTGCTTGGGCCATAGATGCGCACGAACCTTACAAGGTTCCTGCCCAAAAAAGAGGGATCAGTGGCATATGGAGGTCATGCTCGCTCTATCTAGAGCTAGGATCGTCTCTGACGGCGGTTTCACTGAGACCAAACGCTCTACCAAAGACGTTTGTAGGTCACTTTGGGCACAGGGTCTTAACCCTGAACTTTGTCAGAGACGCGCATACAAATACCCCATACGTCATGCACGTTTTTTTTATGCCCAGTCGGAATGGGGCCCCTGGTTCCACCCAGTCAAAAATAAATTTTATTTCGTGAACGAGCCCGGGCTCGGGCTCGTTCACGAAAATGCCTTGATCTTAGACAATTAAAAAGCTTCTAAAATTTCTTTTTTGCGGGATCTTGCCTGCCAAAGGCCGATCCTGTTATTTTTTGTTCATTGAAAAAAATGCCTTTCGAGTCTAAATTTTTTCCCGCAAATCTTAGCTCGAAAGTGGGCGATAAGCGACGGGTGCGTGCACGATTGGTTTAGGTTGGTATGGTGAAAAGAGAGACGTCTTATGGGGTGATTCCGCTGCAGAGGAGGGGGAGAGGGTGGCGGGTGTTGATGGTATTTCATGAAAAAGGGTTTTGGGCCTTTCCTAAAGGGCATGCTGATAGGGGAGAGGAGGGGCAGTGTGCCGCGGAAAGAGAGTTGAGAGAAGAGACAGGTCTCCTGATTGATCGGTATTTAGATATTCCCCCATTTGAAGAGCACTATTTTTTCCGCCATCAAGGCACAGTAATCAGCAAAACGGTCTTTTACTGGGTCGCTTTGGTCAAAGGGAGGATTCAGCTTCAAGAGAGTGAAATTGCCGATAGCAGATGGGTAGCTTTAAAGAAAGCGGATGAGCTTGCCACATTCCCACAAGCCAAAGAGCTTTGTCGGCAGTTACAATCATTTATGTAGACATAATCCGTCGCAAGAGTTCCCTGTTTTTTGGAAAAAGTTCATCGTAGTCTTGCTGTGCGAGGTTAATGACTTCCAAAGCTTCAATGCGATTATAGACTTCAATGATCTCCATTCTACGCTGCCTATGGTGGATTAACTCCTCGGCCGATTCTTTGTAAGTGACAAAATAATGTTTTAGCCGATCGAGTAAATTCTCGGGACAATCTTTGATATCTTTCACGTGCTCGTAGATCAAATCCCCTTTGAGCACGGCGATGATCTTATCATCGGCTTCATTCCCATCGATCGCCCGAATTCCCCCAATCGGAATTGCAGTGACTAGAATGTCACCTCGCAAGATGGTCTTTTCGGTCAGGATGCAGATGTCGAGGGGATCGTTATCTCCCAAAATGCCTGTGCGGTGCGCTTTTTGGGCGCAATAATCCCCCACCCTTTTACCTGCATGGGTTTGAGGGATTAAACCATAGAGGGTGGGGCAGTGATTGGAGTATTTTTGCGGTCGATCTGCTTTGAGAAGGCCGGTTGATTTATCGAGTTCGAATTTGACAGTGTCTGTGGGGACAATCTCAATGTAGCAATGAATCTCATTTGGGGCATCTTCCCCCATGTCGACTCCATGCCAAGGATGGGAGCGGCAAAAGAGACTCATGAGGTTCCAAAGAGGAAGGTCATTTTCCATATCTTTCCCTTATTTTTACCTGAATTTTAGGCCATGTTGATCTGGCTTTGCCTCGCTCGCTCCTGAGTGGCAAAAAAGTTGCACACGGCGTAAAACTCAGGTTATTTTTGGGAAAACTCTATCGAACATTATCCTCAAATGTCAAGAAATAGCAGCAATTCGGGTGCAACTTAAAATGATACAACGATAAAAACGATAGAAAGTATCAAAAAAATAAGAGAAGAGCTCTTTTTTTGTCATCGTTGCGGATCACGATGTTGTTAAAACCCAGGAATCCAGACTACAGTCTATTTTTGATTCACAAGAAATTGGTCGTCCAAATAATCTTTTAGCATGTTCCATGCATTAGAGATCGCATCTTCGACGAGCCTAGGATCGGCATGAACCAGTTCTGGATTGAGTTCATATCCCGTGGCACCCATATCATAATACTCGTAGAAGAGGAGGGTGCTCTTTTGAGCATCTCCTTGAATCCTAATAATACGTGAATCTTTGCTTTCCGTCGCCAGTCGAAGGAGATAAAGAGTATCACCAATGGAAACTTTAAAATTTTGAGATTCCCATTGTTTTCCGTTGTGCTGAGGCAGCGGGAGGCTTCGATTTATTACGATGCTTTCAATCTGCGCGGAATCCCCTCTCCAAATGGGCAGTCTTTCGATCTTCTTGCAGATCTCAGATCCTAAATGTGTTCCCAAAGCGAGCTTTGAATAGATTAATTTTTCATACTCTTTTTTCTCTTGATAGGCGCCACGGACAGTGACTCGAGTGATCGGTGAAGTAAATTGAAAGGAGAAGCTGAAGGCTATCGCCTCCCAAATTGAATTTTTTTCTGAGATAAACGCATGAAAGCTATGACTAGACACGGAAAAATTTAATAGGCTTCTTAAATCGACCATTTGAAGTATTTTCTCATGGATTTCGGGAGGCAATCTGTAAATGGAAGTCTCAATATGTGTCGAAGGATCTAAGAAGGGAGGCTGAGCTGTGAAGGGGACAACGTTCATGAGCTTTACTCCTTGCATGCATTTTTAAATATTCTAGAGATTCAATAACTTAATTCGACTATTTTTGGCAAAGCAGATTGTCATCGGCATCGAGGACCCACCCCCCGCCTAAGGCTTTATAGAGTTCAACTAGGGCAGTGAAAAGGTCACCTTCAGCTTGGGTGAGGCTAATTTGAGAGTCAAAATATTCCTGTTCAGCGTTGAGGACGGTGAGGTAATCGGTTTGCCCTCGTAATAGCGGAGCCATGAGAGATAAAGATATTGTTTTGTAGCAGCAACGCGATCCGCTTGCCGCGCTAATTAATTTTTAGTTTGTTCTAAAGCAATGAGGGCATCATTCACTTCGCGGAAGGCAACAAGGATCGTTTGCTGATAGGTGAAAAGCGCCTCCTTTTGATTGCCCAGGCCTCTTGCAATTCACCGGTGAGTTTCCCACCGGTAAACCAGAGGTTGTAAAAACGTGATTCGGAATATGCCACATCCGCGAAGCAGCGGTGAAGAGGTGTTTCATGAAAGATCGATCCCCATAGAGACCCGTTAGCGTGATTTGAGGAAAAAAAGCAGCTCTGGCTGCGCCGATCTCAGCATTGGCAGCCAGAAGGTGATCCTCAGCGGCTACAATATCTGGGCGACGGAGGAGCAGCTCAGAAGGAAGGCCTGCAGGAACTGTGCAGGGGAAGGTGAACTCTGTAATCGATTTGCCCCGAGTGATGCGTGTGGAGCTTTGCCCAATGGAACACTGATTAAATTTTCTTGCTGCGGTATTTCTTCCTCCAATACTGTCACATTGGCTAAGGCCTCGTCATCAGAGAGAGGCTGCTTGTGTCACTTCGATTTCTGAGGTCAATCCCCCCTCAAAGCGGAGTCGGGCTAACCTTAAATACTCTCCCTTCTCTTTCAAGGTTTCCTGGCTGATCTCCAGTTCCCGATCGAGTTCTCTCAATGTGACATAAGCCTCTGCAACACTGCTAACGAAGAAGTTGGAGGATACACCGTTCTTTTTGCTCTCAATTGATGCCAAGGCCTCTTCATAAGCCGCGCGCGCCTGGTTGCGGATTTTTCCCAAAAATGAGTTTCGTAGGAGAGATTAAATTCATATTGGTAAAAGGGGGTAATCGGATCAAATCCTGGGGGAACAAAAAGGGTTCGTTCTGGGAGTTTTTCCTTGAGGACAGTGCCTTCGAGATCGATTTGAGGAAAGAGGGGGGTCTGGGAGTCTGATATTTGGCAAAGTACTCACAAACACGTGCTATAGGCGACTTTGAGGTCGTAGAGTTATTTGTAGGGCAGTCAAGATCAGTGTATCTAAAATAGGATCCCCTAAACTCTCCCACCATCGTGCATTGGCAAGAGTCGTTCCCTCATCGCTTGCAAAACGCCAGCTGCATGGGATCTCCATACAAGGATATTGCAAGGGAGGTTCCCAATTGCACCCTGTGAGAACAGTGAGGAAAAGGAGGAGGACTGCTCTTCTGCGCATATGCCGCATCCTAGGCGCAAGGATATTTTTTGAAAAATAATATTAACAAGAGCATGAGTAGTGTATGTCACTCGATTTTATACTGGCCGGGATCGTAGCGATTGGTTTGCTGATTTATTTGGTCTATACCTTGATTTACCCAGAGCAGTTTTGAATGGGGATTTTGGACGGGATTCAGATCTCATTTTTTGCTCTTTTACTCGTGGGATGCACACCCCTTTTGGGCGGGTATATGGCCAAGGTGTTTCGGGGGGAGCTAACCCTTCTCCATCCTGTTTTGGCGCCACTTGAAAAGCTATCGTACCGCTTAGCCGGTGTCCATCCTGAAGAAGAGATGGGGTGGAAAAGGTATGGGCGGGCGATGCTGTGGTTCAACCTTATCGGCTTGATCGCTCTTTTTGCCCTACAGCTTTTCCAATACGCACTTCCTCTCAACCCAGAAGGGATGAAATCCCTCCCGTGGCCTCTGGCACTCAATACAGCGATGAGCTTTGTCACAAACACGAATTGGCAAGCTTATTCCGGTGAGACCACCATGAGCTATTTGACTCAAATGTGTGGTCTTACGGTCCAAAATTTTCTCAGTGCTGCTACGGGAATGGCGGCCTTTTTGGCTCTCACTCGTGGTTTTTCACGAAAACTCTCTCGGACAATCGGCAATTTCTGGGTTGATATCGTTCGCACAGTCATTTATTTGCTCCTTCCCCTTTCGGTGTTGATGGCGCTCTTTTTAGTCTCTCAAGGCGTGGTCCAATCTCTCTCCCCTTACATCCATTTGACCACACTGGAAAATCGGGAACAGGTCATTCCTCTCGGTCCCGCAGCCTCCCAAGTCGCGATCAAACAGTTGGGAACCAATGGTGGAGGATTTTTTGGTGCCAATAGCGCACACCCTTTTGAAAATCCCAATGGTTTGACTAATTTTGTGGAGCTTTTAGCCATCGTATTGATACCAGCGGCTTTGACCTATACTTATGGCTCTTTAATGGGTTCAAGAAAACATGGGTGGCTCCTTTTTTTAACCATGTTTCTTCTCTGGGGCGCCGGATTAGCTCTCTCCATTTATTCTGAGAGGGTACACGACCCCGTATTGCAAGCGTATCCGCTATTAGAGGGAAAAGAGACGCGGATGGGATTATTCCCACCCTGATGTGGTCGGTAACAACCACATGCACCGCAAATGGATCGGTGAATGCCATGTTGAGTAGCCTCTCTCCACTATCAGGTGGGGTCGCTCTATTTAATATCATGTTAGGAGAACTCATTTTTGGCGGGATCGGGGTTGGGATGTGTTCGATGTTGATGTTTGTGTTGATCACCCTTTTTTTATCTGGTTTGATGGTGGGAAGAACTCCGGAATATCTGGGGAAAAAAATTGAGAAGAGGGAGGTGCAATGGGTGTGTATGGTCATCTTGGCTCCCTGTCCTTCATTAATCTCTGATCTCCTCACCACTTGCTGCCGTTTTGCCTGCTGCACTTGCTGAGTTGGGCAATGGGGGGGCCCCGGTCTGAGTGAAATTCTTTATTTCTTTTCCTCAACTGCGGGGAATACCGGGAGCGCATTTCGAAGCGTATAATACCAATTTTTATAATAAGATCCTGACCCTTTCTATGTTTTGAGGCCGGGTTGCGATCCTTCTTCCGAGCATTGCCATTGCCGGAACCCTGGCCCAAAAAAAGGAGATCCCCTCCTCTCAAGGCATTTTTTAAACCCATAATTTTCTATTTCTGTTTTTACTTTTAGCGGTCATTTTGATCGTTGGAGCCCTGTCGACCTTTTTCCCTGCTCTTGTCTGGCTCCTATTATGGAACATTTTCTCATGTTGCGGGAGAGACATTCGGATAAAATATGACATCCTCATCGAGAGCATCATGAACATGCCTTTCTCGATCTTATCCCCAAAGGTGCAATTAGCAATCCGGTGATCTTTGTTGCCTATCTTGGAGCGATCTTTTCCACGCCTATGTGATCGATGAGATCGTCTACCGCTCGATCTCCTGGTTTAATCTTCACGAATCGCCCTCTGGTTATGGTTTACTGTTCTATTTGCTAATTTCGCAGCCTCAATTGCTGAAAGTCGAGGAAAGGCTCAGGCAGCCAGTTTGAGGAAGATGCAAGTCGAAGTCATTGCTAAACGGATCGATGAGGGTAAAATCGAAAGGATCTCGGCGGCTCTTTTAAAAAAAGGGAGTGTAGTTCTGTGTGAGGCGGGCGATATTATCCCAGCAGATGGAGAGGTGGTCGAGGGGATTGCCGCAGTCGATGATGGGGCGAATACGGGGGAATCAGCGACGGTCATTCGAGAGAGAGCGGCGGGGGTGATCGGAAGTTGCGTTACTGCGGGCACTAAGGTGGTCAGCGATCAACTCAAAATCAAAATCACCTCAGAACCAGGGAACACCTTTCTCGATCGGATTATCCACCTCATCGAAGCGCGTATCGGCAAAAAACTGCCAATGAGATTGCCCTCAATATCGTTCTCTCTGCCCTTACCTTTATTTTTATATTGACCGTTGCCTCGTTAAAACTCTTTGTGGACTTCAGCACCAATCAAGCGAAAGAGCCTACTTTGGAAAATGTTTCCAGTTCCGATCCTTGTCTCTCTTTTGGTCTGCCTGATCCCAACCACGATAGGTGCTCTTTTGAGTGCCATAGGGATTGCCGGCATGAATCGCCTGATCCGGCGAATGTCATTGCTAAAAGTGGAAAAAGTGTGGAACAGCAGGCGATGTCGATCTTCTCATGCTAGACAAAACAGGGACGATCACATGGGGGAACCGGATGGCTGTGAGTTTTATTCCCGCCATCGAAAACGACATGCAAGAGTTAGCTAAATTGTCCCAAATGGCCTCTCTTTCAGATGAGACCCCGGAAGGGCGATCGATTGTCGTCTTGGCCAAAACGTCGTTTAATTTCCCGTGCCGAGGAGGTCGACACCTCCCATTTCAAATTTATCCCTTTTTCAGCGCTCACAAAAATGAGCGGTGTCGATGTGATCGATGGGGAAGGAAAAATCGTCCGATCGATCCGTAAGGGGGCTGTAGATGCGGTCACTAAATATGTGGAACAGATGGAGGGATTTCTCCCTTTATCACTCAAAGCAGAGATTGAAAAGATCACACGGCAAGGGGGGACCCCCCTCCTTGTGAGCAATGATCGACGGATCATTGGAGTGATCCATTTGAAAGATGTGATTAAAGGGGGGATTCGAGAGCTATTCTCAGTTAAGAAAGATGGGGATAAAGACGGTCATGGTGACAGGGGACAACCCGCGTACGGCTGCTGCCATTGCTGCTGAAGCGGGTGTGGATGATTTTATTGCCGAGGCGACTCCAGAAAGTAAATTGGAGAGAATCAAGTTCGAACAAGCAGCGGGGCATCTCGTTGCGATGGCAGGAGATGGGACAAACGATGCTCCGGCTTTAGCACAGGCCGATGTCGGTGTGGCCATGAATACCTGGGACACAGCCTTCTCGAGAAGCAGGAAATATGGTCGATCTCGATAGCAACCCCACGAAATTAATTGAGATCATAGAAATTGGTAAACAACTTCTGATCACGCGTGGTGCACTGACGACTTTTAGCATTGCCAACGATGTGGCCAAATATTTCGCCATTATCCCAGCGATGTTAGGCACCCTTTATCGCCCCACTCCAGCTTCTCATGGTCCATTAACTCATTTCAACGTTATGGGACTCCATACGCCACAAGAGCGCCATTTTAAGCGCTGTGATTTTCAATGCATTGATTATTGTTGCATTGATCCCCATTGCTCTGCGAGGTGTCCATTACCATGCGGAAACTGCTTATGAGAGGCTCCTACGTAACGTTTTGATTTATGGCGTAGGGGGAGTGATCGCTCCGTTTATTGGGATCAAATTGCTAGATATGGTGATTACTTTGTTGAGAGAATTGTATGATTTTTTTAAGAGCGGTGAAGTGTTCCTTTGGATGACCCTGCTAACAGGCCTCCTTTATCCTCTGGCAATCACTGCGATTGCCCAATTGAGCACCTCAAGGAGGGCAAATGGGAGTGTGGTGATAGACGATCAGCGGCCTATAGGGTCTGCCCTAATCGCTCAACGGTTCGAGAAACAGCGTATTTTTGGCCCAGGCCTTCATTTATCGATTACAATCCACTCCCTTCGGGAGGAAGCAATTGGGGCCCTACAAATGTTCAGTTAAAAGAGAGTGTAGCAAAAAAGAGGGGAAGCCGTGGCTGCAGTGTCGGGGGTAAAGCTCGCAGAGATTCCGAGTGAATTGCTTTATGCTTCGGGGAGATAATATAGATGGGCATATCTCCGTCAATTGCGCCTTGTTTCAAGTCGAAAGAATTGCTAAACAGAGAAACAAGAGTCGCGATTTGATGATCCGATTAATCAACGCGCATACTGAGAGGCGATGGATGAATTTTCTCAGGAATCCCTTGTGTCAATGTTCTTCTACTCAATTTAGCCCTCGATCGTTTAGAGAAGGAGCCCTCCAATGGCCGCTGAAAAATTCCAAGTGATTGGAAAAAAGGGGGTGGGCGGCTCAAAAATTTTCTGGGGATGTCAGCAGGTGTTGGGAAGACCTATACGATGTTAGAGGCAGCACAGAAAAAGAGAGAGGAGGTCGATCTTCTTGGTAGGGATCGTCGACACCCATGGGCGGGCAGAGACGGCAAAACTGCTCGAAAATCTGAAAATTATCCCAGAAAAAGCAATCGTATATAAAGGGAAGACATTTAAAGAACTCGACGTAGAAACAATCATCTCAATCAAACCCAGTTTGGTTCTGGTCGATGAGTTGGCACATAGCAATGTCCCAGGATCAAAACATTTGAAACGGTGGCAAGATGTGATCGAAATTTTAAATCATGGGATCGATGTCTATACGACCCTCAATATCCAACACGTAGAAAGCTTTAAAGACATTATCGAAGAGATCACTGCGATCAAAATCAGAGAGACCGTTCCCGATCTCATTTTAGAGGAGGCGAGTGAAATTGAAGTTGTCGATATCACCCCTTCTGCACTCCTGCAACGTTCAAAGAGGAAGTCTACACAGGGGAATTTTCAAAAATTGCTCTTGAAAATTTTTTCAAAGAGGATCGTTTGACTGCCCTTCGAGAGATCGCTCTCCGTTTAACAGCAGAAAAAGTCGATCAAGAACTTCACGAGTTGGCAGGAGCTGCAGAACGAAAATGGCGGCAAAGGGAGCGGTTACTGGTTGTATCGAACCAGTGAGAACTCATATGCGCGACACTCTAATCCGGATGACGCGAAGACTTACCTCGATGCTCCGTGCCCCCCTCGATCGTACTTCACATAGATGCCGGGGAGGAATAGAGTGATGAAGAAAGCGCCTCTACAGCTAGAAATTTTGCGCTGGCCCATGAGCTGGGTGCCAGGGTCATCACGATACAAGATAGTGACATCCCTAGCGGCATCCAGCGTATGTCTGAGCAAGAGGAGATAACGACGATCATTATCGGTAAAAGTGTGAAAAAGAGAATCGCTCATCTCTTCAATCGTTCCCTCGCTTACCGGCTTTCCAAAATTACAAGCGGTATCGATATTTTGATCATGGTGGCGAACAGATCATCCAGGTCGATCGAGCCGATCCGGCCGAACCGCGCGTAACCCACATTATTGACCACCGCATCGACAGTGCCTTCGCCGACGATCGCCTCCAGGGCAGCCGCGGTCGCGGCCCGATCGGCCAGGTCGACCTCGCGGAATGTCCCGGGAAGTCCGA